>NZ_VUOS01000035.1 GCF_009829325.1 Nocardia sp. CY41
AAGCGGGTGCTGCAGATCGCGGAGATCCGCCAGGGCATCACCGGCCAGTTCCCGGTCCTGGCGGAGCGGCCGCTCCGCACGACGGGCGACCCGGTGGTGATCCTCGACAAGCCCGACGACGAAGAGTGAAATGGTGCGCTGACAGCGGAATGTCACAGGATTAGGCTGGTCAACAACGCACCGACTACCGCGACACGTGCGCGGTCGCCACCATCATGAGTGGGCTACGCGCCCCAAAGGCTGGCCAACGGCCATCAAGGCCGACGGCCAGCGCACACTGCACTGGTCACGGGCCAAATTCGGCAAGCACCCTCACGCTCGATAAGGTTCGCCATCGGTGGATCTTGGCCTGTGAACGTCAAGTGACTCTCCCAAAGACGCACGGATCGCCCCGTATTTCGAGCCCCACCGCTCGGTGAGTTCATCCAGGGCCGCGCGTGCCGCGCTGGCATTGACGGCGGTGTAGATGGGTTTCACATCCCGCCGCAGCGCGCCTCAAAGCTGACTCGCGGCCAGGCGAAAGGTGATCAGCGGAATTAGGTTCGACGTAGCCAGCGGCCACATGTTCCCTACCACCTCTGTACCTTTGAGACCGCAGACGAGGAAGAACGCATCCTCGACCCCGCGGTTGCGGATGTCGAGTGAGCACGCTGAGCCAGAACTTCGCGCCTTTACCGTCGGCGCTGGCTCACAACCCCGAGGATGTCCTTCGCACCGGTGACGGCGACTCCGATCGCTGCGTAGATCGGCCGGTTAAGGACAAGCCCTGCTCCTTGGCCGTCCGCACCAGCTCCGCCGCTGCCAGCCTCTCAGCCGAAGTCTCGGCCTACTTCTCGCCACGGCATCAAGTGTCTTCGTCACGGCACCTCCCGCTGAACGTTGTTCGGCGCCTCAGGCCGCTAACACTGTTAGCTCCACAGTCCCCTTGAGTGGGCGGTTGTGGCGGTAAGTCATCGGCGAGGCAGCCGGTGGATTGCCGCGACTACGACGCGGATCAGGGCCACCGCAGTCTCTCACCGAACTGTGGAGACCATAAGAGCCACCGCCCTAGTCTTCGTCGATCTGCCGACAGCTGTGGATCTAGTGTGGTTCCGTGGTTATCGGCAAGTGGTTCTGTAATCGTGTTCTCCGGCGGCTGACGGACAATGCCATTCCTGGCGCCGCTCGTGTGGCGGAGAGTCCGACTCGTCAGACCGCGGGCGCCCTGAAGAAGGCCATGGGGGACACGGTGCCCGACGCGGACCTACGCGGCGAAAGTGAGGTCAGACGAGCAGGTGAGGGCCTGGGGGCGGCACGTAGTCGGGCCTCCCCTCTCGACCCTCGATCCTGGGTCGCGAACCGATCTCCGGCGGGGGTGATCGCGGCACGATCAGCGGAGTTGAAATTGCACACCCCAGCCCGGCGTGCGTTGGAATCAAGTCTGCTGGTCGATGAGCCGTTCCTGAATGTGGCCCTGGTCTCGTCTCATCCGCGCCCCGAGCTGGTTTTCGGCGAGAAGGAACTGGCCGGTTATCTGGATGCCCGCGCCTTCACTCGCCGCTATGGTAACCGAGAGCTGACCGTGCGGTTCATGACCGACATCCACCGGCGGTTGTCACGTTTCACTGCACCCGAGACGGCGGTGTCCTCAGCCGCTGCAAACGATGGTCTCCTCAGAAGTATCCTTTCACCGACGAACAGATAGCTCTCATCGAGGCGAATCCCTACCTTGAGGTCCGGCCTCCAGGGACCATACCCACCATCCACGGTGCATTGGTATATCGTCTAGCTTCCCCGAAGGCGGTGCGTGCCGAACTTCGGTCCCTGTGCGACTGGTATAACTCCGCCAGGACCCGTCCCAGCACCACCCCCTACCGGCTCGCCGCCGAACTCCAGCAACGGTTCATCTCTATCCACCCCTTCGACCACGACTACAACGGCCGGTCCTCGCGGCTGCTGATGAACTGGGCGCTCGAGCGCGAGGGACTGCCACCCAGCGCCGTCGCCGATTTCGACAAAGACCTGTTCTCCACGACCGAGGAATGGACCGAGGCCGTTCGAGCCGGCAGCGACGCGTTCGCCGCACGCGCGGCTCGCCTGGAACGACTAGGGGACGACGCCGACCCGATCACGGTGTTCGACCTGGAACACGAACGCGAACGCTACCTGGCCTGCCATCAGACCCTCAGGGAGAATCCCGCACAATCGTTACACATCCCTGGGCACAAGCACGATATCCACGCGCACCGTGCGCTACTGGAACAGCTGCGAGGAAACAGAAAAGCAGAAGCGGGTTCCCTCGGCTCGCAACCCGATCCCGGCTGAGATCCAGACGGGAGTCACGAGCCGACGAGTGCCCTGCGTGGTGTCCGCAGAACCGCGGTAGGGATCGCATCGTAGAGATTGTCTCCTTGGAGCCTCTCTCCTCTTGCTTGGCGACCGCTTGCATCCAAGTACGACTCGGATTCTCCGTGGCAAACATATTGTCCTTCAGGGTAATTTAAGCAATGGGCTGTAGGGATTCCCCCATACCGTCCTCGCTCGCACCCTGCGACGGTCATCGTGTAGCAGACTCTATTACTTTCGACTCTTCACGCGGGTGCGCACCTTGGTGTGTCTTTGGGGGAGCAACCCGCCATGCTGCGGTTTCGCGACCACACGCGATCTCGGATGACTCGAGCCATGGGTCGCGGCTCGGGGGCGAAGCCTCATCCGATGCCCACTTTCCGGCTCCGCAGGAGAGTAGTAGTTCACGTGCAGTATCTCGTATTGCGCTTTTGAAGGGCTTGGACATTGGTAGGTTGTGATAGTTGTGTCTACCGGTCGGCCGCGCCTGGGGTGCTCGGCTCTAACCCGAGTGGCGCTGAGCTGATGACAATGGCCATCTACAGGCACGGCGACGGCGTCGTGTGCAACCTTCGTCCGCTCCAGTGCATGATTCTCGCCATGGCTGCAGTAAGTCTGTTCGAGACCGAGTGGATCAGACGGGTGCGTGCCACGGGCACGATCCTGCGCCCACGAGTCAACGTCATCGACGGGTCGATAGCGCGGGATACATAGCCCAAGTGCGTGAACAGAATAGTGGCCGACTCGGACCGATGGTTACAGATTATCAGGTGGGCAGCGAACTGACCCTGCCGAACCTTCGAGATGGATGGGGAAATGATGCCCGGGCCATGGCGGAGGCGCATGGAGAATGGATGCTTCCGCGATCTATCGAACCATCCGCCAGAGAAGCGGTGCCATCTGCTGATCCGGCGTGGTGGAGCCGCGCTCTCGACGACGCTCAGAGGTTCAATGCCACTTCGGCGAGGTTTGCGGCGGATGATCGACCCGCATGGCGGTGGGTAGCCGCTAGGGTCTCGGGAGTCTTGGCGATCTGGGCTCGGCGGATCGACCATCGTGGACGAGAGATGCTCGCTGCTACCGCGCAAGACCTAAGGCTGTCGGCGCTCGCGGCCGGAAGTCGGCGACGGCCGGCAACGCTTCGGCCCTCGGCATCGGATCTGGCCCAGACCGCGTTCGTTTTGGCCCACCTCTGCAGGGAGGTCCGAGATCCGCGGTTCGAATCTCTTCTGTTAGGACAGCTGACAATAAGTACCGTCGCGGTGGCGCGAGCACATCGCGAACGCGGTGAGCTTGCCTGGGCGCGGCGTGCCAATTGCGAGGTCGTTCGCCCCCTGAAGTCGATACACCGAGAGATCCGCACGGTGACTTCGCCGGCGTTTATCGGCTGTCAACTCCGGCTCGATAGCAGATCATGACCGCATCCATGCAGATGCTGGCCGTCTCGACCGGCTGAGCAGGAGAAGCACGCCCCGTGACCTGCAGGCAACGACGCGGTGCTGTTGCACCAGCCACTGGACACCGTGGTGTTGTGGGACCTCCAATCGTTCCGACAGGGGCACTGCCGCCGGTAGAGACAGTGCCGAACGGGCGGGGCCTCGTGCCGATTCCGATTCGAATCCGTCAGCCGACTCCTGCTGCAGCCTGGGGTGAGCGAAGCACACAACGGTGCACAAGGTCAGAGGCGGCGTCGATACCCCCAGAAGAGTCCTTGGCATGGCATCTCTGGATAGTTGTCTTCCACCTGCTCGTCTATAACTGCTGACCTCACCCAGCCACTGGCACACGCCTCACGGACGAATGCTTCGGCCGCATCGGGTGAAGCAACGTAGTGCAGCGGCTCAGGTAACCCGATGTCAATCGTCACGTGACACTGTCGAACAGACCAGGTGCCGGTCGGCAGACCGCTGTGGCCAGGCGAAGGATTCGAGTCGGGGTGGGCACCATGGGGACGGCTATGTGCGACCATGTTTTGAGCTTCGACGTATGCTGGCGATTTGCGTATGGGGGAAGTTCCTACAATCTCTCGGATGCGGCTCATCGCAGAAGCTAGACCGCGCGAGCGATGACCACTTCGGACGGGCTTGACAGCCTGGTCAAACAGTCGGCTGGTCATGTTTGCCGACGATGCGAACCGCGGAGAAGTTGCGCGATGACGTGCTCCGTGATTCGCTCACCGAGCCGTCAGTGCTGAACAACGACCGCTGAGCGGAGCATCCGCTTCGCACTTGAGCAGCGAGTCTGCACGTCGGCCCTTCCCTGTCCTCAAATCCAGTTCAATGCTCCTTGACCGCGGTTAACGGGGAAGCGATGCTTGCGAAGACGTTGAGCACTGGAGTGGAGCTCCAGCGCATGGTCCTTCGTGTCGAACGCGGCGGCGGACAGTTGTGGTGTCATGCCGGTGAACGAATCCACGCGCATCACCGGCCAGTCGCCTATGGCCGCGGCTGGTCGGTAAGAAGTGTGCGACCAGGGCGGGGCTTGTCAACGTGCTGTGATCTGTCTGCTGTCTCCCCGGAACTCGGCGACCACCCTGCCCTCGGCGACGGTGACTGTCAGGTCGTAGATCCCCTGGCGGGGGTATCGCGCCCGCTCCACGGCTTGCGCGATGAGGGTTTCACCGGCGTGGGTGGGGCTTAGGTAGCGGATGTCGGAGCGGGCGGCGACCGCGCGGGCCGGCCGTGACTGTTGCAGGCCAACGCGAAGGTAGTGTCGGCGAGGAGGGAGACATAGCCGCCGTGGGTGATGCCGTGGCCGTTCACCATGATCTCGGTGATCGTCATCCGCAATGGTCACCGAGCCCGTGGCGAAGTTGCGCACGTCGCGTGCAGCGTCCTTCATCGCTGCAGAGCTCAGCGCCCGTTGCAGCGCCTTCTCGATCTCGAACTCCAGCCGAGCAACCGCGTAATACGGTGGGGCCGATCCGTCCAGCAATGTTCACTTCGACCAGCCGATCCGTGCGAGCCCCGGCACCTTCTGGGTTAGCGGGATGTGCACGGTGCGGTAATATTCATCGAACACGGCCGGTTCCGTGGGGGTGCCGTAGCGGACTGCGATCAGTGGCTCATACGTTTACTTCCTTCGACTTCGCGACCAATGTAAGCACCTCGTAGGTAGCGACGCGCTCGTTGTTTCGATTGGTGACCACGGTGTCCCAGCACACTTCACCGTAGTCGGCGGCGCTGCGGGCAATAATCTGCTTGGCGGTGCGGGTGACCGTGAGCTCGTCGTCGGGCTTGACCGGGGTGAGGAAGCGCAGATTGTCGACGCCGAAGTTGCTAGCACCGGGCCTGGGACGGGCTCGACGAACAGCCCGGCGGCCAGTGACACGACCAGGTAACCGTGCGCCACGATGCCGCCGAACAGTGGGTTGGCCGCTGCCGCTTCAGGATCGGTGTGCGCCTAGAAGGTATCGCCGGTGAATTCGTCGAAATGCGCGATGTCGTCCATGGTGACTCGCCGCGGGCCACCGACAATGGTGTCGCCCAGCACAAGGGTGCCGAGATCCTTGCGGAACGGGTGTACGTTGTCCTCGGTGCGAACCGATCCCGGTACCCAGCGGTTACCGACTGCGGTCAGCGCATCGGGACTGGCCTGGATCGCAGTGCGCTGTGTTGGAGCACCGCGCGACCAGCCTGCCCGCCGGTGAGCAGTACCCGTATCGACAGGCCGCGCCCGTCGAGGCAAGGTGGATCTTGGTGCTCGGCCCGCCGCGGGACCGGCCGAGCGCTTCCCCCTCGACCGCGACCTGGACACCGGACCTGCAGATGGCGCCCCCCCTTTCTTCCGGGCACCGGCGGCATGCTGGTGGGCCCGGACGATGGTGGAGTCCACACTGAGGATCCATTCGACCTCACCGATGGAGTCGTCCTTGACGATCACCTCGTCCAGGATCCGCTGCCAGATGCCGTCCGCGGTCCACATTCGCAGCCGCTCGTGGGCGGTCTTCCACGGCCCGTAACGCTCCGGCAGGTCACGCCACGTCGCGCCGGTCCGCAGTTTCCACAGGATCGCGTCGATCACCTGACGGTGATCACGCCACCGACGGCCCCGGCCCGACACCCGCAGCACGGGCTCGATTCGAGGCGATGCGTCGCCCGGGAGCTTCACCGAAGACGCGGGCTTCGATCACGCTATCACACCGTTGCCGGTCACTGGTCCGCCGCACAAACCTACCGCAAGGAGACCACCGGGTATCCCTATACCGAGTCCCGATGCGCCACGAGTCGAGGGCAACGACACCGGCACTCCGCAGAGGCGGGATACTGTCGCCACTGCTGGCCAACATCGCGTTGTCGGTGCTCGATGAGCACGTGATGGCACCGTGGAAACCGGACGGGGTGATGGGAACGACCTATCGACGTCACCACCGTCGTGCCAAGGGTCTGCCGACATGGCGGATCGTGCGTTATGCCGACGATTTCCTCGTGCTCGTGCACGGCCAGAAGCACGACGTGGCTTCGTCGCGCGAGGACGTCGCGGATGTGCTCACCCCGCTAGGGCTTCGATTCTCGGAGTCCAAGAACAGGGTCGTGTCATATGCGCGACTGATTCGACTTCCTCGGTTTCCGCATCCAGTGGAAACGCAAACGGGGAACACGGACGTCGTTCGTCTGCACGTTCATCGCCGACCGCCCGTTCCAGGCGGTGAAGGCGAAGATCCGTGCCCTGATACATCGAGTCAGCCAAGCAGACATGGGTGCGGTCATCGGCAGGATTAACCAGATCCTACTGATCGCAAGTGAGGCCATATGCATCGACCGGAGTACGCCGATCAATCGACGGCTCCGCTGAAACGAGCAGTAGTCTTAACTGACGGCTCGATGGATATCGATAGCCCGCAGATTGGTGCGAATGCCCTCCCTGCAGGGGCTTCACTTCGCCGGACATTTGCCGACGATCGATTGGCACGCACGTACGGAATAGCGCGCACGCGTCAAGCTTGGACTGCAAAATCACTCGCTTCTTCGACCGGAGGATCGTTTGGATCCAGCTGCGTGCATGGGCCACGAAAATCGGAAGAGTCCAGATGAACCGCTGCGGACCCACTGCGTAATTGCGGCTATGGCTGAGGCGATCGACGCCAAGCCAGCCAGCAGGGCCCATTGAGTGAGGCCTGCCGAAGTGTAGTCTGCCACCTTGCCAAGCCCCGGAAAGGGGAGCTTTCCCCTACCGAATGCCCAGTCCATCAATGATCCGATCTGTCCCCCGAAATCCTGGCGGCGCGAGACCATCGCCTTCAAATCCGATCGCTTACTGCTGATATGTAGTACGGCGATCAGAACGAATAACGCAGTCGCCAGTGTGGACATCGTGGCCAGGCGGGTTAGCGCATAGAGGCGAAGTCGTAGATTTATCACTACAACCAAGACCGTGATGGAGATGGCCGCGCTAGCGAGGATAGCCCAGACGCCCGCTACGTTCGCCGAGCGTGGCCTCTGCTGAGACCAAATGTTCAGAAAATTTGTGGTGGCTCGGATTTGTCCGAACGCATTGACGCTGACCGTGCCTCCAGCACCGCGAGCGCTCACCCATGGTTGGAAGAGCAGCACTAGGGTCGTCAAGTTGCCCACCGCTGCCCACACGTAACCCCAGTACCCGCGTAGCGCGACCCGGTAGGCTCCCCGCATGTGCCGGTCAGCACCGCCGTCTGCAGCTGCATGCAAGCTGCCGCTGTTTTGAATTCCCTTGGGCCGCCAAGGAGTAGGCTTCACCACCTCAGGCTAGAGCCAGCCGCATGCGCAACGTAGAAGCAAAATTACCTCTCGTCTTTCGCTTATCGCACCTGTCGCGTGAGTGCTGCGTTGTGTTCACCTGCCCGCCTCCGCCGAATGCGCATGTTGTGACAACCGACCACCGTTCGCTGGTTCTTGTTGTCCTGTAATCCCTGCTGTCCAACTCTGGTCAAGCCCCGCCGGGCGGCGCAAGCCAACGAGGAAGGACAGCAGCACGTTGAGGACCACGCGCCCGACTGGCCGACGATCCTCGTCGGTGCCGCCGTATCCCATGGCGACGAGAACGTCGAGTACCGAGTGTTCGAGGAACGCCGCATCCTGCGCGCGCAGCCGTGCCAGCAGGTCGGCGACGACCTCGGAATGGAGGCGTTCGACACCACGCTCGATCTGCTCGAGTGGGTCGACTACTTCGTCGGCGACATGTGCGTCGGCTACGGCGTCGCTATTCGAGGAGCCAGTCCGCTCCGGTGTGTCGTCCTGATACTCGGGTAGCGCTTTCGGGATCTTCTCGGTGATCCCTGCGGGGTGAGCGGCGAGCAGAGGTAGCGCGGGCTTGGCTGGCTTGTCGACGAGCTTCGCGCGGTACAGCCCGCTGAGGGCCCACCCGATCCGGTTGTCAGCGCGCCCCTGCCCCGACGGCAGCACCTCGGCCCGCTGCTCTGCTGTCAGCCCGACATGTTCCTCCGCCGCCGTGTGCAGGTCGCGCTTACGCCAGATGTGGCCGTCGGCAAGGACTTCCAGCACCGGCGTGAGAAAGCCCGACCACACCGGCATCGCCGACACCGGCGCGGTCACAGCTCGCCTCGGAAGTCGCGGAATTGGAAGGATGAAGAGGCGGGTCGAGTGCAGCGGGGATGGTGCGGTGGCACGCACCCATCGACATGACGCTTTCCAGGGTTTGCACGAACTGACCCTAGACTTCTGTTGGTGGCACTACAATTGATGCCGACTTCACCTGCGCTGCACTGATCGCGTTCAGTCCCGACGTGGTCTTCGCCGAGCGAAGAAGGGCCTACACTCTCCAGCGGATCCAGCTAGTAGGCGGCAAACCCCTGATGGATCACGTCATGGCACCGAACACGAATCAAACGGTTCTGATGCGTAACCTCCGGGATTGATCCATCCCATACGGCTACTCTCCCGATCTCGTGGGCGATGCCGTGGCCTTCCCTAACAAGCAGGCCTCCTACTTCAAGTCGGGGGACTTCGCCGGTATGCCTGGAACGCCCGGATAGACCATATCTCGGCCGATAGCTATCCGTGAATCCCGGTTGTACATCCGTGCCATTTCGCCTTGGCTGACTCGGCACCAGCAGACCCCAACCAACACCGGACCCACAGCCACTCGCAGCACCGCCATAAGCCGTACAGCGCAATACGCTTGATCGTGGGTCGCTGAGATGGGATTCCGAGCGCGGACCGGCCGAGGTTACATAGTCTCACAAACCACGATCGTTCTCCTGCATACACGTGCGGAATAAGTAAGCATAGCGCGCCGTTCGACTCGGGTCGAAAGCGTTTGATGCAGCAGCCTTCTCGGCTCGTCGAAGCAAACGGCCGACGTCCGGCGCCCCGGCGGTCGGCACTGAAAAGGTCCAGAAACCCCGATGCCCACCGAGCAGCGGGTGCGAGGAGCCGCTCGGTGGGCATACCGCCCCGCGCGGGGACGTGCGCGCCGGACAGAGGCGGGTTGAGGATCCCGTCCGGCGGGCAGCACGCGTGGCGGTCGCTGCTCCCGTCGAGCGGCGGACGGAGTCGGGGCACAAGCCACGCCGCTCGACGGGAGCAGGTCATCCGGTGATCACAGCGAGCCTCCGCCGCCGAGCAACCACGGGTTGAACGTGCAATCCAGATTCGGATGTCCGGCCGGGTCCAGCGCGCGCAGCGCGATGGACAACGCCCGCGGCGAATACATCATCGTGAGGTGGTCGGACACGTCTTGATCGCATCCGTCCTGCAGCGTGATGTTCTGCACCGTCACACCGGGCGCCGCCTTCAGGAACGTCAAATCGTAGGGATTGGTGATTTCGTCGTAGCGGGTGCCGACGACGGTGTAGTCGACACCGGAAATGGTGTCGCCGCCCGCGTTGAGTTCGTTGACGAAGTCCGAGCCGATCGTCTGCTGGATACCGGCGTGCCCGACGAAGATCTCGATGAACCCGAGGATGTCGATGCCGAAGTTGTTGATCGCCCGGCCCAGCGCACCGATGCCGTCCAGACTGGTGCCGTGATGCGTGGCACCGTAGGTGATCAGGTTCTTCACCTTGGCCGCGCCGCCCTCGAACTTGGTGTACCAGTTCGACATCGACCCGCCCTGCGAATGCGCGACGAGGTCCACCTCCGATGCCCCGGTCGCGGCCAGCACCCGATCGACGAAGGTGGCCAGCTGCTTGGCCGAGTCCTGGATGTACCCGGTGCCCATCACGCCGGGCAGCACCGATCCGAGACCACCGCCCTCGAGCAGGTTGGACCGGCCGTAGTTGAAGGTGAAGGTGCAGAAGCCCGCGTCCTTGATGGGTTGCCCCATGAAGGCGAAGCCGTTGTAGGCGTTCATCCAGGTACCGTGCACCAACACCACCGGACGCGGGTGCTCGGCGGTCGGCTTGCAGTTCCAGTCGTTGGCCCCCGGCGGCCCGACGTCCGGATGGGTGAGTCCGTAGCCGAACGCGGCCAGCCACGACGTCATCGGCGGACCGTAGCCGACGGTGTCGCTGGCGTAACCGCCGGAGGACCCGGAACTGCTACCCGACCCGCCGTAGCAGTCGCCGGAACCGTTGCCCGAGCCCGCGCCACTGCCCGAGGTGCACGCCGAGCCGGTGCCCGCACTGCCCGAATCGGCCACCGGCGCCACCTTGCGGCCGGCCGCGATGTAATCGGCCAGCTGTTGTTCGGTGGGCTTCGCCTCCGGCGCCGCGTTGGCGCCCGAGGCGCCGACGGCGAGCACCGACACGCTCAACAGCACCGCCGCCAAAGACGAGCGCCCATAGGTACTTCGTTTCATGAGTTGCCTTCCTGCAGAACCACAGTGTTCGACCACCGGCGCCGTTTTCGCTGGTCATCGGCACCGAAGCTGCGCCAACGCTAAAACCGCCGAACGCGGCGTCCTACGCGGAACGGCTGGGTCTGGAGAGCTCACGAATGCGATTTGCCCCGGCTAGGGATGGGGCACAAAGGGCGCTGAAAGGGCGATCCGGCAATTTCCCGAATAGGGCAGACGACACAAGCCGGCGGCGGTGGAACGGTGAATTATCCAGATCACCAGGCGATTACGGTTCCGCAACGACCGACGGCCGCATCATGGATGGACGCTGCACCCCAGCCATCGGTGGCCATCCGATGGCTAACCGCTTGGAGATCCCTTGTCCGCCAGTCCGGTTCCCCTCGCTCGCGCCGTGCTGGGCGCGCTCGCGGTCACCGCCGCGCTGATCCAGCTGCCGTCCGCCCATGCGGACAACTCCGGCTCCGCCGACGCCGACCCCGCGCGCACCGCACCCTTCGCCCTCGTCCCCGGGCCGCCGCCCACGGTGCGCGGGCCGGTCACCGCCATCGTCGTGCTCGGCTACGGGCTGCTGCCCGACGGCGGCATGCGCCCGGAGTTGATCGACCGGCTGCGCGCCGGATACCTGCAGGCCCTGCTGGCCCCGGTCTCGCCTGTCATCGTGACCGGCGGCAACGCGCGCAACGGCGTCACCGAGGCGCGGGCCATGGCCGACTGGCTGCTCGCCCGCGGCATCCCGGCGGCGCGGATCCACCTCGAACCGGAGGCAGGCACCACCGCGCAGAACGCGGCGCGCTCCGCCACGATCATGCGCGCGATCGGCGCACGCGACGCGGTGGTGATCACCTCCGCCGACCACGTCGACCGCGCGGTGGGCACCTTTCACGAGGCCGGGGTGGACGTCGTCGGCACCGTCACTCCCGAGCAGGTGCCTTCCCGGATCTGGCGGTTCGGCCCCTTCGCGTGAGGGCGATCCCGCACCGATCCACCGTTTTCGCAATACAGGAGCAATCATGAACGACATCGCGGTGAATCCCGCCGATCAGGCGAGGTCGCTGGTCGATCATCGTTACCGTTCCACCTTTCGCTACGAAGTGGAACGGGAAAAGATCCGCGAATTCGCTCGTGCCGTCCAGGATTCGCATCCGGCACACCGCAGCGAGGCCGCCGCGGCCGAACTCGGCTTTCCCGGACTGATCGCGCCCGCGACATTCAGCGCGATCATCCTGACCAGGGTGCATCGCGAAATTCTGGACACGCTGATCACCGGTTACGACCCGACCCGGATCTTGCACGCGGACCAAGTCTTCGACTTCGGCAGGCCGTTGGTCGCGGGCGACCGCCTGACCTGTGACATCTACTTCGAATCGTTCCGGCACTTCGGTGATTACGACGTCCTCGCGATCAAGAGCGTGCTGATCGACCAGCACGGTGCGGTGGTGCAGACCGGGTCCAGCGCGCTGCTCGCGCGCGTCGGCGGCCGCGATCAGGGGTTGGCCGACGCCGTGCGCAGAGTTGCCATGGGACAGAGTTTCCCGGACCCGACGGCAGACGGCAGCGCCGTGGTCCCGGCCGCTGCGGACCATCTCACGCCGTCGCCGACCCACCGCACGCCACGGCCGCGCATAGCGTTCGCCGACTTGTCGGTCGGCACGGAACTGCCCGTCCGCACCATGCGCCTGTCCCGGGGCGATCTGGTGAACTATGCCGGAGTGACCGGCGAATCGAATCCGGTGCTGTTCGACGAACGAGTCGCCGTCGCCAGCGGCCTGCCGACCGTGGTCGCGCCCGGCATGCTGAAACTCGGCATGGCCACCTCGTTCCTCAGTTCCTGGCTCGGTGACCCCACCGCGGTCACCCGTTTCCGCGCACAGTTCGCGCACAACACCCACTACCTGCGCGTCCCACCGCTGGGGGTGGGCACGATCCGATTCCGCGGCCGGGTCACCTCGATCGATCCGCGCAGGCGGCGGGCGACCATCGCGGTCGATGCCCGCGCCGAGGGGCGCAGGCTGTTCGGCTACGCGGCCGCCGAGGTGCTCTTCCCGTAGACGGCGGCGGTCAAGCCGCGGTACCGGAGCGCGCCCCGGCTCGATCGGCTGCGCCCGCGCCGCCTCGCGACAAGCCGGCGAGCAGTGCCAGGCGGCGATGCGATTCCAGCCGCGCCGCACGATCGTAGGTGCTGGTGTGCACGAGGATCTCGTCGGCGCCGGTCCGGTGCACCAGCCGCGCCAGTTGCCCGGCGACCTCGTCCTCGGTGCCGTACAGCTGGCCGCGCAGCCCGTCCTCGATAAGCCTGCGCTCCCGATCGGTCATGTCGCGCGCCTCGATCTCGGCGGGCGGCAGCAGGGGCGGGAACTCACCCCGAGTGCGCGCGTACGCGGCGGACCACGCCTCCGGCAGCAAGAGCCGACGGGCCTGCGCGGTGGTGTCGGCGATGACGACCGAACCGGACACCACGACGTACGGGATGGCGCCGGCCGGACCGGGGCGGAACTCCGCACGATAGCGCTCGATGGCCTCGACCATGCGGTCTTCGCCGCCGACCGCGGCGATCACCAGCGGCAACCCGAACCGGGCAGCGCGCTCGGCGCCGGACCCGGTCGCCAGCAGGAACGCGGGAACACGCAGCCCCTGAGCAGGCCAGGCGTGCACGCCCCGCCTGCCTTCGCCGAAGTACGCCAGAAGTTCGGCGAGCCGGGCGTCGAAGTCCTCCGCGTCGCCCTTGTCGTGCCCGAGCGCACGCCGCACGCCGTCGGTGAATCCGACCGAGCGGCCCAAGCCCATGTCGATGCGTCCCGGAAAGAGCGATTCCAGCACGCCGAACTGTTCGGCGACCACCAAGGGCTGGTGGTTGGGCAGCATCACGCCGCCCGTACCGACCCGGATCCGCGCGGTCGCCGACGCCACCGCCGCCGCGAGCACGGTCGGCGCCGACCCGGCCACTCCCGGCACACTGTGATGCTCGGAGACCCAGAAGCGGTGATAACCCCACTCCTCGCTGAGCCGCGCGAACTCGACCGTGTCCCGCAACGCGGCCGGATGGCCCTGGCCGCGCCGGACGCGCGAGCGATCGAGGACGGAGAACCGGACAGTGGACAGCGCCGAGGTCATATCGGTGTCAACGCGAGCGCGCCGCGCTGATTCCGCCCGCGATCACGAGGACGCGGACACCCCCAGCGCTTGCGCCAGCACCCGCCACGCCCGCGGCAGCTGCGCCTGGAAATCCGGCCACGTGTGCATGCCCTCCGCGGTGTACTCCACGGTGGCGGGAATGCCCAGTTCCGACAGCCGGCCTGCGAACCGCTCGGTGCAGGCGCGGGCGCCCGCCTCCAGCGCCGCGCCGCCGCCGGCGGTGCGCAGCGCCTCCGCGACCGTCGGGGAGTTCGCGACCGCCACCAGGTCGGCGCCGGTCGGCAGACCGGCAGCCGCCGAGAGGTAGATCGTCGTATCGCGCAGGCGTTGCGCGTGCAGCAGGCTGTCGTGCGCGGCCCATTCCGGTGAACTCGGCGGGCCCCAGAGATTCTCGACGTTGCCGCCGCGTGAGGCGACCGTGATCGTGGTGACCGCGTGACCGAGCGGGTCGGCGGTGGAATAGCAGCCGCTCATCCCGGCGACGGCGCGATACCAGCCGGGGTGCCGCTGGGCGAGCATCATCGCCGCCTGCGCGCCCATCGAGACCCCCGCGATGGCACGGCGCCCGTCGGTGCGCAGCAGCGATTCCACGATGGGCGGGAGCTCGGTGGTGAGGAACGTCTCCCAGCGGTTGAGCCCCAGCGCGGCGTCCTGCCGCATCCAGTCGCTGTACATGCTGCCGGTACCGCCGCCGGTGAGCACCACGTCGACCGGTTTACCCGCGAAGAATTCGGCGGCACCGCCCTTGGTCAGCCATGCCGACGTGGCGTCGCCGTCGACGCCGTCGAGCAGATACAGCACCGGACGCGGCCCCTCGCCGCTGCCGCGCAGCACATCGACGGTGATGATCCTGCGCATCGCCGCGGAGGCGATCGACAGGCGTTCATGACCGGCCGTGACCTGCTCGATCGAGAGCAGCCCGGTCCGGGTCATGGCCGGGTCCACCGCGGGCGGCGGGGTCGCGGGCACCGGATCGGCGAGCACCGGCGCAGCGGTGACGGCGGCGATGAGGGCCATCGCCGCCGCGGTCATCGGCACGCGCAGGCTCATCCTGCCGCGGCGGCCCGCTCCGCCTGTCTGGCCGCCGCGCGTTCGCGCTGCTCCTCGAACCGCCGCGCCCGGATGTCGAGCTCGGTGAGATAGGTGTGCAGTTCGTCACGCGCGCGTTCGCCGTCGCCGGCCAGATCGGTGCGTTCGAAGACCCGCCACGCGCGCAGCACCGGACGAACCACCACGTCGAGATGCTGGCGCAGATCGTAGATTCCGTGCTTGGCCAGCAACACCGCGTTGCGCCGGAAGCTCGGCTGGGCCGCCCCGGGCATCTGGAAGCGGGTGACCACGGAGGTGATCGCGCGCAGCGCTTCGTTCGGCACCAGGTCCAAGGCCGCGGCGCTGATGTTCCGGTAGAAGATCATGTGCAGGTTCTCGTCGGCGGCAACTCGCTGCAGCATACGCTCGGCGAGCGGTTCCGCGCAGGCCGCTCCGGTATTCCGGTGGCTGATCCTGGTCGCCAGCTCCTGCAAGGTGACGTAGGCCACCGAGCGCAGGAACTGCTGTTCTTCATCGGGTTTGGCGAACCCGGTCGTCATGTGCGCCATCCTCGCCTGCTCCAGCGACACCGGATCGATCGCGCGGGTGACGACCAGATAGTCGCGCATCACGATGGCGTGGCGGTTCTCTTCGGCGGTCCACCTGCCCACCCAGGTGCCCCATACGCCGTCGCGCGAGAACGAGTCCGAGATCTCCCGGTGATACGACGGCAGATTGTCCTCGGTGAGCAGATTGGTGATCATCGCGGTCTGCGCGACCTCGGAAAGCCGGGATTGGCCCGGGTCCCAATCGATTCCGCCGAGGGCGGCGAAATTCCGGCCGTCGTCCCACGGCACGTAATCATGGGGATTCCACGGCTTCGCCTTGCGCAGATGGTCATTGAGCAGGCGTTCGGCAGTCGGCTCGAGTTCGCGCAAGATATCGCGATCGGACAATGCGGTGGTCACTCGCACTCCTTTGCTCACCCTCGACATCAGGGCATACTCCACGATAACGGGGAGAAATCAGGCCGAACGACCGATCACGTGATCGTTGGGCGAGGTGACGATGGTCATATGGCCCGGCTGGGGCAGTTCACAACCCGGCGCCTCCCCCGCGTCGGCCACCCGATACAGCCCCGGAGCCCGGCCCGCCGCCCGCACCCGGTCCAGCAGGTCGTGGGCACGCCCCGCAAGTTCGGGGATGCGCGCGGTGCGCCCGGTGGCCACCGCCGCGGTCAACGGCACCTCGGCGGCCGCACCGACGATCGCCAGCACATCGTCGGTCATGGTGAACGCCCCGGTGCGGGCAGGCACGTCGTCGAGTGGAACGAGCACGGTGCCGCCCGCGGCGGAGAGCACCGACAACGCGCGTGAGCCGAGCGGATCGGCCAGCGCGGCCTGCACGCGACGCAGTTTGCGCCGGGCCGCCTCGGTGCCCGAGACGGGTCTTCGCTCGTCCGGATGCGCCGGAATGCCCAGCGCCACCACCTGGTAGGACCGGGCGATCGGAATGCCGGTGGCTCGGGCGAGTTCGCCGACGGCGTGGCCGCCCAGCAGCGCGGAGACCAGCGTCTGCGCGGCGGTCTGATGTTCCCGCGCGACCGCACGATGCTCGTCCACGTAAGCCGTGGACGCCGCGACGGTCACCATTTCCAGCACGTGGACCGCCAGCCGGGCACCCGCGAGAAAATGATCGGCCCGCTCGTCGGTGGCCTCGTCGGCGAGAAATTCCAAACCGTCGCGTATTTCGTCGTGATACGCGCCGAGCACCGTTTCCAGCGCGATACCTTCCCGGGCCCAGCGCGAGGCGGAACCGGCGATCTCCGGGGGTCGCGACGCGGTGGTCGCCCGGCGCGGAACCAGCCGTTCGACGGCGGCCGCCAAACAGTTTCGCGCGGTGCTCGCCACATCACCGGACGTGTCGTGACCGGAACGCTCGGCCAAATGTTCGACGAGTTTCGACGCCCACGTCTCGGTACTCGTTCTGGGCTGCCTGTCCATCATGCCTCCCAAAGGCTAGCGACGGATCGTGATGGAATCGATATATGGCGCACCGAATCGGGTAAGTCATCAGCGGCCGCCCGGCTCGTTGGGCCCGATCACAAGCGTTTCGAGGGGATTTCGCGACGGCGGCAGGCTGCTACGGAGAGAACGGCCGCGCCATCCTGGGCTTCGGATCCCGCCTGCGCCGGCGCAGGCCGCCGATTTCCGGAGTATGTGACGCAGCGCCGTCCGCGCATTTCCGGCGCTGCGTCGAGATCACCCTAGATCCGTGGGCACGGCCTGAGAAGACTCCCTCGGCGCTGTGAGGAGTGTTCATCGACGCCTGCGGGCACGATTGGGACGTCGCACAGTCCGTGTCGTCGCAGCGGACCGGACCGTCGCGTGCTATGAACCGAGGAATCGCAACGCAAGCCTGTGAGCTGTTCCACGACATCATCCGAACCGCTGTGCCGTGCATCGCGGCGCCGATAGCATCGAGCGCCGCGCTGCCGTACGGCGTCGCGACGAGTTTCGAAGGGCTACAACACATATGAGCGGTACGCGAGAGAAGCTGGACGAGCTGCGGGGGATCCTGGAGCTGGCCGAGGAGCCCGCAGGCGAGAGCGGCATCGCGAAGCGCAAGAGCAAGGGCATTCCCAGCGCGCGAGAGCGGGTGCGCGCACTCCTCGACCCCGGGAGTTTCGTGGAAATCGGCGCACTGGTGCGCCAGCCGGGCACGCCGGGAGCGATGTACGGCGACGGCGTGGTCACCGGCCGCGGCCGGATCGACGGCAGGCCGGTCGTGGTGATCGCGCACGATCAGACCGTCTTCGGCGGCTCGGTGGGTGAGATGTTCGGCCGCAAAGTCGCCGCCGCACTCGATTTCGCCACGAGGAACGCCTGCCCGGTCGTCGCGATCAACGACTCCGGCGGCGCCCGCATCCAGGACGCGGTGACCTCGCTGGCCTGGTACGCGCTGATGAGCCGCCGCCAGGAACGGCTGTCCGGCTTCGTACCACAGGTATCGATCATGCTGGGCAAATGCGCGGCGGGGTCGGTCTACGCACCGGTGAACACCGACGTCCTGATCGCGACCGAGACGTCGTACATGTTCGTCACCGGCCCCGAGGTGATCAAGGAGGTCACCGGCGAGGAAGTGACCATGGAGGAACTGGGGGGCGCGCAGGCGCAGGCGGCCACCGGCACCGTCCATCATGTCGCCGCCACCGAGCAGGACGCGTTCGACTGGGCGAGGACCTATCTGAGCTATCTGCCGTCGAGTTGCCTGGAGCCCGGCCCGATCGTCAACCCGGGGCTGGAGCCGCAGATCACGCCGCACGATCTGGAACTGGACTCGATCATTCCCGATTCCGATCGGCAGGGCTACGACATGCACGAGATCTTGCTGCGCCTGTTCGACGACGGCGACTTCCACGAGATCAGTGCGGCCACCGCGCAGAACCTGATCACCGGCTTCGCCAGGGTGGACGGGCGCAGCGTCGGGGTGATCGCGAACCAGCCCTTGGTGCTCGGCGGCGCGATCGACGCCAAATGCTCGGACAAGGCGACGCATTTCATCCGATTGTGCAATGTCTTCGGGTTGCCGCTGATCTTCGTCGTTGACACCCCCGGCGTGCTGCCCGGCGTGGAGGAGGAACGCAGCGGGGTGATCAAACGCGGCGGACGGTTCTTCCGCTCGGTGATCGAGGCGACCGTCCCGATCGTCACCGTCGTGGTCCGCAAGGCTTACGGCGGCGGCTACGCCGTGATGGGCTGTAAGCAACTCGGCGCCGATGTCAGCCTGGCCTGGCCGACGGCGCGCATCGCCGTGATGGGCGCGGAGAGCGCGGTGAGCATCGTCGGTAGACGTCAGCTCGCCCAGGTGCCCCCGGAGCAACGGGCGAGTGTGCGCGACGCGATGATCGAGCAGTACAACGCCACGGTGGCCACGCCGTGGATCGCCGCCGAGCGTGGTTACATCGACGCGGTGATCGAGCCGTCGCGGACCAGACTGGAGATCCGCGGCGCGCTGCGCCTGCTGCGCGAGAAGGAGGCGAGCGCCCAGCCCAACCCGCGCAAGCACAGCCTCTTTCCGGTCTGAGGCCACGTTCGACTCCGGTTATGGTGTGTCACAACGTAACCGGATCTATGTGGTGGGATCTCCGGCGATCGGCGCCGAATCCGGCCGCCGAGCAGGCCGATGCCTTACTCTCAGGTCAGTGCCGGGTCGCGTCGTTCGCCGCGTCGCGCCGGCACGCGACGTGCCCGCTGCGCCTGTTCCCTACCCTCGCCCGGCGGGCACGCCGCACCACTCAGCCGTGGCCCCAGGTGAGATCCGCCGCGATCCACTCGGATTCCCACCGCCGCAGCCGCCGGCGATCCAGTCCGCGCCGCACCAGCAGGTAGCTGCCCGCGAACACGACCGAGACCCCGAGCATCGCGCCCGCGGTGAGCATCACCGCCTTGCTGGCGGGCCGGCTCGGCGAGGGCGGCTCCACGATCGCACCGCGCTCGTTCAGCCAGATCGGCACGGTGGAGCCCGGCTCCACCACCGTGGTCGACTGATAATCGCCGGTGTGTGCTACGCCGTCGGCGTCCTTCCAGGACACCCGGGCCGGCACAACCGGCGCGTACAGCGGCGCCTTCCCGGTCTCGACGACGGTGGCGTCCACCTGACGCAATCGCGCCGTCTCGGCTTGCACCGCGGCCGTTTCGACGCGGTACACCCGGCCGCCGACGGTCACCGCCAGCACGGGTACGACGATCAGGAAGACCAGCGCCAGCAGCACCGCGACGCCGGTTTGCACTCGGTCTTCTTTGCGGCGCAGTGGGTTTCGATCCAAGCCGACGCGTCGGCACGTCCGGTGGTACATGTTCACCGACCCGGTAGACATGACGGTGACTCCTCGGTGCGGAATTCGGTGGTGAGGGTGACGAGGGTGTCGAAGAACTCTTCGACGAGGCCGGGCAGGCCCATGGGGTCCGGGCCCGCCGCCCAGCTCTGCAGCGCCGCGAGCAGCATGCCCGCGCCCGCGCCCACGGCGGCGGCCGGACGCGGATCGGTCAGTGGATCCACGCCGAGGCGCGCCGCGATGATCCGGACCGATTCGCGCTGCCCGTCGATGCGGATGCGCTGATAACCGGCGAACAGCCCGGGTTCGTCCTCGAAGCGCTGGAACAGGACCCAGCGGCGGGCCAGCAGTGACGCGCGTGCGCCGCCGTACTCGGCGGCGAGCCAGTCGTGGACGGCGTTGCGGTAGGCGATCAGGGGCGGCTCTGCGTGCGGGCGACGGCACAGTGCCTCGTTGAACAGGTGGACGTCCTGATCGACGTCGCCCAGGATCGCCTCCTCGATGGAGGCGAAGTGCCTGCTGAACGTGCGCCGGGTGACGCCGGCCCGCACCGCGATGTCCTCGACGGCCACCGCCTCGAGCCCCCGCTCGGTGAACAGGTCGAACGCCGCACGCGACAGCGCCTCGCGGCTGCGCCGAGTGCGCAGCCGACGACCGTCCAGATCGACACCGTCGTCGCTCATATCCAGAGCATACGCCCTATTGTCCCATTGGGACAATACTTCGCCCTTCCCCGGCATGCGGATCACCTCGCACAGGAGATGCCCGATTCGGGCAGGCTGAACCGCGGTTCGGATCAAGCGGAGGCCCGGGCCGGGCCGCGTGCCCGCTGCCCAGGAGACGCGCGGCCGTGCGCGGCGGCGCGGGAGCCGGTCACCGGCGCGGGCGGTCCACGGGTTCGTCGACGGTCGGCGGGACGCCGTCGCGCAACACCTCGATCAACCGGCGGGAATGCGCAGGCGAGGGCGCGAGCAGCGAGAGCTGGTTCAGCACCGCGTAGTAGACGTCCAAGTCGGCGATCTTGTCCAGATACAGCGCGCTGGTCAGCTGCTGGAGGTAGACGATGTCGGGCAGATCCGCTTCGGCGAAGCGCAAGATGGTGAACGCACCGTCGGTAAGCGCCGGGCCGCCCACCGGGTCGGCCAAGACCTGAATGGTGACGTTCGGCTGCGCCGCCACGCGCAGCACGTGGTCGAGCTGGGCGCGCCAGACGGTCGAGCCGCCGATCCTGCGGCGCAGCGCGGCTTCCTCGATGATCATCCACAACCGGGGCGGGTGCGGGCCTGCGAGGATGTCCTGCCTGCGCATGCGCAGCGCGACACGGCGTTCGATCGCTTCCTCCGGCTCGCCCGGATGCGAGAGGGTGAGCAGCGCACGAGCGTACTCGGGGGTCTGCAGCAGTTCGGGAACGGCCCGCGGTTCGTAGCTGCGGATCAGCCGCGCCGCCTGTTCCAGCCCGAGGTAGGTGTCGAACCATTTGGGCAGCCAGTCGTTGTCCCGCGCCCACCAGCCCGACGCACTGGCTTGCCTGGCCAATTCCACGTACCGCTCGCGTTCCGCGGGATCGCTCACCTCGTAGAGGTCGAGCAGATCGACCAAGTCGCGTTCCCGGCACCCGGTGCGCCCGAGCTCCAACCGGCTGATCTTCGAATGCGACCCGCGAATGGCTTCACCCGCCGCTTCGCGAGTGAGGCCACGGGCCTCCCGGAGACGACGAAGCTTGCCACCGAGCACCATACGAAGGACCGTCGGACCGCCGCCGGACACCGGATCAGCACCGAGTCCGGGCGCGTCGGCCGACTGTCGTACGTTCGAAGGACGCATGCCCCGAGTCTGCCATGGCGACCCGATCGTGATCTACGGCCGAAAGTCCCTGTACAAACGAATTTTCATGGTCGCCCGGGTGCGGCAGGGCGCGGCCGGTCAGGCGGAAGCCGAGGGCAGGTCCACGATCCGCGGCTCACGTTCGCGCAGCGCCGCGACGAGGTCACGGGTGTACTCGGGCGGTGCGGCGTGCACCGACAGCAGATTCGCCACCGCACGGTAGGCCGCGAGATCGGCGTCCTTGTCCAGGTACAGCGCGCCGGTGAGCTGCTGGAGGTACACGATGTCGGGCAGATCCGTCTCGGCGAAGCGCAGCATGGTGAACGCGCCGTCGGCCAGCGCCGGGCCGCCGACATGATCGGCGAGCACCTGCACCGTGATGTTCGGCGCGTCCGCGGCCCGCAGCATGTGCTCGAGCTGGTCCAGCCACACCTGCGATCCCCCGATCCTGCGCCGCAGCGCCGCCTCCTCGACGATCAGCCACATCTGCGGCGGATCGGGCCTGGTCAGTATTTCCTGGCGGCGCATCCGCAGGGCCACCCGCCGCTCGATCGATTCCTCGTCCTCGTGCGGATGCGCGAGCACGAACAGCGCGCGGGCGTAGTCCGGAGTCTGCAGCAGCTCCGGGACGACTCGCGGCTCGTAGGAGCGGATCAGTTGCGCGGCCTGTTCCAGCCCGAGGTAGGTGTCGAACCACTTCGGCAGCCAGTCGGTGTCGTGATGCCACCACCCCGACGTGTTCGCCTGCTGGGCCAGCCGCTTGAACTCCGCGCACTCCGCCTCGTCTGTGACGCCGTACAGCGCGAGCAGATCCACCAGGTCTCGTTCGCGAAAGCCGGTCCGCCCCAATTCCAGACGGCTGATCTTGGAGTGCGACCCGCGGATGGCCTCGCCCGCTTCCTCGAGCGAGATGCCGCATGCCTCCCGCAGCCGCCGCATCCGTCCGCCGAGGATCATCCGCAAGGCGGTCGGGCCCCCCTCGGCGGCGGGAGCCGTTCCACGAGCGATGGATTCGTTCCGAGGCCGCACTACCGAAGCACGCATGTTCCGAGTCTCGCACGAGCACCCCGGACACTCCAGCACCGAGCCCTGCCCAGCGACGCGAATGCGCAGGTGCAAGCACATCCGCAAGATCGTTCCCGGGTAGCCGGGGCCCGCCCTTCCGGCGCAGCACGACCGTCGCGCGAAACGATGCGGTTCGGACGGCTCTAGGCAGCGGGCCTGTCGGTACACGACTCCCGGGTCGACCGCGAGGAACCTGCCGGAAGCCCGGCCTGCACAAGCGAAAGCGCAGCCCTGAAACCCGCAGGCGACCCGGGCAGCCGATGGCGGGATGTTCGCGCCGCAGGCGGCGCTCGCTTCAGCGCAGCAGTACGTCCGCCGTCGCGCGACCGAACAGTTTGCGCTCCCCGCAGGTCGCCGTCAACGCGATGGTCGCGGCACGGCGCTCCGGATCCAATTGCTTGACCCGGCCCCGGAATTCGATCTCGCTCGCCTTGGTCGCAGGCACCGGCGCGAACCCGGCGAACCGCACCCCGTACCGGGTGAGGGCGGCCGGATCATCGAGCCACGAGGTGAGATACCCGGCGCCGAGGCCCATCGTCAGCAGGCCGTGCGACACCACGTCGGGCAGCCCGGCGCTGCGCGCGACCACGTCGCTGAAGTGGATCGGATTCGAATCTCCCGACACACCGGCGTAGTTCACCAGGTCTCCACGGGAGAGCAGCACCGTGCGCGGGGCGAGCTCCATGCCGACGGACAAGTCCTCGAAAGCGGGAGCGGTGCGGGGTGTACGCGGCTCGTCGGACGCGTCCGGGCGCAACTCCTCGTCGAAGCTCTCGACCAACCCGCCGTCGTCACCGGCCTCGCGCGCGGCCGCCGCGTCCGTGCGGTCGGCGGCCGACTGCCCGGTCATGATCACGCCCTCGACCGCCGCACGCAGATCGGCGGCGAGATCGACCCCGGTCTGCGCCACCGCCGTGGTGTGCGCGGTCTGCAGCACTTCCTTGTGCTGGTTGCTCAGCACGTTCCTGGTGACCATGAAATCCTTGTCACCGAACTGCCGGAACGACTCGATATACGAGTCGCACCGCACCTGGTCACCCGCGACGATCGGCCGGTGCACCTGGATCGACTGCTCGGTCTGCAGCACCTGGCCGAGGTCGTAGCCGGTGAGCACGGACTCGAACATCTTGCGCTGCACCAGCATCAACACGATGGAGGAGAACGTCAGCGGCGCGACGAGCCCGTCGAAGCCGAGTCCCGCGGCCGCGTCCTCGTACCGGTGCGCCGGATGACCATCCTGCAGCGCTCGCGCGAATTCCCGGATCTTCTCGCGCCCCACCTCGTACGGGTCGGTCAGGCGGTAATGCCGTCCCACCAGCGCCTTGGCTTGCTCGGACGCGGTGGTCGTGATGTCGTTCATGTGCCTCTCTCGCAATACGGGCGTTACCCCGCCCGGACCGGCCCACCGTACCGAAGCGATGACGACATCGCGGGAACGCCCTCGCCAAATCTGGGCATACGGGCCCAAGGGGACACGTGTTGATCGCAAACGCAGGCACACCGCGTTACCGGACCCTTCCGGCGCCGTCCTCCGGTCAGCACTCGTCGGGCGCCCGGAATCCCCGCAGCCGGTCGTCCAGCCAGATCATCGCGTCCGGATAACCGAGCGCACCGGCGATGATGTGCTCGCCGAGCACACTGCGGTACACCGCGGGCACCCCGAGCCCGCACTGCTCCAGGTAGAGATTGCGAGCGCCCTCGGCCGGGATCCAGAACTCCTGTTCCCCGTTGTAGATGAACAGCGGCGTGGCCGACCTCATGCCCGCCATCTTGGTCACCCGATAGATGTCCGCGGCCAGCGCGGAATGCAGTGGATCGGGGAAATTCGCGGCGATGTCGATCGGCAGCATCAGCACGCCGATCGCTCCGAAGCTGCTGCCGCACATGTTCTTCACCGGGGAGGTGGCCACCCACTGGGCGAGATTGTTCATCCCGGCCAGGATCTCCGGCCGCTCGCGGCCGATCCCGAACACCGCGCCCATGAAGATCGCCGAGGCGAGGTTGCCGTTCATGCTGCGCGCCAGGATCTCGAAGTCGGCGGGCACGCCGCCCAGTGCGGCGCCGACGATCACGTCCGCCAATTCCGGTGCGTAGCCTTCGATCAACTTCACCGCTCCGTGGGTGGCGATCGCGCCGCCGGAGTATCCCGCGAGACCGAATCGCGCGGCGCCGAACTCCTCCGGCAACAAGCCGCGCACCGCCCGGATCGAGTCGAGCACCGCGTGCCCGGCCACGATCGGTTCGGCGTAGGCCATCGAAGGACCCTCGTGATCCGGGATCAGCACGGCGTAACCGCGCAACGCCGCCACGTGCGTCGTGGGCGGCAGGAAGTCGGTGGTGCTGGTGTCGGGATTGAGCCCGTGCGCGAGGGTGTATCCCGGCGTGCAGGTACGGCCGAGGGCGTCGATGGGCAGGTTGTTCACCACCACCGGCCGCTGCCCTGGCCCCGGCCACGGTGCGGCGGGAACGATCAGCGTCGCCGTGGCGTACGACGGCGCGCCGTGGGCGTCCGTCGTCCGGTACTTCACCAGCAGCGCGCGCTCGATGGGCAGCAGCATCAACGGCGCTGCGGTCGGGCGCACGTCGCGGACCTCGATGACCTCTCCCGCGGCCAGCTCGCCGAGATTCGCGGGCCGCAGGTCGAACATCGGGTCGCCGACGGGCGCGGGCAGCGTGGCCGTGCGCAGCGCGGCCAGCGACGGCGCCAGCGTGGTCGCCTCGTGCGCGGGGAAAGCCGGCTCCGGCAGCGGCGCGATCGGCGGCGGCGGAATCACCTGATCGATGAGTTGTTGCAACGCGGGCAACAGTCCGCCGGGCGGGATGACGCCGGACACGCCGGCCGGTGGCGGGGCGGGCGGTGGCTCTGCGGCGGCGGGGACGGCCAGCACGGAGCCGGCGGCGAGCAATGCCACAGCAATGGTACGCGAGATTCTCATGGCACACGCCTTCGGGTGCGGAACGGCAACGTCGTCTGGCACCCGGGCGCACTGGCCTTCGACCCCCGAAATGTCCCCTGTCAGACCGGGAGCCAGGACGTCAGGCTACGTCAGCGCCCCGGACTGCACGCAGTAAAGCGTCCGAGTTGTGCTGTCGCGTATCCATATCGCAACAACCGGACCGAGACCCGTATCCGGACAACGGGTCCCGGTCCGGCCGTCCGCCGATCGTCGCTCAGCAATTGCTCGGCGCGGGCTCCCCTCGGAAACGGGCGTCCAGCCAGTTCAGTGCCGCGGGAATGCCGAGCACCGCCGCGGTCAAATGGTCCGGAACCGGGATCTCCTCGGTCTGCACCCTGGCGCCCGCCGCACACCACCGCTTGTCGGTGTTGACCACCGCGTCGATCGGGATGAGACCGTCGATCGGCGAGTGCCATTCGAACACCGGCGTCTTCGGCACGCCGTCGTAGAGTTCGAGGCTGTTCTCCTCGACCACGGCGCGCGCGGTGTCGTCGTTGATCATCGAGGTCGTCTTGGCGAAGTCCAGCGCGCCGCGGCCCGCTCCCGTGGCGAGGATGTCGTTGGTGCAGCTGTTGGCGATCTGCGCGCGGGCGGCCAGCCCCCGTTCGTTCAGCTGGTCGCTCAGCGGGAACCGAGTCGGATACTCACGCTCCAGCCCGAACCCGGCGGCGAACGCCAGACCGAACACCGGATGCGGGTTCAGCCCCAGTCCCTCGAGCATCTTCACCAGATTCATCGGCACGCCGCCCATGGCCGCGCCCGCGATGTCGAGCTCCGGCGCGTACTTCGGCTGCAGGGCCGCCGCCCACGCGGTGGCCATTCCGCCGCCGGAGTATCCGACCATCGCCACCGGGCTGCGCTGCACACCGAGTTCGGCGACCTGCTTCACGGCGCGGATCCCGTCGAGGGTGATCTGCCCGCCGAGTTTCGCGGCGCCGTAGGCGAAGTTCGGGCCGAGGTGGTCGGGCAGCGCGACGCTCCAGCCGCGGGCCAGCAGGACGTTCCAGCCGGGCGCTTCCCGCACGACCAGATTCGGATCACCGGTGTAGAGCACCCGGGAGACCGAGCACTCGGAGCCGAGCCCGTTGATGATGTGCTGGAACGACAGCAGCGGGCCGTCGGGCCGATGAGCCTTCGGCGTCAGCACCGTGGTGGTGGCCGCGATCGGTTTCCCCTCCGAACTCGTCGAGCGGAACCGGATCACGGTCACCGTGGTCTCCGGAAAGATCGCCAGCGGCGGCATCACCTTGGTCGCGATGACGTCGCCGGGCTTGCGGTCGGCGATATCCGCGGGTGTCGCATAGAAGGGATCCGGATCGGGCTCGGGGTACAACGGTGTGCCGACCGCCGCACCGGCCATGCTCGCGACCAGCACCAGGCCAGCGGCCATCGCTCCGATCGCACGTGCGAGACGTCGTCGCCCCACTCCCCTACCCAGCGAACGTGGGCCCTGACTCATCGACGTGTGCCTCCTGAATCATTCAACGCTGTGCTCATCCTCGGCAACATCACCGCGCCGGAACACCGCCCGCCGCGATCATGTTGACAGTTCACAACTTTCGATCGCCCGGACGGTGCCGGCCGTGCGCCTCGGCTGGTGACTGTACCCCACCGAACGAGGTCCGTTCTGTGACATTTCCAGCCGATAACCTGGAACATGTTCTCAGTAGTGGCGGCCCCTTACCGTCAGAACTACCGGCGCGGCTGCCGCACCGGCAGGAAGGAGACGGTGGCATGGACGGCACTGCGCGCAGACTCGCCGACCGCGACGACATCCTGGATCCGCCGAACCAGCGGATCACCGTCTACTTCGACGGTCCCACCCCCGAAGACGCGCTGGTCCTCGAATACGCGGCGACCAGGACGGAGGCATGGGAGTTCACCTCGGCCGCTGCCCACGCCGGACTCACCGTCACCGTCGACGGCCAGGTTCGTCCCGGCCTGCGCAGGCTACCGTGCCGATCGCTCTGGCGCTGAGTGAGCGGACTCAGGGCCGGTCGAGCACATCCCGGAGGAACGCGAGCGCGTCGGGGAACGCTTCCCGCGCCGCACCCAGATGATCACCGGGATACCAGCCCACCCGCAGATCGGTGCCGGAGGAGCGCAGTTCCGCGATCAGCTCGAGCGTGAGCGGCGCGGGCACTTCCAGATCGGTGAGTCCTTGACCGAGATACAGCGGCACGGTGTAGCCGCTCGTCGGCACCTTCAACATCGTGCGCACGGCGGCCAGCAGCGCGGGGTCCTCCAGCGGCCGCGACAACATGGCGCCGATGCCGATGCCGGACACCTGGGCATCCGCCTCGGTGGCGCAGTCCTCCTCCACGACGCGCAGCACGTCCCGGCCGATCGGGGTCAGATAGCTGTCGATGTCCAGCTCGGGCGCGCCGGCCCGCAACCCGGCCAGCAGCATGGCGAAGTAGGTCGTCGTCTTCTGCAACGGCAGCCGCGGCAACCAGGGGCCCGCCAGCGGAAACACCGCGTCCAGATTCGACGGCGTTCCGGTCGAGGCCGCACCGCGCAGATCGAGTTCGGGGGCGTCCCCAGATGCGAGGTGGGCGGTGAACAACGCCGCGTGCCCGCCCTGCGACTGACCGTATACCGCCCAGCGTGTACCGAGCGAGGGGGCGACCGCCCGTGCGGCGCGCACGCCGTCGATGATGCTGCGGGCCTGGGCGGGGCCGTCCAGATAGGGATGCACGCCGGGAGTGCCGAGTCCGACATAGTCGGAGATCACGACCGCGTATCCGGCGCGCAGCAGGTCCGGATAGACGGACGTCAGGTAGTAGTCCCGCGGTTGCAGCGTGAACGCGCACTCGTCGGCGATCCCGGAGGTGCCGTGCGCGTAGGCGACGATCGGCCAACCGCCCTCCGGCGGAGTGCCTTCGGGCAGGTACAGCACCCCGGTGCTCTGCATCGGCCCGCGCGGGCCACGCGACCAATACGTCAGCCGTTCGGCGGTCGTGGCCCCCTCCACATGCAGCCGCCCCGCAAGCTCCACCAGATCCGTCACGGTGCCCGGCGCCTCGCCCACCCGAGCGTCCGCGGGCCCTGCCAAGGCGACCGTCACCGAGACCACGACGCCTGCCGCCCCCACCATGATCCGTCCACATCGCACCGACCGACTATCCCCACCTCGGGCCCTACCGGCAAGCCACCACAATCGGTGGCCCCGCCGGGGAACCTCGCCGCGGCGGCGTGGGCTCGCTAGGCTCGGATGAGCACGCCGGAAAGCGGTGCCGAGGAGAACACAGGAGGTTCGACCGTGGCGCAGCGGTACCCGCAGGGCCTGCGCACCCGGCGGCGCGCGGCCGTTCTGCTCGCGGCCGGCCTGTTGCCCTCGGTGGTCGCCTGCGGAGCCGACGCGTCCGGGCCTCCGCCGAGCCCGACCGCGGGCACGACGACCGCGACCGCCTTCAGCAGCGCGGCGGTGTCGCCGGTCTCGACACCGCAGGCCGCCGTCCCCTCCGTCGACCCCTACGCGGGACGGCCGCTGATCGATCACGTCACCTGGACCGAGACGATCGACGGACCTCGGCTGCTGGTCTTTCCCACGCAGGCCGGTCGGCGGACCACCTTTACCGGCTCGGACGAACGGGCGTGGCAGGAGGTCGTCGACCGGTCGGCGGACGCCGACGCACCGGGCATGCGCGATCAGTTCGTCTGTCATTGGGCGTGGGCGCGGCTGGTCCAGCCGGACAAGCCGAGCTGGAACCTGGAACCGTGGCGCCCGGCGGTCGGCTACCAGGCCACCGTCGAGGCGCGCTGTAATCCCGGCGGTCCCGAGCGCTGAGCACGGGCGCCGCCCCGACCGGAAGGAGCGATCCATGCGCGTCGTCATCGCAGGCGGACATGGGAAGATCGCCTTGCTGCTGGCCCCCTTGCTCACCGGGAGCGGTCACGAGGTCGCCGCCCTGATCCGCAATCCCGAGCACACGGACGACGTGCGCGGCACCGGCGCCCAGCCGGTGCTGTGCGATCTGGAGAACGCGGGCGCCGACGAGCTGGCGGACGTGGTGAAAGGCTGCGACGCGGCGATTTTCGCCGCAGGCGCCGGGCCGGGCAGCGGCGTCGACCGCAAATACACCGTCGACCTGGGCGGCTCCGTCCGGTTGGCCGAAGCGGCGGAACGCACCGGGGTGCGCCGCTTCCTGCAGATCTCCACGATGGGCGCAGGCCGGCCCCCCGCTTCCGGTACCGACGAGGTGTGGGCGGCGTATATCGACGCCAAGACCCAAGCCGAAAACGATTTGCAGAGTCGGGATCTCGACTGGACCATCCTGCGGCCCGGCCGGTTGATCGACTCCCCCGGCACCGGGCTGGTGACTCTCGCCCCGCCCCCGGTCGGGCGCAGCGATGTCCCCCGCGCCGATGTCGCGGCGGTATCGGCCGGACTGCTGCCCGCCGTGCACACCTCCGGGCAGACCCTCGAACTTGTTTCGGGTCACACCCCGATTAGCCAGGCAATTGCACAACTGGCCGTCTGAGGTGCCGCGCAGCGCGCTACCACCCTTGCCGATCGACCGCAACGGTCACGATGGGAGAACAACCGTGTTCAGTCGAATCGTCTCGATGAAGATCCGCCCCGGCTCCCGCGCCGAGTTCCTGGCGGCCATATCCCGCAGCGCCGACGCCTCGGTGCGGACCGAGCCCGGCTGTCTGCGCTTCGACATCTGCGCAGATCGGGTGGACCCGCACCGCTTCTTCCTGTACCAGCTCTACACCGATGACGAGGCGGCGGAAGCGCATCGTTTCACCGAACATTTTCTCGCCTGGCGGGCCGCGGCGGACCAATTCGTCGAGCCCGGTACACAGATCGATTACAGCACGGACGTCCTCTTCGGCCGCGACTGAATATCCCGCGGCGGGCACCGCATCCGCAAACTTCCGGCCGCGAAATACGGCCTGCGCACGTGCAATCGATCGTGCAGATGTGCTTGCATGTGAAAGGTACAGCGGCATAAACTCGGTCCCGCAACGCTTTACAGGGGACCATCAGGGGAGGCCGCGTGGGCGAGCCGAAGGCCGAAGCCGCCATGGGTTTGCCGCCGCCAGACAAAGCAGGGGCGTTCGAATGGAACATCCACTTACCGGCGGTCGGTTCGGATCAACCGACACCGCACTGGCCGACCAGCCAGCGAACGGTAGACATATGAACACATTACCGGCCCACAGCGGCCACACCGATACCGAATTCTCCCGGGAAACCGCCGTGGCATACGTCATCGATGCCGTCGAATCCACCGGGGCGGCTACTCGGCACGATTTCGATATCGACCGGATCGTCACCACCGCGCACGCGATGGCCGACGACTGGGATTTCGAGGCATTGCAGCCCGCGACATTCTGGCGAATCGCCTCTAGTTTCATCAAGCAGTAGAACGTCCCGCCGTCCGAGCCCGGCGGGAGTCACAAAAACACGGTGCCACGAGCACATTCGTCGCGTCATCCGACGCCGGTGGAAACTTACCACCATGCCACCGACGTCGGGAGTCGACCCGAAAACGAGTATTTCCGGCGGCTACCGCCGCCGAGCGATTAGACAGCAAAGTAAAACCGAGCGGCCACCTCCGATATCGGAGGTGGCCGCTCGGTTGGTATCCCGCGATCTCAGTGCCCGTCGGCGTACTTCTGCATGATCTCGATCGACTTGTCCGGACGCTCGGCCTGCACGCTGAGCCGGTCCATCACCGACAGGTACAGCGCCAAGTCCTGCCTCCGCTCGAGATACAGCGCGCTGGTCAATTGTTCGAGGTACACGATGTCCGGCAGTTCCTGCTCGGCGAAACGCAGGATGCTGAAAGAACTCCCCGCCGCGGCATGCTCACCCGCGGTGAACGGCAGCACCTGGATCGTCACGTTCGGGAGCTTCGCCAGCCGGATCAGGTGCAGCATCTGCTCCCGATGCACCTGTGGGCCGCCGACGGGCCGCACCAGCGCGGCTTCGTCGAGCACCGCCCAGACCACCGGTGGGTCCGGGCGGAAGAGAATCTCCTGCCTGCGCTGACGTACCGCGACCCGCCGATCCATGTCGCCGTCCTCGTACCCGAGTGCCACGACGGCCCTGGCGTATTCGGGTGTTTGCAGCAGGCCGGGAACAAGATGCGACTCGTAGGTGCGAATCTTGCTCGCGGCCTGCTCCAGACCGAGATAAGTACCGAACCAGTGGGGCAGCAAGTCGCTGTAGCGATGCCACCAGCCGGGCTCGTTGGCCTGCCTGGCCAGTTCGAGGAACGACTCGCGCTCCTCCGGATCGTGGACGCCGTACAGAGTCAGCAGGTCGCGGATGTCACGTTCTTTGAAGCCGGTACGGCCGAGTTCGAGACGACTGATCTTGGCGTGCGATCCGCGGATCGCCTCGCCGGCTGCCTCGCGGGTGATGTTCTTCTTCTCCCGGAGCTTGCGCAACTGGCCGCCCAATGCGATGCGTAGCACGGTCGGACCACGTTCCGCGACAACGGATTGCACATGACCATCGTCATCGGGTTCAGCGATCATCGAGTTCGTCTCCGATACTCCGGGGGTTGCCCACAGTGTGTCACAACCACCTGTCGCGAAACACACCGCACCGACCGCCAATGTTACCGCTCAGCTAGTCAAATAGTCGAACTCCCCGGCCTTCGCGCCGCGCACGAACGCATCGATCTCCGGACGGGTGTAGATCAGGACCCCGCCTTCCGGGTCCCGCGAGTTACGCACTGCTACCTGGCCGTTGGCCGTTTCGGCCACCTCGACGCAGTTGCCGCTCGCATTACTGAAGGAACTCTTGCGCCAAGTTCCGACGATCTCGTTGGTGGATGTATCCGACATCTTCCCCACTCCTCGGTTACCGCAGTTAGGCGATTCGGTTCGTGCAGATGCACGTTCAAACGTTCTTGCATCTGCACCAACACCGGACGATAGCACGAAGTTCGCCCTCTGTGCGGCCGCCGATCGCGACCGGCGGGCCGAGGATGTGAAACACGCCCGCCTCGCCTGGCGAACACCGAGATCAGCTCCCCGATCCAGCCCGCTGGACGCGCGTGAATCTTGTACTGTCACAGAGCACATCGGATGTACCAGTCATTCGCGACACACCCACGCACCCACCGGCACGGCAGTGTCGCGGACACATTTTTGCCGAGGAGTACAACCCCATGCCCGAAGACCACAGCCCTCTCATCCGGACCGACATCCCCCACTCCGCGCGCATCTGGAACTACTGGATGGGCGGCAAGGACTATTACGAGATCGACCGCATCGCAGGCGATGCCGGCATCGAGGTCGATCCGGACATCACCACCATGGCCGTGCAGTCGCGCCAGTTCCTGATCCGCGCCGTGCGCTACCTCGCAGGCGAGGTGGGCATCCGCCAGTTCCTCGATATCGGGACCGGCCTGCCCACCATGCAGAACACCCACGAGGTCGCCCAGAGCGTGGCGCCGGAGTCCCGGATCGTCTACGTGGACAACGACCCCTTGGTGCTCACGCACGCGCGTGCGCTGCTCACCTCCACCACGCCGGAAGGCGTCACCACCTACATCGACGCCGATTACCACGATCCCGAGCGGATCATCGCCGACGCCAAGAACGTCCTGAATTTCAACGAGCCCATCGGCGTGATGTTCATGGGCGTACTCGGCCACGCCAAGAGTTACGACGAACTCCTGCGGATCGTGCACACGGTGCTCGACGCCGTGCCCTCGGGCAGTCATCTGGTGCTGTGGGACGGCACCGACGACAGCAAGGCGTACGTCACGCTGTGCGAGAACTACACCGGCACCGGTGGCACTCCTTATGTCCCCCGCCCGCAAGCGCAGATCAAGGCGGTCTTCGACGGCCTGGAGCTGGTGGAGCCGGGCTTCGTGTCCATCACGCAGTGGCGCGCGGGCGCCACGGAGGTGGGCGAGTCCCGGCCGATCTCCGCCTACGGCGCGGTCGCTCGCAAGCCGTAAGGCCCCCTGGACGCCAAACCGCAAGCGGCACAGCGGCGGTCGCCGGTCTCGCACCGGCGACCGCCGCCGCATTTTCCGGCGGCCGATCGTGCAGATGTACTTGCATTTGCAAGCGACGGAGGCATAGACTCGAACTCGAAATCGGGGAGGTACGCAGGGAGTTCGAGCTTGCGTCGCCGGCACGACGACCTCCTCGCCGCACGTCGGACGCGAGGGGTTGTCGAATGATCGAGCCATTTCGAACTTCTCCTCGGGTTGCCGTCATCGATGGTGGTGGCGAACCTTTGCGCCAGTACCCGGCACCGGAGTTCGCCATGTCCGATTGCGGGGTCGAGCCCCGCGGCCTCACCTACCGGCAGGCGCGGGACATCCTCTCCGCGCACGAGGTCCACGGCCCGCAGTGCAGGCAATGGCTGGCCGCCGCCGCCTACTTGTCAGCCGGGCTGGACGACGAGTAGATCCACCCTTCCCTCGGCACAGCAGCATTCGGCGCGGCGCGTATCCCCGCCGGCGCGGTGACGGGACTGCGACATTTCGCCCTCGGCATCTGCACGGACCCGCGCGGTCGCGGCAAAGGGCCGAGTGCCGGACGATCTCACCGATCACTCCCCCTGCCCACGCCCCTTTCGTATAGTGATCGATCGACCCGGGCGCGATATCTCGCACGCCCGGCGTGGCATTGGGGAGCGAACTCGTAATGACCTACTCCGCGTTGGATCTGTCCACCGACTCGTCCGACCCGGTGCTGGAAATCGGCGGACAGCCGGCTTCGGTGCCCCTGCAGAACACCGACAGCGTGGCCTCGCACATGGTCGGATACTTCGAGAACGTCATGGCTCCCTGCCGCACCCTGCCCGGCGAGCAATTACGCGGTGACGTCACGAAACTCACCCGCAGCTGCCTGAACCTCGCCGCCGAGATGTTCGACAAGCGCACCGTGCCGGACGAACACCAGCTCGGTCCGGTCCGGGCGGCGGCCGCCCGCTGGGCCAGGGAGGGCGTGCCGCTGAGCACCATCCTGCGCGCCTACCACGAAGGACTGCGCATCGCCTTCGGTCTGGTCACCGCGCCGGCGGAAGCCGACGACGTGGAGGAGGTCCTGGTCGCCGCCGATCTACTGCTCGAACTGCTCGAGGCGATCACCGCGGCGGTCTCCGACGCCTACGTCGACGAGCAGCACCTGGTCGCCAAGGAGCACCAGACGGCGGCGCAGACGCTCGCCTCGGCGCTGCTCAGCGGTCGCGGCAGCTCGGCTCTGGCGCGACAGACCGGCATTCCGATCGCGGAGTCGTATCAGGTTGTCGCCCTGTCCATTCCGGAACATCCGGACGAACGCGACCCGCGCGTCGACGGGAACGTCGCGGCACGCCGCAAGCTGCGTCGGCTGCAGTCCGAGCTGGCCACCGTGTTCGCCTCCCGCGCGCTCGCCCTGCTCAGCGCCAAGGGCGGCACACTGCTCATCCCACTGGGCGAGGAGGCCGAGACCGCCCTCACGGCCGCGACGCTCGAGCTGCTGGCCGACGCCGCCGAGGTCCCGCTCACCGCGACCGTCGTGCCGACCGACACCGATCGGATCCCCGAATCCGCCGACCAGGCGCACGAGCTGCTCAATCTCGTGCGCGTCGGCGTCCGGCCGCCCGGTCTGTACCAGATGTCGGATCTGGCGGTGGAATACCAGCTCACCCGCAGCGGCCCGGCCACCCGGCGGATCGCGACCATCCTCGACCCGCTCGACGCCCATCCCGAGTTGTTCGACACCATGCGCGCCTATCTCGGCAACGACATGAACCGGCAGCTCACCGCCCGCCAGCTCTACGTGCACCCGAACACCGTCGACTACCGCCTGCGCCGCATCGCCCAATTGACCTCGATCGACCTGGCGACCTCGGCGGGCATCTCCCAGGCGGCGATCGCTCTGCTGGCCCGGGATCTGGACCGCAGTGTCGCACGCCGCCTCTGACCTGCGTTCCGTGACCGAACCGCGACCTGTAACGGATTCGTGCTGGTCACCGGAGCGCTGACTTGCGATCCTGGTAGTGCCGCGACGTCTGGATGGTGAATATGCGAATTTCGGAGATCCTGCGCAGGAAGGGCAGCGACGTGGCCACGGTCGCACCCGAGACGACAGTACGCGCGCTGCTGGCCACCCTGGCCGAGCGGAACATCGGCGCGGTCGTCGTCTCTTCCGACGGCGCCGCGATCGCGGGCATCGTCTCCGAGCGCGACGTGGTGCGCAGTCTGCACGCCCGCGGCGCGGAGCTGCTCGACACGCCGGTCTCGGCGATCATGACGGCCGCGGTGCGCACCTGCGCACCGGACGACCGGGTCGACGGGCTGCGCCGCACCATGACCGAGCACCGCATCCGGCATCTGCCGGTCGTGGACGGGGGCAGGCTGGTCGGCATCGTCAGTATCGGCGACGTAGTCAAGAGCGCGATCTCCGAGTTGGCGACCGAGCGCGAACACCTCGTCGACTACCTGCAGGGCAGGTACTAGAGCGTGCTCGGGTCGCCCAGATCGGCCGACAGCCAGTGCTCCGGCCGCAGGTAGACGGCGACCTGCTCACCGTAGGCCTCGGCCGCCTTCAGATAGGCGTCCACCGATTCGGCAGGCAGGTACCGCGCGGCCATCTCGCGGTGCAGCGCGTCGGTCATCGGGGCGGTCCGGACGACCGGGCCCTCCACGCTCACGTACCGCACCGTTGGTTCGACCTGCTGCACCATCAGACTGAAACGACCGGTCTCCCGGAGATAGCGCATCTTCTGCGACTCCGGGCCGGTCAGGATCCATACCTCGCCCCCAGGCTGGTACTGGTACCAGATCGGGACGGTGAGCGGACCACGAGCGGCGCCCGCGGCCACCGAGAATGCCGCGACATGCGGCTGCGCGAGGAACTCTTGACGCTCTTGCACGGTCAGAGGCATACCTTCCAGGCTAGTCGTGAAAGACGTTGTACGCGACAAGTGTTCGAAGTTCGAACCGATAATGCGTATCGTGGGTGACGTCCGAGTTACCCGGCGAAGGGAGCGTCACGTTGCGGTCCCCCGGCCAGAGATCGCCGGCGACGCGGACGGCGGAGACTCCCCGGTTCGCCCCGGCCGCGGCGCGGTCGATGTTCCCGGCACTGGCCGACGCCGCCGAGGTCTACCTGGACAGCGCCGCCACCACGCAGAAGCCGCTGCCGGTCATCGAGACCATCCGCCGTTATCACAGCAACGGCACGGCCAACGTCGGGCGCGCCACCTACCCCTGGGCCACCGGACTCACCGCGCGCATCGCCCGGATCCGCGAACGCACCGCCGCGTTCATCGGCGCCGAGCACCCGGACGAGGTGGTCTTCACCGCCGGCGCCACCGCCGCGCTCAACGCCGTCGCGCTGTCGTGGGGCCTGGCGGCGCTCGCCGACGGTGACGAGATCTTGTACAACGCAAGCGATCACGCGTCCAACGTCTATCCGTGGCAGCACCTGCGCGGGCTGCTCGCCCGCTTCGGCCGGCGCATCCGTCTGATCCCCTACCGGGTGACCGCCGCCGGCGAGGCGGACACCGACGACATCCTCGCCAAGATCACCCCGCGCACCCGGCTGATCACGACCGGGCACCTGCATCACGTCTTCGGCGGACTCAGCACGCTGGAGGAATTGCACGGCCGGATCGACCCCGCCATCCTGCTGTGCTTCGACTGCTCACAGAGCGGCGGGCATCTCCCGGTCGACGTGACCGCGCTGGGCGCGGATTTCGCGATCTTCGCCGCGCACAAGATGTTCGGCGCGCCGGGCACCGGCATCCTGTACTGCCGCAGGCGCGTGCACGACCGATTGGTGCCGTTCCTGCCCGGCGGAAATTCCGGCGTCGGGCCGGATCCGGACGGACTGCGGCCGGGGCCGATGCCCGCCCTGCTGGAAGGCGGCACGCCCGACATCCCCGGCATCCTCGCCCTCGGCAGCGCCCTGGACGTGCTGGAATCGTTCGGCCTGGACATCGTCGCCGCGCACAACCGCGCCTTGACCCTGCGCCTGATCGAGGGATTGCGGCCGGTCCCCGGCCTGGAGTTCCTACCGGGCCCGGCGCACGCGGTGTGCGAGGTCGGCTACGGCATCGTCTCCTTCACCCTGGACGGGATCTCGGCGACCGACGCGGGATTCGTCCTCGGCGAACTGGGTTTCCTGGTGCGCACCGGCGCGCACTGCGTCCCCGCCGCCACCGACGACGCGGGCTCGGTGCGGGTCAGCACGCACATCTACAACACGCCCGACGAGATCGACCGATTCGTCGCCTGCGTGCGAACCATCGCCGAGGAGGTCACGTGAGTAACGACATCCCCCGCTACGACCGGCGGGCCGCGTCCAGGGTGCTGGCCGACTTGGCGCAGCCGGGGTTGTTCACCGAGCCGGTCCCCCCTCCCCCGCATCGCCGATTCGAATTCACCTGTGCTGCTCTGCGTCCCGAGCCCGGTAGCCATCTCACCTACTCGCAGCGGCTGTATCTGGAGCGGTTCATGCGCCCGTGCCGCGCGGATCAGGTGACCAGTGCGACGCACCGGATCGCGTGGACCGACAGCGACGGCATCCCGAATACCGGGCACTTCCGCGCCGGCGGGCTGGGACCGGTGGTGCCGATCGCGATGCGCGAGACCGTCTTGGCGCTGTGGCGTCGACTGGACGCCGATACCGCCTTCGCCGCACGGATCGCGGCACTCGGACCGGACGAACACGCCGTTCTGGCGGGCACGACCACCGACCACGACCCCCGCGACATCTTCCGGGTCGGCATCGAGGCGGCGGGACGCGTGCTGGCCCAGCACGCGCTGCTGGCCGCCCGGACGCCGCACCGTGATGCCGCCGCGTTCGCCGAGGCCCTGCGCGCGTCCGGCATCTTCGCCGCGGTGGCCACGCGATGGTTCTGGGAGTTGCAGGCCTCGACCTATCGGCGGGGCATGATCCCGGTGACCCTCGCCGTACAGCCCGACGGCACCCTGCGCTATTCGGCGGAGACGGTGGCCACCCTGCGCGCGATGAAGGACGCCACCATCGCCGACGCGCACTCCGTGATGGAACGCGCCACGACGACCGAAGGTCTCACGGTCGCCGAGGCGATCGCCAAGTACCACGACGATCTGGACCTGATCTCCCGACAGTACGCGCTGCTGCCCGCGGGCAGCCATCCGGCCTGCCCGGCGACCACACCCCATCAGCTCGACGGCGGGCACTTCAGCATCCTCCCGCTGCTGGTCGACCGGTTCGTCGCGACGTTCACCGCGATCGTGGGCCGCTGTGCGGTCGCCGAGGTGAGCGCCGAATTCGACGAGGCGACCGCCGACCGGGCCGCCACCGCCGAGGATCAGGTGTTCTACGTGCCCGATATGACCTGCAAGCATTGCGTCCGCACGATCGGCGGCGTGCTGGAGTCGATGGACATCCGCGTGGTCGAGATCGACCTGGACAGCAAGCGGGTGGTGGCCGAGTTCCGCAGCCCGCGCAACCGGGCCCGGGCATTCGAGGCGATTCGGGACGGCGGCTACAACCCGGTCGCGGAACGCCCCGACGACGCGCCGCGAGCCGAGGTCACCGAGTCGTCGGAAGCCGCCGTATGACGCCGTGGCCGCCTGCGCTGCCCGCGAAGGTGCATCCGACGGTGCGCGCCTTTCTCGACACCCCGGGTCTGGCGACAGCGACGCTGACGCGCTTCGGATCCCCGGCGCATCTGGTGTTCCCCCAGGTCTACTCGGACAATCTGCTGCGCCTGCGCGCCGTGCTCGAGCGACGGCTTCCCGGGCACCGGCTCTGCTACGCGCACAAGGTGAATCAGTCCCGCGCGTTCGTCCGCACCGCCGCGCGCGAGGGCATCGCCATCGACGTCGCCTCGCCGCACGAACTGGCCGGCGCGTTCGCCGCCGGGTTCGATCCGCCACGCATCGAGGTCACCGGCCCGAAAGGCGAGGCATTCCTGCGCGACCTCGTCGACCGCGGGGTGACGATCAACGTGGACAACCTATGGGAATTGGGCCGCATCGCGGAACTGGCCGCGCCGGGCGCGGAAGTTCCCGTGCTGCTGCGCCTTTCCGGTTTCGACGCGGGGCAGGTGAGCCGGTTCGGGATGCCGCAGACACACGTCGAGCAGGCTTTCGATCTGTTGTCGGCACGGCGCGGGCGAGTCGCCTTCCTGGGGTTCGCCTTCCACCTCGACTCCGGTGACCTCGGCGAGCGCGTCCGGGCGATCGACTCCTGCCTGCGATTGATCGAAAAGGCCTACGAGCGCGGGCTCACCCCGTCGGTGCTCGACATCGGCGGCGGGTTCCGGCAGGTGTTCACCGCCGACGCCGAACGATTCGACGCCTACGTGCTCGCGCTGCGCGAATCGCTGCTCGGCCGCGGGGAGCCGATGACCTGGGGCAGCAACACCTTCGGCTATCACGTGGCGGGCGGCGCCGTGCACGGCACGCCGGTGTTCCACAAGTACGCCAACACCGTTCCCGCCGACCGCATGCTCGCCGATTTGCTCGACGCCCCGCTGGAGCGGCACGGCGGGCGCACGGTGGCGCAGGTGACCGGCGACAATCTGCTGGAGTTGTGGCTGGAGCCGGGCAAGGCGCTGGTCGACCACGCGGGCATCACGGTGGCCACCGTCGAGTTCGTCAAGGAGGTCGCCGACGGCAGCGTGCTGGTGCATGTCGACCTCAGCCGCGACGCGGTGACGCCCGCCGATCAAGAGGTCATGGTCGATCCGATCCTCCTGCCACGCGCGGGCGACGGCCACGCGGCCGGCCCGGTCGGCGTCTACCTCGCCGGACGGCTGTGCCTGGAACGCGATCTGATCACCAATCACAAGGTGTGGCTGCCCACTCGGCCCCAGCCCGGGGATACGGTGGTGTTTCCCAATACCGCCGCCTACCACATGGATCTGTCCGCGGCGACGGCCTCCATGCACCCGCTCCTGGCGAAATTCGCGGTCACCCGACGGACCGACGGGTTCCGGATCGTCCCCGACGCCGAGTACGAACCCGGCTTCCCCGTCGCGCCGCGCGCCGCGAACTCTGCCACCAGCCCGGTCCGATCCGTCGAGGCGTCCTGAATGCGATACGACCACATCACCGAACTCATCGGCAACACGCCACTGCTGCGGCTCGACCCCGCCGTGCACGGACTGCCGAACGTCGAGTTGTACGCGAAACTGGAGTCGCACAACCCGTTCGGCTCGGTCAAGGACCGGGTCGCCTGGGCTATGCTGCGCGACGATCTCGCCGAGATCCGCGCGAGCGGGCAGACACTCATCGAAGCGTCCAGCGGGAACACGGCCAAGGCGCTGCGTGTCCTCGGCGCGGTGCACGGCATCGACCTGCGCGCGGTCACCAACCGCATCAAGGTGAGCGAAGTCCGTGATCTGCTGCAGCTGTTCGGCACCGAGATCGTCGAATTGCCCGGGCTGTCCGAGTGCCCCGATCCCACCACGCCGAACGACGTCTATTCGGTGATCGAGTCGACCATGGCGCAACAGCCCGGCGCGTACCGGCATCTGTCGCAGTACACCAACGAGAAGAACATCGAGGCGCACCACCACGGCACCGGACGCGAGATCCACGAGGACTTGGCCGCCGACGGCATCACCAGGATCGATTATCTGTTCGGCGGGCTCGGCACCACCGGCTCCACCAGGGGGACCGCCACCTACCTGCGCAAGCACCATCCCGAAATGCGCACTGTCGCCGTGGTTTCGGAGCGCTCGGACTTCGTACCCGGCATCCGGTCGGAGACCGAGATGTGGGATGTGGGGCTGTTCCAGCCCGACTTCTACGACCGGATCGTCACCGTGTCGGCGGGCGACGCCGTGGACGCGACCCTGCGCCTGGCCACCGGGTACGGCGTGCTGGCCGGGCCGACCAGCGGCGCGGGCTACGCCGCCGCGCTGGAGACGCTCGGCGCGCTGGATCCGGCCGCCCCGGACGACCCGATCGTCGCGGTGTTCATCGTCTGCGATCGGCTCGAGCCGTACCTGTCCTACATCAAGAAGCGCAGGCCGGAATTGTTCGGCCGCGCCGATCGCGACCCGGCGCCGACCGAGGCCGAACTGGCCGCGGTGCCGCGCCTGTCACCCGAGCAACTCGACGAACTGGACCGGACCGGCCGGCCGACCATCGTGGACAGCCGTGGCGCGATGGCCTACCGGATCGGGCACGTGCCCGGCGCGATGAACATTCGCGACGACCAGCTCGACGACATGTTCGGCCACGGCATCCCGTTCCCGCGCTCGCGCCCCGTCGTCTTCGTCTGCCCCGTCGGGGAGCTGTCGGTGCGGTTCGCCGCACGGGCCCGCCGAGCCGGATACGACGCCGCGAGTCTGGCCGGAGGCGTCGTCGCCTGGCGCGACGCCGGACTGCCGCTGGAACGAGGTTGACGCCGGGAGGTGCCGTCAGGTCACCGGCTCGGCGGGAAAGCCCGACAGCAACGGAGCGACCGGACCGCGATAGCCGGTGGCGAGCAATTCGACGGTGGCGGTGAACAACTCGACGAACGCGACCACGGTGCGGTGCTCGAACAACGCGGTCGGATAGCGGAACACGCCGTCGATGCCCGCGGGCGCGCCCAACCGGTCGTATCGGTCGACGAGACCGAATTCGAGATCGTGCTTGGCGCGCACGACACCGGTGCCGACTTCGGTGACGGTCAGCCCGTCGTGGTGGCCCGCCGCGGGCGCAGCGGCCGTGCCGCGCTGGAGGATGAGCGTCGCCTGGAACAGCGGACAGGTCGGGTCCTGCAGCAGGCAGCGCTTCAGCCGCCTGCCGGGTGTGTCGGGATGGGCGAAAGCGGCCAGCGCCACCCGGCGCACCTGGTCGAGCAGTTCCTCCGCGTCGGCGGCGCGGTCGAGGCGAACGCGCATCAGCACGTCGTCGGCGAAGTTGCCGACCAGATCGTCGAGCAGCCGATGATCGCGACCCGCCACCGCGGTGGCCACGGTGACGTCGGCGCTGCCGGAGAACGCGCCGACCGCGACCGCGAAGGCGGTCTGCAACACCATGAACAGGCTGGCCCGCGCCGCACACGCACGGTCGAGCAGCGCGCGGTGCGTGTCGGCGCCGAAGGTGACCGGCACGACGGCCCCGGCGGCCGCCGTGCCCGCTCGGCGCACGGCATGCGCACGTGCGCAAGGGAATTCGAGCCGCGGCGGCCGGCCCGCGAGAGCGTTGGCCCAGTAACGCAACTGTTGCGTGGCCCGGCTCCATTCATCGGAGTAGTCACCGAGCTGGGCGTGCTTCCACAACGTGTAGTCGGCGTAGTCGATCGGCAGCGGCGGCCAGTCCGGCGCGGCCCCGGCCTGCCTGGCGAGGTAAGCCGTGCGCAGATCGCGCAGCAGCGGAGCCACCGAGCGCCCGTCGATCGAGATGTGGTGCACGACCAGCACCAGCACCGCCTCGTGTGGTCCGAGCACGCACAGCCGCGCGCGCAGCGGGAGGTCGATGGCCAGGTCGAACTCGCTCGCGGCGAACTCGGCGACGCGGTGCGGCAAGTCGGCTTCGCCGACCATGACGAGGTCGGTCCGCGGCCCCGCCTCGGGTACCGGGACGATCACCTGCGCCGGGCCCGAGGCGGTCCTCGGGTAGCGGGTACGCAGCGGCTCGTGCCTGGCCACCACGTCGTCGACCGCGGCGACGATCGCCTCGAGCCGCAGCGCGGGTCCGGACAGGCGCACCGCGTGAGCCACATTCCAGTCACCCGAATTTCCGGCCCGCGCGGCATACCACATGCGTTCCTGCGCGGGCGCGAGCGGAATGTGCGCGGGGCGCGGCCCGCGGGCGAGCGGCATCGGGCGCCGTGGTGGCGGATGATGCCGAAACGCTGGTCGCACTGGGTGCAACGCCGGTTGCGCGGCGCGGGCGCCGATCGTCTCGGACGAGATCACCGCAGCGGAGTTGTTCACGCGCCGTTACCCTCCACTACCGAACCACCGAAAGACCCAGGGAAGGTAACCAGGGAGGAGTAAACCGACAGTTACCACACCGTGACGGCGCGGGATCCATTTCGGCAAGACCCCGGAGGCCCGGGCCGGAGCGGGCCGCGTCCGGGTGTGCCGCCAGGCATTATCGTGGGGCCGTGCAGACAGGTCAGGAAGCAGACGACGACGGGGGCCCGCGGATCTGGGGTGGGACGACGCTCACCGAGCGCAGGGAGACGCGGCGGGCGACGCTGCTGGAGGCGGCGCTCGACCTGATCGGGGAGTCGGGCGCGAGCGGGGTCACCATGCGGGCGGTGTGCCGCAAGGCCAATCTCACAGACCGCTACTTCTACGAGAGCTTCGCCAGCCGCGACGAGTTGCTGGACGTGCTCTACCGCCAGGTCGCCGACGAATTCCTGGAGCCCATGACGGCCTTCGCGGCCACCGACGACCCGTCCCGTGACCGCGCGCTGTCGGAGATCCTGGTGGACAAGGTGCTCGCCGACCCGCGCAAATCGCGGCTGTTCCTGGTCGAGCCGTATTCCAGCACCGGACTCGGGCAGACCACCTTCGCGGTGATGCCGGTCTTCACCCGGGTGATGCAGGACCATCTGTTCGGCCACATCGACGACCCGGTCAAGCGCAGGCTGGCAGCCGTGACCATGGCCAGCGGGAACGCGGGCATGTTCTCGGCGTGGCTGAACGGCTCGCTGCGGGCCACCCGCGAGCAGATCATCGAGCACTGCCTGGCGATGCTCACCGTGTATCGCTCGCTCTATCGCTCCTGACGCCGACCACCGCGCGCGGCCGAGCGTTCAGTCCCCGGCCTGGCCCCGCCAGTACCCCAGAGTGTTCTTGGTGCGGATGGTGGCGGCGTGGTTGGGGCCCAGGGCACGCAACTCCGCGACCAGCAGGACCTCCAGTTCCGCGACCGCGCGGGTGAGGTCGCCGTGCCGGGCGCGGCAGCCGGCGAGTTCGTTGCGGGTGGCGAAGGTGTCGGGATGGTCCGGGCCGAGCACCCGCAACCGGTCGGCGAGCAGTTTCTCCCAGTCGATGATCGCGCCCGCGAGGTCGCCGCTGTCGGCGCGGTATCCGGCCAACCGCCCGCGGGTGAGCAGCGTGTCGGGGTGGTCCGGGCCGAGCACCCGCAGGCGGTCGTCGAGCAGCCGGGTGAACTCCGCGCCCGCCCCGGCCAGATCGCCGCTGCGCGCGCGGAAGGCCGCGAGGTTGTTGCGCGCGCCGAGTGTGTTCGGGTGGTCGGGCCCGAAGACGCGCAAGTAGTCGGCTACGAGTTGCTCGAATTCGGCGCGGGCGCCGGTGAGATCGCCGCTGTCGGCCCGCCAGTACGCCAGGCTGTTGCGGGTGCGCAGGGTGTCCGGATGGTCGGCGCCCAGCACGCGGGCGCGGTCGGTGCGCAGCTGTTCGAATCGGGTGATCGCCCCGGCGAAATCGCCGATGTCGCCGCGGTTGGACGCCAGATTGTTCCTGGTACGCAGGGTTTCGGGATGGTCGGGGCCGAGCAGGCGCAGCTGGTCGGTCAGCAGCTGCTCGAATTCCGCGCCTGCGCCGGAGTAGTCACCGCAGCGGGCGCGATAGCCGGCCAGGTTGTCGCGGGTGTCCAAGGTGGCCGGGTCGTCGGCGCCGAACACCCGCAACCGGTCGGCGAGCAATTGCTCGAAATCGGCGACGGCGCCGACCAGATCGCCGCTCTCGGCGCGGTGATAGGCGCCCCGCTGCCGCGTGGTGAAGGTGTCGGGGTGGTCCGGCCCGAGTGCCTCGACGAAGTCGGGCGCCCACGCGGCCCACAGGTCGCGGTCGTCGGCCGACCTGCCGGTTTCCAGCTTCATCAGGAAATCGATCGCCAAGGCGGAGTCACCGTAGGCCAGGCAGTGGCGCACCGCCGCGCCCCGCGCGTAGTCGGCGGCCCGGTCGGTGTCGTCGGCCTGGATCGCCGCGACCAGGGCACGGTGTGCGTCCGCGATGTGCACACCGCGACGGTGGCATTCCGCACGCAGCGCGGGCAGGAACGCGCTGTGGGTCACGCCGAGCGACTCGCGCACGGTACCGGGATGACTGCGGGTGACCAACGCGCCGAAATTCACCGCGAAGTCGCGGATCCGTGCGGCGCTCAGGTCGACGCCGAGCGACAACAGGGCCGAATCCAGCAACTCCAGCGGCAGCACCGGGCCGACACCCGCCGCGACCAGTAGCCCGAGCAGAGCCGCCACGTCACTCGCGGTCGCGGGATCCACCCCGCGCAGCGCGGTCTCCACGCGTAGCGCGATGACCCGGTCCAGGCCGATTCCGGAGGCGACCGCGCCGTCGGTCAACCCGGACGCGACCTCCAGCAGGATGCGCGCCACCAGCCAGCCGCCGGAGACCACGCGCGAACCGCTCGCGTCGGTCGGGGTCTCCGCCAGCAGCCGTTGGATCCAGCCGATCCAGTCGACCGGGCCGACCGGCGCCGTGCCGCGCGCCGAGTCCACCACGGCGGCGATGTCGTCGGCCGCCGGTTCGGCGACATCGATGCGGTACATATGCGCCAGCCCCGGATCGTCCTCGACGCCGGTCCCTGGCCGGATGCCGACGATCACCCGCACGTGCCGGAGGTCTTCGCGGCGGGTGAGATCGGCGATCGCCGCCACGAGCAGCCGCCTGGTCCCTTCCTGCGGCTGATTGAGTCCGTCGAACACCAGGGTGACCCGGCGTCCGGCCGTGGACAGGCGCGCCAGCGGGCGGCGGACCAGGATGTCGAAGATGTCGAACTCGTCGCGGGGCCGATGCGCCCGCGCCGCGCGCGCCGCTTCCGGGAAGCCGTGCAGCCGTGCGTCCAGCTGCGCGGCCAGCTCCGCGGCCACCGACTCCACCGAGCTGTTGACCGTGAGGAACACCGCGGCGGTGATGTAGTCGGGGGTGACGGCGAGCCCGTCGACCAGGCTGGGACGGATCAGCATCGCCAGCAGCGTGGACTTCCCCACGCCCGCCGGGCCCAGCACCGCCCGCAGCCGATGGCTGCCCGCGTCGACGATCGCGTCCAGATGCTCCCGCACATCGGGCGTCAGCAGCAGGCCTCGGGTGAGTTGGTCGACGAACCCGGCCGCCGACCGCCCGCTCACCGCGTCGCGATGACGCGCGGTGTTCGGCACCAGCCACAGGCCGGGGTCGACGCCCTGCGTGGTGGACACCGCGCCGGAACTGAAGGACAGATGCTGCGGCTGTTGGTGGGTGCACCGCACGGCGATCGGATCGACCAGATCGGAGGGCAGCAGATTCTCGCCGCGTAGCGGCAGGCCCAGGTCGAAGGTGGCCAGCATCGTGCGGGTGAAGCACCCGGAGTAGGCGGGTCCGTCGCCCGAGGCGACCAGCAGCTCCATCCGGCCGCCCGACTGCGCCAGCAGATCGGTCCACCGGCGCGCGGCCCCTTGCACGCCCTGACCGGCCTCGCAGGCGTCCACGAGCAGCACCAGCCCGTCCAGCGCGGCACGGTCGAGCCGCTCGCGGATCTCCTGGGTCAGATGGAAGGCGTTGTGCGAGGTGGGATCCGCGGGGGAATCGTGGCCGAGCAGGTAGAAGTCCTCGGAGGTCGTCGCGACGCCGTGCCCGATGAAGCCGAGCAGCAGCGTGGCCTGCCGCTGGGATGCCGCCGCGAACGCGGCGTCCACGGCGGTGATCAGTTGCGCGACAGTCGGATTGAGCACCGGTCCGTCGACTTCGGTCGCAGGCCGCCAGCCGCCCGCGTCGGTCAGGCTTCCGTACAGCCCTTGGGCGAGTTCGTCGGTGAAACCCAGTTCCCCCAGCGCCGCGCATTCCGACCCCACCACCAGCGCCAGCCGACCTCCCATGCAAGAAACATACCCGCGCCGTCGCGGCCGTCCTCCCCGGCCGATATCGAAAGATGCTGTGCGAGACGTAGGGTGACGATCCGGGAACCGGAAGAAGGAGATCGCGGGATGACCGACCCCGTGGTGGGTTTGACGGGTACGCTCACATCGCCGATCCGAGGTGCCGGGACGCTGGGCGAGGTCCTGGTCGCGATTCGCGGGGGAACCGAGCTGTACATCGCACAGTCCACCGAGCCGATCCCGGCCGGTGCGGCTGTGCTCGTCATCGCGGTCCATCCGGGGCGCGTCGTCGACGTCGTCCCGTGGATTCCACTCACCCCGGATCCGGCCGGAGAAACCTGAGACAGTAAGGGAGACAGACGTGCTGGGTTACCACGTGCCGGACCCGGATGAGGCGATGCTGGTCAGCGGCGGCAAGAGCCGGGACAACGCGCCGTTCAAGGTGATCATCGGGCGCGGCGCCTGGGTGGTTCCGCTGTTCCGCAAGGTGCGCTACCTGTCGCTGGCGATGTTCGAATCCGAGATCAAGGAGCGGTGCGTCACCAAGCAGGCCATCCAGCTCGACGTGCGCGCGGTGATCGCGTTCAAGGTCGCCAACGACACCCAGTCCATCGTGAACGCCGCCCAGCGGTTCCTCTCCGAGCAGGAGCGGGAGATGTCGGTGCTGACCGGGCGCATCTTTTCCGGGCACCTGCGCTCGATCGTCGGCTCGATGACGGTCGAGGAGATCATCCGGGAGCGCCAGAAACTGGCCGACGAAGTGCTCGTCGCGTCGAAAGTCGAGATGAGCAATATCGGCCTGTGGGTCGATTCCTTCCAGATCCAGTCCATCGACGACGGCAACCTCGGCTATATCGCCGCCCTGGCCGCGCCGCACAATGCCGCGGTGCAGCGCGACGCGCAGATCGCGCAATCGCAGGCCGCGCAGGCGGCGGCGCAGGCCGAGCAGGAATCCCAGCGCAGGCAGGCGGAATACCAGCGCGAGACGGCGATCCTGCGCGCGCAATACCAGCGCGATATCGACAAGGCCAACGCCGAGGCCGCGCAGGCAGGCCCGCTCGCCGAAGCGATGGCGTTGCAGGAGGTGCTCACCGCCCAGGCCGATCAGGCGCGCAAGGAGGCCGAGCTGCGGGAGCAGCAGTTGCAGGCCGAGGTCGTGAAACCCGCTCAGGCCGAGGCGGATCGGGTGCGCATCCTGGCCGAGGCGGAGGCCGACCGCACCCGTATCCAAGCCGCGGCGGCCGCGTCGAACAATCGGATCGCGCTGGATCAGTTGTTGATCGAACAACTTCCCGAAATCGTGCGGCAGGCGTCGAACGGGTTGGCGAACGCGAATCTGACCGTGCTGAACGGACCCGACGGAGTGAGCGAACTGGTGAACGGAATGGTCGGTCAGGGACTGACGGTTTTCCATTCGTTACAAAAGGCTCTTTCCTCCGACGACGGCGAAAACGCGAGTTAAAGTGGCCGGGTAGCGACGGCGACGAGGAGCGGGTGTTGGTGTCCATCGGGAAATTGGTGTCGTTCGACAGCTCTCGGGGATTCGGATTCATTCGGCCGGAGGACGGTGGGCCCGACGTGTTCGTCCACGTCAACGACATCGGCCTGGACGAGGACGAGTTGCGGCAGGGGCGGGTGTTCGAATTCGAGGTGACCGAAGGCGACCGCGGCCCCAAGGCGGTGAATCTCACCGTGGTCGGCGGGTCGCCCGCGCCACCCGCGCGGCACAAGGGAAAGGACCGGACGGGTTCGGGACAGCTCACCGTCGCCGAGCACAAGCGCCTGATCACCGAACTGCTCTTGGACGCCAGCCCCGCGCTCACCGCGGGCGAAATCCTCACCATTCGCGACCGGCTCACCGCGTTCGCCGACCAGCACGGCTGGCTGGAGAACTGAGCGGCGGGTTCCACGATCCTGTCGGGGCCCACGCCTACGATCGAGCCGCGGCCGCATACCGATGAGTTCGCTTCGCGCGCGCCGTCGGTATGGGTAAGGATCGAATCCGAGGAGGATCGCGTGGACCTACCGGTGATGCCACCAGTGCGGCCGATGCTGGCCAAATCCGCGCCCGCGGTGCCCCGCGAGCCGGGCTCGAGCTACGAACCCAAATGGGACGGCTTCCGCTGCATCGTGTTCCGCGACGGCGACGAGGTGGAGCTGGGGTCGCGCAACGACCGGCCCTTGACCAGGTATTTTCCCGAGGTCGCCGAGTTGTTGAAGCAGGCGCTGCCCGATCGCTGCGTGGTGGACGGCGAGATCGTGGTGGTCACCGAGCAGGGCCTGGACTTCGACACCCTGCAGAACCGCCTGCACCCGGCCGCGTCCCGGGTCGCCAAGCTGGCCGAGGAGACGCCGGCCAGTTTCGTCGCCTTCGATCTGCTCGCACTCGGCGACGACGACCTGACCGGCGCGCCGTTCACCGAGCGCAGGCGACTGCTGGAGACGATCCTGGACACCGCGCTCGCGCGCGTCCACCTCACCCCGCTCACCCACGACCCCGACGTGGCCGAGGACTGGTTCACCCGTTTCGAGGGCGCCGGATTCGACGGCGTGATGGTCAAGTCCGACGACCTCGCCTATCTCCAGGACAAGCGGGTCATGCTGAAGGTCAAGCACGAGCGCACCGCCGACTGTGTGGTGGCGGGTTTCCGCTGGCACAAAGACGGGGCCGGAGTCGGTTCGCTGCTGCTCGGGCTCTTCGACGACGAAGGCCACCTGCACCACGTCGGCGTGGCCAGCAGCTTCACCACGGCGCGACGCACGGAACTGGTCGAGGAGCTCGCGCCGCTGCGGGAGAACGCGCTGGACAACCACCCGTGGCGGGACTGGGCCGACGCCGCGGCGCAGGCCGCCGCGGACGGCAAGATGCCCGGCGGCGTCAGCCGCTGGACCGGCGGCAAGGATCTGTCCTGGGAGGCGCTGCGGCCGGAACTGGTCGCCGAGGTGCGCTACGAGCACGTGCAGTCGGGGCGGCTGCGCCACGGCGGCAGGCTGGTGCGGTTCCGGACCGACCGGACCCCGGAGTCGTGCACCTACGCGCAGCTCGACGAAGTCGCGCCCGCGGAACTGAGCACGCTGTTCGGCGAAGGCGCGGCGCGATGAGCGAGTTCGTCGACATCGAGACCGACGGCCGGACCGTCACGATCAGCAACCCGGACAAGGTCTATTTCACCAAGCGCGGCGAGACGAAACTCGATCTGGTGCGGTACTACCAAGCGGTCGCCGAACCCTTCCTGAACGTGGTCGGCGGGCGGCCGCTGCTGCTGGAGCGCTACCCGGACGGGGCATCGGGCAAATCCTGGTTCCAGAAGCGGGTGCCGAAATCCGCGCCGCAGTGGCTGCGCACCGTGGAGGTGTCCACGCCCAACGGCACCACCAGCGACGCCCTCGTGGCCCACGATCTGGCCCATATCCTGTGGGCGGTGAACCAAGGGTGCCTCGGATTCCACGTCTGGCCCAACCGGGCCGACAATCTGGAGATTTCCGACGAGCTGCGCATCGACCTCGATCCCTCGCCGGGCATCACCTTCGCCGATCTGCGGCACGCCGCCGTCCGCACCAGGGATCTGCTCGGAGAACTCGGCATCGAATCCCGGATCAAGACCTCCGGGTCCCGCGGTCTGCATCTGTACTCCGCGCTGGAGCCGAAGTGGGACGGCTATCAGGTGCGGGCGGCCGCGGTGGCGCTGGCCCGTGAACTGGAGCGCCGGTACCCGGAGGACATCACCGCGCAGTGGTGGAAGGAAGAACGCGGCAACCGGGTTTTCATCGATTTCAATCAGAACGCCCCGCACAAGACGGTTTTCGGGGCCTGGTGCGTGCGGCCGAAGGTCGGCGCGCAGGTGTCGACGCCGATCAGCTGGTCCGATCTGGATTCGGTGGTACCCGACGAGCTGACCATTGCGACCGTGCCCGCCCGCTACGCCGAATCCGGCGACCCGTGGGCCGACCGCGCCCCCCAGTCCATCGCCCCGCTACTGGAGATGTCCGAACGAGACATGGCGGCGGGCCTCATGGACGCGCCGTGGCCGCCGCAGTACCCGAAGATGCCGAACGAACCGCCGAGAGTGCAGCCGAGCCGCGCCAAGAAGACCGAATAGCGCGCGTTACTCGGTCCATAACACCCAGGTGCCGCTGCGGCCGCTGAGCTCGCACACCAGAGCTCGGCCGTCGGCGGTGCGTCCGGTCTTCGCCCCGGACGCGTCGCACTTCGAACCAGCCTGCTGCACGGCGGTCGCGACGACGTGCGGGCCCGCCCACTGGTAGCCACCGGAGGTGGTGAGACAGATCAGGGTGCCACCGTCGGCGGCGCTGCCGATCTGGCCGAGCTGCGCCTCGGTGCACGACGAACCTTTCGTGACCGGTCCCTGCGATGCCGAGGGGGTGGTGGTCACGGCAGGGCTCGGCGCTGCCGCCGTTGTCGTCGCCACCGGACGCTCGATGGTCGTGGGCACCGAGGCGACGGGCGTGGGCGCGATCACGGATTGGCGGTTCATCACGTCGGGCAGCCAATTGCCCGTCAGCAGGACGACCCCCGCCACCGCGGTGATCTCCGCGACGCCGAGCAGCAGCGCGAACATCGCCATGACCCGGCCGCGCGGGTGGCTGAAGGCGATGAAGCCGAACACGATGGCGACCGGGAACAACCCGAGCAGTGCCGCCACCAGGGCGACGATCGCGTACGGATTGACGATGGGCGGGATCTCCACCCGCAGGCGCCCGGTCCGGCGACGGCTCGGCGGCTGCTCGGGCCAGCGCTCGTCCTCGTCGTCCTCCCAGCGGCCGTCGGGCTCCGACCAGCGATCCTCCGGCTGCGCCTGCGGCCAGCGATCCGTATCACGCCGTTCTGCCCGTGTCATTCAGGTTCCCTCTCCACACCAACACACCGCGCAGGAACCTCGGACTGCCCGGACCCGCCCCGATATACCGACACAGAATAGGGCGCGCGACGCGAAAAGTTGATCCGAAGTATCCAATATTCGTGATCGGGCCGTGATAACAAACTCTCCGCAACGCTCGCGGATTCGTTAGCCGAGGCGCATGCCGGTCGCCCGACGCCCCGGCGTGACCGCGGCCCTTCTGAGGAGGAGTCATGGCCGATACGGCGACGTCGAGCGGCCGGGACACCCCCATGGCATGCCAGGGCCGGCGATTTGCTCGGCGACAGCTTCGATCTGCCCGGCATCGCGTTGTGCGCGCTCGCGGTGGTGGCGGTGGCGCGCCCGATTCGCTACAGCGGCGCGCGGTGATCCGTGGCGTCGGGCCACTGCCTGCGATCGACCTTGGGCAGCGATTCGGTGACCAGTGTCAGCAACATGTCGCACAGCAGGTCGTGCACCTGCTCGCGGGTGAGCGTGCCGCGGGTGATCCATTCCCGGCCCGCGACCTTGACCAGCCCGCCGTAAGCGCGCACCATCGCGCGCAGTTCGGCGTCGTGTGCCGAATGGGCCAGTCCGACCATCAACAGCAGGCGTTCGGCGGCCGCGTCGTCGGCCGCGTCGAGGATCTGCTGCACCTCCGGATCGTCACCGACCCCTTCGTGGCTGGTCACCTTCACCCAGGTGCTGCCGTGTTCGGCGATGGTGTCCAGCAGCCAGCGCACACTGGCGTCGACACGCTCGCGCCAGGTGCCGGTCGGCACGATCATGCTGTCGAGCTTGGGCAGGGTCACCATGCGCCGCACCACCGCGAGGTAGAGATCGCGCTTGTTGCCGAAATAGTGGTTGATCAGGCCGCGGGCCACGCCCGCCCGCTGCGCCAGCTCGGCGGTGGAGACGGCCGCGTACGGCCGTTCGCCGAACATGTCGATCGCGCAGGCGAGGATCTGCGCGCGCCGCTCGTCGGGTTCGAGCCTGCGACGGCGCGGTAGCGCCGGATCGGCGCCACCGTCCGCGGTCGCGCTGGTGGTGTCAGAGAGACCGGGCAATGAGATCCTTCATCACCTCGTTGCTGCCCGCGAGAATGCGCAGGACGCGGGCACCGGTGTAGAGCTGGGAAATCGGGTACTCCGTCATGTAGCCGTAGCCGCCGAACAGTTGCAGGCAGCGGTCAACCACGATACCGAGCTGATCGGTCAGCCAGTACTTCGACATGGCGGCGCTGGGAATATCGAGTTCGCCGCGCAGGTGCTTGTCGATGCAGTCGTCGAGGAAGGTGCGGGAGACCTTGGTGATGGTCGCGCATTCGGCGAGCTCGAACTTCGTGTTCTGCATCGCGAACAGCGGCTTGCCGAAAGCTTCGCGGCCCTTGGTGTAGTCGACGGTGAGCTGCACGGCCTTCTCCATCATGGCGACCGCGATGATCGCCGTGACCAGGCGCTCCTGCGCGAGCATCTGCATCATCTGGTAGAAGCCCTGGCCCTCGGCGCCGCCGAGCAGGTTGGACGCGGGCACGCGCAGGCCGTCGAAGAACAGTTCGGCGGTGTCCTGGGCCTTGCCACCGATCTTGTTCAGGATGCGACCACGCTTGAAGCCGGGGGTGTCGTCGCCGACTTCGGCGAAGATCAGCGAGACACCGGCCGCACCCTTGGTCGGGTCGGTCTTGGCGGCGATGATGATGCCGTCACACAGCCAGCCGTTGGTGATGAAGATCTTCGAGCCGGTGATGACGTACTCGTCGCCCTCACGCACCGCGCGGGTCTTGATGTTCTGCAGATCCGATCCGGTGCCGGGCTCGGTCATGCCGATGGACAGCACGATCTCGCCTGCGGCCGCCTTGGGCAGCACTCGCCGCTTGAGATCCTCGGAGCCGAACTCGTACAGGTACGGCGCGATGATCGAACTGTGCACGGGGATGCCCATCGATCCGTCACCCGCGCGCGCCTGCTCCTCGATGATCGCGGCCTCGTGGGCGAAGGTACCGCCCCCGCCGCCGTATTCGGCCGGGATCGCGGGGCACAGCAGGCCGAGCTCACCCGCCCGGTTGTACAGCGCGCGATCGGGGTGCCCCTGGGCGACGAATTTCTCCTCGTGCGGCACGACCTCCTTGTCGAAGAACGTCTTCGCCAGGTCGCGTACCGCCTCGACCTCGTCGTCACTCCACGCCGCGCGTGCCATCGCTGGATCCTTTGCTCGCTCCGGTCCGGCGCCGTCGCCGGTTCCGCCTCAGGCTCCCGAACTATTGGCGAGTTGTCAACAGTGGTCCGTGCCGCTGCCGGCCGTCCGGCGTCGAGCCGGATCGCCGGTGCCCGCGTGCGGATTGCGAGGCCCCGACGGCAGTGCATCCGGCCGCCGACGGGCTCACTCGGCGGTGGTTCGGCACCCATCTCGCGAGACCGGTGGTGACCTGCGCCATATTCGGGCGTTTCACCTTTCCCTTGATGGGTCAATTCTTCGTACTGTCCGTATCGGAATTACTGACGTCGGGCACGACGGCGACGTGCCATCGGATCGGTAGCCGGCAGCGAATGAGGTAAGGACATGGCCGAACTGCTCGACACCACCGAAACGCCCCGCCCGGACCGCACCTGGACGGTCGACCGGGACGGCGCCCGGCTCGCCGTCTACGAATGGGGTGACGCCGCCGCCGACCCGCTGGTACTGGTGCACGGACTCACCGACACCCACCGCGTCTGGTCGACGGTCGCGGCTCTCCTGGCCGACGGCTTTCGGGTCATCGCCTACGACGTGCGCGGCCACGGACGTTCGACCGCCGCCGCGGCGACGTCGGAGTACCGCCTGGACCTGCTCGCGCAGGACTTCTACGCCGTCATCGATGCCGCATGTCCGGGCAAACCGGTGCACACGTGCGGCCACGGCTGGGGCGCCGTTCAGCTGTGGGAGGCCGTCTGTGACGAACGGGCCAACACCCGCATCGCCTCGTTCACGGCGATCGCCGGACCGAACCTCGATCATCTCGGCCTGTGGTTGCGTGCGCTGCCGCCCCGCGCCGGGCGCCAACTCCGCGACCCGGGCTGGTGGCTGCACGGCGCGCGCTGGGCGCTGACGCCCGGTCCGATCGCCCGCAGGCTCTGCCCGCCGCGGGTGCGCGGGTTGCTCGTGCACCGCCTCGGCGGCGTCACACCGCTGCCCGCGCGCGTGGCGGGCACCTGGCGCACCGATCTGCTCGCCGGAGCCCGCGTCGCGCACGCCAATCTGCTGCACCACCTCGGCCGACCGCGCGTGCGTCGGACGGCCGTCCCGGTCCAGTTGCTGGTCGACACCACCGATCCGTTCGTCCCGGCCGCCGTCTACGACGCCTCGGCGCGCTGGGTCGACAAGCTGTGGCGCCGCGCCGTCCCGGCGAATCACTGGTTGCCGATCACCGAACCGCTGCTGGTCGCCGAGGCGATCGCCAACTTCGTCGACGATCTGCGCGCCGATCGCGCGGCCATCACCCCGCGCAGCAGCTGACCGCGCCTACCCGCCGGGGCGCGGGGTAGCGGGTTTGCGACAATGGGCCGGTCGTCTGCCCAGCTCGATGAAGGATGTCCCCTGCCGCGATGGCCGAAAGCATGATCGATCCCGAGGATCTCGCGACCTGTCTTCGGGTCCTGGAGCACGCCGGAGCGCTCGACAAGGATCATCCGGATTCGGTGGCCGTGCAGCGCGCGGTCGGGCACATGTTCAAAAAACTCAAGCAGCGCCGCCGCACCGAAGCGCGCGCGGCGGTCGCGGCCGCCGACCGCGCGGTGGTCGCCGCCACCGCGACCGGCTCGCCGAACCGGATCGATGACGAGACCGCGGGCATTCCGATCAGCTCGACCACGAGCGGAGCCAGCGCGGGCACCCTGACCCGCCCGCGGCCCTGCTACATCTGCAAGCAGCGCTACACCCAGGTCGACGCCTTCTATCACCAGCTGTGCCCGGACTGCGCGGCCAGCAGCCACGCCAAGCGGGACGCCCGCACCGACCTGACCGGACGGCGGGCGCTGCTCACCGGCGGCCGCGCCAAGATCGGCATGTACATCGCGCTGCGGTTGCTGCGCGACGGCGCGCACACCACCATCACCACCCGCTTCCCCAACGACGCCATCCGGCGTTTCGCCGCGATGGACGACAGCGCCGACTGGCTGCACCGGCTGCGCATCGTCGGCATCGATCTGCGCGACCCCGCCCAAGTGGTCGCCTTGGCCGACGACGTCGCCGCCCAGGGCCCGCTGGACATCCTGATCAACAACGCCGCGCAGACGGTGCGCCGCTCCCCCGGCGCCTACAGCGCCCTGGTCGAGGCCGAATCGGGACCGCTGCCCGCGGGCGCGCTGCCGGAGGTGGTGAGTTTCGGCAAGACCATGCAGGCGCATCCGACCGCCCTGACCGCCTCGCTCACCCCCGCGCTGACCGCCGCCGACGTCGCGGAACTGGCCTTGGTCGCGGGATCGGCGACGCCCGAACGCATCGCGCGCGGCGTCGCGATCGACGCGGGCGGCCTGGTGCCCGACCTCGCGTACACCAACAGCTGGGTGCAGACCGTCGCGGAGGTGGATCCGACCGAACTGCTGGAGGTGCAGCTGTGCAACTCGGTCGCGCCGTTCATCCTGGTCTCGCGCCTGCGCCCGGCGATGTCGGCCGCGCGGGCGCGCCGCAAGTACGTCGTGAACGTCTCGGCCATGGAGGGGCAGTTCTCCCGCGCCTACAAGGGCCCGGGGCATCCGCACACCAACATGGCCAAGGCCGCGTTGAACATGTTGACCCGCACCAGCGCCCGGGAGATGTTCGAACAAGACGGCATTCTGATGACCGCGGTCGACACCGGCTGGATCACCGACGAACGCCCTCACTACACGAAGCTGCGCCTCGCCGAGGAAGGCTTCCACGCGCCGCTGGACCTGGTCGACGGTGCGGCGCGGGTCTACGACCCCATCGTGCAGGGGGAGAACGGCACCGATCTGTTCGGCTGCTTCCTCAAGGACTATCAGCCCTCCCCCTGGTAGCGGCCGGGCGCGGATCCGCGGCGCGCCGGAAGGCTACGCTGGAAGCGTGTTCTACCGGCTGACGGCCGACGCCACCGCCGTCACGCATTTCGCCTTCGTGGCCTATGTGGTGGTCGGCGGGTTCCTGGCGTGGCGCTTCCCGCGCACCATCTGGCTGCACCTGCTCGCGGTCTGCTGGGGCTTCGGCACGATCGTGGTCGGCTTCGACTGCCCGCTCACGCATCTGGAGAACTGGGCGCGCGAGCGCGCCGGGCAGCAGCGGCTGCCGTCGACCGGGTTCATCGACCACTACCTCACCGGCGTGATCTATCCCGAGGACGCGCTCGGATTGGTACGAGCGCTGGCGGCAGCTGTAGTGGTGGCGTCCTGGATCGGTTATGCGTGGGCGGTGCGCCGACGGAACGCCCCGGCCGCCGGTGTGCACGCCCCGCACTGATCCGCCGCAATTCGGTCAGACGCCGAGGTGGCGCGCGACGAAACCGGCGACTTCCGCGCCGTGCTCGTCGAGATAGAAATGCCCGCCGGGAAACGTGGCGCGGTCGAATCCGCCGCTGGTGTACGCGCGCCATCCCTCGGCCTGCTCGGGTCGCATCGTCGGGTCGTCCGTGCCGACCAGTGCCGCGATGTCGGCGCGCAGCGGCTCCCCGGCTCGGTGGCGATAGGTCTCGACCGCTTGGTAATCGGCACGCACGGCGGGCAGCACGAGTTCGGCGAGGCCCGGCTCCGCGCGCAGCAGTTCGAGCGGGGCGGGATCCGAGGCGAGCCGCACCAGGTCGTCGATGAGGTCGTCGTCGGAGGCCAGATGCCGCCGTTGCGTCTCCTCGAATTCCGGTGCCGGACGGCCGGACACGAACAGCGTGGTCACCGGTTGCCCCGCGTCCTCGAGCCGGCGTGCGGTCTCGTACGCCACGGTCGCGCCCATGCTGTGCCCGAACAACGACAGCCGCTCGAACCTGTGCTGCGCAAGCACCTCGCGGGCGATCCGGTCCGCCAGTGTCACCAAGTCGGTGATCAGGTCCTCGCCGACCCGATCCTGCCGTCCCGGGTACTGCACCGCGAAAACCGCGACGCCCGCTTCGAACCGCTGCGCGAGGTCCCGATAGGCCGTCGCCGATCCACCGCCGGGCGGAAAGCACAGCAGGTGGTGCCGCGCGGCCGCCTCGGATCGCAACGTCCGCAACCACGCCGAGTCGGTGCTGCCGCCTGCCACGTTCGATCTCCCTTCGCCGACGCCGTCCCGCCGCGCAGGCCGGACCAGACCACGGTAGTCGCCCGCGGTCGCCAGGTCCGGTCGACCGCCTCAGCCCTCGCACATCACTCGCGGCGATGTGGCCGGGTCGGCGCGGTTGTTCCGGCAACTGCGCCACGCGGAGCGGATCACGCACCAGTGCCCGGAATTCCACGCCTCGAGCAGCCAGTTCCCTGCCGATGTTTCCGGTGGCACCGGTGACGAGTATCTTCGCTCTCCCGAGATATCGTTTGCCGAGCGTCTCACCGCGGACCTCACCCCCGCGAGCGCAAGCACCTGCTCACCGCCCGGGCCAAGATCCACCGTGCCGCGGGCGAGATAGCGGACGGACCGATCGAAGCCGCCGAGCACTGACCGATTCCCGATTCGTGGTACCCGACCGGTGGATGGGCCGGGCGTAACAGGGCCGAATCGGGATGTGCCGTATGGATTCAGCCGCACTCCGAGCACACAACCCACCGGACGGTCCGTGCGCGCGCACCGGGGGACCGGTCAAGGCGTGAAGGTCTGCAGATGATCCACGGTGACGAAGGTGCTGTGCGGAGCGGCCGCGGCCACCGCCGCCCGCAGTGGCTCGAGGCCGCCCCAGTCGCGCGCGGGTTCGGTGAGCGGGTGATCGAAGTCGTCCCAATGGGTGGGCAGCACGTAGCGCGGATTGCCGGTGGCGCGCAGCAGGCGTGCGACGTAATCCTGGATCTTGCCGCCTCCGGCGGGCAGCAGCAGCACATCCGGGCGCAAGCCCGCCACTTCCGACTCGATGTAGTTCGAGCCGCCGAAGTCCAGCACACTCACCCCGCCGCCGCTCACCTCATAGGCGAGCGTGCCGCCCTCGACCAGATCGCGAATCACTCTCGGCTGCGGCAGATTTCCCGTTCCGAGGCCGGGCCGGGTGCCCGCGAAAGCCACCGTCGCGCGCGGCCCCGACGCGGAGTGCAGCGAACGCAGCACCCGGATGGTGTACCCGTCGAAGCGGAGGAACTCGCCACCGGTGGCCAATGCGAGCTGCTGCTCGGGCGCGCCGAGCGCGGCCATCAGGTTCAGGTGCGTCTCGGTGCCGAGCACCGTCGCTCCCGTCTTCTTCGCCAGGTACGGCACGTCGGCGAGATGGTCGTAGTGGCCGTGGGTGACCAGGATGTGGTCGGCACGCAGTTCGCCGCTGTCGACGTAGCGGTCGATCAGCGCGGTGTCCACCGTGATCGGCGTCTGCGGGTCCGCTCCCTCGGCGGTGTAGGTTCCGGTATGGAACCTGGTCAGCCACGGATCGATGAGCACGACCTTGCCTCCGGGCAGGCGGATCTCCCAGCTGTTGTTCCCCCACCACCGCAGCGTCACCTCGCCGGACGACCCACCCGCCGACACCGGCGCCGCCGCCTCGTTGTTCGTGGAATCCGTTGCACCGCAAGCAACTAGACCCGTAAGCGCGGCCGCCCCCGCAGTCGCGCCGAAGAATTCACGCCGTCCGAAACCTCTCATGCGGGCACCACACCACACGCGCGGCGTCCCTGTCCAAGACCGCACTGCGCGGTCGGCGATATCGGAACGGATATCGTCGCAGCATGGACCAGCTGCGTCAGCTCCGGTACTTCGTCGCCGTCGCGGAAGAATTGCATTTCGGGCGGGCCGCCGAACGCCTCGGCATCGCCCAGCCACCGCTGAGCCAGCGCATCCGCCGCCTCGAGACCGACCTCGGCGCGCGGCTGTTCGACCGCGACAGCCGCCGGGTCGAACTCACCGAGGCCGGGCAGATTCTGCTCGCGGAGTCGAGGGACCTGCTCGCCCGCTGGGAACGGACGCGAACGCTGGTCGCCAAGGCGCATCGCGGCGAGATGGACGCAGTGCGGATCGGTGTGCCGCCCGAACTGGCCGGGCGGGTGCTCGCCGCGCTGCTCACCGCGTTCGAGACCAGGGACATCCGGGTCGATCTACAGGAGCTGACCACCGCCGAGCAGGTCCGGCTGCTCGCCGACCGGCAGCTCGACGCCGGCTTGCTGCAACACCCGGTCGACGTGGTCGGCCTCGAACTCGGGCCGGTGGTGGAGACGCCGCTCGGCGTGGTGCTGCCCCGCGATTCGCCGCTGGCCGCACGGTCGGCCCTGGCACTGGCCGACCTGTCCGGGCACGGCTTGGTGATCTTCCCGCGGGCCGCCGCGCCGGGACTCTACGACGCCACGCTGCGCCGATGCTGGGAACACGGTTTCCGTCCGTCGTCGGTACAGCACGCGCGCAATCCGGAATTCGTCCTCGGGATGGTGCTCTCCGGCCGCGGGGTGGCCTTCGACCAGGGCATGGTGGCGCAGAAGGAACCACGCGTGGTCTGGCGTCCGCTGCCGGAGGGAGCGCTGAGCCATCGCCTGTCGCTGGCCTGGCCGGTGGGCGGGGCGCATCCGCTGGTACGCGAGCTGGCCGAACTGGTCGTGACGGTCGTGCAGGGCGACGGCGCGTCCCGGCCGAGCACGGTCGCCGACCCGCCGCAGCGGCCGTGGAACGTCGTCTACGGTGCGCCGTGAACGATGCGACCGATCGCCTCGACGGCGGCGGCTCCGATCGCGCGGTCCACCTCGGGCAACCGCTGCACCAGAGTCGCGGCCCTGGTGAAAACCGCCACGGCGTAACACTTCCCGTCCGGATACTCGACGACGCCGATTTCGTTGCGCACGCCGGGCAGCGTCCCGGTCTTCGCCCAGACCTGCACGTCCGGCGGGAAAGCGGCGGCGAGCCGATACCAGTTCACCTGCTGGCGCATCAGGTCACGGACCCACCGGCACGCCTCCGGCGCACCCGCCTGGTCCCGGGCGATCAGGGTGAGCAGCCGCACCATCTCCCGCGGGGTGCTCGCGGTGGTGCGCCGCGGGTCAAGCGCCCGGGTGCACAGCACCTGTTCGGCGTTCAGCGCGGAGAACCGGCGGGCGAACTCGGCCGGGTCGGCCGCGCCGATGTCCTCGGCCATGGATTGCACGATCGCGCGCGGCGGGCCCACGACCCGCGTGGCGGGGAGATCCAGTTCGCGCAGCAAGGACCGCACGTTGTCGAGTCCCACGCGGTCGAACAGCAGGTCGGCGGCGGTGTTGTCGCTGATGGTGAGCGCGAAGTACGCCGCGTCGCGCAGGCTGAGCTCGACGTCGTCGGCGCAGCCCGCGGTGCCGACGCCGCCGAGCCGATCCGCCGCCCTGGTTCGCATCCGGTCGGCGGGGTCCAGTTGTCCCGCCGCCACTTGCCTCGCGAACTCCAGGACGAGGGGCACTTTCACCACCGAGGCCAGCACCACCGGCTCGTCCGCGCCAGCGCCCGCTTCGGCGCCGCAGTGGACGCAGCGGGCATGGATCCACCCCTCGACGCCCGCCGCCCGGAATATCGCCTGCACCGATGCAGCATCCCCGGCCTCGGCGGCGCGGACGGCACCGGGGTCGCGGGAACGGATGCGAACGGTTCAGTCCTCGCCGGGAGCGGACTGCGCGAGCCGCCGCTCGAGTTCGGCCACCCGCTGCCGGTAGTCGGCCGATTCGTCCAGCCGAGCGGACATTTCGTCGGTCAGCTGGGCGATGCGGCCGAGATAGCGGTGCGCGGGACGGGCGGCCCAGTGGGCGCCGGCGCGGCCGTATTCCACCGCCCGGCCGACATCCTCGGCCGCGATTCCGGCGGCGGCCGCGTCCGCCGTGGCCGCGGCGCGCGCGGCCTCGAGCTGGTCCACGCGCAGGCGCGTCGCCTGGTCGTGACCGGCCGTTCCGAGCGACGCGCGCTCGGCCGGCGAGGTCCTGGATTTCGCTCAGGTACCCGGCGTTCTGGGCATCCTGCACGGCCATCAGCTCGTAGTCGTGTGGATCGGTGCGCGGCGAACCCGGTCCGGCAGCAGAGCGGCGCGCGGCCGCAGGTCGATACCGAAGACCGGAACGCGCTCCAGCGCTGCCTTGGTCTTCTTCGTCCGGGTCACGGGGACCGTGTATTCCGCGCTTCCGGCGTAGACGTCGGTCATCGTCGTTCGACCTCACATATCGTGCCGCGCGGTGTTCCGGCGCGGCCGGCCCTGCTCTGCCCCGCCGTCCGCACGCGGCGGACTCGGTCAGCGGATCCGCGCGGCGTCCCGCGCCGATCGCCGCGGTGCAGCACGAGGACATCCTCGCCAATTCCTCGGGTCGAGCGCGCGGAACTATCCTCACTAGCGAGAACGCCGGTCCGGCAGCCGTTTTCGCGCTCCGGGATACTCGGAGGTGACGCGCGCCTCCTCCGCGCGAAAGGACCGCGAAAAGACCGAGCGGCGCAGGCTCGGCAGCACTTCATCCGCAATCGCCGCGCAACGGCTTCGCGCTCGCGCGGTCACCGCTCGCGCGCCCGCGATCGACCGATCCGGACGAGTGCGATCTCCGGCCCGCGCTCGCCCGCCGCGGCGAGGCCTCGCGTACCCGCACGCGGGCCGCGCTTCGCTCCGCGCCGAATCGGCGCAGGTGACGTCAGGGTACGACCACGCAGCCCGCATCCGAGGACCGTTGCGCGGGGACCACGACACCCGACTTATCCGGGCCGGCAACTAGGCTGAAGCGAGTGAACACGCACGCACGGCTCGTCCAGGACTACGAGGCCGGTATCGGTGTCACCGCCTCGCGCACCTCCCCCGCGCCCGATCCGGGTAGCAATCTCGCCGCGACATTACCGGTCTGGGCGCTGGCCGCTGGTTCGGTCGCGGCCCTGGCCGCCGCCGCGAATCGCATGCGGACCGCGCGCGGTCTCCACCCGGTGGCACATCGCATCGATCCGGCTCGCATCACCGCGGCCTTCTCCAGCGAGCGCCTCTTGAGTATCGACGGCCGAGGGCCGACACCGTTCGCCGACCTCTCCGGATTCTTCCCCACCTTCGACGGATGGGTTCGTACGCACGCGAACTATCCGCACCACCGGGCCCGGCTGTTCGCCACGCTCGGCCTGCCAGAGTCCGCGCCGGTCGATCTCCTCGTCGCACAGATGGCCATGATCCGCGCCTCCGACCTGGAGGAGCAGGCCGCCGCGCAGGGCGCCATCGCCGTCCGTGTCCGCACCGAGGAGGAATGGTCCGCCAGCCCGGAGGGACGAGCCGCGGCGTCGGGTCCGTTGGTCGCGATCGACGAGCGCGCCGATCGCGGAGACACCGGATTGCCCGGGGGTGCGGCGCCACTGCAGCCGCTACGAGGACTGCGCGTGCTCGATCTGACCAGGGTGATCGCGGGACCGGTCGCGACGCGGGCACTGGCGTTGCTCGGCGCCGAGGTGCTGCGCGTCGACCCGCCGCAGCTGCCCGAGATCTCCTGGCAATTCGCCGACACCTGTCAGGGCAAACGCTCGACCTTGGTCGACCTGCGCGCCCGTGGCATCGATGACCTGGTCGCCGCCGCCGACGTGCTGATCACCGGGTACCGGCCGGGCGCGCTCGAACGCGCGGGAGTGCGGGCGGCCGCCCGTCCCGGACTGATCCATGGGCGGGTGTCCGCATGGGGTGAAACCGGTCCGTGGGGCGAGCGCCGCGGCTTCGACAGCATCGTGCAGGCCGCCTCCGGCATCTCGGCCATCGAGGGTGCGCCCTCGGTGCCGGGGGCGCTGCCCGCGCAAGCGCTGGATCACGCGTCGGGCTACCTGCTCGCCGCGGGCGTGATCGATGCCCTGGTCGCGCGCGGCGGCGACGGCGTCGGTCGGAACGTGCGAGTGGCTCTGGCCCGCACCGCCTCCTGGCTGCTCGACGCACCGGACCGCACACCGCGGCACGGCAAGGCCGCGGCGCCGAGCCCGGCGGTGGCGGTCCGGCACGGCCAGGTCGTCACCGCGCCGCCCGTGCTCGCCGAGTACCCGGACTACGCCTGGCCCGCGCCCGCCTACGGCGCGGACCGTCCGGCCTGGCCCCTGCCGACGCACTGATCGTCACGCCGGGACGCCGCGAGAAGCACAGCGGCGTCCCACCGGTGAGCTGCCGAGCACTAACCCTCGGTCCCGGCGAGCGCGGCGACCGCCTGCGCCAGGCGATCGCCGTCCGGGAGGTCCGCCTCCGGAGCGATGGTCTGCAAGACGCCGAGACCCTGCACGAGTACGAAATACAACTCGGCGATCGCCGCTGCCTGGTCGCCGCTCAGCTGAGGATGCGCTTGCCGCAGCGCGTCCGCCATGTCCTGGTAGGCGCCGGGCAGGCTCTGGGCGAAGAATTGCTGCGACTCCGGTGAGCGCGCCACGCGCACCAGGTTCTCCAGGCTGGCCAGCATGCTGTCGCGGTTGTCGGTGAACACCGCGGGCATACCGTTCCACATCGCGGCGAACGCCGCCAGCGGCGCGACACCGCTGCCCTCCCGGATCTTCGCCTCCATGCTGTCGCCGATCGCGGTACCGAGGGAGTCGGCCAGCGCCTCGGTGATCAGCTGATCCTTGGAGCCGAAGTGGTACCCGATCGCCGCCAGGCTCACCCCGGCCGCCGAGGCGATGTCGCGGGCGGTCGCCTTGGCGATGCCACGCTCGACGATGACTTTCCGTGCTCCCGCCAGCAGATCCTCGCGATTTCCCATGACCACAGGCTACAACGTCTCAGACAAATGTACTAGACGGATGTCCAACCCGCTGCGAACACCGAGCCAGCGGCACCTCGCCGTCGCCCGGGCATCCCGGCTCGCTAGTCTCGTGCCGTGCGGCAGAAGATCATCCTGGACGTCGACACCGGTATCGACGACTCCCTCGCGCTGCTGTACCTGCTCGGCTCGCCCGAGGCCGAGATCGCGGGCATCGCCGCCACGGCGGGCAACGTCGCGGCGGCCCAGGTGGCGGCCAACAACCTCGCCTGGCTGGACGTCTGCCACGCACCGGAGATCGAAGTGGCGCTCGGCGCCGCGGATCCCTTGGCCATCCCGCTGCGCACCACCGAGGACACGCACGGACCCCAGGGCATCGGATACGCCCAGCTCCCCCCGTCCGCGCGCGGCCTCTCCGCGCGATCGGCCGCGCGGATGTGGGCCGAGCTGGTACGCGCGCATCCCGGCGAGATCGTCGGGCTGTGCACCGGACCGCTGACCAACCTCGCCCTCGCCCTGCGGATCGAACCGGAGCTGCCGCTGCTGCTGGACCGTTTGGTCATCATGGGCGGGGCATTCAATCATCCGGGCAACACCACGCCGACCAACGAGTGGAACGTGCACGTCGACCCGGAGGCCGCCAAAGAAGTCTTCGACGCGTTCGCCGCCGCGCCCGCACAGCGCAGGCCGATCGTCTGCGCGCTGGACATCACCGAGACGATCGAGATGCGGCCCGAGCATCTGGCGCGCCTGGCCGAGCGGGCGAAGAGCTACCCGGTGGAGGTCGTCTCGCCGGACGATCCGCCCGGAACCCGCTCGGACGCGAGCAATCCGATCGTCCGGCACGTCACCGATGCCGTGCGGTTCTATTTCGATTTCCATCACGCCTACGACTTGGGCTACCTGGCCCACATGCACGATCCTTTCGCGGCCGCGGTGGCGCTGGACCCGGCGCTGGCCCGCACCCGCCCGGCGACGGTGGACGTGGAGCTGGCGGGCACCATCACCCGCGCGACCACGGTCGCCGACTGGGCGGGCATGTGGGGCCGCGAACCCAACGCGGAGATCGTGATCGGCACCGACCCCGAGCTGTTCTTCGAACGACTGATCGCCCGGGTCGGCGACTTCGCGCGAGCCGTGCACCCGCCCGCGGCACGGGAGGTCCGATGACCGGCGCCGACGACGCGACCTATCTGTCGTCCTTCCGCGCCGGGCTCGGGCTGCCCGGCATCATCGACGTTCACACCCATTTCATGCCCGACCAGGTGATGCGGAAAGTGTGGGCGTACTTCGACGCGGCCGGACCGCTGATCGGCCGCAGCTGGCCGATCACCTACCGCGCCGACGCGCAGGTCCGGTTGAAGACTCTGCGGGACTTCGGGGTTCGCGCGTTCACCGCTCTGGTATACCCCCACAAACCGGACATGGCCGCGTGGCTCAACGAATGGACCGCCGATTTCGCCGCCCGCACCCCGGACTGCCTGCACACCGCCACGTTCTTCCCCGAGCCGCAGGCGGCGGACTACGTCCGGGAGGCCGTCGAGCGTGGAGCGCGCGTCTTCAAGGCGCACGTTCAAGTCGGCGGTTATCGTCCGGGCGACCCGCTGCTGGATCCGGTGTGGGGCCTGCTGGAGGACGCGCGCGTTCCGATCGTCATCCATTGCGGTTCCGGCCCGGCGCCCGGGACGTACACCGGCCCGGAGCCGATTGCCGATGTGCTGCGACGCTTTCCGCGGCTGCGCCTGATCGTCGCGCACATGGGCACGCCCGAGTACTCCGAATTCCTCGATCTCGCCGAGGAGTACCCGGACGTGCGGCTGGACACCACGATGGTGTGGACGGATTTCTCCGAGGCCGACGCCCCGTTTCCGGCGCACGAGCACGGTAGGGTGCGCGCCTTCGCCGACCGCATCCTGTTCGGCAGCGACTTCCCGAATATCCCGCACTCCTATGGTCATTCGATCGAAGCGCTCGAACGGCTCGATCTCGGTGACGACTGGTTGCGCCGGGTCTGCCACCACAACGCCGCGGAGCTGTTCGGCCTGCGGTGACCGGTCCGGCTCGGGATGTCCGGACGCTGAACCGCGCGCACCGGTGCGCCACTGCTCCGGCTCGCCGAGCAGCGTCATCCTCCATATCGGCCTGGCAGAACGCGAGCTGATTCACGCAAGCCCCGCGCGATCGTGCGTGGTCCGAGTCCGGCGTTCGTGCAGGGTCGCGCCACCGGCCTCCCGGCACGGCCGAACTTGCGGCTACCCTGACGACCAGCAGACCGACCCCGGCACGGCCCCGTTACCTTTCTCGTGGGTCCGATCCAGGGCCTCGGTCGCCGGGCCCGGTATGACTTCTTGCCCCTGTCTTTCGCATGATCCGGGGGGTGGTGTCGCCGGGTACCGGTGGCATCGGATGGACCGC
>NZ_VUOS01000036.1 GCF_009829325.1 Nocardia sp. CY41
CCCCGGCTCAACGGCAAGGTCGAGCGCTCCCACCGCATCGACGCCGAGGAGTTCTACCGCCTCCTCGACGGCGTCGTCATCGATGACGCCGGGCTGTTCAACGACAAACTGAAGGAGTGGGAGGACTGCTACAACTATCACCGTCCCCACGGCGGCCTCGCAGGACAGACACCCTATGAGAGGCTGCTACAGAAAACCCGAGCCCACACTGTCATCGGTCATCGTCAGTAGCACAATTTAGCTCAGCGTCTTCAGGGCCGCCGCGTCGTAGGGCTTCAGCTCGTCGATCCGCCCCGCCAGGACCTTTGACGCCCACTCCGGATCCTGGAGCAGGGCGCGACCGACGGCGACCAAGTCGAATTCGTCGCGCTCCAGGCGATCGAGGAGGTTGTCGAGGCTGCCGAGCTCGGCGCCCTCGCCGGTGAACGCACGGAGGAAGTCGCCGTCTAGGCCGACCGAGCCGACGGTGATGGTGGGCTTGCCGGTGAGCTTTTTGGTCCAGCCTGCCAGGTTCAGGTCCGAGCCGTCGAACTCCGGGCGCCAGTAGCGGCGGGTGGAGGCGTGGAAGGCGTCTACGCCGGCCGCGGCGAGCGGAGTCAGGATCGCCTCCAGCTCCTGCGGGGTTTCGGCGAGCCGCGCGTCGTAGGCCTCCTGCTTCCACTGCGAGTAGCGGAAGATCACCGGGAAGCCGGGCGAGACGGCCGCCCGGACCGCGGCCACGACCTCGGCGGCGAACTTGGTCCGGGCCACGGGATCACCGCCGTAGGCATCGTCACGGCGGTTCGTCCGCGCCCACAGGAACTGGTCGAGGAGATAGCCGTGCGCGCCGTGCAGTTCGACGCCGTCGAAGCCGATGCGCTCGGCGTCCGCCGCGGCTTCGGCGAAGGCGCCGATGACGTCGTCCAGGTCACCCTGGGTCATCGCCTTGCCGATGCCCTCGGTGCCGTCGACGCGGATACCGGAGGGGCCGACGGCGGGCGCATCTGGGTAGGGCGCGTCGCCCTCGTTGCGGACCATGCCGATGTGCCACAGCTGCGGCACGATCGTCCCGCCCGCCGCGTGTACGTCCTCGGCGACCTTCGCCCACCCCGCCAACTGCTCCTCACCGTGGAACCGTGGCACACGGTCGCTCTGCCCGGCGGACTCGTGGCCGACGTAAGTGCCCTCGGTGACGATCAGGCCCACACCGGCGGCGGCGCGGCGGGCGTAATAGGACCGCACATCGTCACCAGGAACGCCGCCAGGGGAGAACATGCGCGTCATCGGCGCCATCACGATGCGGTTCGGGACGGTCATGCCGTTCAGCGTGACGGGCCGGGACAGGATCTCGGCCGTGCGAGCGGCGTCGGACGCGGTGACGATCACTGAATACTCCTCGTTCGATGGTTGAGAACTTCAAGCAATGGCCACACGCTAGGGGTAGATATTTGAGATAGTCAAGTTTCTGCGGATAGGCTGGCTGTCATGGCAGAAGCTCTCCGCGTCGACACGGCCCAGCTGATGGAGCTGCTCTCGGTGTCGCTCGGCGCCTACTACGGCGACTTCACCGCCGCGGCGGCGAGTGAGAACCTGACAGCGAGCCAGGGCAAGGCGCTGACCGTGCTGCGCCGGGGGCCCGTCGCGATGCGCGCGCTGGCCGACACCTTGGCCTGCGACGCCTCCAATGTCACCGGGATCATCAACCGGCTGGAGAAGCGTGGCCTCGTGCGCCGGGAGACCAGCACATCCGACCGGCGCGTCACCAATCTCGTCATCACGCCCGAAGGTGAGCAGGTGATCGATACGATCCGGGCGAAAATGCGCGCTACTCGAGACGGCCTGAACAGGCTCAGCGACCAGGACCGGGATTGTCTGTACGCACTGCTGGAGCGGGTGTTCGTCGCCCGGCCCGGCGCCCGAGCATGAGTGTGGAGGCGCGTCGGCGTCCGTGGGCCGACCATCGGCAGCTGTATCGCGTGGCGGCGGAGTAAGTCTGTTGCGCGGCAGGCTGTTCGGTGCCCGATACGCCGGGGACGAGCACGAGTCGTAGTCGTGCGTGCCGGTGGCCGTCCGATTTCGTCGGCGGAACCATGTGGATCGCGGCGGCTGTTCGCGGTGCCGCGATCCACATGATTCTGTCCGGGCTCATCGAACGCGGCCCGGCGTCGTGACGCGCGGTCTCCGGTGAAGTTCAGGCCGGTATGCGATCGTCGGTGAGGAAATCGTCGACGAAGCGCAGGGCCCGGTCCTTCAACGCGGCGAAGTGGGCGTCGCGCGCGGCGCCGGTGAGCGCGTCGTCGAGCAGCAGATTGCCGTCGGCGTCCAGGCGCTGTGGTTTCTCCTCGGCTCCGGGTAGCAGTCCCACCGTCGACTGCGTCAGGCCGCAGTAATAGGCGATTCCGTCATCGAGTTGTGTGCTCAGTGCCTGCTGCATGAGCTCGACGACTCCGTCGTCGTCCGCAGCGCCGGCCAGGCCGAGCCACAGCATCCGCTTGCCCGCGAGCCGAGGTTTACTGCGGCCGTAGGCGAATCCGTAGTTCCATACGCGATCGATCCAGCCTTTGAGGATCGCGGGTGTCTGCATCCAGTACACCGGGAACACCGCGACGATGACATCGGCGGCGAGGATGCGCCGCATATGGTTCTCGACCTCGGGGGAGTAGGTCTTGTCCCGGTTGTTCCAGTCCGGGAGATCGGCGGCCGTCATTCGGGGATCGAATCGCTCGGCGTGCAGATCGAGCAGGTCGATCCGGTAGCCCGCCGCGGTGAGCCGGCGGACGGTCAGCCCGGCTATATGTGCGGTCAGCGAGTCGGGACGTGGGTGGGCGACTACGACCAGTGCGGTGCGAGTGGCCGGGGCGTCCTCGATGGGGTGGCTCGGCACGGGGTCCTCCCTTGCGGTCCGGTTTCCGGACGATCGGTTGTGCGGTCGGCTTCCATTCCACACCCGATCATGTGGACGATCTATGGGTAAAGATCTACATTCGATAGGAGTTCGTCTATCCTCGTGGAGTGGATCCCTTGAGTAAATTGCTGGGTGGCATCCGCGCCGAAGGAGCCGTACTCACCCACGCCGTCCTGGAGGCGCCATGGACCATCCGCTTCGCCGACCGTGCACCGTTGACCATGGTGACGGTGCTGCGGGGCGGTGGCACGTTGCTGCTTTCCGACGATGCCCAGCAACGGATCTCGGCCGGAGACACCGCGATCGTGCGTGGTCCAGAACCGTTCCTGCTCGCCGACCGGCCTGAGTCGGTCGACCTGCCACACGACGAATACGAGGTCGCCTGCTTCGCGGCGGACGCGGAATGCGAAGCCGGTCTGCGAGGCGGAAGGTGGGGTAAAGACCCGGCCGGCGAGACTGCGCTGATCGTCGGCGCCTATCGGGCCTCGGGTCGGCGCCATGAACGGCTACTGCGCGCGCTGCCACCCGTGCTGGTGGTGTCGGACGACGTGCAGGTATGCGCCTGGATGGAATCCGTCGCCGCGGACGCGGCCGCGCGGCCGGCCGGAGCCCAGGCGCTGATGGACCGGCTGCTCGACTGGGCGCTGGTGTGCACACTGCGTGACTGGTTCGACAAGGAGGCCGCCGAGGCCCCGGGATGGTATCGCGGGCCGGCCGACCCGGTGGTCGGGCCGGCGCTGGAGGCGATGCACCGGCAACCCGCCGCCGGCTGGACCGTGGCGTCCCTGGCGTCTCATGCGGGCGTCTCGCGGGCCCTGTTCGCGAGGCGTTTCACCGAGGTGATGGGGCGGTCGCCACTGGCGTACCTCACCGAATGCCGGATGGACGATGCGGAGGAACTGCTCTCCGACGGCACTCTCACCGTGGCGCAGGTGGCCAAGGCCGTCGGCTATGCGGATGCTTTCGGTTTCAGCGCGGCCTTCAAACGGCACCGGGGCATGCGTCCGAGCGAGTTTCGCGCCACCTCTCGCTACACGCCGACGCTGCCGATCCACTGAGCAAGTTCCGGCGGCTTTCTCTCAGTTGGTCCGTGCGTCGTCCCGGGCGGAATCCAGTCGAACCCGACCCGCGCGGCTGAATCTCACGAGCCGCCGCGCGGGGCGCCGAGTCGAACCCTCGGCCACCGACCGCTGCGATGACCGGCCATCGGGCGGCACGCGTTCGCGACGTCATCGTCACCAGCGGCCGAACCGGCTGACCGCCGGCCACAGCGGCGGAACTTTCCCGCGTTCGGCACTATCGGGGCTGGTGGGATAGCTGTGGCGGTTATGAGGTCGGGTTGACGGCCGGCACACAGGCAACGGGCGGGTCGAGGTCGAGGGTTTCGACGCGGAGCTGGGCGAAGCCGGCGTGGGTGAGCATGTCCTGGAGCTCTTCGGCAGCTCGGACCGTGGTCTCCCGGGTAGCGCCAGGGCAGGGGGCTGGCTGACGAGCGCGATGCGTCCGGCGGGGCGGAGCAGGCCGCGCAGCCGGTGACGCTGCTCCACCGGATGGGCCGGAACCCCACGGAGTTGACGGCGAGGATGGCATCGAGCGGATCGCCGAAACTCGGCAGCTGTCGCACCGAGGCGTGCACGAGGTGCACGCGGACGGCGGCGGCGTTGCGGCGGGAGGCATGTCGTCGGTGCCGGTCGTGCGTGTCGGCCACAGACCGGTCGATTCCAGGCTTGCCATCGACCCAGCGCGTTCGGCAGCGGGTTGAGGGATTGGTACGACGGCTCGGCGCCGGGTCGAAGCCACCGCGCAGTACTGTGAATCGTTCACCTGCGGGCGGGTGTCCGGCTGGACGAGAGAATTGACTACACATGAGCGACGTGCAACAAATCCTCACCCCCGGCGACACTTGCTGGCAGATCGCACGGGCCGATCGGCTGGCGTGCATTGTCGATGCGGCGGACTATTTCCGCCATGCCAAGTCCGCGATGCTGCAGGCGCGCAAGCGCATCGTGCTGATCGGCTGGGACTTCGATACCCGGATCAAGTTCGAACCCCAGGAGAAGACCCTCGAAGGGCCTGATCGATTGGGTGAATTCCTTTCCTGGCTGCCGAAACAGCGACCGGATCTCGATATCTACCTGCTGAAGTGGAATGTCGGCGCGTTCGCGGCGATCAGCCGTGGCATGACACCGATCTTCGTCATCAATTGGATGACCGATCGGCGGTTGCACCTGGAAATGGATGGCGCGCACCCGGTCGGTTCGGCGCACCATCAGAAGATCGTGGTGATCGACGACGCGCTCGCGTTCTGCGGTGGCATCGATATGACCGTCGATCGCTGGGACACCAGCGACCATCGGGACGACGATCACTACCGAACCGAGCCGAACGGCAACCGGTACGGACCATGGCACGACGCGACCACTGCCGTCGACGGCGAAGCGGCGAAGGCGATCGGCGAGTTGGCCCGGGCCCGGTGGAAGGCGGCGACGGGACAGCAATTGGCCGCGGTCGACGAGATCGCCGGTGACACGCCATGGCCGGAGGGGCTGGAGCCGACGATGGAGTCGGTGGAGGTGGGTATAGCGCGCACCCTCCCCGAACTCGCCGATCGCGTCGAAGTCCGGGAAGTCGAGGCGTTGTATCTGGCGGCGATCGCGGGCGCCACGCGGTCGCTGTACATCGAGAGCCAGTACCTGGCCTCGCGCACGCTCGCCGAGGCGATCGCCGCGCGGCTTCGTGAGCCGAACGGTCCGGAGATCGTGCTGGTGCTGCCGCGGCACGCCGACGGCTGGCTCGAGCAACAGGCGATGGATGGGGCCCGCCGCCGCTTGCTGCATCTGTTGTGGAAGGCCGATACCGAGAACCGGTTCGGCGTCTACTACCCCGTCACCGCGGCCGGTGCGCCGGTCTACGTCCACGCCAAGGTGCTGGTGATGGACGACCGGCTGCTGCGGGTGGGATCGTCGAACCTCAACAACCGTTCGATGGGATTCGACACCGAATGCGACCTGGCGGTCGAGGTCACCCCCGCCACCGCGGACGGTGACCTGCTGCGGGAGACCATTCTCGAGGTACGGCGCAGGCTGATCTGCGAACATCTCGATGCCGAACCCGCGAAGTTCGACGCCGTACTCGCCGAGACGTCGTCGCTTCTGCGCACCGTCGAGACGTTGCGCGGCAGCGGCCGGACTCTGGTGCGGTTCGAGCCGGGGACCGTCGAGGGCGAAGACAGCCCGTTGGCGGAGAACGAACTGATGGATCCCGAACGCACGCCACCGAGCCTGTGGGAGAACTCGTTGCTGAGCCGGGGGCTCCGCAGGCTGAAGGCAGCGGCGGCGGTGCGCTCTCGACCCGGCGGCGTGAGCTGCGGCCCGGCCTGAGCCTCGACCTGCTCGCGGCGCGATACGTGTCGCCGCCGGTCGCCGCCGGGGAGTACGCGGCCATCCCGCGGGCTGAGCCTGCGGCCACACCACGGCGACCCGTATCTGGCGTTCGCGGGCCACCTTCGGGGGGCAGTCGATCGAATCCCTGACGACACCAAAGCTGCCAGCCGATCACCGATGTGTCCTCACTTGTTCGAACGGAACTCAATCGGCGACATAGCGCAGCATCACCGCGGTGTCGAAGTGCCTTGTCTCGGCCAATCGGAGCCGGACGCGCTTGTCCAGCGCTGGGAACAGCGGTGTGCCGCCGCCGAGCACCACGGGCAAGAAGAACAGCTGGTACTCGTCGATGAGCCCGTGTGGCATCAGCGAGGCCGCGAGGCTCGCACCACCGACCTCCATGACGCCATCACCTCCAGCCTTGAGCCTGCGGACCTCCTCGACCGCGTTCTCGCTGATCAGCGTGCTGTTCCAGTGGACATCGGTGAGCGTCCGGGAGAAGATCACCTTCGGCTTCTCCGTCCAGAGCCTGCCGAACTCCCGCTCGATGCGCGGCGCGTCCTCGGGCACGTGCGGCCAGTAGCCGGCCATCAGCTCGTACAGGCGACGACCGTGCAGTGAGACCTCGACATCGCGGTAGCGGTCGTTGTGGAACTGATGCAGTTCCTCGTCCGGGTCGGTCCAGTCGATGCCGCCGTCGCGGTCGTTGATGTAGCCGTCCAGGGACACGCTGAATCCGTAGATCAGTTTCCTCATGACCGAGTAGACCTCCTATGCATTCGAAACTCATCGGCGCTCATCGGACAGAACGCGTCGGCCGCGGCGGATGCGACCTGTCCGTCTGTTCGATCCCGTGACGATGGTCAACCGCAACTCCTAACGGGTGGTCCGGTGGTTGCGGTCGACATCCGAGGACCTGGCGGCAACGTGAAATAACTACTCTCCATGGGTTCGGATACGGGAGTAGGAACCTCGATGTTCGACTGGGGATACCCCTTTCGACGCTGCGCCCCACGCCAGGGCTCGTGGTCAACCGGTGATCGAGTCGCGCGCACCGCGCCGCCCGCCACCCGCGGCGCACCGGGCCAGGGCTTCCGCAGGTCCGGATGGAGGCGTTTGCCGCCGCCAGATAATGCGAAAATTCCGTGTGAGCACCACGGAGTCCTCGGTCTGCACCGCAACAAGGGCTCTGCTGTCCAGGTCGGGGCCCGCGATCAGCCGGCTCAGCACCGCGGGGGCGACTCCGGCTCGGGCCGCAGCGACGATGGCCGCCGTCGAGCCCAGTTCGGCGGCCGGGCGGGCCGGCTGGCACTGCGCACCCACTATCTCCCAGACAGTGTCGCGAGTGCCGGACCCGGGCTCGCGCCACAGCAGGGGAGTGGTGGCGAGGTCGCGCAACGTCACCGGTCGGCGGCGCCGCGCCCACGGATGGCCGGGCGCCACCACGACGACGAGTTCGTCGGTGCCGAGCACTCGGCTGCCCAGGCCGGGCGGCGGGTGCGGTCCCTCGACGAAACCGATGTCCGCCCGAGCGTTGCGGACCATTTCCTCGACATGCCGGGTGTTGTCGACCTCGAGCGACACCGCCACATCGGGATATTGATCGCGTAAAGCCTGCAGCCACTGCGGTATCCGATGATCGGCGATGGTCTTCGACGCGGCGATCCGCAGGCGTGGCACCGCATCGGTGTGCAGGGCGGCCACACCGGCGCCGAAGGCCCGCGCCGCCGCGAGCACGGGCCGGGCGTGCCCGACGACCGCACGCCCCGCGTCGGTGAGCGTCGATCCGGTCGGGCCGCGATCCAGCAACCGGAGCCGGAGTCGTCGTTCCAGGGCGCTGATCCGCATGCTCGCGGCCGGCTGGCTGATGCCGTGCCTGCGCGCGGCCGCACCGAGGCTGCCCAGCTCCGCTACGGAGACGAGCAGGTCGAGCACCTCCAGGTCGGGCGTTCCGGGCGGCAGCGTCATGAGCCGATTATCAGCCGGTGGCCCTGGCGCGCATCGCGCGCCCCATCAGCGTGGCTTATGAGGTGCTGTCCTCACGAGGGCTACCGCGACCGGCCGGACGCCGCGATCGTCCTGTAGATGACGCATTTTCGCCGCCACTGTCCCGGCCTCTCGGCGGCGGCCGGGCTCGCCACCGCCGCGACCGTCCTGGGCACCGTGTGGCCCGTGCTCGGCGCGCCGGTTCTCGCACTGGGCGGTGGCGCGATGTTCGGCGTGTTCGCGCGCCGATGCCGGCCCGAGCGCTTCGCTCCCGGTCTGGCGACGGCGCAGCAGCGACTGCTCGGTCTCGCCATCGCCCTGCTCGGTCTCGCGTTACCGGTAGGTGCGGTGCTCAGCGTGGGCCGGAGCACCATGATCGTGATGGTGGGCACACTGACCATCGGCGCAGCGGCCGCGCTGGCCGTGGGCAGGCTGCTGGCCCTGGACCGGGAATCCGCCATCCTGGTGGCGGTGGGCACCACCATATGCGGCGCCTCCGCGATCGCCGCCGCCACGGCGGTCATCAAACCCGACCGTGAACGGGTCGCCTACGCTCTCGGCACCATCTTCGTCTTCAATGTCGTCGCCGTGCTGGTCTATCCGCCGCTCGGCCACCTGCTCGGCATGTCCGAGGAGGCGTTCGGCTTGTGGGCGGGTACCGCCATCAACGACACCTCCTCGGTGGCCGCCGCCGGGGTGGCCTACGGCTCTTCTGCGGCGTATTTCGCCGTCAGTGTCAAGCTGGTGCGCAGCCTGGCGATCATCCCGATGTGCGTCGGGCTGCAACTCGGAGCCAGGCGCGACGCCGACCCCACGCCACTGTGGCGCACCGTTCCGCCGTTCGTGGTGCTGTTCCTCGCCGCATCGGCCCTCGCCGCCACCGGCGTGGTCCCACCTTCGTGGACGGCAACCCTCGGGCACCTCAGCGCCTGGCTGATCGCCGCCGTCCTGGCCGCCATCGGCACCACCCTCACGCGGCAGCGCTTCCGCACCGCGGGTCATCGGCCCCTGATCTTCGGCGGCATCCTCGCCCTCGTCCTCGGAACCTCCAGCCTCGCCCTGCAATGCGCCACCGGTTGGCGGTAACTGTGCTCCGAGTCGGCCTGTTCGCGCCGCTCCGATCGAATCGCAATCGGCAGTTGCTGTCCGTGGCGGTCGATGTGCACCGGCGAACATTGTGCAGTCCGCGGCGTGCATGGCGCGATCCCACCAGAGCACCTGGGGTGGCTCGGGATCTCGTTGGGCGGTGGCGGTGCCGGTGACGCTGGTAACGGCGAGCACGCTGCCGGCCGCGAGTGTGCAGATTCTGCGATGCGTCTGTGCGACCATCGCTGCCCCCTGATCGGCAGGATTTGGTGAGCGCGCCGTTTTCGTAGCAAAGCATCGCAGACGAATGCTCAGCCGTCAGAGCGATTCGCGCACTGCTGCGATGTCGTGTGAGTATGCACCGCTGGTGCGGGCGTTACCGCGTCCGCTCACATGCACCGTCGGTTTGCATTGATTGCTCTCTGAGCTCTGCGATTACGTCGCAGAACCGTCGTCGCGAATTTCCCGAAGCTCAGCCGCGCCCGCAGCACCGGGCGGTGCTCGAGGTAGACCACGACGATCGCGCCGCAGAGGAGCACGGACTGCAGCCCGCGACGCAGCCCGACCGCCGGATCGGATCGTCCTGCCTCGAGCCGGGCGATCCGTTCGGTCTGGAAGCGGACGTGCGCCTTCTCGTCGTACTCGATCTTGTCGCAGATGCGGTGGAGCGCGGCGTGGTTCGTGGCGGCGCGCAGGCACGGGTAGTAGTCCTGCGCGATCAGCTCCGCGATCAGCAGCACTCGGCTCGACCAGCCCAGGTCCCCGATCGAGCGTAGCCACCGGAACACGACGTCCGAGAACGAGTGCTGTCGCGTCGCGATGGCCGTCTCCTGCATGAATCGCAGCAGCAACGCGGCGTGGGCGTTCTCCTCGGCCACGAACAGGATCGAGGCCGCGTGGAAGTCGGGATCGCGCGCCACTGTGCTGAAGGCGGAACTCTTGCCCAGGTAGTCCTGTGCCTCCGAGGCTTCACCTCGCTGGAACTCCGCGATAGAGGCCGCGATCCGCTGCTTCTCGCCGCTGGTGAGTGCGGTCCCGCTGCTCCACGGGATCTGCCAGTCGCGATCGAGGTTTTTCCGGTAGTGGGCTACCCACCGCCTGGAAGATCCGGAGAGAAAGGAATCGGCGTCGACCTGCATGGCGTAAGCGTGCCAGCGCAGTGTGGAACAGCGGTGGAGCCCGTGCGAAGAATCTGTGAAGGACGGCCCTGCTGTGTCTCGGCAGCAACGGTTCGAATCGTTGCGCCTGGCCCGGCAACATTTTCGGGCCGATGATCCGAGGCGCGGCCGGCCACCGCGGTGCGATCGTGCAGCCATCGGCAGGGCGGGGCGCATCGGGCTTCATGAACTCCGGCCCGGCCCCGTCTCGCATCCGCGAGGCGGGGCCGGATCTCTTGGTCCGTTCCAGGCGACGGCGCTCCGATCCCCGCCAGGCCACCTCCGACAGCGTCAACGTACCCCCCATTCCCGACGCGAGCCGACACCGACCGCCGCGAACCGATCCGGGAGACACTCGACCGCGACGACGCCCGGCATCCAGCGCCGACCACCTGGCCGTGCCACCAAAATCCGCCGATACCAACATATTCCACGCGGAAATGGGGTCCAATGCCACTGATCGATGGTGTTGCAGATGACCGATGTGACCAGTCAGGAGTGCACTCGTGCCACGTGAAATCGATTCGGCTGTCTTCCCGCATCTGGATGCGGACCTGGACCGCGTCCGTGACATTCTCGGACCTGTTCGACTAGAGGGCAGGCCGGAACTGACCGCACTCACCGACGAAGGGCCGGACACCTCCCGCCGTTTGGTCCGTCCCACCTTGACCCTGTTGTCGTATTACCTGCTCACCGATCCCATGAACCCGGCCGACGACCGAGTGGTGCGCGCCGCCGCTGCCGTGGAGTTGCTGCACCTGGGCTCGCTCTACCACGACGACGTCGTCGATCACGCGTACGAGCGTCGCGGCCGCCCCAGTGCCAACGTGGTATGGGGTTCGCACATGGCGGTACTGGGTGGGGACTCGGTGATGCTCACGAGCGTGCGCATGCTGGCCGAACTCGGCCGACGGGAAGTCCTGGCGGGGGCGATGGCGGGCGAGCAGATGTGCGCGGGCATGGTGATCGAGGCCGCCGACCTCTACGTAGCCTCCCGTAGCGAGCAGTCCTACCTGGACGCGATCGACGGTAAAACGGCGGCGGTGCTCTCGCTGGCATGCCGGGTCGGCGCGATGCAGGCCGGCTGTCCAGAGGAAGCAGAAGAGGCGTTGGCGTTGTTCGGCAGGCACTTCGGGCTCGCCTATCAGCTCTACGACGACATCTTCGACCTGACCTCGACCGCCGAAGAGATGGGCAAGCCCGTCAACGCGGATCTGCCCGCGGGCATCTACACACTTCCCGTGATCCGCGCGGCAGCCCGCGACGCGAACCTTGTCCGACTGCTACGCAGAGCGATGACGCGTGAGCAAGCCGCGCGCGCCCACGAACTCGTCATCGCCTCCGGCGCCGTGGACGAAGCACGGTCGACGGCAGACGGATTCATGGACCAGGCGTCCGGCCGACTTGCCGCTGTGCCCGTCGACCCACGCGCCCGCCGCGCGATGATCGCCTACGTCCGGTCCATCCTCGACCGCCGGACGACCGGTTCCGCGCTCGCGCCGCAGTCGACGCAGCCACCCCGACCTCACGGAAGTGGACTCCCGCCGCACATCGCGCAATGGTTGAGAAGCTGGCTGGTGGACACCGGGCTCGCCCGCACACCGGCCGAGGCCGATTATCACCGGTGGACAGGAGCGATTCAGCTCCCGGCGCGAACCTTGACTCCGGGAGCCGACGCGGCACGTGAACAGACGACCTACAGTATGGCCGTACTGGTCCTGATCTGGGACGACCTCTTCGAGGATCCACAGCTGACCGACCCAGATGCCGTCACCGCGCTGAGGCGCGGCATGGTGGCGATGGTCCGCCAGGACCCGGAGAAGCCGTCACGCCCCGGCGCGATCGCAACGGCTTGGGCGAGCTTGTGGCCGCGTCTGCGCGAGGGCCGGAGCACCCGCTGGCAGGACCGGTTCCTCGACGGCCTCGAGGAGTGGTTCGAAGCCGCCGAACGCGAAGCGCACCATCGCATCAACGGCTACATTCCCACCACGGCCGACTACCTGCCGTTGCGGATCGCGACCAGTGGGATCGAAATCGCCCTCGCCTGCATGGAGGTGTACCAGGACGGAGAACTGCCCTCGAAGCTGCGCAATCACCCCGTGATCCGTCGATTCGAGGAACTCGCCTTCTGGGTGACCTTCGTGGAGAACGACCTGGTGGGGCTGGATCAGGACGAGGCCGACCGAGTCCCTTACAACTTGGTGCGGGCGGTCCGTCACGAGTCCGGGTGTACCCGTGGCGAAGCCGTCGAACAGGTGCAGCGCCAGGTGGCGGAGCATCGCGCCCAGCTCGAGGCGGTGATCCGCTACATCCCCGGGCTCATCCGTGTGCTTCCCGGCCTCTCGGGCAAGAGGAAGGACTACGCGCAGATCTACACGAACATCACGAATGTGGCGCTCTGGGGAAGGGACAGCGATCGGTACGAGCCACCGTCGGTTTCCGCGGCGCCGGACTTGGAACGCTTGCGCCGCGAGATCTACTACCCGGCTGCCGAACCGGCTCCGAGCGCGCCCTGAGGCCCGGCCGCCGAGAAGGTCAGGGTGTGTCCAGCCCGATCCGCCGTGGTGTCGGCTGGACACACCTCAGGGCTTCGCCGACTGTCCGGACTTCCCCGATCCTGGGATACGAGGTCGGCGGATACGAGGTCCGGGGATACGGATCCACATCACGGGCCGAAGAGACGAGCGGGTTCGCAGATGGAAAGCGACCAGTCCGACAAGGGCGCTCGCGACGAACCAGGTCAGTTGCACGGCGAAGCCAGCGAACGGCGTGGCATCGGAGAAACCGGCCGCGGTCGAAGCCTGCATCGCCCCGTAGGAGGGCAGCCAGCGCACCAGATCGCTGTCTGCTCCTATGCTCGCGATGGGATTCTGCACGGCCATGTCGAAGCAACTGATCATCGCGATGGCGAACATGCCCTCCACCTCGCGGCGCAGCAGCGCACCGAGAGCGACACCCAATGCTCCGTAGGTCATCGCCGCGCCGAAAAGCGCCGCAGCGAGCAGGACAGGTTGCCGAGGCGACCAGTAGCAGCAGATGATCGCGGTGGCGTACGCGCAGACCACCACGGACGCCACCACCAGACAGGCGATTTTCGCCAGACCCAGCGCTGCCCGGGGATACCCGGCCAGTGACAGTCGCCGGTCGAATGCTCCGCTGCCGAAAGTCGCCGCGAACATCATGAACCCGACGATCAGTGAGACCGCCATCAGAGCACCGCTGATCTGCGCGAGCTCATTGCCGTCGGCGCGCAGAACGAGACCCGTGTCCCGGAGTCGGAACGGTACCTCGATGTCGGTGACAGCCACGCGGACCAGGGTGATCAACAGGGGGACGAAGGCGGCCACCAGCAGCATGGCGAACCGGTTACGCGCGTGCTCGACGAGGCCATAACGGGTGGCGATCAGGAACAGCCGAACACCGTTGCTCATCCGGTCTTCTCTCGACTGTCTCGGAGAACCCCGTCGTGCAACCGCCACACCTGATCCAGCTTGTCGGTGTCGTGCGCCAGATGCGAAACGACCAGAACCGTCCGGCCGGTGTCGCGGAATGCCGTGACCAGATCCCAGAAACGCAGATACGTCTCCCAGTCGAAACCCTGGTACGGTTCGTCGAGCAGCAGCACCTGCGGGTCGTGCATCACCGCCAACGTCAGGTTGAGCTTCTGCCGCGTTCCGCCGCTCAGCGTCGCGACCCGCTCACCGGTGTACTCGGCGAACCGGAGGATCTCCATGGTCTCCTGGGCCAGCCGTAGGTCCGGAACGGCATAAGCCGCGGCGAAGAAGTCCAGGTGCTGGCGAACCGTGAAGGCGTCGTTCAGGACAACGTGCTGCGGGCAGTAACCGAACCGCCCGCGGTGCCGGATCGTTCCCCGGTCCGGCCGCAGCTCTCCGGAGAGGACCTTCAGCAACGTCGACTTTCCCGTCCCGTTCTCACCCACGATGCCCACCAGCGTCCCTGCGGGCAACACGATGTCGATGCCACGCAGCACCGACCGCCTGCCGTAGGAGTGGTGCACGTTCTCCACTTCCATTCTCGCCCCTGTCCGCCGCCGACGCAGTGGTCCGGCATCCACTCGTATGCTAACAATCGGCTACGAAACACCTTGCCGGAAAAACCGATTCGCGGAAGACGCACCGCGTGCACTCGGCCTCGACCTCGCGACCGCAACGATCGACTTGTGCTGCTACCGGATCCCGGGGGTCGCCGGGTGGGGGCCGACGCAGCCGAGGATGAAGCAGCCCGGTGGCCAATCAGCGAACGGCGCGGACATGGGCTTGCCCAGGCAGGACAGCGGGTTGCAGCCCGGGTAGGCCATCGGGCCGATACCGAGGGCGGCGAGGGTGGCGTCCGGGTTCGAGATCATCGGATCGGACAGTTGGACATCCGATTGCTGTTCGTAGGGCGCCGCGGCGGGTAGGCGGGGTTCCCGGAAGGCGGTGCCGACCGCACCCAGAACGTCGTGCGGGAAACTCAACGCACTCCCCGGGACCGTGACGCCGGTCCAGCTGACCATCAATCCGAGGCTCGGCACGACGAAGTTGTCCTGGCGCATCATTCCCGACATCTGCATCGCATCCGGCGGCAGGCCGGGGAAGTAGTTGGCGCAGTCCGGCCCGTTCACGACGAACAGGAAGCCGTAGCACGGATTCGTCGGAGTGGGCCGGCCGGCCTGCTCGAGATAATCGGCCGAAATGATTCGATGACCGCCCCATCGGCCGCGGTTGGTGAGCAGCAGGCCGAGCTTGGCGAAATCGTCCGGTGGCAGGAGCAGATGCGCGTAGCCGTAGGTGTTTCCGCTGCGGTCGCGTCCCCAGAAGTAGTCCGTCGGCGGAATGCCCAGGGGGTCGAACAACTTTCGCTGCGCGTATGCCTGGAAGTCCTCACCGACCGCACGCTGGATGACGTACACGAGCAGATCGACAGCGCGCTGACTGTAGCGCCACGCGGTGCCCTGCGGTTGATCGATCGGCATGGCCAACGCCTGCGCGACCACATTCGGGTCGATTTGCGCCAACCCCGTGATGCCCTCGGAGGCCACCGCCACCTGCATGCCGCTGGATTCGGTGAGCAGATTCCGCACCGTGATCGCGCGATGTCCGGCATCACCCAGTTCGGGCGGCAGATAGGCGCCGATCGGGTCGTCGAGCCACAGCCGTTGCTCGTCCACCGCGATCCCGGCCACCATCGAGACCACACTCTTGGTACTGCTCCACAGATTCCACGGCACACCGCCGGCCCGCGCGTTGTTCGGGCCGGTCGCGATCAGGCAATTGTTCCGGAATATCTGCAGCGTCGTGCGCGTCGAATCCGCCGCGAGCGTCACCGCTCGGCGCAGCGCCGCCGAATCCAGTCCGACCTCCTCCGGTGTCGCCGTTTCAGGTGCCCGTCCATTGCTGACCGCGCAATGCCTCAGTCCGTCCGGCGCGGCCTGCGCCGGAGCACCCACCCCCAGCACCGACGTGGCCACCGTAATAATCGTCACCGCAAGGCTTCTCATACTCGGACCCACGCAGGCCTCCGCTCTCGACGAACTCCACCCGGCTCATCGCCCCCACCGCACCAGTGGTTACCACGTCGGGCACCCCTACTTGTAGGGGCAGGCCCGCACGATCAGCGCCGCCGTCACCGGACCACGCGGAAGTAATCCGTTGCAGGCCGTACCCGCTACCGGCTCGGTCGTGCACGCCGACGGATATTGCGTCAACCTCGTCGCGTCGAGCGGCCGCAACAGCAGCTGCGAAACCGCGACGGCACGCTCGCGCGCGACGAGGACGCGCCAGCTTCGCGATTACACCGTGCGTCGAACCCGTGCTCGAAAGCCGGGTCGAGCAGTTTCAGCACCGCCGCTTCGGGCACCACTCGTTCGACGCGGGAGTCGCGGCGCCCGGCGTGAGACCGAAACGGACGTGTGAGCGAGGCAAGCCCATGACGACAGAGCACGATGAAGGAAAACGGCACGAGGACCAGGGAGCCGACTCGGCGAATACGCGTGAGCACGCCGGGCCGCCGGTCGGTCCGACCGACACCGGAGCCCGGCCGGATCTGGACTCCGATGAGCCGGACAGCCCGGCCGACCTGTCGAAATCCTCCCTGCTCGCGGTGGTCAAGCGTGCGGGCAAAGAGTTCCAGCGCGACAATCTCACCGATCTGGCCGCCGCCCTCACCTATTACGCGGTGTTGTCGATCGTGCCCGGCCTGATCGTCCTGGTCGCCCTGCTCGGCCTGCTCGGCCCGAACGCCGCCGACGAGCTCGTCGACCAAGCCCAGCGGATCGCGCCCGGGTCCAGCGCGGATTTCGTGCGCACCCTCGTCGACCAGGCACAGGCCAACAAACAGGGCGCAGGCTGGGGCGCGCTCCTCGGCCTCGCCGTCGCGCTCTGGTCCGCCTCGGGGTACGTGGCGGCCTTCATGCGCGCCTCCAATGTCGTCTACGGCATCGGCGAGGGCAGGCCGATCTGGAAGACCACACCCATCCGGCTCGGCGTCACGATCGTCGCGGTGATCCTGCTCGTCGTCAGCGCCGCCATCGTGGTGGCGAGCGGGCCGGTCGCCCGACAGCTCGGCGACCTCCTCGGCTTGGGCGCCACCACGGTGACCATCTGGAACATCGCCAAATGGCCGGTGCTGTTCGTGCTGGTGTCGGTGCTGCTGGCCATCCTGTTCTGGGCCAGCCCGAACGCCCGCCAAGGCGGCATCAAGTGGATCAGCCCGGGCGGGGTGATCGCCGTCTTCATCTGGGTGGTCATCTCGGTACTGTTCTCGGTCTACATCGCCAACTTCTCCTCCTACGACAAGACCTACGGCTCGCTCGCCGGGGTGGTGATCTTCCTGGTGTGGCTGTGGCTGACCAATATCGCGCTGATGCTCGGCGCCGAGATCAACGCCGAACTCGACCACGGCAGAGCCATCGCCCAGGGGCTTCCGGAAGAACTGCAGCCCTTTGCCGTCCCGCGCGATACCCGCAAGCTCGACGACGCGGACAAAGAAGCGGTCCGAGCCGCCGAATCCGCTCGGCGGGAATGATCCGCGGCAATTCGGATCGGTGAGTTCGAATCAGCGCTCGTATCGTGGGCAGATGACGGCCTTCGACGCTCTGGCAGGACGACTCGACGATCTCGACCGGATCGAAGCGATCAAACAGCTGAAATATCGGTACTTCCGTGCGTGCGACGCCAAAGACGTCGACGGATTTCGCGCGTGCTTCATCCGCTCCGGCGCGCGGATCGACTACGGCCCGCTCGGCCGCTACGACGATGCCGAGCCGATGGCGAAGATCTTCGGGCGGGTGGCACGACATCAGGCAGACGGACAATTCGTCGTCTTCGACATGCACCACGGATTCCATCCCGGCATCACGCTGACGTCGCCGTCCACCGCGCTCGGGCGGTGGACGCTGAAGTTCCGCCAGGTGAACCTGCTCGACCGCACCGAAACCCTGATGACGGGAGAGTACGACGACGAGTACATCGTCGAGGACGGTGCATGGCGGATGTCGGCGAGCACGCTGACCGAACGGTGGCGGCTGCGGCGGCCACTCGGACCCGAGGATGCCGTCGTGCCGGGGACGTTCTCCTGAGCGGCGAGATCCAGGACACCGACCGCGTTATCGCTTGCCCGGCGCGTCCTGACTCGCTCCCACTTGAATGCCCACCACGCACGTGTCGTCGTCGGTGTCGGCATCGCTGCCGTCGAGCAGGTCGTCCAGACGGTCGTCCAGGCTGCCCGTGAGTTGTGCCGACGTCGTGAGCAACCGGTCTATGCACTCGTCCAGAAGCCGATCCCGGCGCTCGATGAGCCCGTCGGTGTAGAGCAGAAGGGTGTCGTCGGTTTCGAGTTGCAGTTCCGCTTCTTCGAAGGTCGTCTCCGCCACGGCGCCGAGCAGCATTCCTTTGAGCATGGGCAGGCTGGCGGCCCGGCCCGCGCGCACCAGCACCGGCGGCAAGTGGCCCGCCCGGGCCCAGCGCAGCACCCGGGTGTGCGGATCGTAGAGCCCGCAGATGGCGGTGGCGAAGATGTTGTCGGTCAGGTGGTGGGCCACCTGGTTCAGCCAGGTCAGCATCTGCCCCGGGCCCGCGCCCGTGGCGGCGAGGCCGCGCAGGGCGTTGCGGAGCACGACCATGCCGGTGGCGGCCTTGATGCCGTGGCCGGTGATGTCCCCGACCGACACCAGGATCTGCTTGGTAGGCAGCACGATCGCGTCGTACCAGTCTCCGCCGACCGTGTAATCCTGCTCGGCAGGCCGGTAGCGCACCGCGATGCGCAGCCCGAATGCCTCGATGGACGGCTGCGCGTCCGGCATGATCGCCTGCTGGAGTTGCCGCGCCAGCTGGCTCTGTTCGGCGGCGTGCTGCTCGGTGTGCGCCAGCCGGTCGCGCGTCGCGGACAACGCGACCTCGGTCCAGTGCTGCGCGGAGATGTCCTGATAGGCGCCGCGGATGGCGGCCAGGTGCTCCGCCTCGAGGACCGGTTCGGCGACGATCCGGATATGCCGGGTCACGCCGTCCGGCCGGATCAGGCGGAAGGCCGTGGAGGCCGAGCGGCGGTAGCGCAGCAGGGTACGCAGGAACCGCCGCACCGCATTCACGTCGTCGTCGTGGACGTACGCGGGCAGTTGTGAAAGCGGGATCGGATCCGCGGTCGGCGCCAGCCCGTACAGGGCGAAAAGCTGGTTGCTCCAGGTGATCTCGCCGGTGGCCGCATTCTCCTCGAATCCGCCGACGCGGCCCAGACGCTGGGCGTGCTGCAGCAGCGCCGCCAATCGCGCCGTCTCGTCCTCGACCCGCCACACCACCAGCACGGTGTCGCCATGGCGGCTGATGCTGAGCGCGGCCGAGACGGTCAGCGGCACCTGGTCGACCAGTTCGGTCAGTAACACGCGGTCGGCGCGATAGGTCTCGCCGGTGGCGAACACGTGCTCGATCCGCTCGAACAACTGGCCGTCGCTCGCGGCCATCGGGTATGCCTCGAGGAGCAGCGCACCGTTGACCAGGCCGCGGGGGCGGCCGGCCGGGTCGACGAAGCAACTGTTGACGTAGTGGATAAAGAAGTCGACGAGCGCGCCACTGTCGTCGAGGTGGGGCAGCAGCACGAGCGCTGGGTCGAAAAGGCCGTCCGCGAGCCGCACCAGATCCGCGACGTCGGGCCGGTCCGATGTCCGCACCGCGGCCGAGTCCGACTCCAGCGTATGCGCGCACAGCTCGGCCAACGCCTCGAACTGCCGGTGCACCGGGGGCGGCTGCGGCGCCAGCGGCTGCGGCCAGCACACCTCCAGCACGCCGAGCAGCTTGCCTCCCGCACCTGCCGGAATCGCCGCACGGCCGCCGTCGCGGTCGCCGATCGACGGGAGCCCGGACCGGCCGAGGTCGCCGATCCACACCGCGTTGCGTTCCACCAGGGCCTGCCGGGCCGGGGTCGCCACCCCCGGCGGCACGTACCGCCATCGCTGCGCCTCTTGCGGGCTGATGCCGGCGAAACCCGCCAGGGTCAGCGACGCGTCGGCGCCTGCCGACCAGATCGCCACTGCGGTGGCGCCCAGCGGCGTCACGGCGTGCTCCAGCACCGATTCCGCCACCCGGTGCGTGTCGCCGGCCGCGAGCAGCCCGCTTTCGGCGGTGCGCAACCGCACGGCCGCCGATGGCTCCTCCCGGGTGGCGGTGCGCAGCAAGAACTCTCCGACGACCGCGCTGACCTCGTCCTGGGCCGCTTGGTCGACCAGCTCGGCGGCCAGCTCCAGCGGTGTGATGCCCGCTTGCTCGGCGAGAGCGTCGAGCTGCCGCGCCGCCTGCGCGGGCCCGCAGTGCAGCCGTTCCACCAGCACGCCCTTGGCCATCTCGATCAGCGCGCGCCCGTCGGCGGTGGCCTGGGCCTGCTGGATCTGCGCGCGCAACCGCTCCACGGTGGCGGCGAGGCGGTGGACGGCGGGCCCCGTCGCCGGGTGGGCGCTCGCTGTCGTATCGGTCTGGGCGTCGGGATTGTCCAACTCGGCCATCAGGCACCCAGCCAGTGCTGGATGCATGCGATCAAGGCGTCCGCGTCGACCGGTTTGGTGACATAGTCGTTGGCCCCCGACGCGAGGCTTTTCTCGCGGTCGCCCAGCATCGCCTTGGCCGTGACGGCGATGATCGGCAGGCTCTCGTACTGCGGCATCTCGCGAATCGTCGCCGTCGCCGTGTAGCCGTCCATCTCGGGCATCATCACGTCCATCAGGACCAGGTCCGTCTCGGGATGAGCGAGGAGCTTGTCGATGCCCTCGCGACCGTCCTCCGCGTGCAGAACGCTCATGCCGTGCAGTTCGAGGATGCTGCTCAGTGCGAAGAGGTTGCGGGCGTCGTCGTCGATGATGAGCACGGTGCGGCCGGCGAGCTTGCCGTCCGGCCGCTGCGGCGCCGCGGTCGGCGCGTCTTCTCGACGTACCAGGGGCAGCATGTCGCCGGGCGCCTCGGCGGTGACGTGCAGCGCGATCCGTTCCCGCAGATCGTCCAGGCTGGACAGCAATTCGAGCGGCTGACGCGTGGTGCGATGGTGCAGCAGGCGTTCTTGCTCGGCATCGAGCCTGCGGTTGTGGACGAGCACCGGGACGCTGCTCAACGCGGCGTCCCCGTTCATCGTCTCCAGGAACCGCAGCGCGGCACCGTCGGGCATGTCCAGTTCGAGCACCACGCAGTGGAACGCTTCGGCGGCCATCGCCGCCGCGGCTTCTTCCACCCCGACGGCGGTGACGACCTGGACCGGCCCCCGGGGATCGTTGCTGTCCGCGAGTTCGGCGACGGCGCTCTGCGCGACCAGCGACAGCAGACCTTGCGGGCGTTCCTCCACGACCAGCAGTCTGCGGTGCTGTGGGGGCGCGGAGGGAGCGGCAGTGTGCTCGGGGCGGCTGTCGGGCCGCTGCGCTTCCTCTCGTTCGCGGGGCGGCGCCTCCTGGAAGTCCGGGCGGGCGACCGGGAGATACAGGGTGAACGTGCTGCCTTGGCCGGGCGCGCTCTCCGCGGCGATGGCGCCACCGAGCAGGTAGGCGATCTCCCGGCTGATCGACAGGCCCAGACCGGTGCCACCGTACTTGCGGCTGGTCGTGCCGTCGGCCTGCTGGAAGGCGCCGAAGATCGACTCCAGCTGGTGTTCGGCGATGCCGATCCCGGTGTCGATCACCCGGAACGCGACGGCCGCGCCGTGCTGGCGCACGGCTGCGGGCAGCTCGTTCGCCTCCGCCGGTTCGATCCGCAGCTGCACCGAACCGGTCTCGGTGAATTTGACGGCGTTGGACAGCAGGTTCCGCAGCACCTGCCGTAGCCGCGAGTCGTCGGTGAGCAGGTCCGAGGGCAGGCCGGGCGCGGTCGTGACATGGAAGCGGAGACTCTTCTGGGTGGTCATCGGCCGGAAGGTGGCCTCGACGTAGTCCAGCAGCTGACGCAACGACACGCGCTCCGGCGTGAGGTCCATCTTGCCCGCCTCCACCTTGGACAGGTCGAGGATGTCGTTGATCAACTGCAGCAGATCCGAACCCGCCGAATGGATGATGCCCGCGTACTCGACCTGCTTGGGGGTGAGATTGCGGCTCGGGTTCTGCGCCAGCAGCTGCGCGAGGATCAGCAGACTGTTCAGCGGCGTGCGCAGCTCGTGGCTCATGTTGGCCAGGAATTCCGACTTGTACTTCGAGGCGAGCGCGAGTTCCCGGGCGCGTGTCTCCAGTTCCTGCCGAGCCTGCTCGATCTGCAGATTCTTGGCTTCGATGTCGCGGTTCTGCATGGCCAGCAGCGCCGCCTTGTCGCCCAGCTCGGCGTTGGAACGTTGCAGCTCTTCCTGCTGTACCTGCAACTCCTCCGAACGGGCTTGCAGTTCGGTGGTCAGGCGCTGGGATTCGACCAGCAGCTCGTCGGTGCGGGCGTTGGCGATGATCGTGTTGACGTTGACGCCCACCGTCTCCATCAGCTGGTCGAGGAAGTCCCGGTGGATGCGGGTGAAGCGGTGCAGGGTGGCCAGTTCGATCACGCCGAGGACCTGGTCCTCCACCACGATCGGCAGCATGAGCAGATGGACCGGCGCGGTCTGTCCCAGGCCGGAGGAGATGGTGACGTAGTCGCCGGGCACGTTCTCCACGGCGATCGTGCGACGGCTGCGTGCCGCTTGGCCCACCAGGGATTGGCCGAAGGCGAAGCGCGGCGGGCTGCCGGGCTCCTCCGGGCTGCCGTAGGAGCTGATCAGCCGCAGCTCCGGTCGCTCCTCGCTGTCGTCGGCCAGGTAGAACGCGCCGAACTGCGCGGAAACCAACGGCGCCAGCTCGTCCATGATCAGCCCGGCCACCACGTGCAGGTCTCGCTGGCCCTGCATGAGACCGGAGATACGGGCCAGGTTGGTCTTCAGCCAGTCCTGATCTTGATTGGCCTTGGTGGTCTCGCGCAGCGACTCCACCATCGCGTTGATGTTGTCTTTCAGCTCCGCGACCTCGCCGGAAGCCTCCACGGTGATGGAGCGGGTCAGGTCACCCTCGGCCACGGCGCTGGTCACCGCGGCGATCGCGCGGACCTGACGGGTGAGGTTGCCCGCCAGCTCGTTGACGTTCTCGGTCAGCCGTTTCCAGGTGCCCGAGACGCCTTCGACCTCGGCCTGTCCGCCCAGCCTGCCCTCCGACCCCACCTCGCGGGCGACGCGGGTCACCTCGGCCGCGAACGCGGACAGCTGATCGACCATCGTGTTGATCGTGGTCTTCAATTCGAGGATCTCGCCGCGGGCGTCCACGTCGATCTTGCGGGTCAGGTCACCCTGCGCGACCGCGGTGGTGACCTGGGCGATGTTGCGGACCTGGTTGGTCAGGTTGTTCGCCATGGAGTTGACGTTGTCGGTCAGGTCCTTCCAGGTGCCCGCCACGTTCGGGACGCGGGCCTGCCCGCCGAGCATGCCCTCGGTGCCCACTTCGCGGGCGACCCGGGTGACCTCGTCGGCGAACGCGGACAGCGTGTCGACCATCGTGTTGATCACACCGGCGAGTGCCGCGACTTCGCCCTTCGCCTCCACCGTGATCTTCTGACTCAGATCACCGCGTGCGACCGCCGTGGCGACCTGAGCGATCGAGCGCACCTGGCCGGTCAGATTCGAGGCCATGACATTGACGTTGTCGGTCAGGTCCTTCCAGGTGCCCGACACGCCCCGCACGGTCGCTTGGCCGCCGAGGTTGCCTTCGGTGCCGACTTCGCGGGCGACGCGGGTGACCTCGTCGGCGAAGGCGGACAGCTGATCGACCATCGTGTTGATGGTCTCCTTGAGCTCCAGGATCTCGCCGCGGGCGTCCACCCTGATCTTCTGGCTGAGATCGCCACGGGCCACCGCGGTGGTCACCTGAGCGATCGAGCGCACCTGCGCGGTCAGATTGTCGGCCATGACGTTGACCGACTCGGTGAGGTCCTTCCAGGTGCCGGAAACGCCCTTGACGTCCGCCTGGCCGCCCAGTCTGCCTTCGGTGCCGACTTCGCGGGCGACGCGGGTGACCTCGTCGGCGAAGGCGGACAGCTGATCGACCATCGTGTTGATGGTGTTCTTCAGCTCCAGGATCTCGCCGCGGGCGTCCACCCTGATCTTCTGCGACAGATCGCCCTGCGCCACCGCGGTGGCCACCTGGGCGATCGAACGTACTTGCGCGGTGAGGTTGCCTGCCATGAAGTTCACCGAGTCGGTGAGATCGCGCCACGTGCCGGAGACGCCCTTGACGTCCGCTTGGCCACCCAGGATGCCCTCGGTGCCGACCTCGCGTGATACCCGCGTGACCTCGTCGGCGAAGGACGAGAGCTGATCGACCATCGTGTTGATGGTGTTCTTCAGTTCCAAGATTTCGCCGCGGGCGCTCACCGTGATTTTCTGGCTCAAGTCCCCCCGCGCCACCGCGGTCGTGACCTGGGCGATATTGCGGACCTGATCGGTCAGGTTGCCCGCCATGAAATTCACCGAGGCGGTGAGGTCTCGCCACACGCCACCGACGCCGGGCACCTCCGCCTGACCGCCGAGCCTGCCCTCGGAACCGACTTCGCGCGCGACGCGGGTGACCTCGTCCGCGAACGCGGACAGCTGGTCCACCATCGTGTTGACGGTGTTCTTCAGCTCCAGGATCTCACCGCGCGCGTCCACGTCGATCTTCTGGGACAAGTCGCCCCGTGCCACGGCCGTCGCGACCTGGGCGATGTCACGCACCTGACTGGTCAGGTTGCCCGCCATCGCGTTCACCGAGTCGGTGAGGTCCTTCCAGGTACCGGACACGCCCGGCACCTCGGCTTGACCACCCAGCCGCCCGTCCGTGCCGACCTCACGCGCGACACGGGTGACCTCCGAGGTGAACAGCGACAGCTGGTCCACCATGCCGTTGAACACCGTCGCGATCTCGCCGAGCAACCCGTCGGCGTCCGTCGGTAGCCGGGTACCGAAATCGCCGTCGCGCACGGCTGTCAGCCCGGCCAGCAACTGGCGCAACTCGACCTGGTCCGCGGCCATGACAGCCTGCTCCGACGCGGTGCGGACAGATGCCGCCGTATCCGTCATGCTCATCCTCGTTCTGCCCCACCCGTATAGGACGCGACCCCGCGCACGGCGGGTCGCCGACCAACGGCGCTGTGCTGGCTGTTGAACACGGATGCACCGGCGGCTGCACCTCTGAAAGTATCATCAGCGGACCCGTCGCTCAGCATTCGTCGAAGGCTTCGGGGAATCATGGTGTCGGCAATCGGCGCCGAAAAGCCGCTCCGCCCGCGAGCGCGGCGGTGGGGAAACACACAGCTACTGCTGCGTCCTGCGCCGAGCCAGTGCTGCTTCTCGGTGACGGGGACACCGCACTCGCCGTGGCTACGTGACGCTGCCGAGTCGGCGGCCTGGCCGCTCACGGTCTCGGTGCCGGCCGCGACGGCACTGTGCGGCCGGCTCCACGGCGGTATCCCCCGGATCGGCGGGGGCTATACGGGAGCCGTATCAGCACTTTCACCCGGCTCAACGGGCTCCTCGGCGACATCACCGCGCCTCCGCCGACCAAGCGGCGGCCCCGGACTGGTGAGGCCGCTCCGAGCCGCGCGGGTCGACCGCCCGACCTCGACCCGCGCCGAACGAGCCGAAAGCGGTGCTGGTGGACACGTTTCCCGCGGCGTGGTGGTGCTATTCGGTGAAGTACTGGGACACAACCCCAGAGTTCGACCGAACTGTTCGAGGAGGACTTCATGGCCGAGGAGAGCTATCGCTCCGCCGAGACCGGCGAGTACGTGAGCGAGGAGACCGCAGCGGAGAACCCGAAGACCACTCTCGGTGAGGATGAGCCGCACGATGGTGACAACCGGCGCGACCGCTCGGCGATCACCGGGCACTTCGTCAAGCCGGACACCAGCCGCCGCCACCCCGACACCACCGTCACCGAGAACGGCTGACACCACACCCGACAGCGATTGCGTCTGCCGGCGACGGGTCCGGGTCAAACGACCGGTAGCGTAGGCGAATCGAGCGTCGGGCCACCTATCACGCTGTGACCAGGCAGCTTTCGCGGTCCATGCGGTGCCGCGAGATCGGCCACCGCCCGTGGCGCCACTGTCGATCCGGGTTTCATCGAAGAACGTAAGGGCATCCGAGCGCCGGTGCCCATCTGCCCGGTGAGATCACCGCCGGAACCTTCCACGTCGATGGCGAGCGCGTGTTCTGGGATGTCCGTGACCCCGACAAAGCCGTGGTCATCGAGTTGACCGACGAACGCTACGCGCGACTGGTCGTGCGGGTCGACAACCCCGCATAGGTGGTCGCCATGATCGAACGGGTTTTCTCGCACTGACGATTCGCGACCCTGCCAGGGCTGACACGCGGCCGCAGGTGGGCGCGTGAGCGTGCGGTGCTCAGGTGGCGTCGCCGACCGCCCGGATACCGCCCAACTTCCGCGGATTGACCTGGAAGCGGATGTTCTCGATGTGGTCCGCGTGAATGTCGTAGGTGAGTACGCCGACAGGGTAGTCGCCGATCAGGCCGACAATGCTCAATTCGCCGTTGACGACCGCGGATTCGAAGCGGATGCCCGCGGAGACCGGTTTCGCCATGACGCCGAGCAGCCAGCGCGCCACATGGTCGGGGCCGTGCAGCGGACGGCGCGCGGCGGTGACGATGCCGCCGCCGTCATTCCACAGCGTCACTTCCGGGGCGAGCAGTTCCATGAGGGCGTTGAGGTCGCCGCCGTGACAGGCGGCCATGAACCTTTCGGTGATCTCTTGGCGGGCGGCCTCGTCCGTTGCGAAGCGGGGGCGGCGGGCCTGCATGTGCGAGCGGGCGCGGTGCGAGATCTGGCGTACGGTGGCCTCGGGGCGATCGAGGAAGCCGCCGATCTCGGCGCAGGTGTAGCCGAAGACCTCGCGCAGCACGAATACGGCTCGCTCGGTGGGGTTGAGGGTTTCGAGGACGACCAGCATCGCCGTCGACACCGTGTCGGCCATTTCGGTCTCCTCAGCGGCGTTCGGTGCGGTGATCAGCGGTTCGGGCAGCCACGGTCCGATATAGGTTTCGCGGGTGGCCCGGGCGGATGTGAGACGGTTCAGGGCGAGGTTGGTGACGGTGCGCACCAGGTAGGACTTGGGGTGCTCCACCGAAGCCTGGTCTATCGCATGCCATTTCAACCAAGCGTCCTGCAGGATGTCCTCGGCGTCGGCAACGCTGCCCAGCATGTGATACGCGGTGCCGAACAGCAGTCGGCGATGCTCGACGAACGGGTCGCTCGTCGCGTCGCGCGGCGCGGGTGCCGGGGCCTGCTGGTCGGGTTTGCGATCCTGCATGTGACATCCCTAGCGGTCGGTGGACCCGGCGTCCAGTAGCCGAGAGACCTGTCGGTTCCTCGGCCCCGGACTGCGGAGCATCATGCGTTCTTCCGGGTTGCGCGGCCGCCCTTCGACAGCTGCACGGGGAGTTTCACGTAGCGGCTCAGCTTGGCGGCCATCGGCGGGGTGCTGCTGACCTGCTCCTTGTAGATGACCGCGGCCTTGCCCACGAGGTGCCACCGGTTCGGGGTGTCATCGGCATTGGTGAACTGGATGACCGCGTCCTTGCGGCCCAGGCTCACTGGCTGATGGAAGTAGCCGAAACGCAGCGGCTTCACTGTCTTCCCGCGCAGCAGCCGGGCGATGACGGTGGCGGTGTAGTCGGCGGTGACCACGCCGCTCTGGCAGGTGCCGTGCAGCTGCCCCCATGCCTGCCGCACCGAGGCGGCGTCTCCGACGGCGTGGATCTCCGGGTGCGACACCGAGCGCAGGGTGGTGTCGGTGAGGATCAGTCCTCTCGCGTCGGTGGCGATTCCGGCCTGTGCGGCGAGCGGCGACACCCGCACGCCGGTGGTCCAGAGGATCAGGTCCGAGGAAACGAGTTCGCCGGTATCCAGCCGCACCGCGTCGGGCAACACCTTCGTGACCTCGACCCCGACCGTACGCACCACTCCCAGTCGGTCCAAGGCTCGGTTGAGGTAGGCGCGGGCCTTCTCGCCCATCATGCCGCCGAGTTCTGCTGCACTGACCAGGCGGACGGTCAGGCCCGGATGCGCCTCGGCTATCTCGGCGGCCGCCTCGATACCGGTGAGCCCGCCACCGCAGACGGTGACCGTACCGCCGACGGCGGCGATGTCGTGCAGCCGCTGCGAGAAGCGATGCGCCAGCCGGGGGTCGTCGAGGGTCCACGCGTGATCCGCCGCGCCGGGGACTCTGCTCGTGTCGGTGGTGCTGCCGAGGGCGTAGACCAGCGAGTCGTAGTGGAGCACCGAGCCGTCGTCGAGGGTGACGATGCGGTCGTCGGTGTCGATGGTGGTGGCCGTCGCCTGGTGGAATTCCACGCCGGTGCCCTTCAGCAGGTCCGGGATCCGGAAGTCGGTCAGTTCCTGGCCCGCGGCGACCTGGTGCATGCGCAGTCGCTCGGTGAAGCGGGGCGAGGGGTTCACGAGGGTGATGCGAGTGTTCAGCTTGCGGGTGTAGCGGGCCAGCCGGGCCGTGGCGATGAGGCCGGTGTAGCCCGCGCCGAGGACGAGGATCTCGTGGGTAGGGGTGGTGTTCATCGCTCGCTCCTTGTGAGGCTTGTTCGTGGGGTCGGCTATGGGACAGGGCAGCCCAGGAGAACGTGACACTCCCTGGATATGACCTGCATCACAGCTCTTGTGTGCCATCTGTCCAACGCCCGAACTAAGGGGGAGCAGCCGTTTGTCCTGCGAAAAGAGGCAGTCGGGGCAGCGTGCGGCGCGTATGCGCATCTGTTCGGCGGTGTGGCCGTTCGCGGCGGCAGCGCGCAGCAATTAACTTCGAGGAATGTTGGTTGGTGACCGTGAGGTCGAGGTGTTCGAGAACTCCAGGGCGCGATTGGAGGCGATCGCGTACCGCCTGCTGGGTTCGGCGAGCGATGCCGAAGACGCGGTGCAGGACACGTTCCTGCGCTGGCAGGCCGCCGACCGCGAGTTCGTCGAGACGCCCGAGGCGTGGCTGACGAAGGTGCTCACGAACATCTGCCTCAATCAACTCACCTCGGCACGGGCGCGGCGGGAAGCGTACGTGGGCCAGTGGCTGCCCGAGCCGGTCTTCGCCGGCGACCGGATGCTCGGTCCGGCCGACACCGTCGAGCAGCGCGAATCGGTCTCGATCGCGATGCTCACGCTGATGGAGCGGCTGTCTGCCCGGGAACGCGTCGTGTACGTGCTCCGCGAGGCGTTCGGTTACTCGCACGGTGAGATCGCCGAAGTCCTCGAAGTCACCGAGGCCAATTGCCAGCAGATCTACCGGCGTGCCAAGCAGCACATGGCCGGCGACCGGACGCGCGTGGAGGTCGACGAGGCCGTCGCCCGCAAGATCGTCGACGAGTTCCTCGCCGCCGCCCTGAGCGGCAACACCGACTCGTTGGTGCGGCTGCTGACCGACGATGCGATCAGCGCGGGTGACGGTGGCGGTGTGGTCTTCTCGCTGCCGGAGCCGATCACGGGTGCGCTGCGGGTGGCGAGATTCTTGCGCCGCCTGTTCGAGCCGACCGTAGCCAAGTGGGAGATGATCGGCGGTCGCGCCGCTCTGTTCGCCGCGGTGGCCAACGGCGTCCCCGCCCTGGTGATCGTGGTCGGCGATCGGGTCGTCGGTGTCATCTCCCTGGAGGTGACGACCGACGGCATCGCGGCCGTCCACACCCAGGCCAATCCGGGCAAGCTCGTACGCGCCACGCGCCGCTGGGCGATGTCCGAGCACGGGAGCCCGCTGCTCGACGTCTGGTGAGCTCGCGCTCCACTTCTGTCGGGTTCGGGTAGCGAATACCGCCCCGACGGGACTGCGGCCGGGCGCCGCCGCATCGTTCTCGGGTCGGATACACCGCAGCCGCCGCCGGTCGCCTTCCCGGGTGGCTGCACCTCCCGACGTCGGATCACCTCGTCGACGTTCCTGTCCGGTTCGTCGAGCGGGTCCGACGCGCACCGGCGCGCGGCCGATCAGCATCTCGAGCGCCGCAGCACGTGAGAGGCGGGATCTGCGATGCGCCGCGAAGGTCGTCACCGTTGACGCGAAGCGTGTTCAGCCGACTGCCGAAAGGGGGTTCGTGCATGCAGAGGAATCGCCCTGGAGCCCGCTGAGGCCGATTGTGGTCGGTCACAGCATTTACGCATACTACCGACTGGTAATGAGAGGCGTCACATCCCGGTGGCGGTCCAGGAGTTAGCTGGTCTTCGGATGGCTGAAATACGTTGCCGCACAGCGTAAAAACGCCGTTACGTGACTTCATATTCTGGTCGGGATGCGGTAGGGGAAGTGTGCGAGATAAATACCGATGGGTTGGTATTTATCGTCGCTTGGCCACTGGATTAATGCCGCATGAACAGCGCCGTTCCGGCGCGGAGGCATTTGTGGTGCAGCACGGTGGCGGCTGAGGGGGATTCGCCGCATATGTCTTCTGTCAAATCGTCTCAGACGGCACGTTTCCCGACGTACTTTCCGCGGTCTGCGGCTTTGTTTCCGGAAACATACGGCAGAAAATTAGCCGAAAAATTGCCTTCCGGTGAAACATGGTGCTGGGCAAGCCCTTCGGAATTGCAGCTCGCATAGGGCGCGTGTACAGATGTGAGAACGCGGGGCGGTGTCGTGGCACGCCGCACGCGCAAGGCGGGACAGCGAGATCGGACGGTCCCGTTCGCGAATATCGGAGGATGAGTGAACGCGGACTCGGCAGGTTATAAAGCCTGCTCTGAACTGTGCGTATCCGGTTCGAAACGGCCGGGTCGGCGTCGATCGGCAGGCAAGTTCCGCGCCGGTGGAAAGGTTCGTCGCGCGGTGGAGGAGGCCCTGAATGAATGAATTCGATGCTGTGGCCGAACGAGTTCTCACGATGTTCTCACGCGGTCTGCACGCGGTCGAAATAGAGCCGGACACACCATTGCTGGATTATGGCTTGGACTCGGTGCGGTCGGTGGAGTTGGTGATCGAACTCGAGCGGGAGTTCGGCATCGAGATCTCCGACGAGGAGGCGGCGACGCTGCACACCGCACGCGAGGTGATCGCCTGCGTGACGGCGAAGACGAGCCGTACCCGGCACACCCGGGCCGAGGCGCGGGCATGACCGCGCGTGCCGGGTGGCGGGAACAGTCGCCGCCCACGGGATCCGACCCGTTCGGTGACTTCGCCGAGTACAACCGGCCCGGGCTGGCCGCATTGCTGCGAGCCTGTCACCTCGACGTGCTGTACACCGCTGCGGACGGTGACCATCTCCTCCGCGCGGACGGCACCCGGGTGCTGGATCTCGTCGGCGGTTTCGGCGCCGCGCTCTTCGGTCACAATCATCCGGCGCTGGTACGGGCCGCGACCGCGACGCTGAACCAGCAGGTGCCCTTCGTGGCGCAGGGGAGTGTCCGGCCCGGCGCCGCGCGGTTGGCGCGGCGGCTGTCCGAGTCGGTCGGTGCGTGCACCGGCCGGGAGTACGTGGTGACCTTCGGTTCCACCGGAGCCGACGCGGTGGAGGCGGCGATCCGGCACGCGGCTGTCGCGCACGCGCGCGCCCTGTCCGCACTGGACGCCGAGCTGCGGCGGACGCTGCGCCGGCTCCGTCGCGACGACTTGCACGACGTGCGCCCGTCCGCGCCCGCCGGGGACGCCGAAGCGCGGCCCGCCGCGGCCGTGCTCACCGAATCGTTGGACCGGATCGCGCGGTTGCGGGAGCGCGGCCCGGTGTTCGTCTCCCTCGCGGGCGCGTTCCACGGAAAGAGCGCTGGTGCCTTCGCGCTCACCGAACAGGCCGATACCCCGGCCGACCTGGTGGTGCCCGGACCGCCGCGACTGCGGCTCGACAGCTGGGCGCCGGACGAGGTGGCCGGCGCGTTCGCGGACGAGCTGTGCACCGTAGGTGTCATCGACCTCGGTCCCGACGGCGCGCCCGTGCGCACCTGGCGGCAGCTGTCGCCCGTCGCGGCGGTGTTCGCCGAGCCCGTCCAGGGTGAAGGCGGCGTGCGGGAAGTTCCCCCCGATACCCTGCACGCCCTCCGGGAACTCGCCGATCGGCATGCCGCGGCGCTGATCTTCGACGAGATCCAGTGCGGCATGGGCCGGACCGGCACCTTCCTGGCGTCGGCGCCGTCGGGTGTGCGCGCGGACTACTACCTGATGTCGAAATCACTCGGCGGCGGACTGGTGAAGATCGCCGCGCTGCTGGTGGACCGTGCGCACGCCGTCGCCGAATTCGGTCGCTACCACACCTCGACCTTCGCCGACGACGAGCTGTCGGCGACGGTCGCGGACACGGCACTGGACCTGTTGCGCGACAACCAGCTCCGGATCAGCGACGCGGGAGCGCGGTTGCGGGCGCATCTGGACGAGGTGGCCCGCCGCTGGCCGCGCGAGATCGTGGCGGTGCGCGGGCGCGGGCTCCTACAGGGGGTCGAGCTGCGGGCGCCGGAGCCGCGATCGGCACTGCTACGCGAGATCTGCGCGCCCGACATGTTCGGCTACGTGGTGGCCGGATACCTGCTGCACCGGCACGCGATCCGCATGTTGCCCACTCTCTCGGCGCCGACCACCCTGCGCGTCCAGCCGTCGGCGTTCGTCACCGAAGCCGACATGGCGCGGCTGGCGACCGCGTTGGACGACATCGCGGCGTTGCTGCACCGCGGCCGGTACGACGTCCTGCTGGCGCACCTGGCCGCTCCGGTCACCACGAAGACCACGGTGACGGATCGGGCTCCGCTGCCCCGGCGCGCCGACACGCCACCCGCGCGGGACCCGCACGCACCGACCAGGGTGGCGTTCCTGGCGAACCTGCCCGAGACGGCGGACCTGCGCCGATTGGCCCCCGAGCTGGCAGCGTGGACCGACGCCGAGCTCGCCGCCTTGCTCGAACGTCTGCGCCCCGTGGCGGATCCCTTCGAGTTGACCAGACGGACGATCTCCTCACCCACCGGCGCCGAGGTCGAGATGATGGTGTTCGCGCTGCCGCTGACGGCCGGACAGATCGTCGCGCATCAGCGTGCCGGCGAGCGGACCTACGTGCGGGAACTGGTCTGGCACGCGGTGGAACAGGCGATCGCGGCCGGAGCCACGGTGATCGGGCTGGGCGGCTACACCTCGATCGTCACCGACGCCGCTCGCGAGGTGGCGGAGGACACCGTCACGGTCACCTCCGGCAATTCGCTCACCGCGGCCTGCGCCTACGAGGTGCTCGGCGCCGAGCTGGCCGCACTGCCGCCGGGGCAGCGGCGAGTCGGCATTCTCGGCGCACTCGGCAACATCGGCGCCGTCATGGCCGAACTGCTTGCCCCGCTGGCCGATTCGCTGGTCCTGGTGGGCAGGTCGGGCGCCGGGGCGCGCTTGCGCCGCGTAGCCGCCGGACTCCCCGGCGAGGTGGTCGTGAGCGAGGATCTGGCCGCACTGCGGGACTGCCGGGTGGTCGTGACCGCCACCAACTCCGCGGAGCCGCTGATCACCGCGCGGCATCTCGCCACGCGCCACCCGGTGCTGATCTGCGATCTGGCCGTACCGGGCGATGTGGACCCGGCGGTCGCCGCGCAGCCGCACCTCACCCTGGTCGACGGCGGCCGCATGGCGCTGCCGCTGGGCCAGACCCCGTCCCTGCCCGAAACCGGGTTGCCCGCCGGAATCGTCTACGCGTGCATGGCCGAGACGCTGCTGCTCGGCTTCGAACCGCGTACCGCGAGCCCGTCCTACGGCGCGCTCACCGTGGGGGGCGTCCGCGCGGCGCGGAGTCTGGCCGCTCGCCACGACCTGCGCCCGGTCCTACTGCCGACAGGAGCCACCACCGTGATCACTCCGACGACCGCGTCCGCACCGATGTTCCTGGGCGCGGCCGACTTCGCGCCCACTCGGGCGGGCGGCAAAGCCGCCACCCTGCACGAACTGCTGACCGACGGATTCGCCGTCCCGCCCGGTTTCGTCGTGGCTGCCGATCTGGACCTGACCGGCGTCGGCGACGACGATCTATCCGGCTGGGTGCGGGCGATCGGCGGGTTCCCGGTGGCCGTGCGCTCCAGCGGCGTTCTCGAGGATCTCGACGACGCCAGCTTCGCGGGCCAGTACGAGTCCTACCTGGACATCGCGGACGCGGCGGCGCTGCGGACGCACATCGAGCGGTGCCGCGGCTCGGTACGCAACGAACGCGTGCGGGCGTATCTGTCCCGCCGCGGCATGGCCGACACCGAGGCGACCGTGGCCGTCTTGGTGCAGCGGATGGTGGAGGCGCGCTGCGCGGGCGTCGGATTCAGCATCGATGCGCTCACCGGCATCGAGGAGCACGCGGTGCTGGAGGCCTGCCACGGCGTGGGGGAGCGTCTGGTCTCCGGGCAGGTGACCCCGACTCGCTACACGCTGCGGCTGTCGGACGGCGGTGTGGTGGCGCGCGAGGCGGGCGACGAGGACGTCAGGCTCGACGGCGCAGACACCGAGGCGCTCGCCGCGCTGCTGCTGGCGGTGCAGGCACGCAGGCATCGGCCGCAGGACATCGAATGGGCGATCGATGGCGACGGCGGATTGTGGCTGCTGCAGTCCCGTGCGGTCACCGCGATCAGCTGGCGCACCGACATCGACCAGTTCTCCGATGCGGACCTGCGCGACGGCGGCGTCTCGGCCCGCGTGTGCACACCCATGATGTTCTCGTTGTACGACAACGCCTTCCAGTACTCGATGCAGCGGTTCTTCGAGGGATTGGGGCTGGCCCGGCCGGGCGAGGAGCCGGACTGGATGGCGATGTATTACGGCCGGGCCTACTGGAACGTGAGCGCGGTGAAGAAGTGCTTCCAGCGCATACCCGGCTTCGACGAGCAGCACTTCGACGACGATCTGGGCGTCCTCAACGAATACGGCCCGGAGGGGCCGATCCGCACCGCGAACACGCCGCTGACCATCGCCCGGGCGCTGCCGGTCGCGCTGGCGGTGCAGCGCAGCTACCGCGAACAGCTCACCGCCGTCGACACGTTCGCCGCGAGCTGGCCGGCCAAGTACGCGGCGTGGCGCGAGCGGGTGCGCGCGCTGCCGCACACCGACGAGGCGACCTTCGCCGCCGATCTCGCCGACTGCCTGCTCACCCTGCACGCCGCGACCGAACGCACCTACTTCACGACGATCTATCACAACTCGAGCGTGCAGACCGACTTCAAACAGCTGCTGGACAAGATCGACGCGGCCACCGGCGCGTCCAGCTCCGCCCTCGACCTGATGGGTGGCCTCGCCGAGATCAGCCACATGGCGCTGCAACACGGCATCGTCGAATTACACCGGGTGGCAACGCAGTCCGGGCTGGACGGTCCGGAGTGGGACGAGGCGCTCGCGGCTTTCCTCGCCGAGCAGGGCTTCCATGCCGACGCCGAACTCGACCTCACCTGCCCGCGCTGGTCGGAGGAGCCGGGACGGGTTCGGTCGATGATCGCGGTGATGCTCGAACACGGCACCGCGCCGGCCGACCCTGCGGCCACACTGGTGGAGCAGCGCAAGCGCTACGAGTCCGAATCGGCCGCGCTACGAACCCGCGTTCGTGCCCGGCCCACGACCCGGGTGCGGTATGCCAAGGCGCTGGACAAGCAGATCGAGCGGATGCGCCGCTATCTCGTCGCCCGGGAGCGGATGCGGGAATTCTCGTCGCAGTGTTACGCCGTCGTGCGCGCCTACGTGGTGGAGGCGGGTGCCCGTCTGACCGCCACCGGTGCGCTCGAGCACGCCGACGACGCGTTCCAGCTGACCATCCATGAGCTCACCGACCTGGTCGCGGGCCGCGCGGACGCCACGGCCCTCGCGCCCGTGATCGCCTACCGACGGGCGATGTACGAGGGGTATCGCGATCTCACGCCGCCGCACGAACTCGGTGGCGGGGTGACCGTGGCGGCGGTGCGTGCCGTCGCCGACGGCGACCTGTCCGGTCTCGGATGCAGTCCCGGTATCGCCGAGGGAACGGCGCGGGTGATCACCGCGCTCACCGACATCGACCAGTTGCGCGACGGCGACATCCTCGTCACGCGTTTCACCGACCCGGGATGGACTCCCGCGCTGGGCTTGGTGGCGGGTGTGGTGACCGAGGTGGGCGGCATGCTGTCGCACGCCGCCGTGATCGGGCGCGAGTACGGCATTCCCGCCGTGCTGAACGTAGCGGGAGCGACGAGCGCCGTGCGATCGGGTCAGCGGATCCGAATCGACGGAAGCGCGGGAGTGGTTCGGATCCTGGACGCGGATTCCGTCGAGGCCCCCGCGGCGAACGAACCCTCCGCGGATCACCGGCGAGCCGACAGCACCACTGCCGAGCCGCCGGAGCAGGACTCACCGCCACCCCCGGTCCGTCGCGAGATATCCGCGACGGCAGATCCTGCCGCCTCACCCCGCGTGAGTCGCGGCTCCGGAAAGGAAACAACACTGACCGCACGTAAACGCCTGATCTGCCTCGCCGGCGGTGACGGCTCGGGGAAGACCACCCAGGTGGCGAGGATCGCCGCCGAATTCGAGGCGCAGGGCCACAGCGTCGCCGCGGTGACGATCTGGGACGCCTTCCTCGACCCGAAGGCCTCCTCGAAACTCCCCTGGGGAAGCCCCGCCGAGATCTACGGTTACCTCCAGTTGCTGACCCCGCTCAGCCGAGCGCACTTCCTGTTCCACGCCATGCAGCTGTCGCTGGACCTGGCGGCCGAACGCGGCGCGGATATCGTGCTCGCGAACGCGTACTGGTACAAGTACTACGCCACCGAGGTCGCCCACGGTGGCGACCCGGCCGTTCTGCGCAGCCTGGCGGCGGGCTTCCCGGAACCCGACCGCACGTTCTACCTCGCGGTGCGGCCGCAGGACGCCCTGAGCCGCAAACGATTGCGCAGCGACTACGAGAGCGGCTACGGCGACGAGGAATCGTTCCTGGCCTTCCAGCAGCGCAGCCACGAGGCGCTGGACGCGCTGTCGGACGAGCTGGGCTGGATCCGGCTCGACGGCACGGCGGCGCAGGCCGAGATCACCGGTGCCGTGCTCACCCAGTTGCGCGAGGACGACCGATGAGCGGCTCGCATACCCGCCGGGTGGCCCTGGTCGGCATCGACGGCGCGGGGAAATCCTCGGTGCTGGCCGCGCTCCGCGCGCTGGCGGTGCGGACCGACGCCGGTGGCTTCGCGTCGATGACCTGCCCCGACTTCCACGACACCCGCGACGTTCCGCTCGCCGACCTGTCCCGGCAGCTCAGGGCGTTCAGCGTCGGCTGTGACGAGATCGGTGACGTGGCGATGAAGGCCACCGCCATGTACCTGCAGATGACCCTGTTCGGGCCGGTGGAACAACACTTCCTGCGCACCTGGGCGCCGGATGTGCTGGTGTGCGAACGGCATCCGCTGATCGAACTGCTCGTCTACGGCCCGTTGTACGTGGCGCTGGCGGGCACCGACGGGCGCTGCCGCGAGCGGCAGGACGAGATCGCGGCGGTGCTCGATCGGCATCGACCGGGCACGTTCGCCGACATCCTGGCCTGGCAGCACGCCCAGGCGGCCCGGCTGGGCAGTTCGCCGGACCCGTGGCTGCTGCTGTCGGAGATCGCGGAACTGGTCGGTCGCGACATCGCCGCAGCGGTATCCGGTTTCGCCGAACGATTCCGCACCACGCTGCCGGACACGGTGCTGTGGCTCGACGCGCCGCCCGAGCAGGCGGCGGCACGCTGTGTGCAGCGGTCGGGGCGCGGGCCCGTCGAGGCCCATGAGACCGCCGAGCGGCTGACCGCGCTGCGCGCGGGCTACGAGCAGGTGCGCGAGACCCTCGCGACCGCGTTTCCGGAGGTGGTATTCCACCGCATCGAGACCGGCGACGACGTCGACCTCGCGGAATCGGTGCGCGCCTGCGTGACGGAAGGGAAGTTGCTCGGATGAGCACGCGCGACGACATCGGCTCGGCGGATCTGGAAGCGCGGGTCCGCGCGATCGTCGGGGAGGTGCTGTGGGTGCCCGCGGCCGACCTCGACCCGGCGGCGCCGCTGATCGACTACGGACTCGACTCGCCCACCGCCATCGAACTCACCCTTCAGCTGGAACACGCCTTCTCCGTGAGCATTCCGGAGGACGACGCCGCCCGGCTGACCACGGTCGCCACGATCGTGCGCTACGTCGAGGATCAGGCATGACCACACCACCAGGGCCACTGCGGCCGCACCACCCGAGCATCGTGCACGCGCTGCTGTCCGGCGGCGAACGCGGCGCGGCGGCGGCATCGACGGTCATCCTGCCCGAACGCGCCGCCGCCGGGCACGGCGACGAGATCCACCGGCGGCATGACGAGCTTGCGAGCGCCGCGTGCCGCGCCGCGGCGGGCCTGGCCGCCGACGGCGTGCGCCGGGGCGATCGCGTGTTGCTGTGCCTGCCCACGTCGGCGGAATTCGTCACGGTCTTCTTCGGTGCGCTGCTGCTCGGCGCGGTGCCCACCGCCATCGCCACCCCGGGTGGCTTCGGGGCCGCCGAGATCTTTCTGGATCGGTTCGCCCGGCTGCTGGCCTATCTGGACCCGACGGCCGTGGTGAGCACTCCGGCGGTGCTCGCCACGTTGCCCGTGCCCGCATCGGTGGCGGCGATCGACGCCTCGGCACTGCACGCGCTGGCGCACACCTCAGGGGCTCCCGCGCTCGCGCCGCGCCTGCCCGCATCGGACGATGTCGCGTTCATCCAAGCCACCTCCGGCTCGACGGGCACGCCGAAGGGCGTGCAGGTCACCCACGCGAATCTGGCCGCCAACTGCGAGCAGATCGCCCGCGCCGCCGCGATCGGACCCGGCGACACCTGGGTCGGCTGGCTGCCGCTGCACCACGACATGGGCCTGATCGGTGGGTTCCTCACGCCGCTGTTCCGCGGCATCGACGCGGTGCTGATCCCGCCGAACCGGTTCCTGCGCCACCCGGCCGATTGGCTGCGCGCCGTGCACGAGCATCGCGGAACTCTCACCGCAGCACCGAACTTCGCCTACGGCTACGCCGCCGCGCGCATCGCCGACAGCGACCTGGACGGAGTGGATCTGTCCGCATGGCGGTTCCTGTTCTGCGGCGCCGAACCGATCCATCCGCCCACGGTGCGGCAGTTCGTCGACCGGTTCGGCGCCTGGGGGCTGCCCTCCGACGCGCTCGTGCCGTGCTACGGGCTGGCCGAGGCGTCGCTCGCGGTGACGGTGGCCGCTCCGCGCGCGCCGATCGCGTTCGACTCGGTCTCCCGCCGCGGACTGGCCGAAGACGGCGTCGCGGTGGATGTCCCGGCCGACGACGGCGACGCGCTGGCCATCGTCGACTGCGGTGCGCCCGTGGCGGGCACCGAAGTCCGCGTGGTGGACGAGGAGGGGACGCCGTGCGGCGCGGATTCGATCGGCCGGGTGCAATTCCGTGGACCGTCCACCACGCCGGGATACTTCCGGCTGCCCGAAGCCACCGCCGCCACCCGGTCGGAGGGCTGGTGGGACACCGGGGACGTCGGGTACCTGCGGAACGGCCGGTTGCGGATCACCGGCCGGCGCAAAGACCTGATCATCATCCGCGGCGCGAACTATCTGCCCACCGACTTCGAGGTCGCCGCCGAGCAGGTGCCGGGAGTACGGCCGGGCGGCGTGGTCGCGGTGGGACGACCCGAGACGGGCGGTGGCTCGGAAGAGCTGCACCTGATCGTCGAATCCGCGGTGGCACAAGCGGAGCACGACACACTGGCCCGTGCGGTACGGGCCGCGGTGAGCAAACGCACTGGGGTGCTGGCCGCCGGCGTGCGGATCGTCGCGCCGCGCAGCATCCCGAAGACCACCAGCGGGAAGGTTCAGCGCACCGCGGCCCGGCGACTACTCGACGCCGACGAACTGGTCGGCGCCGCACGCGGGGAAGGCCTGACGCGATGACACTTTCGACGGCGACCATGCGCCGCCTCGACGGTCCGGCCGCCCGGCATCCGCTGGGCGTCTACGCCCGCTACCGGGCCGACCCGCTCGGCCTGTTCTACGAGTCCGCGCTCCACTACGGCAGCGTCCGGCTGCGGCTGGCCCACCAGCACGTGCACCTGCTGGTCGAACCCGAGCACATCGAGCAGGTGCTGGTCACCCGTGCGGGGCGCTACGCGAAGGGCATCAGCTATCGAAGCCTGAACCACCTGCTCGGGCCTGGGCTGCTGACCAGCGGCGGCGAACTGTGGAAACGCCAGCGTGCCCTGATCAATCCGGCTTTCGCGCGCCGTCATGTCGAGACCGAGATCCCGCTCATGGTGGAGTGCGGGCAGCGGATGCGTACCCGCTTGGACGCTCGCGCCGCCGACGGCGCGGTATTCGACCTGGTACCCGAGCTGATGGGCTTCGCCGCCGACGTCGTATGCCGCGCGGTACTCGGCGCGGACCTCGACGGCGTGCTTCCACAGATCGAGGACGATGTGCGTCAAGGCGTTTCGTGGGTCATGCGGCACATGGCCGCGCCGATCCAGTTGCCGCCGCGACTGCCCACTCCGGGTAACCGGCGGCTGCGGGCAGTGCGCCAACGGCTGCATCGCGTGGTGGACGAGGTGATCGGCAGGCACCGGCAGATCAGCGGCGCCGACTCGCTGCTCGCCCGGCTGCTCACCGCCCGCGACGACACGGGACACGCGATGGACGACGAGCAACTGCGGCACGAAGTGCTGACCTTCCTGCTCGCCGGTCACGAGACCACCGGAGCGGCGCTGGCCTGGACGATCTACGAACTGGGCCGCAATCCCGCGGTGCTGGACCGGCTGCGCGCGGAGATCGACGCGCTGCCGGAGGCGCCGGACCACCCGGACGCCGTGCGCGCCGCGCTGCCCCGGCTGGAATACACCGGCCGCGTGATCGATGAGGCGATGCGCCTGCATCCTCCGGCCTGGGCGTTCAGCCGCACCGCGGTCGAGCCGGACCATTTCGACCGGTTCGACCTGCGACCCGGCGCGATCGTCGTGATCAGCCCGTTCGTCAACCATCGGCTACCCGGGTTCTGGGACGCGCCGCTGACTTTCGATCCGGACCGGTTCACCAAGGAGCGGATCCGGGCGCGCCCGCCGTTCCGGTATTTCCCCTTCGGATGGGGCGCGCATCTGTGCGTCGGCCGGCAGCTGGCGCTGATCGAGATCCGGGTGGGTCTGGCGATGGTGCTGTCGCGCTACGACATCGAACTGGTGAACGGGATGCGGGTGCGCGAGCACCCCGAGATCTCCAACACCCCCGACCCGGTCCTGGTCCGGTTGACCCGGCGCGAGCGCGCCATCCCGGTGACCCGGACCAGACAGGAGGCCGCACGATGACCAGTGCCACCGCCGGCGCGATACTGCGCGCCGAAACCCTCGCGACGGACCCGGCGGCCGCCGCGCACGCCGGAGCCAAGGCCGCCAACCTCGCCGGACTGCAGGCCGCCGGATATCGAGTGCCGCCGTTCGCCGTGCTCGGCACCGACACGTGCGCGCGGCTGCTCGCCCCGTCCGCCGACGCCGTCGCGGCCATGCTCGCCGGGCTCGATCCGGACGATCCGGCCACCTTGCGGTCCGTCTCGTCCAGGATCCGCACTCTCGTCGAGGGGCGACCGCTGCCCGCAGACATCGCCGCCGAACTCGAGGCCGTGGTCGCGGAATTGGCCGCCGACGGTCCGGTCGCAGCGGGCGAGGTGCGCTTCGCCGTGCGATCGTCGGTGCGCGGCGAGGATTCGGCGACCGACTCCTTCGCCGGACAGCTCGACACCGTGCTGAACGTAGCGGCATCCGAGCTGCCCGCCGCGATCGGGACGGTACTCGCGTCCAACTGGTCGGAGCGCGCGCTGTTCTACCGCGCGCGCCGCGGTCTCGACGACGCGCCGGTCGCCTGCGCCGTGGTGGTGCAGGTCCTGCTCGACAGCGCCGTCTCGGGAGTGGTGTTCAGCTGCAATCCGCGCAGCGGTGACCCCTCCGAAGCGGTGGTCGCGGCCGCGCTCGGATTGGGTGAAGGCGTGGTGGCGGGCACGGTGGACTGCGATACCTATTTCGTCGACCGCGCCACCGGCGCCATCACCTCGCGGGTGGTCGCCGAGAAACGCAGTCGCGTGGTGGCCGCGCGGCACGCAGCGGGCACCACCGTAGAAGAACTCGGCGACCCGGTGACGGTGGCGGCGCTGTCCGACGCGGAGATTCGCGAGTTGGCCGAAGTAGCGGGCGCGCTCGCCGACCACTTCGGCGCGCCGCAGGATGTCGAGTTCGCCTACACGCCCGACGGGCGATTGCACCTCCTGCAGGCCAGACCGGTCACCGCGACCGGGGCGCGCGAGACCGTCTTCGACAACGTCAACGTCGCCGAGTCGTATCCCGGGTTGTCGAGCCCGCTGACGTTCTCGGTCCTGCGCGCCGCCTATGAGCGGGTGTTCCGCACGTGTCACCGCGATTTCGGCGCCACCACCCGGATCATCGACCGCAACGCCGCCGATCTGTATCCGTATCTGGTCGGCACCGCGCGCGGCCGGATCTACTACAACATCAGCAACTGGTATCGCCTGTTCCTCGAGATCCCCGGCATGGATTTCGCCATCGAAGGATGGGAAGCTGCGCTCGATATCGAGAACCGATACCAGCGGCCGCCCGTGCCGGCCCGTGGCATCGCCCGGCTGCGCGCGATCGCGCTCCGCCTGCGGGTGTTCGCGATCATCCTGCTCGGCCGGCTACGTCTGCCCCGGCGGTTGCGCGCGTTCTTCACGGCGCTGGCGGCGGCCACCGAGGACCTCGAACGGAGGCTGGAGGAGAACGCGCCGGAACGCGAACGCGACGCGCACGCGTTGCTGGCGTGGACCGAGCGTTTCTTCGATGAACTCGTGCCCGCGTACTCGGTGCAGATCTTCAACGATTTCCTCGCCCAGCAGATGTTCCATGTGGTCGGCCTGCAGTTGCGACGGGCCGGCCTCGCCGAGGACGAGGCGCTCACCCTGCGCAACGAGTTGTTCTGTGGCGAAGACGGTGTCGACAGCGTCGATCCGGTGCGCTCGGCACTCGCACTGACCGCGCGGGTACGCGCCGACTCGGCATTGCGCACGCTGTTCGACGGCCCCGCCACCGCACAGCAGGTGTGGACCGCCCTGTCCGAAGACCGGTTCGCGACCTTCCGCGCGGCGTGCCTGCGTCACATCGCCGAGTTCGGCGACCGGACCGTGGACGAACTCAAGTTGGAGACCGATCCGCTCGGCGAGCACCCCGAACGACTGGTGCCCATGCTGCGGAACTACCTGCGCGGCGGGCAGAACGCCGACGACATGATCGCGCGTGAGCAGGCGATCCGTCGTGCGGCCGAGCGGACGGCGGCCGACCTGTTCGCCGGTGCACGCGTGCGGCGGTGGCTTTTCCGGCTCGCGCTGCGGCTGGCCCGTGAACACGTGAAGCAGCGCGAGAACATGCGGCTGGGCCGCAGCCGAGCCTTCGGTCTGCTGAAGCGGGTGTTCCGGGAGTACGGCAGGCGACTGCACGCCGACGGCCTGCTGGGCGATCCGCGCGACGTCTTCTGGCTCACCTACGAGGAGATCGCGGCACTCACCCGCGGAACGGCGGTGGACACCGACACCACACGCACCGTCGCCCTGCGCAAGGCGGATTACGAACGCTGGCAGGCGCAACGCCTGCCCTCCCGCATCGTCACGACCGGGATCGCCGCGGCGGATATCGGCGATCCGGCGCTGGAGCAACCGGCCGGGGACGCCGCCGAAGGAGCACGCGTACTGCACGGAATCGGCTGTGCCCCAGGGCGCGTCGAGGCGCCCGCACTGGTGCTGCGCACCCCGGATCCGGACGTCGCGATCGACGGGCAGATTCTGGTGGCCGCGACCACCGACCCGGGCTGGGTGTTCCTCATGGTCGCCGCGGGCGGGCTGGTCAGCGAACGGGGCAGCCTGCTTTCCCACACCGCCATCATCGGACGCGAACTCGGCATCCCCACCGTCGTCGGCGTTCCCGGAGTCACCGGCCTGATCGGAGACGGTGACCTCCTGGTGCTGGACGGCCGCGCGGGCACCGTGACTCTCGAGCAGGAGCGACGACCGTGACCGCACCCGATCCGGCCCACGGCGAGAACTTCAGCCTGGAGCACTATCTGGACCCCGCGGCGCACACGTTCGACCAGCGTTTCGCGGAGTTCCGGCCCTACGCCCAGCATGCTCGCGGCAGCGGTTTCGTGTTGCGGGAAGTGACCGGGCCGTCCGGCGCGGTTGTCCCGGTGGGCGATCCGGCGACCGGCGCGACCGACGAATTGATCATGCTCGGGTCCAACAACTACCTCGGCCTGGGCAACGAACCGAGCATCGTGGAGGCGGCCATCGCCGCCATACGCGAATACGGGGTGGGGCATGGCGGCCCGCCGTTGCTCAACGGCACCACGACCCTGCACCGGCGGCTCGAGGAACGGCTGGCCGAACTGAAGGGCTGCGAGTCGGCCATGGTCTTCTCCTCGGGATACGCGGCCAACGTCGGCTGGGTGACCGGTCTGCTGCGCAAGGGCGACGTGCTGCTCTACGACGAACAGAACCATGCCAGCCTGTACGACGGCATCCAGCTCGGCCGGGTGCGCTCGATGGCCTTCGCGCACAACGATCTGCGCCATCTGCGCCACCGGCTGATGCAGATCCGCTGGCGGAACCCGGGGGCGAACGTGGTCGTGGCCGTCGAGGGCGTGTACTCGATGGACGGTGACATCGCACCGCTGCCGGAGATCCGCGCGCTGTGCGACGCGTTCGGTGCGTGGCTGGCGGTCGACGACGCGCACGGCACCGGAGTGCTCGGCGCGCGGGGGCACGGTACCGCCGAGCATTTCGGGCTCGGTCCGGGATCGGTGGAGCTGACCATGGGCACGTTCTCGAAGGTCTTCGCGGGCACCGGCGGCTTCGTCGCCGGCTCGCGGGACCTGGTGGACACCCTGCGCTTCTTCGCCCGCTCCTACATGTTCTCCGCCGCGCTCGCACCGTCGGTCGTCGCGGCGGTGCTCGCCGGCATCGAGTTCCTGGCCGCGCATCCCGAACGCGTGGCGCGACTGCACGACAACGTCGGATACTTCGTGCGCGGGCTGCGCGCGATGGGTTTCGCCGTCGATCCGCAGACCGCGATCATCCCGATCCTGGTCCCACCGCGGTTCGCCGTCGCCGACGTGGTCACCGCCCTGCACCGGGAGGGTGTGTTCGTCAACGGCGTCGAGTTCCCCGCCGTGCCTCGCGACCAGCAACGCCTGCGGATCAGCATGATGGCCACGCTCACTCGCGACCATCTCGACCGCGCACTGGACCGCATCGACACCGTCGCGCGCCGCATCGGCTTCCATCCCGAACAAGAAGGGATCGCTTGACATGACCGACACCGTGATCGCCGCGGGCGGGACGGACGCCGAACGGCTGCTGGTGCACGCCGCGCTGGCCACACCCACCGGAGCAGAGCGCGCCGAACTCGTCGAACTGGCCGGCCGGGTCACCGATTGGGCGGCCTTCTTCGAGCTGGCGCGGCTCAACGCCACCGTCCCGCTGGTGCGGCGCTCGCTCATCGCCGCGGAGGTGTACGACCTCGTGCCGCCGCCGGTCCGAGTGCGATTCGACGCCGTGACCGCGCGGATCGCGACCGCGAACGACCGCCGCCTGTCGGGGGCGGTGGAGCTGTTGCGGCGGTTCGACGAACGCGGCGTGCGTTGCGTGGTGCTCAAGGGCATGCTCTTCGCCACCGAGATCTACCGCGACCCGCACTACAAACGTATGAACGACCTGGACATCCTGTTGGAGCCGGGCCAGGTCGACACGGCCGTCGAGATCTACCGTGAGCTCGGGCTCTTCGCGACTTCGGAGCTGCTTGGCAAGGCGCCCAAGGTGCGGGCCGAGCGATCCCACCACCTGCCGTCGTTCGTCTCGCGCGACGGCGCGCTCGTGGTGGGCACGCACTGGGGACTCATCACGCCGCTGGCGCCCTACACGGTCGACTACACCGCGATATGGAAACGCGTGCGGGCCGTCGACTTCCACGGCGTACCGGCGTGGGCGATGGCGCACGAGGACAACCTGCACCATCTGGGTATCCACCTGCCCTACTACAAGACCGGCGTACGCGAACTCGGCGATATCTGGAACCTGGCCCGATATGCGGGCCCCGGCCTGGACTACGACCTGCTCGCCGCCCAGATCACGGCGGCGGGTAGTGAGAGCCTGATGTTCCACGCCCTCGCCCTCGCACACCGGTTGGCGCCGAATCCCGACTTCGCAGCGCTGCTGGAGCGGATCGCGCCGCGCGTGGACAGATTCACCCGCGCCGACACCGCGCGCAAGATCGCCGAGGTGCACACGCTGCTGCGCAGCCGTTCCACGCACACCTCCCGCATCGAGAAGGCCTACACGGAATTCAATATGACCGCCGACGCGCGGGAGAAATGGGACGGCTTCGGACGGCTGTGGTCCGGGCTGCTGCTGGTCCCGGGGGCGGAGGCGGCCCGGATGAGTTCGCTGCGCGACCCGGGCGTTCTGGCCGCCGTCGGCGCTCGGCTGATCGCGCCCTACCGCCTGACCCGGGTATTCCAGCGTGACCTCGGCCGGTGGTTGTTCCCCGCCGCACTGGCCAAGACCGTCTACGACCTCGGCGCGGCATACGCCGGGGACCTCCGGTCCCGCACCGGGCTCGGCGGTGCGCGGCCACCGGGCATCGACGACTACGCCGCTCGTCTCGGGTTGACCAGAGCGGACCTACAAGCCGTACTGGACAGCCAGGAATGAGGCCACGACCGACCGTGCTGTGGGATCTGGACGGCACATTGATCGGGCAGCGGCGGCGCACGTTCGCGACGTTGATGCCCGCGGGCGCGGCTTGGGCGTTCCGTGATCTGCTGCCACCGCACCGCTTCCTGCCGCTGCTGCGCCGCACGCTGGATGATGTGCGCGCCAACGACGGCGACCACACCAACACCGAACTGCTGGTGCGGCTGCTCGCCGAGCGACTCGGCACCGGCCGTGACGTCGTCGCGGACCGCCTGGCCAGGCTCGCCGAGGTGGAATTCACCCGGCTGCGCGCATGTTTCCTGCCGCGCCCCGCGGCGGTGGCGACGGTGCGCGAGCTGGTGGAGGCGGGTGCGCGGCAAGTGGTCGCGACCAACCCGTTGTGGCCGCGCAGCACGGTGGACGCCAGAATTCGCTGGGGCGGATTCGATCTCACCTCGTTCGCCTACGTCACCAGCGGTGACACCATGCACCGCGCGAAGCCGCGGCTCGAGTTCTATCGCGAACTGCTCGACCAGCTCGGCGCGGCCGCAGCGGACTGCGTCATGGTCGGCAACGACCCGGCCCACGACGGTCCCGCCGCGCAACTGGGCATTCCGGTCTTCCTGATCGACGCTCGCTCCACCGGCATCCCGCCGGCCGTGGCCCGCACCGGACTGGTCACGACAGGAGATCACCGCGCACTACGCCGATGGCTCGGCATCGAGGAGGATTCGTGCTCGTCGTCCTGAACCCGCGAGCGAACGCGGGCGCGGCGCTGCGACGCTGGGAGCCGGTGGAGTCCGCGCTGCGCGCCCGTCACCCGCACCTGTCGGTCGAACTGCCCGCCGACGCCCGGCGCGCCACCGGCCTCGTGCGCGCGGCCGTCACCCGGCCGGAACCGCCGTCTGTCCTGGTCGCCGCGGGCGGCGACGGCATGGTGAACCTGGTGCTGAACGCGCTCATGGACCCGGCCACCGACCGCCCGCGTGCCCCCGGCACCGCGCTGGGCGCGGTGGGACTGGGCAGCTCGAACGACTTCCACAAACCGGTGGCCGACAGCGGGCGTATCGGAGCCGTCCCGGTGCGGATCGACGCCGGCCGTGCCGAACTCCTCGACGTGGGCAAAGCTTGCGTGCTGCTGACCGACGGCACGCGTGCGGTGCGCTACTTCCTGCTCAACGCCAGCATGGGACTGGTCGCCGCGGGCAATCGTTCGTTCAATCAGGCCAGCGGGGTGGTGGGCCTGCTCAAGTCGCGCAGTGTGGAGGCCGCCATCATCGCTACCGCGCTGGCCACCATCGCCACCCATCGGCCGCTGCCGGTCGTGGTGCGGGGCGGCGACTGGAGCCACGCGTCCCCGATCACCAATATCGGTGTGCTCAAGAGCGTCCACTTCGCGGGCGGTATGCGCTACGACACGGCGGTGACCCCCGCCGACGGCCGGTTCGACGTGAATATCTGGGCCGAGGCGGGAAGGCTTCGGACGCTCGGCCTGGTCGCGGGACTGTACGCGGGCCGGTTCCGGCGGTCGCGGCTGGCGGTGTGCCACCGGGATTCGGTCGTGGAACTGCGGCCGGATCGACCGGCGCCGCTGGAACTGGACGGCGAGATCACGATGGTGGAGTCGGCGCGGTTGGAGGTCCTGCCGCGAGTGCTGAAGGTGTGTGCCGCGTGACGGTCGTGCTCGTCACCGGCGCCGCCAACGGCATGGGCGCAGCCACCATGGAACACCTGGCGGCGCTGGGGTACACGGTCGAAGGATGTGACCGGGCCGCCGCGCCCGGAATCGCTCGGGTCGACGTGCGCGACGAGGAGGCGGTGAACGGCTGGGTTCGCGACGTGCATGCCAGGCACGGCAGCATCCAGGCGGTGGTCACGTTCGCGGCATACGGCGTCGTCGGCGCGGTGGAGGAGACCACACCCGCCGAGGCCGCGGCGCTCTACGACACCAACGTCCTCGGCACGCACCGTGTGCTGCGCGCAGCGCTGCCGTTGCTGCGCGCGCGAGGCGCGGGCCGCGTGATCGTCGTCAGTTCCGGCGCGGGCGCTGTCGCCGAACCCTACGGCGGCTGGTACTCGGCCACGAAGGCCGCGGTGGAGCGGATCGGCGAAGCCGCGCGCATGGAGGCCGCCGGGGCGGGCATCCAGGTGTCGGTGCTCATCCCGGGGTGGACCGTCACCCCGATCGTCGACACGGCGGTCCCGGTGTCGAGGCCGATCCCCGCCTACGACCACGATCGTGCCGCCGTGCTGAACCTCGTACGCGGTTACCTGGCCGCGGGACAGCCCGCCTCCGCGGTGGCCCGCAAGGTCGCGATGATCCTGGCCGCGAGCCGGCCACGGCAGACCTACCTGTGCGGCCGTGACGTCCGCTTGTCCTTCTGGGCCCGCAGGTTTCTCCCGAGCCGGGTATACGAGCGAATGGTGCGGCGGTACTACGGTTTTCGGCCGTAGCCTGTCCTCCTGGATTCACCGAGGTTCCATAACGATCCCGACCTCGGAAGCGAGCCTCTATCGATTCTGGTCGAGGTCGAGTCTTCCAATGCGAAGTGCAGCCGGTCTTCGGTGACGTCGACGGATGTTTCCGTGAACTGGTGATCATGCAATACCTGGGAAGTTGTCAGGGGTTGCCGAGTGCCGGGTGGGACTCCAGACTGCCCAGGATCATGTCGGTGAGTGCGGTGATCGCGTCGGCGGTGGTCGTCCGGCCGTGGTTCAGTTCGGTCGCGATGGCCTCGGCCGCGCCCAGGATGCCGACGCAGCGCAACCGCAGCGACTCAGGGGGCAGCGGCGAGTGTGGCTGGAGTGCGGCGGCCATCAGATCGGTATAGCTGTCGTACATCTCGCGATGGGTCGCCTCCATGTCCGGATTTCCCTTCAGCGCGGCGGAAATCGCCGTGAGTTCCGGCATGTCGGCGGCACAGTCGAAGTAGACGGCACTGGCGACGCGGGCGACGTCCGCCGCGGTGGGTCCGGCAGCGCGCAACGCCTGTTCCGACGCGGCGCGCTGCCGTTCGTCGAGCCGCCGATAGAGGGCGAGCAGCAACCCGGAGCGGGTGCCGAAGTGGTCGTACACAACCGGTCTGGTCACTCCGGCCGCCTCCGCGAGCGTCACCAGGGTCAGGGCGTCGGCGCCGTGAGCCCGCACGACCGACAGTGCGGTCTCCAGCAATTGCTCGCGTCTGGCCTGCTTGGACAGGCGAGGCGACGTGGTGGCCATCGATCCTCCCTTGCGTTGTCGGCCCAGTTTAGCTACAAATTGTATCTACAGAATGTATATACAAAATGTAGGTAGATGAAGGAGCGGAACATATGTCGGTACGGCCGGATTCGGTGCTGATCCTGGGCGGTTCGGGACAGGCGGGCGCCGGAGCTGCCGCCCAGTTGCGGCGGTGGCACCCCACGCTGCCCCTGACCATCGCCGGCCGCGACCTCGCTCGCGCCCGACACGTGGCCGACGAGTTGGGCGCGGCGTCGGCGGTGACCATTGATTTGGAGCGACCGGACCTCGGTCTCGCGGCCGGTCACGGCTATTCGGCGGTGGTCGCGGCGCTGTGGGACCGCAAGTTGTCCGGGCTGCGCTTCGCGCAGGACCGCGGATTGCCGTATCTGAGCATCTCCAACGGTCTGGTGGAGATCACGCCGGAGGTCGTCGCGGGCGCGCAGCGCGCGGACGCCGCGCCCGTTCTGGTGGCCAGTCACTGTTTCGCCGGTCTTGTCGTACTCGCGACGATGGAGACGGCCGAGCGGTTCGATCGAGTCGACGCTGTCCGGATCGGCGCCGTGCTGGACGAAACGGACGCGGGCGGACCCGCGGCGATAGCCGATCTGGAGCGGCTGTCGGTCGCCACTTCGGCGGGATTGGTACGGCGTGACGGCGTGTTCACCTGGGTGGCGGCTGCCGACGCGCGAGCCGATGTGCTCGGCGTCGACGGTGTCGAAGTACCCGGGCAGACCGTCGCCATCCTCGACGTGCCGAGTATCGCGTTCGCGACGGGCGCGCACGACGTTCGCTTCGACCTGGCGGTAGGGGAGTCCGCGGGCCGCCGCCGCGGCGGATCCGCTTCGTTCGAGGTTCGGATCGATATCGAAGGAGCCGATGAGGCGGGCGATCCGGCGCGGACGAGCCGCTACCTGGTCCATCCGGCGGGGCAGCGGCCGTTGACCGCGCTCGGCATCGCCCTGGGCGTCGAGCGTTTGCTCGGGTTGCGCGGACACGCCGTCGCGCCCGGCATCCACACTCCCGAAGCGTTGATCGATCCACGCCACGCGGTCGAGCGGATGCGCGAGATCGGCACCGAGTTCATCGACGTCCACCCGCTGGCGCGCCGCTGACCGGACGTACGGCCGATGCCGCGCGCCGCGCCCACTTCGTTCGAACCTGGACTACCGGCGCCGCGGCGATGGTCCGCGCGGCTGCCGGACATCCGTCCTGTGCCGCGGGCAGGCGGCTCGTTGCTGTGAGATCGCCGTCGGCGGGGTCACGTGCGTCCGCCGCATGTCGGTGGGGTGGCGTAAGCAGGGGTCATGACTCAATCCTCCGCAGCTCAGGACTCCTTCCGGCCCACCTCGGGTCCTCGTTTGCTGGACGTCCGCCGTCTGTGGGCCGAACCGGACGCGCTGGCGAGCCCGCGCGGGCAGCAAGTGCGGGCGCGCTTCCCCGACGCCGAGATCATCACCGTCGGCTCGCACTGGAAGATCGACCAGCTGCACGGCAACGCGGGCAACGTCGACCGCTGGATCCGGGTCAAGACCGAGGACCTGGTCGTCGGGGTCAAGAAGTCGCTGACGGCCCGGCCGAACGGCCGCTCGGCGGACTGGATCGCGCCTTCGACGTCCAACGGCTGTGCGATGGCGTGCGCCTACTGCTACGTCCCCCGCCGCAAGGGTTACGCCAACCCGATCACGGTGTTCACCAACATCGACAAGATCATCGGCTATTTGGAACGTCACGTGCGCAGACAGGGGGCCAAGACTGTGCCGAATCAATGCGACCCGCACGCGTGGGTCTACGACCTCGGGGAGAACAGCGACTGCTCCGTCGACGCGCTGGTCAGCGACAACGTCGCCGACCTGATCACCGTCTTCGGTGCATGGCCCACCGCGAAGGCTTCCTTCGCCACCAAGTACGTCAACCGCGCCCTGCTCGATCTGGACCCGCACGGACGGACCCGGATCAGGTTCTCGCTCATGCCCGAGGCCGACTCCCAGCTGCTGGATCTGCGTAGCACGCCGATCCGGCAGCGCATCGACGCGATCGACGACTTCGTGGCAGCGGGCTACGAGGTGCACGTCAACTTTTCTCCCGTCGTCGTCCGCCCCGGCTGGGAGGAAGACTGGGCGGAGCTGCTGGAGGAGCTCGCGGACGGCACGGGCGCCGCCTTCAAGGCCCAGGCCGCAGCGGAGATCATCATGCTCACCCACAACGAGCAACTGCACGAGGTCAACCTCGGCTGGCACCCGAAGTCCGAGGACCTGTTGTGGCGCCCGCAGATTCAGCAGGCCAAGCGCTCCCAGTCGGGCATGTGGAATGTGCGTTATCGCAACGACGTGAAGGCTGCGGGGGTCCGGACGCTGACCGACCTCATCGCCCAGCGGACCCCGTGGTTGACGGTGCGATACGCGTTCTGACGGCGGCCGGGCTGCGCCGGGGCCGGGCAGCGCGACGATGTCCTCGGCGTGCATCGACGCACCCAGTGGGCGCAACGCGAATCGACTTCGCTGACCTGGCCATGCTCGACCCCGAAGCCCCGCGTGCTGAGACGGCCCCTCGATCGCCCACCCGCTGACGGGAGATTTCAGCTGCGCCAGGTTTCCAGGACGTGGTCGACGGTGGGGCGGATCCGGGCCCTGGCCTCGGAGCGGGGGACGCCGGTCATGAGGAGGTGGTCGTAGTCGGTGTCGCGATGGCGGACGGAGGCGATGACGGCGAGGGTGAGTGCGTCGGGGGAGAGGAGTTCGGCTGCGGCGGTGCGGCCTACGCGGCCGCTGCCGCGGGCGGCGGCGTGTCCGGCGATCTGGGTGGCGCGGTCGGCGGGGCAGCCGGGGAACAGCCGGCGGATCTCGTCGGACATGCGGGCGCAGTATTCGACGTCTTGGGCGGCGCGACGGCTGCGGTCGCGTTCGCGGCGGCGGGCGCGGGCATCGTCGTCGGCCAGGCATTGCTGTTCGGCGCGAGTGAGGGCGGCTTCTTCGACGAGGATGCCGAGCCGTTCGTAGCGTTTGCGTCGCCGATTGAGGCGGACCACGACGGCGGCGAGGGCGCTCTCCTTCTTGGCACGCCGGCTCAGCGCCGTGTTCCCCGCGGGCAGGAACTCGAGATGGTCGAGATCCGAACAGATCAGGCACAGCGGCCCGGCCGCGGAGGTGATCGAATACGGACCGGTTTCGGCGCATTCGGCGCATGTCCACGGTTCCGCGGCCTCCACCACCGTCAGATCCGGTGCCCGGTTCTGGCGTTGGACGACCTGTTCGCGGCGCGCCGGGCTGAGCTGCGCGGAGAGCCAGTGCACCCGGAACACCTGGTCCGCGCCGTCGTCGGCGAACCGCAACGCCTCGCGATCGCGCCCGCCGGACAGGTACGCCGCTGTGCTCGCGGTGAGTCCGTGCTCGCGGGCCCACTCGCCCAGCAGTTCCGCCGCCTCGTGCATCCGCCGTGCGTCCACCGCCGTGACCTGCTCCAACGACCGCACCTGCCCCTGCCGCCAGCGATCGACCTGACTGGATCGCACCCACCCCAGAGCGGCGAAGACATCGACTGCCGACACATATTTGCGTTGGGCCAGAGCCGCTTCCGCCGCCTCTGCCACGCGCCGCCGCAGCTTGGACACGGGTTCGAACCCTAGCGCACGTCGCACACCGGCCCGGCGATCGGATGGCGGACATCACCCGCGCCCCAGACATGCGTCCCGGGGACGATGCCGCCGTTGCCGAGTGGTTCGGCGGAAAGGGCGGCGCGATGCTCGGTTATCGTGTGCCCCTGCCGCGTTCTGCTTCCCACCGATCCAGCAGAGCGGGCAATTCCTTGCCCATCCAGACGAAGAACTCGTGCATATCGCGCACTCGCGCCGCGTCCTTGCTGTCCGGATCGTCGAACAGTGCCAGTCCGCGGGAGGTCATCTCGGTCAGTTGGTCGTACATGCCGGATTGCTGCCTGGTGAGTTCGGGCAGAATGCCGGGCCGCACGGAGTAGTAGTCGCGGCGGTCGCCGGGTTTGCCGGTCTTGTCGACCCATCGCATGGTGGTGAGTGTTTTGAGCGCACTGGAGATGGAGCCCTTGGACGCGCGCAGCGCCTCGGCGATCTGGTTGAAGGTCTGCTCCGGCGGATCGCAGATCAACAACCAGCCGACTGTCCGGCCGACCATGCGGACCAGCCCCATCCGTTCGAAGACCAGCGCGAGATCCTCCACGAAAGCCAGTTGGGCGTCGGTGGGGGCGGGAGCCGATTCGGATGCGCTGGTCATGGGATCAGTATTCTTCCTACGAGAGAAGTGCAGGCGGGGCGGGTCGGTGCGAACCCGCCCCACCGGAGTTGTCACACAGCGATGTCACGGCGATCGAAGGCGATGACCGACAGCCCGACGGCGACGGCGGCGAGGACTGTCAGCACCAGAAGGTGGCCCACATGCCAGCCGTTCACCAGCGGTGAGCCACCGATCGCGTAGTAGAAGGGCGAGAACTTCGTCAGCCACGAAGCTCCGTCGATGATTCCGCCGAGACTGTTGGCGAGGTAGCCGCCGAGCACCAGCAGCACGGTGATACCCAGCGTCTGCGCCCGTCGCCCGGTGGCCGCGCCGACCAGTTGTGTCAGGGCGCCCACCGCCAGTCCGAGCAGGCCGAGCCCGGCCACGGCGGCGAGGATATTGCCCGCGGGCACGCCCAACTGTCCGGCCTCGGCTCCGATCAGCACGCTCGATCCCAGTACGCCGGTGACCACGCCGATCTGGACGGCGAGTGCGGCGAACCGCTGCCCGATCAGGCTGGTGCGGCTGATCGGTTGCGCGAGAAGGACATCCAGCGTCCCGCTCTCCTCCTGGGAAGCCGAGCGGGCGCCCATCGTGACCGCGAAGATCACGGTGAGCAGCAGGCCCATCAGGGCGAAGATGGTCGAGTGCAGGTATCCGGCGGCGGTGGCGAAGTCACTCATGCCCATCGCGTCGTAGATGCTGCTTTGTTCGATGTTCAGCGAGCCTTGCTCGGCGAGTGACCGATAGGAGGGCAGATATATCAGCGGCACGACGGCCATGCCGATCGACCAGCCGATCAGGGCGCGTTTCTGTTCCTTCAGCGCCTGCGTGTACACCGAGCGGGTCATGACGAGATCCTTTGCGCGAAAAGATTTGCGGTAGACGAGGGGATTGGGTTCAGCGGTCGTACAGGCTGAAGAACATCTGCTCGAGATCGGGCTCGGTGGACAGCACGCTCACCAACGGATACTTGGCGGCCGCCTTGAACAGCGCGTCGACCTCACCGTCGGTGGTGCAGTGCAGGGTACGGCCCGCCACGGTCAGATCGCGCACACCGGGCAGATGAGCGAAGTCGTCGGCGAAGACATCCGCGCCGAAGACCATGTCCACGGTGCGTGGGGCGCGACGGCGCAGCTCCTCCACATTCTCGGTGGCCAGCAGCTGTCCGGCACGCATTATGACGGCGCGGTCGGCGGTCTGCTGCACCTCGGAGAGAATGTGCGAGGACATGAAGACGGTCTGCCCGTTGTTTTTGGCGTCCGTCACCAACTCCAGGAAGCGTTGCTGGAGAAGCGGATCCAATCCCGAGGTCGGTTCGTCGAGGATGAGCAGATCGGGGGCGTGCATGAAGGCGGCGATGATTCCGACCTTCTGCTTGTTGCCCTTGCTCATCGCCCCGACCTTCTTCGACAGGTCCAGATCCAGCAGCCGAGCCAGTTCCTCGATTCGACTGGCCGCAACGGTGCCACGTTGATCGGCGAGGAACGCCAACAGGTCTCGTGCGGTATTGCGGCCTTCCAGAGCGAGTTCACCGGGGAGGTAGCCGATGCGCCGGCGCAATCGCGCGCCGCCGGCGCGGGGATCGGCGCCGAAGACCTCGACGCGTCCGGCGGTAGGACGGATGAGGTCGAGCAGGATGCGAATGGTGGTCGACTTGCCTGCGCCGTTGGGGCCGAGAAAGCCGAACACCTCGCCCCGTGCGACCTCGAGACTCAAGTCGGTGAGGGCGACTTGCTTGCCGTAATGCTTGGTCAGGCCTTCGACGCGTATGGCGGGGGCGGTCATGGTCACTCCTTCGGGTCTAACCACAAGCTGTTCTGTAGGTTCCGCGTGTTCAATAAACACTGAACATAATGAACTGTCAACTCCTGGAGGGAGATGAGCGCTTCCCTCTGAGGCGAGTTTCCGGCGGCCGCGTGTGGCCGAGCGTTGGCGGGAAGGGAGTCGATACTCGCCGGGTCGGCGGCCCGTGCGGTCTCCGCCCACGCTCTACGCCGGAGCGCGGGATCGCGTCAAGCCGCGCGGGATGTCGGGCATGTGCGCGGTGATCGATCGGGCGGGGATCGAAGCGAAACTCGCCCAACGGGTATTCCATCAAAGTGTTTTGATGTATTCTGCCATTGTGGTCGTCCCCGATCGAGTGCCGGTTCCGCTGCTGATGCGTATGGCTTCGCATCCGTTGCGGTGGACGTTGATGACCGAGCTGGCCTGCGGTGATCGCCGGGTGCGTGAGCTGGTGGCCGCGGTCGGCGAGCCACAGAACCTGGTGTCGTATCACCTGCGGCTGTTGCGCACTACGGGCCTGGTGGGCGCGCGCCGCAGTAGTTTCGATGCGCGCGATACCTACTACCATCTGGACCTGTCGGCGTGCGCGAACGCGCTCGGCGACGCGGCCGTCGCCCTGCACCCGGCACTGGCGCCCGTGCGCCGCGAGTGGCCCCGCGGGAGTTCGGTGCTGTTCCTGTGCACCGGTAACAGTGCGCGCTCTCCGATGGCGGAGGCGATGCTGCGGCATCGGGCCGCCGGGGTCGAAGTCGCGTCCGCGGGTAGTCATCCCGCGCCACGGATGCATCCCAACACGGCGCGAGTCCTGCGTGCTGATTACGGCATCGACCTCGAGCCCCGGCAGCCGCGGTCGCTGGAGACGATCACCGGACGGCGCTTCGACTACGTGATCACGTTGTGCGACAAGATCCGCGAAGTTCCCCGCGATCACGGAGCGGCCGTCACGACGCACTGGAGTCTGCCCAATCCCTCCATCGCCGCTGACACCGATCGTGCGACATACCCGGAATTCCAACGCGTCGCAAACGAACTCGATATCCGAATCGGATTCGGGCCGCCGCTGTCGCAGCAACGTCGCGTAAGCACGTCGGCGTAGACACCCCGTCGACGCCGTGTCTGTCGAGGAAACGAATCAAAAGGAGACCCGACCATGACGACCGCGCCGACCGAACTCGCCCGCGTCCGCTATCTGGTCGACGACGTGCGCGCGGCGGTCGATTTCTACACCACCCACCTCGGCTTCACCGTCGACTTCGACGCCGCACCCGCCTTCGCCGCTGCGCGGCGCGGCCCGTTGCAGCTGCTCCTGTCCGGGCCCGCGAGTTCCGCTGGACGTCCGATGCCCGACGGTGCCACCCCGGGGCCCGGCACCGGCTGGAATCGCATTCAGCTCCTCGTCGACGACATCGCTGCCGAAGCAGAACGACTGCGAGCCGCCGGCATCCCCTTCCGCAACGACATCATCAGCGGCCCCGGCGGACGACAAGTCCTGCTGCAAGACCCCGCGGGCAACCTCGTCGAGCTGTTCCAGCCCGCCGCCTCGTAGACGCGTCTTCCATGTCGAACAACGCATCGGCCGTTCCCGCATTGCCCGACGAACTCCGCCGCAGGCTGGGCGTGCCGGACGCGGTGGTGATCGGGCTCGGGTCCATGATCGGCGCGGGGATCTTCGCCGCGCTCGCCCCTGCCGCGCAGGCTGCCGGATCGGGACTGCTCATCGGATTGGCGATCGCCGCCGTGGTGGCCTATTGCAACGCGACATCCTCGGCACGGCTGGCCGCACGTTATCCGGCCTCGGGCGGCACGTATGTCTATGGCCGTGAACGCCTCGGTGACTTCTGGGGCTACCTCGCAGGATGGGGTTTCGTCGTCGGCAAGACCGCCTCCTGCGCGGCCATGGCGCTGACCGTCGGCAGTTACCTCTGGCCGGCCCACGCACACGCGGTCGCGGTCGCGGCGGTGCTGGCGTTGACCGCCGTCGACTATGCCGGAGTGCAGAAATCGGCGTGGCTGACCCGCGTGATCGTCGCGATCGCGCTCGCGGTGCTCACAGCCGTGGCCGTGGCCACCCTCACCTCCGGCAGCACTCAGGTGGCGCAGCTGCGTATCGGCGGCGATGTCACCGTCTCCGGTGTTCTGCAGGCCGCGGGCCTGCTCTTCTTCGCCTTCGCCGGATACGCGCGGATCGCCACGCTCGGGGAGGAGGTACGCGACCCGGCTCGCACTATTCCACGCGCGATCCCTCTCGCGCTCGGTATCACCCTCGTCGTCTACGCCGTCGTCGCGATCGCCGCGCTTGCGGTGCTCGGTCCCGGCGCCCTCGCGTCGGCCGCCGCCCCACTGACGGATGCCGTGACCGCCGCGGGAGCCGACCGGCTGGCGCCGGTGGTTCGGGTCGGTGCCGCGGTGGCGGCGCTGGGGTCGCTGCTCGCGTTGATCCTCGGCGTCTCCCGCACAACGCTGGCCATGGCCCGCGACCGGCACCTGCCGCATGTCCTCGCCGCCGTCCATCCCCGGTACGGCGTGCCGCATCGGGCGGAGATCACGGTAGGCGTCGTCGTCGCGCTCCTGGCCGCCACCGTGGACGTGCGGGGCGCGATCGGGTTCTCCTCCTTCGGTGTGCTGGCCTACTACGCCATCGCCAACGCCGCCGCATGGACGCTTTCCCCCGCCGAGAACCGCCCGCCCCGCGTCATCCCCGTGACCGGCGTGGCCGGCTGCCTGCTACTCGCCTTCGCCCTGCCGATGACCTCGGTTCTGGCCGGAGCCGCCGTTCTCGCGGCGGGCGCGCTCGCGTACCTCGCCCGCCGCACGCTGACACGCGGCCGAGCCGCATCCACCGAGACCACGACCACCGACTGACCGTCGGCGCGATCGGCAGCGAAGACGGGAACACTCGGCGGCTGACCGTGTCGGGTGTCGGGACGCCGTGACGGCGGGCGCCGGAACCGGGGTCGGCGCCCGCCGTGCTCGGGTGGGTTCCAGGTGCACTAGCAGATACGCGATCTGCTCGTCGCCCGGTCGGCCGGGAACCGTGACCAGGGTGCCGTCGGCGAGCGGGATACGAGCGCGTTCGTCCTGGGTGCCGATCATCCCGATGGGCACGTTGTGCACACACCGGCTCTGGTAGCCGGCGCGGCAGATCTCACAGGTGTTGTCGGAGGCGAAAGGCGACCCCACCACGAAGTCGCCCACCGCGACATCGCGGACGTCGGAGCCGATCTCCTCGACCACACCGACGTACTCGTGCCCCATCGGGGCCGCATGCTGTGGGGTGCCCACGACGTCCGAACCCACGGAACCGGCACCGAACGCTTCCACTACCCCCATGATCTACACCCCGGAACCCGGGTCCGCCTCTGCCGAACGCCTGCAGATCCTGGGCGGACGCTCACTCGCCGGAGCAGGCTCTCTAGCGGATACGGGTCCACTCTCCCTCGTCGTCACACGGGTGGACCTGCGCCGCGTGTGACCGTACCGAATTAAGTGATCGTCTATTCCTGTCTTTCTGTTGGAATCGGAACGATCACGATCGATATCGCGAGACGGCGTTCTTCCTGTGCTGCAGGGCGGTTGCGTGAGGGCTCGCCAGTGACTATCTGCTGCTCAGTCCGGAGTGTGCGCCTCGGAAGCCCGACCCGGCATCACGTGGACGCCGTCGATCCTTCCGCGCGAATCTCCGAAATCGAATCTATGTTTCCGATAGTATGTGAATAACTGTTCCTAACAGAGGAGCGCGATGATGCGTACCCACCTTCGCCTTGCTGCCGTTTCTGTCGCGGCGGCGACTCTTGTCGTCACCGCGGCCGAAGCGACAGCCGGACCGAGCGGCGCGGCCCCGGTGATCGCTGTCGCAGGCGAAACCGGCTCGTCGGCGCTGGACTCCGGATCGGCGGCAGCTCGGTCGGGAGCCTGGTTTCTCCAGCGCGGCGACGTCATCGGAATTCTCACGCTGCTGGTTGCCGCCCCCTTGCAGATACTGACCAGCGGCATCTGCGACCTGGCCACCATCTCGGCCCTTCCGAATCCATGCGTCTCGCCGACCCGCTGATCGGGGATCTGAGCCGTTCTTCGAGCCCTCGGGTGTAAGAAGTGTCGGCAGCCTGGTGGCCGCGCCGCTCGCACACCGCTGGGGTGCTGAATCGTCCAGATGGCGCAAGGCTTTTCGACCTTCACGTCGCTGCGGAACAAGCGTCCGGAGCAGCGCTGAGTGCGGCCCGCGTTCGATGATCACGCTGATCGGGTGATCCCGAGCGGTGGGCCGCTTCCCCTAGGCTGGCGGGCAGATCGTTGTCGAAGAGCCGAAAGGTCTTGCGTGCACGCTCATCTCGTATGGGGTTTCGCAGCGGCGGCCCTAGGTTCTGTCTCCCAATGAGGTGAATTGATCGGCCCCGCGGTCGGGGTCGATCGTGCATCATGTCGTGCGTGGCGACCGCGATCGGTGATCGATACCAGGTTCTGACCGACAAGCAGTGGGAACT
>NZ_VUOS01000037.1 GCF_009829325.1 Nocardia sp. CY41
CGGCCGCGTGAAGGTCTACGAGGCGATCGTCAAGGGCGAGAACATCCCGGAACCGGGCATCCCGGAATCGTTCAAGGTCCTGCTCAAGGAACTCCAGTCGCTGTGCCTCAACGTCGAAGTGCTGTCGTCCGACGGCGCCGCGATCGAGCTGCGCGAAGGCGAGGACGAGGACCTGGAGCGTGCGGCGGCCAACCTCGGCATCAACTTGTCGAGGAACGAAGCGGCCACCGTCGACGATCTGGCGAACTAGGCGGCAGGCCGGATGCCGCGCAAACGGCATCCGGCCCCGCACATAACTCACTAGTGAACTTTTGCTCGAATTCGACCCGCACAGGGGAAAGGAAGTTACGTGCTAGACGTCAACTTCTTCGATGAACTCCGGATCGGCCTGGCCACCGCCGAGGACATCCGTCAGTGGTCCTACGGCGAGGTGAAGAAGCCGGAGACCATCAACTACCGCACGCTCAAGCCGGAGAAGGACGGCCTGTTCTGCGAGAAGATCTTCGGTCCCACCCGGGACTGGGAGTGCTACTGCGGCAAGTACAAGCGCGTCCGCTTCAAGGGCATCATCTGTGAGCGCTGTGGCGTCGAGGTGACTCGCGCCAAGGTGCGCCGCGAGCGCATGGGCCACATCGAGCTGGCCGCTCCGGTCACCCACATCTGGTACTTCAAGGGCGTGCCCTCGCGTCTGGGCTACCTGCTCGACCTGGCGCCGAAGGATCTGGAGAAGATCATCTACTTCGCCGCCTACGTCATCGTGGCGGTGGACGAGGAGCTGCGGCACAACGAGCTGTCCACGCTCGAGGCCGAGATGGAGGTCGAGAAGAAGGCGGTCGCCGACCAGCGTGACGCCGACCTCGAGGCCCGCGCCCAGAAGCTCGAGGCCGACCTGGCCGAGCTGGAGGCCGAAGGCGCGAAGTCCGACGTCCGCCGCAAGGTCAAGGACGGCGGCGAGCGGGAGATGCGCCAGCTCCGCGACCGCGCCCAGCGTGAGCTGGACCGGCTGGAGGAGATCTGGAACACCTTCACCAAGCTGGCGCCCAAGCAGCTCATCGTCGACGAGGTGCTCTACCGCGAGCTGGTCGACCGCTACGGCGAGTACTTCACCGGCGCCATGGGCGCGGAATCGATCCAGAAGCTGATGGAGAGCTTCGACATCGAGGCCGAGGCCGAGTCGCTGCGCGAGACGATTCGTACCGGCAAGGGCCAGAAGAAGCTGCGCGCGCTCAAGCGGCTCAAGGTCGTCGCGGCCTTCCAGTCCAACGGCAACTCGCCGATGGGCATGGTGCTCGACGCCGTTCCGGTGATCCCGCCGGAGCTGCGCCCGATGGTTCAGCTCGACGGTGGCCGCTTCGCCACCTCCGACCTGAACGACCTGTACCGTCGCGTGATCAACCGCAACAACCGCCTCAAGCGACTGATCGACCTCGGCGCCCCCGAGATCATCGTCAACAACGAGAAGCGGATGTTGCAGGAGTCCGTCGACGCCCTGTTCGACAACGGCCGCCGCGGCCGTCCGGTCACCGGACCGGGCAACCGTCCGCTCAAGTCGCTGTCCGACCTGCTCAAGGGCAAGCAGGGCCGCTTCCGCCAGAACCTGCTCGGTAAGCGCGTCGACTACTCCGGCCGTTCGGTCATCGTCGTCGGTCCGCAGCTGAAGCTGCACCAGTGCGGTCTGCCCAAGCTGATGGCGTTGGAGCTGTTCAAGCCGTTCGTGATGAAGCGCTTGGTCGATCTGAACCACGCGCAGAACATCAAGTCCGCCAAGCGGATGGTGGAGCGGCAGCGGCCGCAGGTGTGGGACGTCCTCGAAGAGGTCATCGCCGAACACCCGGTGCTGCTCAACCGCGCGCCCACCCTGCACCGCCTCGGTATCCAGGCCTTCGAGCCGCAGCTGGTGGAAGGCAAGGCCATCCAGCTGCACCCGCTGGTCTGTGAGGCGTTCAACGCCGACTTCGACGGTGACCAGATGGCCGTGCACCTGCCGCTGTCGGCGGAGGCGCAGGCCGAGGCGCGCGTGCTGATGCTGTCGTCGAACAACATCCTGTCGCCCGCCTCCGGCCGGCCGCTGGCCATGCCCCGTCTGGACATGGTGACCGGCCTGTACTACCTGACCCGTCTGGAAGAGGGCGCGAAGGGCTCCTACCAGCCTGCCACCGCCGACGGCCCGGAGCAGGGCGTGTACTCCTCGCCCGCCGAGGCGCAGATGGCGGTGGACCGCGGTGAGCTCACCGTGCGTTCGCTGATCAAAGTCCGGCTGACCGACCAGCGCCCGCCGAAGGACGTCGAGGCGGAGCTGTTCCCCGAGGGCTGGCGGCGCGGCGACGCGTGGACCACCGAGACCACGCTGGGCCGGGTGCTGTTCAACGAGCTGCTGCCCGCGGACTACGCGTTCATCAACGAGCAGATGCCCAAGAAGCGCCAGGCGACGATCATCAACGATCTCGCCGAGCGTTACCCGATGATCGTGGTCGCGCAGACCGTCGACAAGCTCAAGGACGCAGGCTTCTACTGGGCCACGCGTTCCGGCGTGACGGTCTCCATGTCCGACGTGCTCGTGCCGCCGGAGAAGGCCGAGATCATGGAGCGCTACGAGGCGCAGTCGGATCAGATCGAGAAGAAGTACCAGCGTGGTGCGCTCGATCACCAGGAGCGCAACAACGCCCTGGTCAAGATCTGGCAGGAGGCGACCGAGGAGGTTGGTAAGGCGCTGCGCGCGCACTACCCGGCCGACAACCCGATCATCACGATCGTCGACTCGGGCGCCACGGGTAACTTCACCCAGACCCGTACCCTCGCCGGTATGAAGGGCCTGGTGACGAACCCGAAGGGTGAGTTCATCCCGCGGCCGATCAAGTCCTCCTTCCGTGAGGGCCTGACGGTTCTGGAGTACTTCATCAACACCCACGGTGCTCGTAAGGGTCTGGCCGACACCGCGCTGCGCACCGCCGACTCGGGTTACCTGACCCGTCGTCTGGTGGACGTCTCGCAGGACGTCATCGTGCGCGAGCACGACTGCGGCACCGAGCGCGGCATCGTGGTGCCGATCGCGGAGAAGCAGCTCGACGGCTCGATCATCCGCGACGCGCACGTGGAGACCTCCACCTACGCGCGGACGCTCGCGGCCGACGCGCTCGACGCACAGGGCAACGTCATCGTGGCGAAGGGCGCCGACCTCGGCGACCCGGCGCTGGAGGCGCTGCTGGAGGCAGGCATCACCGAGGTGAAGGTCCGTTCCGTGCTGACCTGCACCACCGGCACCGGCGTGTGCGCGACCTGCTACGGCCGCTCGATGGCGACCGGCAAGCTGGTCGACATCGGTGAGGCCGTCGGTATCGTCGCCGCGCAGTCCATCGGTGAGCCCGGTACCCAGCTGACCATGCGTACCTTCCACCAGGGTGGTGTCGCGGGTGACGACATCACCGGCGGTCTGCCCCGTGTGCAGGAGCTGTTCGAGGCGCGGGTGCCGAAGGGCAAGGCGCCGATCGCCGAGGTCTCCGGTCGCGTGCGGCTGGAGGACGACGATCGCTTCTACAAGATCACCATCATCCCGGATGACGGTGGCGAAGAGGTTGTCTACGACAAGCTCTCGAAGCGGCAGCGTCTGCGCGTGTTCAAGCACGACGACGGCACCGAGCGCCTGCTCTCGGACGGTGACCACGTCGAGGTCGGCCAGCAGCTGCTGGAAGGCGCGGCGGATCCGCACGAGGTGCTGCGCATCATGGGCCCGCGTCAGGTTCAGGTCCACCTGGTCCACGAGGTCCAGGAGGTCTACCGGTCGCAGGGTGTGTCGATCCACGACAAGCACATCGAGGTCATCGTGCGCCAGATGCTGCGTCGCGTGACGATCATCGACTCGGGCGCCACGGAGTTCCTGCCCGGCTCGCTCACCGAGCGCGCCGAGTTCGAGGCCGCCAACCGTCGCGTCGTCGCCGAGGGCAACGAGCCCGCGGCGGGTCGCCCGGTGCTGATGGGTATCACCAAGGCGTCGCTGGCCACCGACTCGTGGCTGTCGGCGGCGTCCTTCCAGGAGACCACCCGAGTCCTGACGGACGCGGCGATCAACTGCCGCTCCGACAAGCTCATCGGTCTCAAGGAGAACGTGATCATCGGTAAGCTGATCCCGGCCGGTACCGGTATCAACCGGTACCGCAACATCCAGGTGCAGCCGACCGAGGAAGCCCGTGCCGCCGCGTACGCGGTGCCGTCCTACGACGACACCTACTACAGCCCGGACAGCTTCGGTCAGACCACCGGCGCCGCAGTCCCGCTGGACGATTACGGCTTCAGCGACTACCGCTGATCCGTCAGCCGTAAGGCATCCGGCCCCCGCTCCGTTCTGGAGCGGGGGCCGGATTCGTTTGCGCGTGGTGGACAACCGGCGCGCGAGCCAGTAAAAGTGGAACAGGTTTCAGTTCTGTTCCTGGAGGTGGCGGTGGACGGCGTGGCGTTGGCGGACTTGGTGGTGGCCGGGTTCCGGAAGCTGGGGTTCATCCGGTACGCGGGAGTGGAATGGGAGGAGTTCGCGGCCGGGCGCAACGTGGTGTCGATCGTGCCGCAGGCGGAACACCTGAATCACAACGGGGATCTGCACGCCGCGGTGTTGTTCGGGATGGCGGAGACCGCGGCGATGGGCGCGTCGGTGTCGGGAATCGTGGATTTGATGGGGGATACGTTCATCGTCGCCAAGGATGGGCGTATCGAGTACAAGGCTCGTGCCAAAGGGGAGGCGGGGCCTTTTCGCGCGACCTCCGCGTTCTCCGACGAGACGCTGGCGAAGATGCGGGCGGACATCGAGGCGAAAGTGCCACTCGAAATGGAAGTTCCGGTGGACATCACCGACAACACCGGAAAGACTATCGCGGCAGCGGCATTCACGGCCGTGCTCCGTCCGCGTCGATCCTGATCTGCCGCAGGTGCTCGCCCCGGGATGATCAAGCTGCTACTCGACGAGCGGCCGATGCTGCGAGCCGAGCGCAGTGACGGGATCATCGGCCGTGTTCCGCGGCCGGCGGCCAGTGCTGCGGGCCGAGTGCCTGGACTCCGCGCACGCCGGTGCCGTGCGAATTGCGGGGTCGAGGATCTTGTTCGCCTCGTTGTCACGGCGAAGTGTCCGTCGCCGCACCGGTGCCGCGCATTTCGAGACCGTGGCCGCGGCGCTCGCGATACGAAGTCCGGACCGGCGGTGCGATGCCGCTCGAAGGGTGGTCCGAAGCGCGGCCGGGCGACCACGCTCCGGACGCGATCTCACTGCTCGCTGTCGAGCATCGCCATCTGCGCGGTGGCGTAGCGTTCACCTGCCACCCGATCGGCGGGCACGGCCGACTCGATGGTGGACAACTCGTCCTCGGTGAGCGAAAGGTTCAGCGCGCGTACGGCTTCCGCCCAGCGTTCGCGACGGCGGGTGCCGATGAGCGGCACGATGTCGTCGCCGCGGGTCAGCGCCCAGGCGATGGCCAGTTGCGCCACCGAGGCGTCCTTGCGCGCCGCGATCGCGTTCAGCGCGCGGACCAGTTCGAGATTCCGATCCAGGTTCTCGCCTTGGAAACGCGGGCTGTGGGCGCGGAAATCACTCGCGGCGAAGGTGGCGCCGGGCTGGATCGCATCGCTGAGCAGGCCGCGGGAGAGCACGCCGTAGGCGGTGACACCGATGCCGAGTTCGCGGCAGACGGGCAGGATGCGCTCCTCGATGCTCCGGGAGATCAGCGAATATTCGATCTGCAAATCCACGATGGGGTGCACGGCCGCCGCCCGCCGGATGGTCTCCGGCCCGACCTCGGACAGGCCGACGTGGCGCACGTATCCGGCCTCGATCAGCTCACCGATGGCGCCGATGGTGTCCTCGATCGGCACGTTCGGATCCAGCCGGGCGGGGCGGTAGATGTCGATGTGGTCGACGCCGAGCCGCTGGAGGCTGTAGGTCAGGAAATTGCGCAGCGCCGCAGGCCGGTTGTCCACGCCGACGAAAGCGCCGTCGGGCCCGCGCAGCGCGCCGAACTTCACGCTCAGCACCACGTCCTCGCGGGGCCGCTCGGCGATGGCCTTGCCGATCAGCATCTCGTTGTGTCCCGCACCGTAGAAATCACCGGTGTCGATGAGGTTGACGCCGGAATCCACCGCCGCGTGGATGGTCGCGGTCGATTCGGCGTCGTCGGTCGCGCCATACGCGCCGGACATGCTCATCGCGCCGAGGCCGATGCGGCTCACGGTCGGGCCGGTGGCCCCGAGCCGCACTTGGTCGATCTTCGTTGTCGTCATGGTCCCAGCCTGCGCCGGTCGTGAGCGACGCGGGAGAGATCGCTTATCGGGGGAGCGGCGATCCCTGGCTGAGCACGTCGTTCCGCGGGACAGTTATGGCATGGACCGCCCCGAACTCGCTGATTTCCTGCGCCGTCGCCGCGAGCAGCTCACGCCCGCCGAGGTGGGGTTGCCGCCCGGTGTCCGGCGGCGCACGCCGGGCCTGCGTCGCGACGAGGTGGCCCTGCTCGCGGGCATCTCGACCGACTACTACACCCGGCTCGAGCAATCGCGCGGCCCGCGTCCGTCCACCCAGGTGCTCGCCGCGCTTGCGCGTGCTCTGCGTTTCGGCAACGACGAACGTGATCATCTCTACCATCTGTGCGACCACGCCCCGCCGGGACGCGAGACGACCGACAAGCACGTGGGCCCCGGCCTGATGCACCTGCTCGCCAAGCTGGACGACACCGCGGCGACCGTCATCACCGATCTCGGCGAGGTTCTCGTGCAGAACCGGATGCACACCCTGCTCGTCGGCGATCACGGCGACCGTCGCGGGTGGGATCGGTACTACGCCTACCGCTGGTTCACCGACCCTTCGGCACGCGCCCTGTTCCCGGAGGAGGACTGGGATCGGCTCGGCCGCAACCATGTCGCCGATCTCCGCGCGACGGCCGCGCGCCGAGCGGGCGACGCGGACGTGACCGCGTTGATCGCCGAGCTGCGTTCCGCGAGTCCCGAATTCGACCGGCTCTGGAACGAGCACCACGTAGCCGTGCGGCTCTCGGACACCAAGCGCATTCGGCATCCGCAGGTCGGCCTGATCGACACCGTCTGCGAAACGCTGCTCACACCCAACGCCGCCCAGCGTCTGCTGGTCTACCTACCGCGTCCGGGCACGGACGCGGCGGAGAAACTGGACTTGTTGCGGGTGATCGGTACGCAGCGGCTGACGCCCGCCGACCGGCTCGACTAGGGCGCGGTGACGTACTCGAGCGCCGCGTCGACGGCGGGCTGTCCGCCGCCGATGACATACCCGGCCATCGCGCCGATCGCGGCGCCCGCGACCGCGGCGACCGGCACGGTGATGAAGTCGATCACGAACAGTCCCAGCGGAAAGCCGACGATGAAGCCGATGGCGGCGCCGATCCCGGCTCCGGCCAGGATGGTCGGCATGGCCTTCTCGGCCTCGGCGTAGAACCGCTCCTGGGCGCCGATATCGCGCAGCGGCGCGTCGGCCATCGCGACCGGTGCCACGGTGAGCCGGCGGCCCGCGTCCTCGAGCACGGGCCGCAGGGACACGCGCTGGTCTCCGAGGCGCAGCGTCATCGGCAGTGCGGCGACGATTTGCCCGTCGCGATCGGCGACCGTCACCACCCGGTCGTCGTGGGTCAGCTCGAACGTCCCGTCCTGAAGGGTCGCCACCGCCGCGCGGCGGTCCTCGGTGGCCGCGACCTCGTAGGCGACCTGGTGGAACGTGCCGTGCAGGTCGAGCGGCGCGTCGGCGGGCGCGGGCTGCGCGTGTGCGGCGCTCGTGGTGAGTGCGGTGGCCGCCAACGCCACCAGAGTCGTCGCGGTGATTTGGGAGATCCTCATCGTGCTCTTTCCGTGTCCCGCCCCCGTGTCCGGTTCGTCCGGACAAGATACCGCTCGCGGGGCCCGATCAGAAGTGCTGAGTCACAGTTCTCCACCGAATGTCCCCGGCGAAAGTTCCTGCCCTACCTTCACCGCCGGATGCTCGCGGTGTGGCCTCGGACTGCCGAGCGCTTACCCCGGGGCTGCGGCGAGTCGTGTATTCGCGGCCGACCGTCGCTCGGGTCGCCGGCGATTGCCTCTTGACGACCGCGCCCTGATGCGAAACACTGAACTAGATGGTTCAGTATGACTTCTTGGATGCCTCCTTCGGGGCGCTCGCGGATCCCACCCGGCGCGGGATCCTGGAACGCCTCGGCCGGGGTCCCGCGACCGTCAGCGAGCTGGCGGAACGCTTCGAGATGACGCTCACCGGCGTCAAGAAGCACATCCAGCTGCTGGAGGCGGCGGGCATGGTGGTCACGGAGAAGCGCGGCCGAGTGCGGTACTGCCGCCTCGGCGAGAACGTCTTCGACCGCGAGGTGGCCTGGATGCAGGGCTACCGGCGGATGGTGGAAGCGCGGCTGGACCGTCTCGGCGAATTCCTCGAACGAACGGAGCAGGAGCGATGAGCACAACCACGAACGAGGCCGTCATCACGGCCGACACCGACCGCACGATCCACATCGAGCGGATCTTCGACGCGTCGCGCGAGCGCGTGTGGGACGCCTACAGCAGGATCGAGCTGCTCGCCCAGTGGTGGGGGCGCGGCAACCGGCTCGACATCGAGCGCTGGGAGTTTCGTCCCGGCGGGCACTGGCGATTCGTCGAGCACGCCGAAGGGGAGACCCACGGCTTCGAGGGCCGCTTCCGCGAGGTCACCCCGCAGGAGCGCATCGTGTACTCCTTCGAGTGGGACGGCATGCCCGCCCACGTGGCGATCGACAGCGTCAGCTTCGTCGATCTCGGCGACGGTCGTACCAAGGTGGTCACCGACAGTCAGTTCCACACGCCGCAGGAGCGGGACGGAATGTTGCAGTCGGGCATGGAATCCGGGCTCAACGAGAGCTACCGCGCACTGGACGCGTTGCTCGCACGCGGCTGAGCCGGACAACGCTTCGGCTCCGGTGGTGGGAGCGGAGCCGAAGCGTGTGGCGGCTAACCGTCGCGGCGGGAGACCCTGAGGCGCAAGAGATCCGGTTTCAAGGTGATCGTCTCTCGCACGCGCAGCTGGTAATCCGGATCAGGAGTCAGATCGAAGGCGCGCAACAGTGTCGCCAAGACCAGCACCATCTCGTGCTGGGCGAATTGGCGGCCGATGCAGGCGCGCATACCCACGCCGAATGGCCGGTACAGCTCCGGATGGCGGCCGCGCACGCGCTCGGGGAGGAAACGGTCGGGATCGAACTGTTCGGGATCACCACCCCACAGCTCGTGCCGATGGAGCTGGAGCAGGACGATGAACACCCACTCGTTCTTCTCGAACGGGTAGCGTCCGTCCAGCATCGTGTCCGCGCGCGCCTTGCGGAAATATCCCGGAGCCGTCGGCCACAGCCGGAGGGTCTCGTCCACGATGCGCCGCACATAGCGCAGTTTCGCGACCTGCTCGAACGCGATGTCGTCGCCGGCGCAGACCTCGTCGACTTCCTGGCGGGCCCGAGCGGCGACGGCCGGGTCGACCGACAGATAGTGCAGCGCGAAGGCCAGGACGCCCGCAGTGGTCTCGTGGCCCGCGGTGAGGAAGGTGAGGATCTGGTGGCGGACATTGGTCGGATCGAGCAGTTCCCCCGTTTCCGGATCCGGCACGGAAAGCATCCGATCCAGCAGGTCCCCGTGCGCACCGGCGCCCTCCCGGCTGCGCTGCGCGATCACCTCATCGATCGTCCCGTTGACGAGGTCCACGTCGCGCCGGTGCTGAGCGCGCTGCTCGCGGAACACGGTGCGCTCGATGAGCGGGTGGGAGTAGGCGGCGCGGTTGATGTAGGTCAGAGCGCGCAGCATCGCGGCGACCACGGGGTGCGGGTCGGGGCGGGTGAACGACTGGAAGTCGTAGCCGAACGCGGCGCGCCCGATGACTTCCAGCGCGACCTTGTTGGTGTCGGCCGGTACGTCGACCCACTCGCCCGCCCGCGCCGTCCAGTACTCGACGAGTTCGGCAGCGCAGGTTCGCATGGTGGCGTGGTAGCCGCGCATGGCCGCCGCGGTGAACGACGGCGCGAGGATGGCGTGAGCCTTGGCCCAGTTCGGTTCGGAGTTGTGCGCGGTGAACAGCCCGTCTCCGGCGACGGTGCGCAGATCGCGGATCGGCACACCCAGAAATTTGGCCCACAGCGCGTCGTCGTTGATCTCGCGCAGCAGATCCGGATCCGACACGTACGTCACGCGGGTCCCGAAGATGTTGCGTTCGTAGATCCCGCCGTACTTCTGCGCGCCGCGCATGCCCCATTGACTGCTGTCGGTGACGTGCAGATCCCATATGTCACCGGCGAGCGGGAGCCGGAACGGCGGGTGCGGCAATTTTCGGTCATTCGCCCGGATCCGGCGCTGGGAATTCGTCGTGGTCATCTCGCTCCGTCCAGTTGAGCGCGCAGGTAGGTCTGCGCCCGTCCCCAATGTCGCGCGACACGGCGCAACGTACGGGTTTCATCGACGATGTCTCGACCGGGCGCCGACGCCTGCAGCCGAAGATAGGAACCGGGTCGAGCGCCACCGGCTTTGCGATGCGAGGCGCGCGCGATCTGCACCGCCTCGGCGACGTCGGCGGGCACGTTCGCCGGCATCGGTTCGGCGAAGCGTCCGAGTACGAGCAGCGCGTCCCGGATCTCGACGACCATCCGGTGCATGCGCCGCCGCGGGTCGGGATCGGGGTCGGAATGTGCGGGGCGTGGGATCTCGGCGCACGTCGTCACCAGATCGCGCCACATCGGAGCCAGCTGTCGTACGGTGCGCGAAGCCGAGTCGATGCCGAGCCGCCGCGCGATCTCGGTGCCGATCCGGGCGCTCGCGGCCAGCGAGCCGAGGCCAACCATGTAGACGAAGTTGTTCTCGTTGGCCTGGAATCGGAAATCGACGAACGCCGCGCCGGTCCCGGTCGCCGCGCAGACCGAGCTGGCGAAGATGGAGACGGCCTCCTCCAGCGTCCAGGCGCCGACGAACAGGATCAGCAGATAGGTGAGCTTGTGGGACGGGCGCAGCTGGCCCGCGCGCAGCTCGCGGACGCCGGCCGCGGACACCAGCAACCCGGTCACCCCGCACCACCCGGAGAAGAACGCGAAGTAGGCGACCGTTTGCCAGCCTTCGGTCCGGTCGATGTACTGCCCGAGGGCGCGGGCGTGCGCGCCGAGCAGCAGCATCAGCGTCATCGACACGCCCACCGCGGCCCACACGGTCCACCGCATCCGCCGGTACCCCGCCGAAGTCTGCTCCGACCATCGATCCGACCACGATTGCGCCAGCACGATCAGCGGCGCGAAAGTCGCGACGATGAAGGTGGTGCCGAGTTGTCTGGTGAAGCCGATGCCGAGCAGGCCGGCGTCGGCCAAGGCGGTCTGGACGGTCCCTTCGCGCAGCAGCGCCGCGATCACCGCGCAGGTCAGGGCATAGGTCACCTGGCGTTCGCTGGGCCGGGACCGGCCGTGCAGCCACGCCAGCCGCAGCAGGGCCACCAGCGCGCTGCTTCCGATGATCAGCCACGCGATGACCGGTGGGGCCGAAGAAGTCACCCCTCACCGCCCCAGAACGATCGCATCGGACGCGAGGAGCGCCAGCGGGAGACACCCGACAACAGCAGGTCCGCGAACAGCTCGGCCTCGTGTTCCTGATCGTCGGCGAACTCGCTGCGTCCGAGTACCCGCCGAACCATGGCCGGGTCGATGGACGGCAGCAGCTGCCGCACTCCCGTCAGGCCCGCGGTCCCGGCATTGTGATCGAGCACCATATGGCCGGTCTCGTGCGCGATGATCTGGTCGATATGGAAATCGGTCGTGCCCTCGGCGTAGGCGAACACGTCCACATCGGTGCAATCGAGCCACAGACCGCACGGCGTGCCGCGGCCCGGTTCCAGGGCCCCCGGCAACAACGTCGAAGCGACCGGCACGAGTTGGATGGGCCGCCCACGCCACTCGCCCAAGGCGGCCAGGAATTTCTCTCTGTGCCAAGGCGACGGAACGAGTTTCAGCACGGCCTCGCGCGCAGCCATCACCCGCTGCGTCGAGTCATCCATCGGAAGCCCCCTCCCCACCGAAAAACAGGTGGTGACTGGACTTTACAACGACCGACGGACACAGGCCGAGTCGGAAGCCGGGTGAGTGCGGGCCGGTTCTGCCGGCCCGGCCGGGAATTGGACCGGCCCCATCACCACCGCCGCGCGGAATACGCGGCATCGCGACTCAGTCCCGGGCCGGGCCGATCCGGCGCTTGCGCGGCTTCAGATGCAGTCCGGGCAGCGGCGGCGCCGGAATGCGCTGTTGCGGAGTGTGGCCGGCGATGTCGGCGAATCGGGTGACGTCGTGGTTCTCCCAATCCGCCCGGGCGGCGGTGACGTCCTCGTGGCTGCGGCCGACGAAGTTCCACCACATCACCAGCTCCTCGCCGAACGGCTCGCCGCCGATCAGCGCGAAGTGCGCACCACGGGTGCTGCCGAGCCGGAGTTCGTCGCGCTCGGTACCCAGGTACAGCAGGGGGCCGGGCGCGAGTTCCTCGCCCGCGACGGTCACCTCGCCCTCGATCACCAGCACCGCGTGCTCGAAACGAGGGTCGAGCGGAAGGGTGACGTCGGCTCCGGCCGCCAGTCGCACATCGGCGCCGACGATGGGGGTGTAAGCGATCGCGGGCGAGGTCTTCCCGGCCAGCGTGCCGATCAGCACGATCGCCCGGAGGCCGGGCGCCTCCACGACCGGCAGCTCGCGGTGCTGCTCGAAATGCGGGGCGATGCCGGTGCGGTCGCCCGGCAGGGCGATCCACAGCTGCAGGCCGTGCCCCGCGGGCGCGCCCGCGACGGCGTACTCGGAGTGCGCGATGCCGCGTCCGGAGGTCATCAGGTTCAGCTGGCCGGGTTCGATCTCCACGTCCGAGCCCACCGAATCGCGATGCCGGATGCGGCCCTCGAACGGCCAGGTCACCGTTTGCAGGCCGATGTGCGGATGCGGATCGATGTCCGGCGGCGCGCCGGTCTTGGTGACCGTCGGCGAGCCGAAGTGGTCGAGGAAGCACCACGCGCCGACGGTGGGCAGGTCGCGCTGCGGCAGCACGCGTTCGACGTAGACGCCGCGCACCCCGCCGAGCGGCACCTCACGGGCCGGATACCGCTCTGCGACCGGGCCGGGGCCCGGCGCAGGTTCGCACAGCGTCTCGGCCGGGCGTGGGTCCAGATCACTCACCGATCGACGCCCTTGCCGATCACGTGCTTGTCGTAGTCCGGGTGCTTGTCCAGGTACGCCTTGATGAACGGGCACACCGGACGGATCACGCGCCCGCGCTCGACGACATCCTCGATCGCGCTCTCGGCCAGGACGGACCCGAGGCCCTTGCCGGAGAACGCGCCGTCGACCTCGGTGTGCGTGAACACCGTCTCGTCGTCGCGTTCCTCGTAGTCGGCGAAGCCCGCCAGCTCCCCGCCGTAGAACACCTCGTAGCGATGCCGCTCGTCGTTGCGGACGACCTTGGACTGCGAAGCCGATTCGGTCATGGTTCCCTTCTCCTTCCGTGTACGGACCGGATGTCTGCTGAGAATCGAGACCCGGTTGAACGCCCCGATCGTGGTAGCCACCCAGATGACGACGGACAACTGGTCATCCGTCAGATACCGGCGCGCCGCAGCGTACTCACGCTCGACGACGTCTTCGCCGGGAAGCGTCGCCGTGATTTCCGCGATAGCGAGCACGGCCTGCTCGAACGGGGTGTACGGGCCGCCGCGCCGCCAGCCGGGGAGCACCGCGATCTCCTGCTCGGTGGCGCCGGCCGCCAGGGCGGCCCGGTAATGCACGTCCAGGCAGTACGCGCAGCCGTTGAGCTGGGAGACGCGCAGATTGACCAGTTCGATGATCCGGCGATCCAGCCCCACCGCCGCTCCCGCGGCCCTGACCTCGTTCGCGACGCTGTTGAGCGCGCGGAACGCGGTCGGCGTCTGCTTGTCGATCCAGACGCGGTCGCGTGGCGCTTCGGGCTTCATATTCGTGGGATGTTAGTCGCCGCCGGTGAACGGCGCAGACCAGGCCGCCGAATAAGCGGACTTCGGTCCGAAAGTTTGCGAGCCGATCGCCGATGATCGGCGCGGCCGGAAGCGCCGCCCCGGTGATCCGGCGTGGCGGGCGACGCCGGATCACCGGATACCTCACGAGATCTCGGTGAACCGCCGCAGCTGGAACGGTTCGACCAGGACTTCCTGCAACGCGGTGGCGAGCGCCTTCAAGTGCGGTGTCCGGAAATGTGCCGCCAAGGCGTCCTCGTCGGTCCACTCCTCCAGCAACACCATCCGGCTCGGGTCGGTGGGATGCAGGTAGAGCTCGTAACGCAGGCACCCGCCTTCCGCGAGGGTCGGTTCGATCATGCCTTGCAACAGATCCCTCAGTTCCGCCTCGCGACCAGGCTTGGCGAGGAAGCGCACGTTGAGCGTCAACGTCGACATGGTCGGCTCCTGATCTCGGAGGTCATTCCCGGCCCGCGGACGTGAACGACATGTCCGCGTATCGGGTTCCGGACACCTGGCTTGCGATCGGCTCCAGCGTCGCCAGCTCGTCGGGGGTCAGTGCGATCGTCGCTGCGGCGACGTTCTCGGCGAGCCTGGTCCGGCTGCGCGTGCCGGGGATCGGGACCACCGCGAGGTCGTGCACGCCTGCTCGAGCGTGTACCCAGGCCAGCGCCACCTGTGCCAGGGTGATGCCGCGTGTTTCGGCGATCGCGCGCAGCGGAGCGAGCAGCTCGGCGTTGCGCGCCGCGTTCTCGCCGGTGAAGCGCGGCATCGAGGAGCGGAAATCGTTCGCGTCCGTGGTGCCGGTGAACGATCCGGTGAGGAAGCCGCGCCCCAGCGGCGAGTACGGCACGAACGTGACACCCAGTTCCGCCGCCACGGGCACCGCGGTGCGTTCGACGTCCCGGGAGAACAGCGACCATTCCGACTGCACGGCCGCGATCGGGTGCACCGCGTGCGCCGCCCGCAGTTCGGCGCCCGTCACCTCGGACAGGCCGAGCGCGCGGACCTTGCCCTCCCGCACCAGTTCCGCCATCGCGCCGACCGTGTCCTCGATCGGCACGGCGGGATCCTTGCGGTGCATGTAGTACAGATCGATGGTGTCGATCCCGAGCCTGCGCAAGCTGCCTTCCACGGAGCTGCGGAGGTAGGCGGGGGAGTTGTCGAAGCCCCGGTAGGCGGGGTCGTCGGCTTTGCGGACGATGCCGAACTTGGTGGCGATCACCAACCGATCGCGCTCGGCGCGGACGAAATCGCCGAGAAATTCCTCGTTACGGCCGGAGCCGTAGACGTCGGCGGTGTCGAACAGCGTGACACCCAGCTCCAGCGCCCGGTTCAGAGTCGCCCGGGATTCGGTGAGGTCGCTGGGGCCGTAGAACTCGCTCATGCCCATGCACCCCAGCCCCTGGGTGCCCACCTGGATGTCGCCGCCGCCCAGCGCTGTGGTGGGCAGCGTGCCGACCGTTGTCATACCTTGATCCCTTCGGTGTCCTGCGTGGTGCCCACGGCCTGCTCGATCGCTCGGCTCTTGCTCTCGTACAGGGCGATCTTGCGATCGAGCACGGCCAGGGTCTGACGAAGTTCATCGATCTTGGCGAGCACTTCCGCGCGGGTGTCCCGGAACATCGCCAGCCGTTGCGGGAGCGTGGCGTCTCCGGCCCGCACCAGCTCGGCGTAGCGCAGCATGTCCGCCACCGACATGCCGGTCGTGCGTAGCCGCCCGATCAGCGCCAGCCATTCCAGATCCCGGTCGCTGAATCGCCGCTTGCCGGTGTGGTCGCGCCCGATGTAGTCCATCAGCCCGATCCGCTCGTACCAGCGCAGCGTGTCCCGGCTCAGCCCCGACCGCTCGGACACCTCGCCGATCGAATACCGGGGCTGCTCCCTGTCGTCGCTCACGCTCCCGTGAGAGGCGGTTTCGCTCACTGCACTCGCCCTTCCCGTTGAACATCGATGACGCTAGTCACCTGGAGTGTGCTCCAAGCAAGGCTCGGATTCAGCTGCTGTAGTCGGGCAGCTGCTGGACGGCCCACTTGTTGCCGTCCGGGTCGGCGAAGAAGGTGAACAGGCCCCAGCCGAGATCCTGAACCGGCGTGGCGTCCACGCCGGCGGCGATCAACTGCTGATAGGCGTCCTCGGCGCTGGCCACCACCATCTGCATACCGCGGACACTGCCCGGCGCCGCGTCGGTGAGGCCTTCGCCCAGACAGATGGAGCAGCCGGAGCCGGGCGGGGTCAGTTGCACGAAGCGCAGGTTCTCGTCGACCCGGTGGTCGTGGTCGGCGTTGAAGCCGATCTTGGTGTAGAAGTCCTTCGCGCGGTCCACGTCGGTCACCGGAATGGCGACGAGCTCGATTTTCCAATCCATCCGGCGAGCATTCCACCGCGCACCGACAAAGTCCCGGATTACGGCCTACGCTGGGAACATGCCTGGAAAGGACATCGACCGGATCAGGGCTCGTTCGGCCTGGGCGACGGTCAAGGAAAGCCCGGTGATCACCGCTGTCGCGATCGCGCCGTTCGCGCTCGCGCTCGGGGTGGTGTGGTGGTTGTTCGGTGGACTCGCCGCGTTCGCGCTGCTACTCGTGCTCGGCGGGGTCGTCGTGGTCGGCGGCAGGTTACTGCGCTGACCGCGCGTATCCGTCGCGTGCGGTCAGCGCGGGATGTGGAAATGCACCAGCTCCCCGGTCCCCGGATCGACCTCCGCCCAGTCGCGATCGAAACGCAGCACCCCCAGTGCTGAGGTCGGGAACTTCCGGCTGAGTTCGACCGCGGGGGCGCCATCGCGATTGCTCGCCAATTCCCACGCGGTCCACGGCATGCCCGGCGCGTGCCCGACCACCAGCAGCGTCGTCACGTCGTCGTCGCTGAGGCGGACCAGCTCGATGAGCGTCTCCGGCGCGGCCTCGTAGATCCCGGGTTCGAAGACGACCGGCGCGGTGACTCCGGTGGCCGTGAGCGTCTGCCTGGTCCGCGTGGCGGTGGAACAGCGCACCGCGTCGATCGGCGGCTGGGTCGCGCGCAACCAGTCGCCCGCGAGCGCGGCCTCGCGCCTGCCCCGCGGCGCGAGCGGTCGTTCGTGATCGCCGACGCCCTCCGGATAGGCCGATTTACCGTGCCGCATGAGGATCAGGGTCCGCGCCATGGAGATACGGTAAGCCCTCCGGGCGAGAGGCCCCGACCACACTCGAGGCAAACTGAAAGCGGCATCACATCACGAACTCCAGCGGGCGACCCTCGCGGCGGACGTGACGAACGCCGCTCATCTGTCCACCACAACCCCTGGGTGGCCACAGCCCACGTACTTCTTCGAGGATCAGCACAATATGGCCTACGTAATCACGCAGCGTTGTTGCAACGACGCCAGCTGCGTCTCCGAGTGCCCGGTCGACTGCATCCGTCCCACCCCGGACCAGCCGGAGTTCGCGACGACCGAGATGCTCTACATCGACCCCGACACCTGTATCGACTGCGGCGCCTGTGTCGACGCGTGCCCGGTGGAGGCCATCTTCTCCGAGGACGACCTGACCGCTTCGCTGGCGCGATTCCGCGACATCAATGCCGCCTACTTCCAACGGCATCCGCTGGAATCGAACTTCGATCCGATCGTCACCCCCTCGCGTCCGCCGAAGGAGCTGGGCACCCTGCGCGTCGCGATCGTCGGCGCCGGTCCCGCGGCGTGCTACGCGGCCGACGAACTGCTGCGCAGGGCCGACGTGGAAATCGAGATGTTCGACCGGCTGCCCACGCCGTGGGGCCTGGTGCGGGCGGGCGTCGCGCCCGACCATCCGGGCACCAAGACCGTCTCGGGCATGTTCGAGTCCGCGTTCCGCCGCGAGACCCTGCAGTACTACCTCAATGTCGAGGTGGGCACGCACATCTCGCACGAGGAACTGCTGCGCCATCACCACGCCGTGATCTACGCGGTCGGCGCCTCGAGCGACCGCAGGATGGGCGTCCCGGGCGAGGACCTGCCGGGTAGCCACTCCGCCACCGAATTCGTGGCCTGGTACAACGGTCATCCCGATTTCGCCGACCGGACCTTCGACTTGTCCGGCGAGCGGGCCGTGATCGTCGGCAACGGCAACGTCGCGTTGGACGTGGCGCGCGTGCTGACCGTCGATCCCGACGAACTCGCCAAGACCGACATCGCCGATCATGCGCTGGAGGCTCTGCGGCAGAGCAATATTCGTGAAGTCGTCGTGCTCGGCAGGCGCGGCCCGCTGCAGGCGGCTTACACCTCGCCGGAGTTCCTCGCGCTGGCGCATCTGAAGGGCGTCGACGTCGTCGTGGACGAGACCGACCTGGCACTCGATCACGCCAGCCAGGCGATCGTGGACGACCCGCAGGTCGAGCCGTCGCTGGCGTTGAAATACACGCTGGCCAAGGAATACGCCGGCGGCCGCCGGGCGGAGGGCAACAAGCGGATCGTGTTCCGCTACCTGACCTCGCCGACCGCGCTCACCGGCAGCGAGCGGGTCGAGGCCGTCGAGATCGTGCACAACGAGCTGTTCGAGGAAGACGGTCAGTTGGTCGCGCGGCCGACCGATCGCACCGAGAGCATCGCCGCCTCGCTGGTGCTGCGGTCGATCGGGTACCGCGGCGAGCGGATCGGCGAGCTGCCGTTCGACGAGCGGCGCGGCGTCGTGCCGAACGAGCACGGCCGGGTCATCGGCGACGACGGGACCATGCTGAGCGGCGTCTACGTCAGCGGATGGATCAAGCGGGGCCCGCGCGGCGTCATCGGTTCGAACCGGATCGACTCCGAGGAGACGGTCGAGCTGCTGCTCGCCGACTTCACCGCGGGCAAACTCGCAGCCCCGCAAGCCGATCGCGCCGCGCTGAAGGCCCTGCTCGCCGAGCGCCAGGCCGACCTGGTGGACCGGGCCGGCTGGCGAGCGATCGACCAAGCGGAGAAGTCCGCGGGCAAGTCCGCAGGCCGCCCGCGCGTCAAGTTCACCACCCGCGAGGACCTGCTCAAAGCCGCCCGCGGCTGACGCCCCGGAGCCGGTCGGCTCACCGAGATCCGACCGGCCTCGAGCCCCGGTTCCCCGCTCGACCGTTTGCGGTAGCCCCTGACAGACGCACAAACCCGCCCGCCCGCACTCGTGAGACCCTGGCGGCTCCGGAACCCGCCGACTGATTTCGCGAGCACACGGGTAACTCACCGGGTACGCCCGAAACCCGAGCCGCACCCAACGCAGGACCTGAACGCAACTCCAGCGCTGCTGACTGGTACGGCCTGAAGACGCGGAGAGGCGGGGGAGCCTAGAAACCCGGAGAGGCGGGCTGGCCGGGTAAGGGCATGATGCGGACGACGGTCGTGGTGGTTCCGCCGACCACGAACCACAGCCGCAGCACCGGCTGCCCGGTGCGATCCCCCGGCTCGTAGCGGCTGCGCACACTCACGTGCTGGCGGGCCAGGACCGGGGCCACGTATTCGATCACCGCGCGGTGCGGGCCCGCGAGCAGTTTGGGATATTCGACCAGGAACTGTTCCACCGCTTGCCAGTAACAGGCGTTGTTGACGTGGTTGTACTGGTCGATATCGGTGGCGCGCACCGGGAACGGTAAGTCGGTGTCCGACTCCGGCGGGGTGGCGTCGGTCAGATACGGCCGCCACCGCAGCCGATGCTCGGTGGAGGTGCGCGCGAGGTAGGCGAGGCCCTCGTCGCTGATCCGCGCGGGCATGCCGGTGGACTCGCTGATATTGATCCAGAAGCCCTCGGTCTCGATCAGTCCGCCGTTTCCACTGGTGATCCGCACGCGCATGTTGGTCCACCGGGTGGACATCGCCGAGCACCACCGCAGCAGCCGCACTTCGTCCGGCCACAGGATCGGCCGGATCACGTCGATGACCGTGCGCCGGACGATCCAGTTCGGGTCGGTCCGGTGGAAGAACGTGCTATGCAGGTTTTCCCAGGCGATATCTTGCAGGTAGCGGGCGATGGCGTCGAACCGCAACCGGTCGTAGGGATCCACATCACCAGCCCGGACGGGCCACGCCGAAGCAAAGCCCATGCCCTCCTGGGGAAGCGGGGCGAGTGGCTGATCGAGTGACACTTGTGCTCCTCGCGCTGCACGGTGTGCCGCGTTTCTTCATGCGGTGCTGTTGTGACGACTTTACGGGGCGTACGTCACACCCTCGCGTCGAGCCGTCCCTACCTCCTTAATAGTCCGTCTGCCGGGACCTGGGCCAGCAGAAACAGGGTTTTGCGTGCGCGACCTGGCCGGGAGCGGGCCCGATCGGCTCAGTAGCCCTGGTAGGCGCCGCCCGAATTCACCGCCGCGACCCCGGGAACGCTGCCGAGCGACCCATAGCGGTCGATGGAGTACCGCACTCCGGCGATGATGTTGTCGACCGGGTTCCAGATGTCGTCGTGGCCGGGCGCCTTGTAGGCGTCGAACGTGCTGTCGATGGTCTGCATCAGGCCCTTCGACGGGTGCCCCGCGACCCAGTTGCTGTCCCAGCGGTTCTCCGCGTAGGGGTTGCCCGCGGATTCGTGCTCGATGATCAGCGCGATGGCCCGCTCGTCGATCTGCGCGGGGTCGTAGCCCATCGCGATGAGCTTCTGCTTGGCCTCGGCAATCCATCGCGCGACGTCGCCGCTCGGCAGCGGGCCGGTCGGCGCGGACGAACTCGGACCACCCTGATACGTCGTGCCGGAGGAGGTGCCGTGCGAGTTGTCGTGCCCGGACATCAGCTGGCTGGAGCGGTCCGGCGAAGCTGCGGCGACCGGGGTGCCCGACGTGGCGGCCGGTGCGGTGGCGGCGGGCGCGGTGGGCGCCGCGGGCACGTTCGCGCCGGGCTCACCGAGCGCGGCGAACGCCGCCTCGAGTTTCCCGACCGCGCCCTGCACCTGGGTCGTGGCATGGCCGGCCACGTCCTGCGCGCTCTTCAGGGCGTTGGTCAGCTCCCAGGTGCGCGTGGCGGCCTGCAGCGCCTCCTGGAACACGAGCCCCTCGACGTCGGCCTTGTCCGCGTGTCCGCGGAGATAGTCGATCCGCGTCTTGGCGTCCACGGTGCCGTTGGGGGCGACGTCGAACGGCGGCGTCTGGTTCAGCGCGTCGTCGCGCAGACCCAGCACCTTGGCTTTCGCGTCGGTCAGGTTCTGCACCAGCGCGGTGAGCGCGGTCTGCAGCTCGAGCAGGGCGGCGCTCACCGCGGAGGCGCGGGTCTTCTCGGTCCGCATCCTGGCGTTCGCGGCGTCGCCCGCGGAGCCGGACCACTGCTCGGCGTCGGACAGGGCTTTCGTGTCGTCGGCGCCTTTGGCGACGGCGGTGTCGAGCCCCTGCGACATCCGTCCGGCGAGCGCGCCCGCCGCCGAAAGCTGCTCCGGCTGCCAGTTCTCGACGTCTGGGACGGTGAGGGTCATGGCAACTGGAGCCCTATCGCACGGAGCTTGGCCGCGAAGTCGTCCTCGGCCAGCTCGTACTTGCCCGCCGCGTTGTGCAGGTTGTCCGCGATCGTGGTGAGCCGCGAGCCGACCCGTTCCAGGCAGCGATGCACGGCATCGTTCGCGCGTCCGGCCACCGGGCCGAACTCGGTGCCGGGCAGCGCCCCGGTGAGGGCGCCGAAGCCCTCGCCGCCGAGCTCGGCGACGGACGTGGCCTCGGTGCGCAGCGTCTGTGCGAACGAGCGCAGCGCCGCCGGATCGACCTGCATCGTCATCGCAGGTAGCGGCTGGTTTTGCTCGACCATGAATCCCCCTTCCCTCCCGACCGCGAGGTCGCGGCCAGCATAGCAAAATCGGGCGTCCGGACGGGCGTCCTCGGGTGGCGCCCGTTATGTTGTCGGTGTGGCGCCGGCGCGGATCATGCCGGTGCGTGGACAGAGAGGTCGGCACATGCGCGCAGCCCAGGTCAGCAAGCTGGAGGGACCGGAAGCGGTTCGGATCGTGGACATCCCGGAGCCCGCGGTGTTCCCGGGAGGCGTCGTGATCGACGTGCACGCGGCCGGCGTGGCCTTTCCGGACGTGCTGATGACGCGCGGCCTGTACCAGATGAAGCCCGAATTGCCGTTCGTCGTGGGCGGCGAGGTCGCGGGCATCGTCCGGGAAGCCCCCGAGGACGCGCACGTGCGGCCGGGTGACCGGGTCGTCGCGCTCACCATGCTCGGCAACGCGATGGCCGAGACGGCCGTCACGCCCACACAGATGGTGTTCCGCCTTCCCGACAACGTCTCACTGGAGGCGGGCGCCGGCATCCTGTTCAACGACCTGACCGTGCACTTCTGCCTGCGCACCCGGGGCAGGCTGGCCGAAGGCGAGACGGTGCTGGTGCACGGCGCGGCGGGCGGCATCGGCACCTCGACGCTGCGGTTGGCGGCCGCGCTAGGGGCGGGCCGGGTGATCGCCGTGGTGAGCACCGAGGCGAAGGCCGAGGTCGCGCGCGCCAACGGCGCCACCGATGTGGTGTTGACCGACGGGTGGCTGGCGGCGGTGAAGGAGCTGACCGGCGGTCGTGGCGTCGACATCGTGCTCGACCCGGTCGGCGGCGACCGCTTCACCGACAGCATCCGTTCGCTGGCCTCGGCGGGCCGGTTGCTGGTCGTCGGCTTCACCGCCGGGGAGATCCCGACCGTCAAGGTCAACCGGTTGCTGTTGAAGAACGTCGAGGTGACCGGCGCGGCGTGGGGCGAATGGGTGATGTCGCATCCCGGCTACCTGCAGGAGCAGTGGGCCGAGGTGGAGCCGCTGCTGGCCTCCGGCAAGATCGCGCCGCCGGATCCGGTGCTGTACCCGCTGGACAAGGCCGCGGAGGCGGTCGCCTCGCTGGACAACCGGACGGCCACCGGCAAGGTCGTGGTCACGCTGCGCTGACGCATCCCGGCCCGCCCACGTCATGAAACTGTCCAACCGCGTACTGAACCGCACCCTGCTGGCTCGTCAGCATCTGCTCGACCGCTCGCGGTGGACGGTGCACGAGATGTGCGACCATCTCGTCGGGTTGCAGGCACAGGATTCGCCGCCGCCGTTCGTCGCACTCTGGAGCCGCGTCGCGGCCTTCGACCCGGCGACGGTGTCGGACGCTCTGGAGGACCGCTCCCTGGTCCGGATCACTCTGATGCGCGGCACCATTCATCTGGTCACGCCCCCCGACGCGTTGCGGATCGCGCCGCACGTTCAGCCGGAACTGGAGAAAGTGCCCTTCCGCAAGGGCTTCAACTACGGCGCCATGGTGGGACTCGACCCGGAGGAGGTGCGCGCGCAGGGCGAAGCGGTGCTCGGCGACGAGCCGATGTCCGCCGCGGACCTGCGCGCCCGCGCCGCCGAGCGTTATCCCGACCGCGATCCGGGTGCGGTGGTGCAGACCTGGCTGTATCAGCTGCCGGTCTTGCAGACCCCGCCGCGCGGGAAGTGGAAGGACAACAGCAGGCCGATCTGGTCGCGGGTCGAGCCCTGGCTGGGTGCGCCGCTGGACCCCACATATCCGTTGGCGGAGTTGATCTTCCGCTACCTGCGGGCGTTCGGCCCGGCGAGCACGATGGACATGCAGACCTGGTCGAAGCTGCCCGGTATGAAGCAGGCCGTCGCGAAACTCGGCGATCGGGTGCGCACCTACACCGACGAACGCGGCCGCACGCTCTACGACATCGCCGACGGTGAACTGGCCGATCCGGGCATCCCCGCCCCGGTGCGGCTGCTGGGGTGGTACGACAACGCCCTGCTGTCGCACCAGGACCGGACCCGGATCGTCCCCGGCGGGGCCGCCCCTCCGCTGCGCGCCTTCGCGGCCCAGGTATCCCCGGTGCTGGTCGACGGCTTTCTCGCGGGCCTGTACAAGGTGTTCGCGAACTCCGGGAGCGCCCGGCTTCGCATCAGTCCGACGCGGACGTGGACGAAGGCGGAACGCGCGGAGGTCGAGTCGGAGGCACACGCGCTGCTGGCCTTTCTGGAGGCGGGCAAGCAGGGAAGTGTGGAGATTCTCGACGTGGGGGCCGACCTGCGCCCCTGAGCCGGATCCGCTATCGGTCGCGGACGGGGCGATAGGCGGGCGCCTTGGTGGTCCCGGTCGGGCTCAGCGTGCGCAGTAGCGGCAGCGCCCGGCGGGCCACCACGGTGGACAGCACGATGACGCTGTGCGAGCGCACCACCGACGAGGTCCGGTCGATGCTCAGCAGCACGGCCTGCAACCCGGCGTGCGAGTCGGCCCCGATCCGGCACAGCACGTCGCCGGTGCCGGTCGTGGCATAGGCCTCGAGCACGCCGGGGATGGCGTCGAGTTCGGCGGCCACCGTGTCCAGGGCACCCTGGGCTATCTCCAGGGTGACGAACGCCTGCACGTCGAACCCCGCGGCGGTGACGTCGATCTGCGGGTCATAGGAGGCGATCACACCGGATTCCTCCATGCGCGCGATCCGGGACTGCACCGTGGCCCTGGCGACCTTGGTCCGGCGGGACAGTTCGAGAATGCCCGCCTTCTGGTACTCGTGCATCGCGGTGAGGATGGCGAGGTCGAGCTCGTCGAGCTTCGCCGATGTGCGCGCCATGGCGGCCTCCGTTCGAGCACCGGGCGGGCTTGCTGCCCGTCTCGCTGGTGCTATTCAAATTGTCCAGCATCACCCTCGGGTTGCTAGCCGAATTCGCCACACTGCCTACCGCGAGTTGGCGCTGTTGCCTACTCGACGGACCCGGCGATTTCCTTGGACCATGACCATCGAGCACCTGCCGGAGACCCGATCCGGCGCCGTTCCCAGCGACGGCGAACTGCGCACGCTGGTGGGGTTGGTCGACCACGACGCCAGCGGTGACCCGTTTCCGGTCATCGGGTGGGACGCCCTGGTCTGGGTGGTGGGCAACGCCACGCAGACCGCGCATTTCCTGGAGTCCGCTTTCGGGATGCGGTTGGAGGCGTACTCCGGGCCGGAGACCGGCAATCGTGATCACAAAGCGTTCGTCCTGCGCAGCGGCGCGGCGCGCTTCGTGATCACCGGAGCGGTACATCCGGACAGTCCGCTGGTCGCCCACCACGACCGGCACGGCGACGGCGTGGTCGACATCGCCCTCGAGGTGCCCGACGTCGACCGCTGTGTGGCGCGGGCGCGCGCACAGGGCGCGACCATCCTGGTCGAACCGCACGACGAGACCGACGAGTTCGGCACCGTCCGTTCGGCCGCGCTGGCCACCTATGGCGAGACCAGGCACACCTTGATCGATCGTTCCGCCTATTACGGGCCCTACCTGCCGGGCTATGTCGCGCGCCGCTCCGGCTACGAGCGGCGCCACGGGGCGCCCACACGGTTGTTCCAGGCGATCGACCACGTGGTGGGCAACGTGGAACTCGGGCAGATGGACGAGTGGGTCGAGTTCTACCGGCGGGTCATGGGTTTCACGAACATGGCCGAATTCGTCGGCGACGACATCGCCACCGAGTACTCGGCGCTGATGAGCAAGGTCGTGGCCAACGGCAACCACCGGGTGAAATTCCCGCTCAACGAGCCGGCCGTCGGCAAGAAACGCTCGCAGATCGACGAGTACCTGGAGTTCTATCGCGGTCCCGGCGTCCAGCACATCGCGCTCGCCACCGGTGACATCCTCACCTGCGTGGACGCCTTGCGTCGGGAAGGCGTCGAATTCCTGGAGACACCCGCCGCCTACTACGAGGACCCGGAACTGCGCGCCCGCATCGGCCGGGTGCGCGTCCCGGTCGACGAACTCCAGCGCCGCGGCATCCTGGTCGACCGGGACGACGACGGCTACCTCTTGCAGATCTTCACCAAACCGCTCACCGACCGCCCCACGGTCTTCTTCGAACTCATCGAGCGCCACGGGTCACTCGGATTCGGCAAGGGGAACTTCAAAGCGCTGTTCCAAGCGATCGAGCGAGAACAGGAGGCCCGCGGGAATTTGTGAGGCCGGGGCGGGCGATCTCGTCGAGCCACTCCGGCTGGTGCGTCGGTAGAGTTCTTGCCATGCGGATCAAGTCGGCAGTCGGTATCGCGACAGCCCTGGTGCTCGCATTGGCGGGTTGCGGTTCGGGGGAGGAGTCCGACGACTCGGGCCCGTCGCGTCCGGCGCCGAAAGTGGTGGCGCTGGGCCCGTTCGTCGGGGAGTGTGGTCACGTGACCGACGACGAGGTGCGCAATCTCGGTGGCCTCGGCCAGATCTCCGGAGTGTTCCGGAACGCGGTCGGCTGCAACTGGCAGTCGGCCGGAATCGGTTCCGCCAGTATCACCTTCGCGTCCTACCGCGGCAGTCCGATCGAACGCGAACGAGCGTGGGTGACTGTCAACGGCCGCGCGCCCGATCCGATCAAGATATCCGGGCGGGACGGATTCGCCGCCCTGGATCCGGGTGGGACGATCTGCGATCTCGCGGTGCAGCTCGGCGACGATTTCTTCGAGTGGTCGACCAACACCGGCCCGTTCGCCTCGGGCAACCCCTGTGAGCGCAGCCGCGCGCTCGCCGAGCTGACTCTGCAACGGATCCAGTGAGGTGTGGCGCGTGAACGTCGGCCGAGACCTGCGCAGGCGCGGCGCGTCCGCGGCCGTCGCCGTGGCGCTCGCGTTGTTCGTGGGCGGGTGCAGTCAGGTGATCTCCGGGAGCGCGCAGCCGGTGGGCGGCAGCCAGCCGGTCAACACCAGGCTGGACAAGTTGATGCGCGAATGCCAGATCTTGTCCGAGGACCAGATCGGCAAGGCCATCGGCGAGAGCGTCACGGTCAGCGAGTCGTTCTTCGGGGCGGTCTGCATGTGGGATCTGCTCGGCGCGCCCGGCGGCAACGGGATGGCCACGCTGAACTGGTACGAGAACGGAACCCTCAGCAACGAGAAGCAGACGAACAACAAGCTCGGATACGAGACCACCAATATCACCATCCAGAGTTCGCTGGCGCTGCAGATCCGCAGGCCGAAGGATCCGGACTCCTGCGGTGTGACGGCCAGCGCGCCGGACAACGGCGTGATCGGCTGGTGGATCAATTACCGGTCCGGCTCGGCGCACCCCGATCCGTGCGACGCGGCGAAGAAGCTGATGGAAATGACCTTGAACCTGGCCAGGTAGACGAGCATCGGACCGACCCGCTTTGACCCTGTGTCCCGGCCACGGGTATCGTGGATCGCTGTGCCCGGAAGCATGCGGGCAAGTTCGTGCGTGACCGTAGGCCAGCGAGAGCGGCCGACGAATCCAGCGTGCCCGGAATCAGGGCTCCGCGCCGCGCGCGACACGCCCGACCTCGGGACGCGAGAAACGTGGCCGGACGTGCGAGTGAAAGCTCGATGACAGCGGTGTGAACGACGGGCCCGGCAGTGGAAGCTTGCCGCCACGAAGGGCCCCGGGAGCGCCGCGAACTTAAAACAGACATGAAGTCCACACACCGCGTTAACTAATAAGGAAAGCCGGTCTATGCCAACCATCAACCAGCTGGTCCGCAAGGGTCGCCGCGACAAGGTCGCCAAGACGAAGACCGCGGCCCTGAAGGGGAGCCCGCAGCGTCGTGGCGTGTGCACCCGCGTGTACACCACGACCCCGAAGAAGCCGAACTCCGCGCTGCGCAAGGTCGCGCGTGTTCGCCTCACCAGCTCGGTCGAGGTCACGGCCTACATCCCGGGCGAGGGGCACAACCTGCAGGAGCACTCCATGGTGCTCGTGCGCGGCGGTCGTGTGAAGGACCTCCCCGGTGTCCGCTACAAGATCATCCGCGGCTCGCTGGACACCCAGGGTGTGAAGAACCGCAAGCAGGCCCGCAGCCGTTACGGCGCCAAGAAGGAGAAGAGCTGATATGCCACGCAAGGGCCCCGCACCCAAGCGTCCGCTGATCAACGACCCGGTCTACGGTTCGCCGCTGGTTACTCAGCTGGTCAACAAGATCCTGCTGGACGGCAAGAAGTCCACCGCCGAGCGCATCGTCTACGGTGCGCTGGAGCAGGCGCGGGAGAAGACCGGCACCGACCCGGTCGTCACCCTCAAGCGCGCGCTGGACAACGTGAAGCCGTCGCTGGAGGTGAAGCCCCGCCGCGTCGGTGGCGCCACCTACCAGGTTCCGGTCGAGGTCCGTCCGGGCCGCGCCAACACCCTGGCCCTGCGCTGGCTGGTCAACTTCTCGCGTGCGCGCCGGGAGAAGACCATGGTCGAGCGCCTGGCCAACGAACTGCTCGACGCCAGCAACGGCCTCGGCGCCTCGGTCAAGCGCCGCGAGGACACCCACAAGATGGCCGAGTCCAACCGGGCCTTCGCGCACTACCGCTGGTGACGTCTGCCCGGCCCGTCGTCTGGGTCGGGAGGCACAGCCGGAACGCGGCACTCACCGGCCGCGTCCGGCGTTGACATAGAGGCGACCACAGGGTCGTCCCCGATAATCCCAACTAGCTACGAGCGGGGAAGATTTCCGTGGCACAGGACGTGCTCACCGACCTGAACAAGGTCCGCAACATCGGCATCATGGCCCACATCGATGCGGGCAAGACGACCACAACTGAACGCATCCTCTTCTACACCGGCATCACCTACAAGATCGGTGAGGTCCACGACGGCGCTGCCACGATGGACTGGATGGAGCAGGAGCAGGAGCGTGGTATCACCATCACCTCCGCGGCTACCACGTGCTTCTGGAAAGACAACCAGATCAACATCATCGACACCCCCGGGCACGTCGACTTCACCGTGGAGGTGGAACGGTCGCTGCGCGTGCTCGACGGCGCCGTCGCGGTGTTCGACGGCAAGGAAGGCGTCGAGCCGCAGTCCGAGCAGGTGTGGCGTCAGGCCGACAAGTACGACGTGCCGCGGATCTGCTTCGTCAACAAGATGGACAAGCTCGGTGCGGACTTCTACTTCACCGTGCAGACCATCAAGGACCGCCTCGGCGCCAAGCCGCTGGTCATCCAGCTGCCGATCGGCGCCGAGGACACCTTCGAGGGCATCGTCGACCTGGTCGAGAACAACGCCAAGGTCTGGCGCGGTGAGACCAAGCTCGGTGAGCAGTACGAGGTCGTCGAAATCCCGGACGACCTGAAGGAGAGGGCCGAGCAGTACCGCCAGGAGCTGCTCGAGACCGTCGCCGAGTCGGACGAGGCGCTGCTGGAGAAGTTCTTCGGCGGCGAAGAGCTGACCATCGACGAGATCAAGGGCGCCATCCGCAAGCTGACGGTGACCTCCGAGCTCTACCCGGTGCTGTGTGGCTCGGCGTTCAAGAACAAGGGCGTGCAGCCCATGCTCGACGCGGTCATCGACTACCTGCCCTCGCCGCTGGACGTGGAGGCCACCACCGGCCACGTCCCCGGCAAGGAAGAGGAACTGCTCACCCGCAAGCCGAGCGCCGACGAGCCGTTCGCGGCCCTGGCGTTCAAGATCGCGGTGCACCCGTTCTTCGGCAAGCTGACCTACGTCCGCGTGTACTCCGGCAAGGTCGACTCCGGCGCCCAGGTCATCAACTCGACCAAGGGCAAGAAGGAGCGTCTGGGCAAGCTGTTCCAGATGCACTCCAACAAGGAGAACCCGGTGGGCGCGGCGTCGGCCGGCCACATCTACGCGGTCATCGGCCTCAAGGACACCACCACCGGTGACACCCTGTGCGATCCGCAGAACCAGATCGTGCTCGAGTCCATGACCTTCCCGGACCCGGTCATCGAGGTCTCCATCGAGCCGAAGACCAAGTCCGACCAGGAGAAGCTGGGCACCGCGATCCAGCGCCTCTCCGAAGAGGACCCGACCTTCTCGGTCAAGCTCGACCAGGAGACCGGCCAGACCGTCATCGGCGGTATGGGCGAGCTGCACCTCGACATCCTGGTCGACCGCATGAAGCGCGAGTTCAAGGTCGAGGCGAACGTCGGTAAGCCGCAGGTGGCCTACCGCGAGACGATCACCAAGAAGGTCGAGAAGCTCGAGTTCACGCACAAGAAGCAGACCGGTGGTTCCGGCCAGTTCGCGAAGGTGATCATCGCGCTGGAGCCGTTCGTCGGCGAGGACGGCGCGCACTACGAATTCGAGAACAAGGTCACCGGTGGCCGCGTGCCGAAGGAGTACATCCCTTCGGTGGACGCGGGCGCGCAGGACGCCATGCAGTACGGTGTGCTCGCCGGCTACCCGCTGGTGAACCTGAAGGTCACGCTGCTCGACGGCGCCTACCACGACGTCGACTCGTCGGAAATGGCGTTCAAGATCGCGGGCGCGCAGGCGCTCAAGGAAGCGGCTCGCAAGGCCGGTCCGGTGATCCTCGAGCCGATGATGGCGGTCGAGGTCACCACGCCCGAGGACTACATGGGCGATGTGATCGGCGACCTGAACTCCCGCCGTGGTCAGATCCAGGCCATGGAGGAACGCAGTGGTGCCCGTGTCGTCAAGGCGCTGGTTCCGCTCTCGGAGATGTTCGGTTACATCGGTGACCTGCGGTCGAAGACCCAGGGCCGGGCGAACTACTCCATGGTGTTCGACTCGTACGCGGAGGTTCCGGCCAACGTGTCGAAGGAGATCATCGCCAAGGCGACCGGCGAGTAAATGGCTCCCGGCCGTTTGTAAGACCCTATCCCCGTGTCCGCGGGGATGATCCCCGCACTGCTGCAACTGCACGCACCAACAAGTCCAGGAGGACCAAGAAGTGGCGAAGGCGAAGTTCGAGCGGACGAAGCCGCACGTCAACATCGGCACCATCGGTCACGTCGACCACGGCAAGACCACGCTGACCGCAGCGATCACCAAGGTGCTGGCTGACAAGTACCCGGATCTGAACGAGAGCTTCGCGTTCGATCAGATCGACAAGGCGCCGGAGGAGAAGGCTCGTGGTATCACGATCAACATCTCCCACGTCGAGTACCAGACCGAGAAGCGCCACTACGCGCACGTCGACGCGCCGGGTCACGCCGACTACATCAAGAACATGATCACCGGTGCGGCGCAGATGGACGGTGCCATCCTCGTGGTCGCCGCCACCGACGGCCCGATGCCGCAGACCCGTGAGCACGTGCTGCTCGCCCGTCAGGTCGGCGTGCCCTACATCCTGGTCGCGCTGAACAAGGCCGACATGGTCGACGACGAGGAGATCCTCGAGCTCGTCGAGATGGAGGTCCGCGAGCTGCTGGCCTCGCAGGAGTTCGACGAGGACGCGCCGGTCGTGCGGGTCTCCGGTCTGAAGGCGCTCGAGGGCGACCCGAAGTGGTCGGAGTCGGTGCTGGAGCTGATGGCCGCGGTCGACGAGTCCATCCCGGACCCGGTTCGTGAGACCGACAAGCCGTTCCTGATGCCGGTCGAGGACGTGTTCACCATCACCGGTCGTGGCACCGTCGTCACCGGTCGCGTCGAGCGTGGCGTGATCAACGTGAACGAGGAAGTCGAGATCGTCGGCATCCGTCCGGAGAAGACCAAGACCACGGTCACCGGTATCGAGATGTTCCGCAAGCTGCTCGACCAGGGCCAGGCGGGCGACAACGTCGGTCTGCTGGTTCGTGGTATCAAGCGCGAGGACGTGGAGCGCGGCCAGGTCGTCGTCAAGCCGGGCACCACCACCCCGCACACCGAGTTCGAGGGCCAGGCGTACATCCTGTCGAAGGACGAGGGCGGCCGCCACACCCCGTTCTTCAACAACTACCGTCCGCAGTTCTACTTCCGTACGACTGACGTGACGGGCGTTGTGACCCTGCCCGAGGGCACCGAGATGGTCATGCCCGGTGACAACACCGAGATGACCGTCAAGCTGATCCAGCCGGTCGCCATGGACGAGGGTCTGCGCTTCGCGATCCGCGAGGGTGGCCGCACCGTCGGCGCCGGTCGCGTCACGAAGATCATCAAGTGATTCGTTGAATCGCTGGTGACGGCGCCGCTCCTTCGGGAGCGGCGCCGTTCGCGTTTTCGGGGGGCCGGCCGAATTATCCGGCTCGATGTCAGCAGGCGTAAGCGCGGCCGACGGCCGGTTCCCGCTCCGCCGCCGGGACCTCGCGCAGGCAGCCGAGCGGGACGACGCCTTCACTGCTCATCTGCACGCCCGTTCCTTTCGTGGGATCGACGCAGGTGAGGCCGGTCGTGGCGAGGCGGCAGAGGTAGTCGCCGAAAGTGACGGTGCTGTCATAGGGCAAGGTGGGGCCTTCGCCGTGGATGAAAAGACCGGGATCGCCGCGGAACTGACCGACGGTCATCCGTGACCCCGAGTAGGTGACGTACCCGCCGAACCAATTACCGAAGCCTTCGCCGGGTGCCGGAGCGGGATCCTTCAGTTCCACCATGCAGTCGAATCCGTCCATCTTCAGCGCGGTGCCGGTGATGCAACTGATCTTGCCGGTGGGGCTGGTGAACGCGATGTCGTCCCGCAGGTCGGTGGCGGGCCCGCCGTCGAGGCGGGCCGAATGAAAGGCGCCGAGATCGACCGGGTTGCCCTGACGTACCCAAGCGATGCGATCCGGAAATGCGGTTTCCGGACTGGAGGGATGCGCCGACGTGCCAGGCGACGAACCCGGAACCGGCTGCGGGTCACCGCCGACGGTCTGCGAACACGCACTCGATACCAGCACCACACCGATCAAGACAGCCCACCGCATACCGCACACGGTAGCCGTTGCGCTCGTTCGCACACTTCCCGTGGAGTGCGCGAACCGCTGGCGCGCAACGGCTTCGCGCATGGTTCAGGCCTGCGCGAGACTCGTACTCGGCGATCGGAATTCACGAGCGCGTGTTTTCTTTTCCGCTCCCGATTCGGCGCGCGGCGTGTGCACGAGGGGCAGGCGCTCGCTACCTGTCGGCATAGGACTCGATTACTTTCCTGATTGGAGCAGCTCGAGCTGCGGCAGACGTAGTACACCCAGCGGCCCATCCGTTGATCGTCTTCTCGCTGGGCGTACATGTAGTAGCCGCAGACCCGGCACTTCAGACCCTTTGCCATGATTCGTCTTTCTCGCTCTCGGTATCCAACCGGCAATTCAGGCGAATGGCCGGCGCGGTTCGTCGCTTTCGGCCGCCCGCTTCGACGATCGAAGCATCGGGGTACCGCGAGTCGGTGGTGAATTCCGAGACCGGGCAAGCTCCTGTCCGCGCTGCCCGGTACTCGGCAGGTTCTGTCGCGGCCTGCCCTACTCGACGCGAAATCTTGCTGGAATGCGAGGAATCGACCTGCCGCGCGCGGTCGCTATCGCACTCGGCCTGACTCCGATGGTCGGATACTTCGACGAGCAGAGAACTGGTTCGGGTATTCCACGTGAGTGCTCCGCACACCCGGAGCGACGGCTACGGAGGTGTGGGGGAATTCGCGGTGATCCAGCGGGCGACCCGCACATCGGCGACTCCCAGGTCGTCGCGCGTATGGGGTTCGACTGGCGGCGCCATCCGAGCGACCCTCGAATCGTCCTGCCGTCTCAGGTGTCGTGATCCGACTGCCAGGTCATTCGCGGTGCCCCGGCATGACTTTGAAGGATTCCGTCGACATTCCCTGGTTACCAAGCCACAACCCTCAATGAATGTTCAAAGTTACGATCAGAGGGTGTGAACCTCCGGTCAGACCCTCCTCCCCGGCGCAAGCGGCGCACTCCGGACTTCGTGTTGACCATGGACGAGATCAGGGCAGTGACGGCCTTTGCCATGACCTCGGCGGAGCTGGTACTCCCGCTGTTCGAGGCTTGTCAGCCCGAGGACAGCAGACCCCGCGACGCGCTCGCTGCCGCCGCCGCGTTCGTCCACGGCGATCGCCGCTCCCGCGCCCAGCGGGTGACGGCGCCTGCCGCCCACCGGGCTGGAAGGGAAGCGGCTGCGCCCGTGCCGTTTCACGCCGCGATGGCCGCGGGTGATGCCGCCGCGTCGGCGTACCTGCATCCGCTGGCAGATGCGGTTCAGGTCAACCACATCCTGCGCGCATCCGCGCACACCATCCGAGTGTTCGAGCTGCACCCCAGTGAGGACGCCTGCGACCCTGTCGAGCGAATCGTCGACCTCGCGACGCCACTATTGATCGACGTCCTGCACCGCTATCCGAGGATCGGCGCCGGCGCGAATCGGGTCAGCCGGCTCGTGCACGAGCTCGACAACCGTCTGCGCGACCGGCCGCGCACCCCGCCACCGCTACACGGACGAGTGTCGGAGGGACGATGATCCTGCCCAAGGTCCGAGACCCCCGGATGGTGACCATCCGTCGAGGTGGCTCCCTGACCGATGCCGACCATCAGTTGCTCGCGCTGTGGGCGGCGGCATGCGCCGAGCACGTTCTCGGGCACTTCGAGCACGAACAGCCCGACGATCCACGCCCACGAGACGCCATCGCCGCCGCCAGAGCGTGGGCGCGAGGCGACATGCCGATGATGCAGGCCCGCGCGACAGGCGGACACGCGATGGGCGCCGCCCGCCCGCTTTCCGGCGCGGCCCGATTCGCCGCCTATGCCGCCGGACAAGCCGCATGCGTTGGACATGTCGCCGAACACGACCTCGGTGCCGCCGCCTACGCGATCAAAGCCGTTCGAAGCGCGCACCCCGACGATCCCCAGGCAGGCCGGATCGAGCGTGACTGGCAGCGAGACCAGCTCCCCGACCCTATCCGCAACCTGGTCCTCGAAGACCAGGCCCGGCGCAACAGCATCTGCTGGTCGGTCTTCTCCGACTGAGTCTCGCGGCATCTCCGCCCTATCGACCGCTGTCCTGGAATCCGATCCCCGAGGCCGGCATCTGGACCCGCTCGCGAACTCACCGCGTTCACTCGAGGACGGCCGGTGTCTCGTCAAGCGAGGTCGAGCCCGACCGATCACCGTTGCGGCGGTGACGATCCCGGCAACCAGCCGTCGACGCCCTGGTGTGTCATCGGCGTTTGCTGCCCAGATCGTGTTCAACGACATCCGGGTGTCGATCCGCCGTGCGCAGGGGAGCGCCGACATGGTGCAGGTGTCTCAGCGCCTCGCGGTAAGAGGAGATCAGTCCGGTTTCGTGGTAGGGCACGCCGATTTCGGTGCAGTAGTCGCGGACGATCACCTGGGCGTGTCGCAGGTTCGGCGTCGGCATGCTCGGGAACAAATGGTGCTCGATCTGATAGTTGAGCCCGCCGAGGGCGATGTCGGTCAACGCGCCACCCCGGACGTTGCGGGAGGTCAGGACCTGGCGACGGAGGTAGTCGGGGCGTTCGTCACCGGTCAGGGTCGGCATGCCCTTGTGGTTCGGGGCGAAGATGCAGCCCATGTACAGGCCGAAGAGGCCTTGGTGGACAGCGAGGAACGCGAAGGCTTTGTCGGCGGGCAGAACCGTGAACAGTACGGCCAGGTAGGCGGCGAAGTGGCCGAACAGCAATGCGCCCTCCGATCCGCGGTGTTTGATCGATCGATTTCTGAGCGCACGAACGCCGGCCACATGGAGGTTCAGGCCCTCCAGCAACAGGAGCGGGAAGAACAGGAATGCCTGCGACCTCCCGATGAGACGAGGCAGACCGCGGCTGGACCGCGCCTGCTGTTGTGACCAGACCAGAATGTCGGGCGCGACGTCGGGATCGAGTTCCTCGTGGTTCGGGTTGGCGTGATGCCTGGTGTGCTTGTCCTGCCACCAGCCGTAGCCCAGGCCGATGCCTGCGTTGCCGACGAACCGTCCCATCAGCTCCGTCGGCTGCCGTAGCCGGAAGACTTGGCGGTGTGCGACATCGTGCATGACGAGTGCGATCTGAGCGAACGTCACCGCCATGAATCCCGCGACCAGCAGCGTCCACCACGAATCACCGACGAGGACGAACGCTGCCCACCCCGCTGCGAACGCGACCCCGACGAGGCCGAGCCGGACGGCGTAGTAGACGGGACGCCGGTTCATCAGCCCCGCGTCGGAGATCCGGCGCAACAGACGGGCGTAGTCACCGTCGGCGCCGCGCCGCGGTGACCGTGGAGATGACTCGGGGGTCAAGGCAGGTGTCGTCATAGATCTTCCTGAGCTGAGCCGGAGACGCCACCTCCATCCGTCGACAATGCCGTCCGGTCGATGTCGGGGCGGGGCGCCGATGTCGATACTCCGAAGCTATCGGCCGGATTCTCGTCAGCTGTAACCCTCTGGTATGACATGGAATCGGACTGCGGAGTGATATTCGCTGTCCACCGCGGACGGAGGCAGGTGACCGGTTGTCGGCCGACACATCCGGGTCGCCGGACCGGGCGTCCGTGCATGGGAAGGACTGGTCAAGGTGGCCTTGGCCATCGGGTAGCGACGCACAGCGCCCTTTACTCGCGTACTGAAGTCAGGCACTCCGGCCATGGGCGAAACTGGAACACTGTGTTGTCTGGTTCGGGTGGCTCGGCCCTTGGGTAACCCGGCACCCGGGGACTGCCGGCACAGACAAGTCGTGTGGTGGAATATGCTGAATTGAAGCGTTTTCGTCCAGCGGTCGCGGTGGACGACATCGAGCTCGACCGCAAGGTGCACGGGTGGACGGTACTCAATCGCTGATCACCGAGTGGGAGTCCCGCTTCGACCTGCCATGGGAGACCTTCTGGGAGACCCTGAGCGCGCCGTGGCAACGGGCTGTGGCGGGGACTGCGTCAGCGGCCGCACCTGACGCGGCATCGATACTCCTTCGACGACGGCTCACCACCGACCTCGAATGGGTTGGATACCTTCAGCCGATGATCTGTCTGCCAGCGGTGCGCGAAGCTCTGCTGTGGGATGAGAACGGCATGGATCTAGGACCGCTGACACAGACTCACGAGGGCCACATCCGGTCGTGGGATCGACTCCTCCTGGGTGGCCCTGCGCGCGTGGATCTCGGGCAACTGAATGGAGTTCCGGTGCGCCATCTGATTCTGTCCGTGGTCGATGTCGCGACGTTCGATGTGCTCAGCGACGTGCCAGGGCTGAAGTCGCTGACTCTCGACCTGTACGGCGAGTCTGTTTCGCTGCCACCGCTTCCCGACCTGACCGACCTGACGCTCTACTCGGGTACGCACGTGCATGGCGACACTGTCCGGGGGAACCCCGACCTCCGGATCCTCTCGAGCGATGAGGAGTTCTGCCCGCCGTTCGGGCCTGACGATGTTGCTTAGGGTGACTGGCGCTGCCGTGAAGCGACGAGTGCTCTCTCGCCTATGTATCCAGGTGGCGTCGTGAACGTTTCATCGACCGGCGGACGCCCGAAAGAAACGGCAGGGGAACGACGATTGTCGTTGCCCTGCCTGACCTGCAACAATATGGTGCCCTCGGCAGGATTCGAACCTGCGACACCCGCTTTAGGAGAGCGGTGCTCTATCCCCTGAGCTACGAAGGCTTGCTGGGTGGGCTCGGCCCGCCCGGGACGTTCGCAGTCTACCGGGTCATGGGCTCGGAGTCCGCATCGCTGTCCTAGGGGTGTACCGGGGGGTCAGAAGCCTCCGTCGAAGCCGCCTCCGTCGAAGCCGCCGGAGTAATCGCCTCCGTCATAGCCTCCGCCCTCGTAGCCGCCGCTGTCGTAGTCGCCGGAGTAGTCGCCACCCTGGTCGTAACCGCCGTCGTCCGCGGCCAGTCCGTCTTGGAAACCTTCGCCGTAACCGCTCTCGAAGCCTTGCGCGCCGTAGGCGACGCCGGACATGCCGGAGAACAGGGAACTGAACAGCAGGGCCGAGCCGACGCCCCAGGCGCCGGCGATCAGTGCGGGCTTCCACCAGGGTTCCGAGTACCACCCGGCGGGTACCGGCCGTCCGGCCACTCGGCCGCCGGGATAGTAGTTCGGCGTCGACGACGACGGATCGGGTGCGGCCGCGATCTGCCTGCCCTCGTACTCGACCACGCGCTTCTCGGTGACCTGCCCCGCGGTGTCCTGGCCGTCGAGGGCGGCGATGGCGGGGCCGGGGTCCATGTTCATCGCGGTCCGTGCGGCCCTGATGTAGTAGAGACCTTCCAGCGCGGTCTGCTTCGCCAGCCGTGCCTGCGTGGGCGTGCGGGCCTGGTCGAGTTGCGCACCGGCCGCGATATGCCGTTCCGAGGCGTCGGCGAGCGCTTGGGCGGCGGCGTCGTTCCCGCCGGAGAGGCTGTAGACCTGGCCGCCCAGTCGTTCGTTCACTTGCCGGGCGTCGGCGAGAGCGTCGGCCAGTTCGGTGGCTCCGCGCTGTTTGCTCTGCTGTGCCTGCCATGCCACCAAGACGATCAGCGCCACCAGCACCAGAACGATCAGCAGCCAGAACATGGGACCTCTTCCGCAGAACCTCGGATCAGCCCAGTTTACTGTCGGCTAGCTGAGGTGCGGCTGAGTGAGCGGGTCAGCGCGCGGTCGCTGCGGCTTGCGCCTCGTCGTAGTCGGCCGGATCGAAGGTCCTGGTCTTGCGGCGGTACAGGACGGTGGCGCCGGGCCAGTTGTTGGTGATCCGGCCGGAGGCGTTGCGGTACCAGCTGGAGCAGAAGTTCCATGGGGTGTCCTTCAGTCGCTGCTGCAGCCAGTCGTCCCAGCGCTGCTCGGTGGCGGCGCGGGCGGCGAGATAGCGGCCGGGGCGGTCGGTGAGGTACCGCACCACCTGGCGGATGTAGCGGGCCTGGGATTCGAGCATGTAGATGATGGAGCCGGCGCCGACGTTGGTATTCGGGCCGTACATCAGGAACAGGTTCGGGAACTGCGGCACGGACAGGCCGAGGTAGGCGCGCGCGCCTTCGTCGGCCCAGACGTCGGCCAGCTTGCGCCCGCCGAGTCCGTAGATGTTCATCGGCGCCAGGAACTCGGTGCCTTTGAAACCGGTGCCGTAGACGATGACGTCCACTTCGTGCTCGACGCCGTCGGCGGTGCGGATTCCGGTCGGCGTGATCGCCTCGATGGCGGTGGTCTCCACGGTGACGTTCGGCTGTGCCAGCGCGGGGAAGTATTCGTTGGAGAACAGTCCCCGCTTGCATCCGGCCGCGTAGTCGGGTGTCAGCTTCGCGCGCAGCTCGGCGTCGGGGACCTGCTTTTCCCGGTGCCGGTCGGCCAGCGCGATCACGGGGGTCTTGATGGCCGGGATGTCGGTGAGCCCGAGGGCGAGCAGTTCGAAGACCGACCAGATGGCGAAGCGTTCGAGCAGGCGGCTGGGCGGGAAGTACTTGAAAAGCGCGTGGTGCAGGGCGCTGTACTCGACGTCGGCTTTCGGCAGCACCCACGCCGCCGAGCGCTGGAACAGCGTGAGGTGGGCGGCGTCCGGCTGGATGCGTGGGATGTATTGGATCGCGCTGGCCCCGGTGCCGATGCAGGCGATCCGCTTACCGGTCAGGTCGACGTCGTGGTCCCACTCGGCGGAGTGGAAAGCGGGACCGGTGAAGGTGTCGATACCGGGGATGTTGGGCAGCGCGGGGCGCGAGAGCTGGCCGACCGCCGAGATGAGAACGTCGGCGGTCAGTTGCGCTCCGTCTGCCGTGCGGACGGTCCATCGGCCGCTGCGCTCGTCGAACTCCGCGTCGGTCACCTCGGTGCCGAAGCGGATGAAGCGCCGCAGGCCGTGCTTGTCGGCGACGCCCCGCATGTACGCGTGGATGTCCCGCTGTTCGGAGAAACGCCGTGGCCAATCGGACTTGGGCTCGTAGGACCAGGAGTACAGCGGGGAGGGCACGTCGCAGGCCGCGCCGGGGTAGGTGTTCTCCCGCCAGACGCCGCCGAGGTCGGTGGCGCGCTCCAGGATCGTAAAGGTGTCCACTCCGGCCCGCCGCAGTTCCAGCGCCATGCCGAGCCCGCCGAATCCGGCTCCGATGATGATGATGGACGGCGTCGTCATGCTTCGAGGGTACGGGCCGGTATCCGCAGGTCCGAAGACATCCGCGGTCAATCAATCGGTATTTCCGGCCACCCGGAGGCGTCAGGTCCCGGCCAGTTGGCGCGCGATGACCAGACGCTGAATCTGATTGGTGCCTTCGAAGATCTGCATCACCTTGGCTTCGCGCATATAGCGCTCGACGGGGAAGTCCTGGGTGTAGCCGTAGCCGCCGAAGACCTGGACCGCGTCGGTGGTGACTTTCATGGCGGCGTCGGTGGCCACGAGTTTTGCCACGCTGGCCTGGCGCGAGTACGGCAGCCCCGCGTCGCGGCGGCGGGCGGCGTCGAGGTAGGTGGCGCGGGCGGAGTCGACGGCGGCGGCCATGTCGGCGAGCACGAAGCCGAGTCCCTGGTGGTCGATGATGTGGCGGCCGAACGCTTCTCGCTCCTTGGCATACGCGACGGCCTCGTCGAGGGCGCGCTGGGCCAGGCCGGTGGCGACGGCGGCGATGCCGAGGCGACCGGAGTCCAACGCGCTGAAGGCGATCGAGAGGCCTTGGCCCTCGGCGCCCACGCGCCGTTCCTCGGGCAGGAACGCGTCGTCGTAGGCCGCGGTGGTGGTGGGCACGGCACGTAAACCCATCTTCTCCTCGGGTTTACCGAAACTGAGTCCCTCGGTGCCCGCGGGGACCAAGAAGCACGAGATCCCGCGCGAGCCTTCGCCGGTGCGGGCGAACAGGGTGTAGAAGTCGGCGCGGCCACCGTTGGTGATCCAGGCCTTGGCGCCGGTGATCCGGTAGCCGCCCTCGACCGGAGTGGCGCGGCAGCGCAGCGCGGCCGCGTCGGAACCGGCGTGCGGCTCGGAGAGGCTGTAGGCGCCGATGGTCTCGCCGGAGAGCATTCCCGCCAGCCAGCGCTGCTTCTGCTCGTCGGTGCCGAAGGTGAACAGCGGATGGCAACTCAGGCTGTGCACGCTGACGGCGACGGCGACGGCGGCCCAGCGGGCGGCGAGTTCCTCGAGGACCTGCAGATACACCTCGTAGGGCTGCGCGCCGCCGCCGAATTCCTCCGGGTACGGAAGGCTCAGCAGTCCGGCCGCGCCCAGCGCGGGGAAGACGCCATCGGGGAAGATCCCGGTCTTCTCGCACTCGGCCACGCGCGGCTCGAGCACCTTGTCGGCGATATCGCGGGTCAGTTCCAGCAGATCCCTTGCCTCGGGGGTGGGCAGCATTCGGTCCACTGGCATGTCGTCTACTCCACGGTCGCTGGATGGGTTTCCCGGAATTCACAGTAGCCCGGCGTGTGGGGAGTCCTCCGGGGTCGTCCACAGCGGCGTACGCAGTCACCGAGCACCGGCGGGCCGAGCGCAGTCGGACAGCACGATCGCCGCAGACGTGATCAGTGCGGTGCACACTGACCGAACGGGACGAGTTGCCGGACGCTCGCGCCGCCGTGCTGCACGTGCAGTTGTGTGTACAGGTGCGCGTGAACCTGTCCCGTGCTGCCGACGCATTCGCGCTGGTCATCGCGGTTCTGTCGGAGGTGGATCGAAATTGGATGTGCGGCTGCACGATTGGTTTGTCTCATTCGGGTGATAACGGTTCCCTCGCCTGGCGCACCGACGCCACACTCGGCTAAGACGAAACTGTTCGGATTCGGGGTCGACCGGCGTGTCGGCGGCGACGCAGGGGGTGCCGCCGCCACGTCGGCCCGGAGCGCTGTACCGATCACCCTCGGCTGCTCTATTATCTGCGTATGAATGCAGATAACCAGGAAGTGCGGCCGCCGCTCGCGGACGATCAGGTGGGGCTGGTTGTCGAGGTGTTCCGCATGCTCGCCGACCCGACCCGCGTGCAAGTGCTGTGGGCGTTGGTCGATCGCGAACTGTCGGTGAACGACCTGGCCGGACAGGTCCACAAGCCCGCGTCCTCGGTGTCGCAGCATCTCGCCAAACTGCGCATGGCGCGGTTGGTGAACACCCGGCGGTCCGGGACGACGATTTTCTATCGCCTGGAGAACGAGCACGTCCGGCAACTGGTGATGGACGCGGTGTACAACGCCGAGCACGCCGGGCCCGGCGTCCCCGCCCACCATCGCGCCGCCGCCGTGCGGGACTTCCCCAGCCGAGACGAAGCGAGTGCGTCATGACCCACCGGCATCATCATCATGACCCGCACCACCACCATGCCGGGCCGCATCATCGGCATCGGTCGGGCGCGGCCGGTGTGCTGCGCGAGATCTTCGTCCCGCACAGTCACGACGCCGCCGACAGCATGGACGACGCACTGGAGGCCAGTGCGGCCGGCATCCGGGCGGTCAAGATCAGTTTGGTAGTCCTCGGGTGCACCGCGGCGCTGCAACTGGTGATCGTCGCCGCGTCCGGTTCGGTTGCGCTGGCCGCCGACACCGTGCACAACTTCTCCGACGCGCTGACCGCGGTGCCGTTGTGGATAGCGTTCGCGCTCGGCCGCAAGGCCGCGACCCGGCGCTACACCTACGGATTCGGCCGGGCGGAAGACCTGGCCGGACTCTTCGTCGTCGCGATGATCGCCTTGTCGGCGTTGATCGCCGGCTATCAGGCGGTGCGCAGGCTGCTGGATCCCGTGCCGCTGGAGCATGTGGGCTGGGTCGCCGCGGCAGGGCTGGTCGGGTTCCTCGGCAACGAGACGGTCGCGCTGTACCGGATCCGGGTGGGGCGGCGGATCGGCTCGGCGGCGCTGGTCGCCGACGGTCTGCACGCGCGCACCGACGGGTTCACCTCGCTGGCGGTCCTGTTGGGCGCGGCGGGAGTGGCGCTGGGCTTCCCGCCGGCCGATCCGATCGTCGGCTTGCTCATCACGATCGCGATCCTCGCGGTGCTGCGCACCGCGGCGCGGGACGTGCTGCGCCGGTTGATGGATGCCGTCGAGCCCGGCTTGGTCACCGCGGCGGAGCGGGCGCTGGCCGCCGAGCCGGGCGTGCAGGGGGTGCGCAGCCTGCGGATGCGGTGGATCGGCCATCGGCTGCACGCCGACGTCGAACTGGACGTCGCGCCGACGATCACGCTCGCGGACGCGCATCGGGTCGCGCACGAGGCCCAGCGCGCCCTCACCCACGTGGTGCCCAAGCTGGATACGGCTGTGGTGCATGCCTATCCGGCGCACACCGAGTTCGCGGTGCCAGGGGCGGCAGGGGCATAGGGATCGGCTATCGAGGTCGCCATGCCGGGATGGTCGGTAGGCAGGGCATCCGTTGTCGAGTTCTCGCCGAGCGGACCAGGGGTAACTGAGGGCGCGCGCCATCGGATGGATGCGCTCGGGATTGCCCGCAGGCGTTGCCCGGGGCGGCCTACCGTTGGGTAGCATCGCCCGTGTGATGTGGCTCATGGTCGGTGCGTGCTGAACCATGCCGCCGCGTGTACCGACCATCGTTCAGCTTCCCGGCCGAGTCCCACATTGCCGCATCGCGGAAGATTCCGACGTCGTCGCGTCGGCGGAGGCACCGGCCGGAGGCCGCCTTACCGAGCGCACGCGACCCACGGGCGTGGTCCGCGCCTCTGCCGAATTCACCCGTGGCAATGAAGTCTTTCGCGGCGAACTCGACCGCCCGCCGGTGATCCGGCCGCACGCGGTCACCGCGGCTGCGGGATCGCGCACCCGGATCGAGCCCGGTTCGAACCTCGGCCGGAAGCACGGTCCGATGCTCCTGCGCTGGGCGGCCGGCCCGTCCGTACCCGAAACCCGCCGTGCCATCGAACGTCTCGGCCGGGCCGGCCACGCGGCGTGGGCCGATTCCGGACATGTGCTGTCGATTGCCGTGCTCACCAGCGGCGATCCGATTCGGTATCCCGAGGCGACCCTTCTGGCGGGCTCGCTCGACGGATCACATCGCCAGACCCCGCGGGTGGCCGAAACCGACTTGGCTTTCTGACGGGAAGTCACCGAAGAAAAAGGAGTTCCGATGTTGAGCACTATGCAGGACGAGCCGTTGTCGCTGGCCACGTTGCTGCGCTACGCATCGACGTTCGCCGGCGATTCGACCGTGTCCACCTGGACCGGTACCGGCGTGCGCACCATGACCTATCGCGAGGTCGGTGCCGAATCGGCGCGGTTGGCGAACGCCCTGCGCGGACTCGGCATCGGGGCAGGTGACCGGGTCGGCACATTCATGTGGAACAACAACGAGCACTTGGTCGCCTACATCGCGGTGCCCGCGATGGGCGCGGTGCTGCACGCGCTGAACATCCGGCTGTTCCCCGACCAGGTCGTGTACGTGGCCAACCACGCCGAGGACCAGGTGGTGCTGGTGGACGGCACGCTGGTGCCGCTGTTCGGCCAGATCCTGCCGCACCTGACGACCGTCCGCCACGTCGTCGTGGTCAACGGTGACGCGGCGACCCTCACCGCGCCCGAGGGCGTGCAGGTGCACTCCTACACCGAATTGCTCGGCGCGCAGCCGGACACCTACGACTTCCCGGTGATCGACGAGCGCGCCGCCGCGGCGATGTGCTACACCTCCGGCACCACGGGCGACCCGAAGGGCGTGGTGTACTCGCACCGCTCGAACTGGCTGCACGCCATGCAGGTGGCCGCGAACAACGGGATGGGCCTGTTCGAAAGCGACACCATCCTGGCCATCGTCCCACTGTTCCACGCGAACGCCTGGGGTCTGCCGTACGCGGCGCTGATGTCCGGGTCGAATCTGCTGATGCCGGACCGGTTCCTGCAGCCGGGGCCGCTGCTGGAGATGATGGCAGCGCAGAAGCCGTCCTTCGCCGCCGCCGTGCCGACCATCTGGGGCGGGGTGCTGGCGGCGCTGGCCGCGAATCCGCAGGACATCACCCATCTGCGCGCGGTGGTGGTGGGCGGTTCGGCGGTTCCTCCGTCGATGATGCGTACCTTCGAGGACAAGCACGGCGTGCGGGTGCTGCACGCCTGGGGCATGACCGAGACCTCGCCGCTGGGCAGCGTCGCGCATCCGCCCGCCACCGCGGTGACCGAGGAAGAGAAGTGGGCCTACCGGGTGACCCAGGGCCGTTTCCCGGCGGGTGTGCAGGCGCGTCTGGTCGGTGACGACGGCGTGGTGCCCAACGACGGTGTGTCGCTGGGTGAGGTGCAGGTGCGCGGTCCGTGGATCACCGGCTCCTACTACTCGCCCGACGGCACGGTGGTCGACCCGGAGAAGTTCGACGACGGCTGGCTGCGCACCGGTGACGTCGGCAAGATCAGCCCCGACGGCTACCTCACGCTGGTGGACCGTTCCAAGGACGTGATCAAGTCCGGCGGCGAGTGGATCTCGTCGGTGGATCTGGAGAACGCCGTGGTCGGCCACCCCGCGGTCGCCGAGGCCGCCGTGATCGGCGTGCCGGACGACAAGTGGGACGAGCGCCCGCTCGTGGCGGTGGTGCTGGCCGAGGGCGCCGAGGTGAAACCCGAGGAGCTGCGCGACTTCCTGGCCGACAAGTTCGCCAAATGGCAGCTGCCGGAACGCTGGACGTTCATCGCCGAGGTCCCCAAGACCAGCGTGGGCAAGTTCGACAAGAAGCGGCTGCGCAGCCAGTACGCCGACGGCGACCTGGAAGTCACCACGCTCGGCTGACCCCGCCGCCCCGCGTCACCACTTCAGCATCGGCAGTGGTGACGTGGGGTGGCTCCGCAGCCGCCCCGCGGCCAGCGTCACCAGCCTGCGGTGGAAGCCGTGATTCGGATAGCGTTTCGCCAGCTCGCGGTAGGTCCGGCGGGAGATGCCGAAGCGGCCGAGCAAGCCCAGTTCGACATCGATCGCGTCGGCGCGCCGGAAGATCTCGACCGGATCGTGCGGCGGGGCCGCCGGGCGGATCTTGTGATGCTGGTCGATCATCGTCACCACCAGCCCGGTGAGGTCCTCGCGTTCGATGCTCGCCAACCAGGCGCGCGCCTGGTCGCACGAGGGGGCGAGGTAATCGAAGCTGCCCGCCGACCAGATGCCGATGTCGTGCAGGGCGGCCGCGGTCAGGAATTCCTCGCGGGTGCTCGGCGGGGGTTGCCGGTCGGCGGCCAAGAGGTCGCACAGCGCCAGGACGCGCAGGACGTGATTGGTGTAGGCGGCGCGATCCGCCCCGAGCTGTTGCTGCCACGGCGCGAGCCGGGTCTCGACCTCTTCGCGAAGATCGTTGCTGCTCATGGCGGTTCACCCTACGCGTAGGGGCCCGTCGCGGACGGCGGCGACGCGCGGGCGCGCGGCCCTGGACACGCGAACACCCGGCGCGGGCGAAACGGTTTGCCGCGCCGGGTGTTCGGCAGGTGGATCAGCAGTTGCGCAGTTCCGGGCTCTGGTTGAGCAGCTGCGCCCGGGTGCCGATGAACGTCGTGTAGGTCTCCCCGCCCACCGCGGAGAGCGGGAACGCGGCGACCCGGTGGCAGTTCTGGAAGGCGAGCTTCACGCCGAAGTGCCGCTCCAGTCCACCGCGGATCGCGTCGGAGGCCATGGCGCGCAACAGTTGCCCGCGCGCCGTCTCGTCGGGCGGCGCGATCGTGTTGTCGGCGAATTCCGCCGTGCCGGAACGCAGCTCACCGGCCACCCGGCTGACCACTTCCCAGGCGTAGGGCAGCGAAGTGCGCACGACCTCGACGAAGTCGGCGTCGTCGACCTCGCCACGCTCGGCGCGTTCGAGTAGTGCGGTGGGGACATCAAGGGACATGGCGCTCTCCTCCAATGCTGGACGTCGATGCGATGTCCGAGTCTAATCGAAAGTCGTTGTCAATAATGCTGGATTCGACGCGAAAGTGCTTTTTCCAGTGCGGCTTTCGTGTCGGCGGCCAGCGTCGCAACCAATTCGCCCGCAGGTAGCTCGGGTGCCAGCGCATGGGTTTGACCCGCCCAGAGGTTCACGTCGTCGGAGTTGCCGGCCGCTCGTGCGGCGGCCCGCAGCGGGGCGGTGGCGTAGTGGATCTCCGGGTAGCCGACCGGCGCGGTGGCGGTGTGTCGCAGTAGGAATCGGTTGCGCAACCCGCGCGCCCTGCGTCCGGTGAACGCGCGCGTGAGCATTGTCGGGGTGTCGGCGGCCAAGGCGGTGCGGTGCACCTTATTGGTGCCCGCTTCGGGGCAGCGCAGGAACACCGTGCCCAGTTGTGCGGCCGCGGCGCCCGCCGCGAGCGCGGCGGCGATGCCGGCGCCCGTCGCGAGGCCTCCGGTGGCCACCAGTGGCCGGTCGGTCGCGGCGGTGAGCAGTTGCAGCAGCGCCAGCAGGCCGAGTGGGTCGGCTACGTCGTCGGCCGCGCGATCCACGAACGTCGCACGGTGCCCGCCTGCCTCGGCTCCCTGGGCGATGAGCACGTCGGCGCCCGCCTCGACCGCGACGCGCGCCTCGTCGACCGAGGTGACGGTGACCCAGACCTCGGACCCGGCGGCGCGCAGCCGCTCGATGTCCTCGGCGCCGGGGCAGCCGAAAGTGAAGGAAACGGCCGCGACCGGATCGGCGACGAGCAGATCCAGCTTGGCGTCCCAGTCATCGGTGTCGAAGCGCGGATCCCCGAGTTGGTGGTCGGCGCCGAGTTCGGTCAGATAGTCCGCCAGATCGGCGAGGGGAGTCGGGGGGCCCGGCACGAAGAGGTTCACGCCGAACCGCTTGCCGGTGAGCGCGCGGGTCGCCGCGATCCGGGCCGCGGTGTCGGCGGCGCTCAGATAGCCGGCGGCCAGTTGGCCGAAACCGCCCGCCTCGGCCACCGCGGCAGTGAGCTCGGGAGTGGAGGGGCCGCCCGCCATCGGGGCGAGCACGATCGGAACGTCCAAGCGGTCGAGGATCACGGTCCGATTGTCGCGCATCTGGACGTGTGACCCGGACCTCACCAGCGTTTTTCCGCCGGAAGGTTGCGGAATGGTCACGACGCGGTAGAGTTCCCGTCACGACGGATGCCAAACCGTTATCCGCCTGGCTACACCGGATCGTTATAGAACCGGCTCGGCACGGGTTTCGGCATCCCTGACCCAGTGGTACGACCGAGGATTCAGTTTTGTCGCAGCACCGTGTAGGCCCCAGTTCCATTACCGTCCAGAGCCTCCTCGGCGACGGCGGCGAAACGGGCCGTCCGACGCGGCACCGCGCCGAGCCGTCCGCCACCGAGCGCGTGAAGGCCGCCGCCACCGCCGCGGTCGCGGCGGGCGCGCTGATCGGCGCTGCCAGCCAGGTCGCTCCCGCGTTGGCCTACGCCGCGCCGCTGCTGCCCGGCTCGCACGACGCCGACGAAGAGCAGCAGGCCGCGCCCACCACTGTGAAGGGTACGAGCATCCTGCCGGTTGCCGAGGCGAAGGCAGCCGCCGAGCCGGTCGCGCAGCCCGCGCCGGAACCCGCCGCGGTCGCGGCCGAGATCGCGGCCCCGGTCGCCGCTCCGTTCGGCATTCCCAATCTTCCCCCGGAGATCGCCGCACCCTTGGCCCAGGCCGAGGAGGCCCTCAAGGGCGTGCAGCAGCAGGTCGCTCCGGCGCCCGCGGTGCGCCCGGTGGCAGGCGCGATCAGCTCCGGCTACGGCAGCCGCTGGGGCGCCATGCACTACGGCCTCGACTTCGCCGACGCGCTGGGCGCGCCGATCCACTCGGTCAGCAACGGCACCGTGATCGAGGCGGGGCCCGCCTCCGGTTTCGGCCTGTGGGTGCGCGTGCTGCAGGACGACGGCACCACCGCGGTCTACGGCCACGTGAACGAGATGTTCGTGCACGCGGGCCAGCGGGTGAACGCAGGCGACGTGATCGCCACCGTCGGCAACCGGGGTCAGTCCACCGGACCGCACCTGCACCTGGAGATCTGGGACCAGTCCGGCTCCAAGATCGACCCGCTGCCGTACCTGGCCGCCAAGGGCGTGCCCATGGAGTGGGGTCCGTCGGCGCACTGACTTCCCCTGTCCGGCTTGACATTCCGAGCAGTGCATGGTTGCACGCAGCGAAGCTTCCCGCGTCCCGGTGACGCGGGAAGCGGTTCGCGCCCGGGTCTTGGAGAACCGCCCAATGGGCACCGGTCGGTCGCTAGGCTCGGGCCGTGATCGAGCTGGGCGACATCTTCGAGCCTGGGTCGCCGCACGGCCGCACTTACGCCGTGCTGGTGCACCATCCGCGGTCGAGTCTCGCCGATATCGCGCATTACCTGGGCGTTTCGGAAGACCTGGCCGCGGATTCGTTGGATGTCTTGTGTGAAGTGCGCGCGGTGGTACGCATCGAGTCGCCCGACGGCGAAACGCTGTGGGACGCGCACGCGCCGGAATCGTTGTCCGAAGCCGAGGCACGGCGCAGGCAACAGGAGATCAATCAGATGCACGCCGCCGCAGCCCGGTTGAGCGAGACGTTCCGTTCGGTGCGTCGCTCGCCCCGCGGCAACGGCGCGGTCGTGCCGGTGTACGAGCGCCTGGAGATGCTGGCCGATTTCGAGGAGATGCAGACCGGTGCGCGCAGCTGCGTCAAGCTCGTCGAGCGCGGCCCCTATCTCAGCGATCCGGAACGCGAACGCCGGCTGTTCGAGCTCAAACGCGCCAGGCTAGGCGACGGCATCCGCTATCAGACCCTGTACCAGGACTCCGTCTATCACGATCCGGAGCGACTGCGGCACGCCCTGTCCACCAACGCCAGCGGTGCGCAGGCCAGAACCCTGCCGGATCCGCCGTTCAAACTGATCATCAGTGACGACGAGCGGGCCAGCCTGGTGCTGCACGCCGACGAACGCAGGCCCGACCCGATGGGCCTGCGCATCACCGGTTCGCCCACGCTCGAGCTGTTGATCAAGACCTTCGACGTACTGTGGACGATGGCCGCGCCCATCTCGGTGAATCCGTCCGCGGAGGCGCTGGACGAACGCGATCGCGCGATCCTGACCCTGATGGGGCTGGGCGCCACCGACGACACCATCGCGCGCAGGCTCGGCATGTCCCGGCGCACGGTGGTCCGCCGCACCGCACGGCTGCTGGAGCGGCTCGGGGCGAGCACCAGGTTCCAAGCGGGGGTGCAAGCCACCCGGCGCGGCTGGTTGTGAGCAAGCTCACCGATCCAGGGAGTCCTGCAACATGATGGGCGCGGCGCCGATATAACGGCAGGCGGCAAGCAAGACACCGATTCCATGGGGGAGTGGGCGGCGTCCGACGAGAGGACAGCACCACTGAAGGGGGACGCGGACCGCACCGACGGCAGCCGCGGCAATCCGATACAGCGCGCGGGTTGGGCAGTCAAGCCCCTATATGATTGCTCGGTCCGCGCTGGCCCCGGATAACGAACCCTGAGCAGGGTTAGCCCCGGGTCCTGGCTCGATGCGAGAGGTGAATGCACTCGAATGGAAACCGCCCGTCGCTCTGCTCGCGGTAGCCGTCGCCGCAGGTCGGGCAGTCCGCTCTTCGCGCAGCTGCTCACCGCCGCGGTCGAGTCCGCCGCCACCGAGGTCGCGATCCGGTTCAACCCCACGGGAGATCCGGCCGACGATCGGGAACTCACCTACGCCGAGCTGGACGCGGCGTCCTCGCGGCTGGCCAGGGAGCTGATCGAGCGCGGCGTCGGGCCCGGCGACGTGGTCGCCATCGGGATCTCGCGCAGCGTCGAGTCGGTGCTCGCCGTCTGGGCCATCGCCAAGACCGGCGCGGCCTACGTGCCGGTGGATCCCACCTACCCGACCGACCGGATCAACCACATCGTCGCCGACTCCGGCGCCACGGTGGGCCTGACCACCTCGGCGCACCGCCCGGTGCTCGGCACCGGCGTGTACTGGATCGAGCTGGACGACCCGGTGCAGGCCGCGCGCATCGCCGCGCGCCCGGAGCACCCCATCTCCTACACCGACCGGGTCCGCCCGCTGGACGAGCGGCACCCGGCCTACGTCATCTACACCTCCGGCTCCACCGGCAAGCCCAAGGGCGTCGTGGTGACCCATAGCGGTCTGGCCGGGCTGGTCGCCGCCGAGCGCGAGCACTACGGCGTGACCGAGGAGTCGCGCGTGCTGCACGTCTGCTCGCCGAACTTCGACGTCTCCGTGCTCGAACTGCTGCTGGCCTTCTCCTCCGGCGCGACGCTGGTCATCGCGCCGCCGTCGGTGTTCGGCGGTTTCGAGCTGGCCGATCTGCTGCGTCGCGAGCACGTCACGCACATGCTCATCACGCCGGGCGCCTTGGAGTCGGTCGACCCGGCGGGGCTCGACGACCTGCAGGCCGTGGTGGTGGCCGGGGACAAGTTCGGTCCCGAACTGGTCGGCCGCTGGGCGGCCGAGCGCGAGTTCTACAACGGCTACGGGCCCACCGAGGCGACGATCCTGGCCACCAGCACGCCGCCGATGGCGCCGGGCGAGCCCATCACGATCGGCACGGCCATCCCGGGAGTCGGCGCGTTCGTGCTGGACTCGCGGCTCCGGCCGGTGCCCGCCGGCGTGGTCGGCGAGCTGTATCTGTCCGGTCCCGCGCTGGCGCAGGGCTATCTCAACCGGCCGGGCCTGACCGCGGAGCGATTCGTCGCCAGCCCGTTCGGCGCCGACACCGGCAACCCCGGAGCGCGGCTCTACCGCACCGGCGACCTGGTGCGGCGTACCGAATCCGCGAGCCAGGACGGCGGTGTCATCGAATACCTGGGCCGTTCGGACTTCCAGGTGAAGATCCGCGGCTTCCGTATCGAATTGGGGGAGATCGACAACGCGCTCACCAGCCACCCGGACATCGACTTCGCGGCCACCCTGGGCAAACCGCTGCCCTCGGGCGCGACCGCGCTGGTGTCCTATGTGCTGCCGCGTCCGGGAGCCGACGTGGACACCGCCGCGCTGGTGGAGTTCCTCGGTGAGTCCTTGCCCGCGTACATGATTCCCGCGTCGATCATGGTGCTGGACGAGATTCCGTTGACGCCGGTGGGGAAGTTGGATCGGGCGGCGTTGCCGGAGCCGGTGTTCGCGGCGCGGGCGTTCCGGGCGCCGTCGACGCCGGTGG
>NZ_VUOS01000038.1 GCF_009829325.1 Nocardia sp. CY41
CCTTCAACAGGGCCAAGCACTGGCGGGCGGTGGCCACTCGCTACGACAAACTCGCGATCACCTACCGGGCCGGATTCGTCCTGGCCCTCGTCGTTGAATGGCTCAAATCATTGGGAGACACGACCTAGTGGCCTATGTGGTCCCCGGTCCGGATTGGTTCGTTGTCCTGCGCCAGGCATCCCGCTCGCGGGCTGCGGGAATGTGTGCGGCCATCGGCGTGCAATGCGGCTTGATCGTGCACATGACAGCCGCTGCGGTCGGTGTGTCGGCGATCCTGTTGACCAGCGCCGAGGCGTTCACCGTGGTGAAACTCGCCGGCGCGGCCTATCTTGTCGCGCTTGGTGCGCGCGCCCTGTGTGATGGCTATCGCGGTTGGCGGCGCCGGCACGCCGAGCGAGTCCCCGGCGTGCCGTCACCGACTCCGGTGACGGGTTCGCGGGTGTTCGCTCAGGCGTTCCTCGCCAACGTCTTGAATCCCAAAGCGGCGCTGTTCTTCGTCGCGGTGTTGCCCCAGTTCCTGGCCCCGGCAAACCCGGTGATCCCGCAAGCGCTGCTTCTCGGCGTACTCGACATAGCCATCGGCTGCGCCTGGTGGCTACTTTTCGTGCTCGCGGCCACGCGGTTCCATTCTCTGCTGCGACGTCGACGGGCCCAGATCGCCGTCGACACCCTCGCCGGCGTCGCGCTGACCGGTCTCGGCGGTGCACTCGCATTCACCGACCGCGCGCGGGTATAGCCGCGCCTCGGTGTCCACGGAAGGCCTTCGAGGGCCGGCACATCGAGGGCCGGGCGAAACGACGATCCGGTTACTCGGCGCATGCGGGGCCGCGCCGATGTGTTCTCGGCGAACCGGTCGGGTGTCGGCCCGGAGCCGGTGCGGAGGTCTAGGAGACCGTTTCCGGCGTGATTATGTCCGGCTTGCGGGGTATTCGCAGGCTGGGTGAACGGAGGTGGCTCATGCCAGGGATCGATAGCCGTGCCGAACCGGATCGGCTCGCGACGGAGCCGGCGCGGGCGCGATTCGCCCAGCAGCTGCTGCGGTCCGCGGCTAGGCCGGAGCGCATCGCGGAGGTCATCGCGGAGATCGTCGGGGACCGTATCGAGGTGGGACCGGTGCAGGCCGGTCCTGGTGCGCTGGTATGCGTCACCGCGACCGGACGGCCAGGCGATGTTCGGGCCGAAGTCTATGACGGCGAGGAGTGGGACATCGCCGTGGAGGTGCCACTGAGCCTTCGACTGCAAGTCGACTTCGCCGGTGTCCTCGCACGGTTCGCCGCCGCCGTCCGGGTGCGCATGCGCGTCCAGTTGGTGCCGCAGGACCCGTGCGCGGTGTTCGTCCGCACCGAGGAAGTGACCGAGGAGCACGTGGAGGTCCGGCTCCGCGCGGTCGATCGCCCGGCACGGTTGCTGGGCCGCGTCGGCGATGTGCGCTGCATGGTCGCCGAACACATCGTCGCCTACATCGGGGAGCTGCTGTCGAGCCCGCAGGTGCGCGAGCTGCGGCGCATCGATATCGCGCAGGTCATCGAACGCGCGTGGGAGGCAGGTCTGGTCATCGCCCCGGCAGCACGGCCGATGACCCACAGCGCGTGACCCGCGCGGGCCGCCCCGTCCACCTCACCGGCCGAGCAACCCGCCGCCGACCGCAACCGTCACACCTGGCCGTGCGGGCGCGGCGCATCAGGTGGCCGAGCGGAGTTCCACGCAGCATTCCCCGGCCTTGGGGGAGAGCGCCGCGTGGAGGGTTTCCGCTTCGAGCCCGGTGAGCACACCCGCGAGATAGGCGTGATTGAGCCCGCATACGAGTTCGGGTTCGTCCGCGGCGAGCGGATGAAATGGGCAGTTGCGCAAGCGGAGGCAATCCGGCGTGGGACGGGCCGGCTCGAAGCCCTGTTCGGCGAGCAGCGATTGCAGGACCGTGAGGGCGCGCTCGGCGCCGAGTCGCCCGGGCCGTGCCTGTTCGCGTGCGGCCCGGCCGAGAGCTTCGCCGCGATCGGTCGCGACCCGGTGCGCCGCGTCGCGAGCGGTCTCGCCTGCACCGTGTGTGAGCACCGCACCCATCAGAATCTCGGCCAGAACTTCGTGGCGGCGTTCGGGGATGCTCACCCGCACCTCGGTGTCGGCGGGCTGATACACCTTCGGCGCGCGCCCGACCTTCCGGATGCCGCCGACCTGCTGGTAACTCGCTCGAAGAAGTCCGGCGGCGACGAGTTTGTCCAGATGAAACGCCGCGAGCTTCCGTGAGATGCCGACCTGTTCGGCGGCTTCGTCTCGGGTGACCGGCCGGCCGGCGCGGCGGATGAACCAGTACATGCCGCGCCGCAGCTCGTCCTCGAGCGCGGCGACGGCGCCGATCGCCGATTCGCTGGTCACCAGACCAGGATAACGCCGACCGTGTTGGTCGCAATGAAGCGGCGACCCCGGCAAGGTGCGGACTTGACCGGCGGAGCGAATAACGCCAATAATCTTTGGTGTAAATAACGCCAGGTTGGGAGGTCGTCGTGAGCAGTCCCATGCAGCAGGCCAAGACCCCGGTCAGCGCTGCGCTGGCCGGCCCGTATGGTCATCCGTTCCATCCGATCCTGGTCACCGTGCCGATCGGTGCATGGGTGGCGAGTTCGGTGTTCGACATCGGCTCGCACGTGGTCGACGACCCGGTCTTTCTCGCTCGCGGTGCGGTCTGGCTGATCGCGGTGGGCGTACTGGGTGCGCTCGCCGCGGCGGCGATCGGCTTGCTGGACTTGTTCGCCATTCCCACCGGGACTCCGGCGTTTCGCACCGGGCTGGTGCACATGACCCTCAACCTGATCGTCACCGCGGCGTACGCGATCAACTTCTGGTGGCGCACCACCGGCACCGGACCCCACGGTGCCGTCCCGGCCGGGCCGCTGTCGTTGTCGATCGTCGGCCTCCTGACGGTGGCCGTGTCCGGTTACCTCGGCGGGAAGCTCGCCTACCAGTACGGCGTCCGGGTGGCCGACGAAACCACGCAGGCCACCGGCTACCACCCCTGAACCTCCTCCGATTCCCTTTCCCTCAGGAGACATTCATGGGCATCGCTGCCTTGCTTCTCTGGCTGCTCACCGCTGTAGGCGGCTTCGTTCTGCTGGGTACCTGGATCGCCGAAGGCGGCGCGCGGCAACCCAACAGCAGTCATCTGCCCGCACCGGTCGTGTTCGGGCACTTCCTACTCGCCGTGGTCGGACTGATCGTGTGGATCAGCTACCTCGTCGTCGACGAGCACGCGTTGGCATGGGTCGCGTTCGCGCTCCTGATGCCGGTGGCGCTGCTCGGATTCGCCATGGTGGTGCGGTGGCTGCCCGTGTACCGGGCGCGTACGGCGACCGAAACGCCAGAACCGGCGGAACGACTTTTTCCGGTCGCGGTCGTCGGTGGCCACGGCGTCTCGGCCGTCGCCACCGTCGTGCTGGTGCTGCTGACCGCTCTCGGCGTGGGCGGGAGCTAGCCGTGCTACAGCCCGCGCTCCGGGTCGTCCACGAGCCGGCCGCCGAGGTGGATCTGACCGCCGCCGAGCATGCGGCCCGGCAATTCCTGACCGCGCTCGGCGTCGGCCTCGAAGACGAACACCTGCACGCCACCCCGCGGCGCATGGCCCGCGCCTATGCCGAACTATTCACGCCCCGCCCGTTCGACCTCACCACGTTTCCCAACGACGAGGGCTACGACGAACTCGTGCTGGCTCGCCGCATCCCGCTGCGGTCGGTGTGCGAACACCATCTGCTGCCGTTCGTCGGCGTCGCCCACGTCGGCTATCTGCCGGGCGAGCGCATTCTCGGATTGTCCAAACTCGCCCGTATCGTCGAGCATTTCTCCCATCGCCCCCAAGTGCAGGAACGGCTGACCAAGCAGATCGCCGACTGGTTGGCGGAGAACCTGCAACCGATCGGTGTCGGCGTCGTCATCGAAGCCGAACACACCTGTATGACCCTGCGTGGTGTCCAGGCCGCAGGCACGACCACTGTCACGTCGACGCTGCTCGGCACGCTGCGTGAAGACGCCCGCTCGCGGCAGGAGTTCTTCTCGCTCACCCGAATCGCGCCCTGATCGATCGAGTGCCGTGGGATGCGGGTCGAGTCGGACCGCTGGTTCCCGCTCCCGGCGGAGGGATTAGGCGACGTTTCCGCCGCGCCGGTGGTGGTATGCCCGCATCGATGCCGACCTCGTCCGAATACGAACGTCGCCTGCGGAGTCTGGCCGCCGAGAAGTTCGGCTGGGCGCACCTGCACGACGAGCAGCTGACCGCCATGGAACACATCATGGCCGGTAAGGACGTGCTGGTCGTGCTGCCGACCGGTGCGGGCAAGTCGGCCATCTATCAGGTGCCCGCGTTGTTGCTGGACGGTCCGGCCGTGGTGGTGTCGCCGCTCATCGCGTTGCAGCACGATCAGATCGAGAGCATCGGTGACAGCAAGGCCCCGGGCGCGGTCGCGCTGAATTCCACGCAGAGCAGAACCGAGCGCCGAGCGGCGTGGGCTGCTCTGCGCCGCGGCGCTGCCGAATACATCTTCCTCTCGCCGGAGCAGCTGGCCGACGACGATCTGGTCGACGAGCTCGCCGGTCTGCGCGCTTCCCTGTTCGTGGTGGACGAGGCGCATTGTGTTTCGGCGTGGGGTCACGACTTCCGGCCGGACTACCTGCGGCTCGCGCCGGTGATCGACCGACTCCGGCATCCGAGGGTGATCGCCTTGACGGCGACCGCCGCGCCACCGGTGCGCCACGAGATCGTGCACCGGTTGGGCATGCACGACCATCGCGAAGTGGTCGCCGGTTTCGATCGGCCCAACCTGTCGCTCGCTGTCGACCGATATACCGGCGACTCGGAGAAGCGTGACGCGGTGATCGCCCGCATCCGGACCCTGACCGCCGATCCGGCGACCGGCCGCGGACTCGTGTACGTGGCCAGCCGCAAGGACAGCGAGTTCTATGCCGAGGCGTCGGCCGCGGCCGGTATCCGGGTCGCGGCCTACCACGCGGGCATGAAGGCCGCCCTCCGCGACGAGGTGCACCAGCACTTCCTTTCCGGCGAGGTCGATGTGGTCGTGGCCACCTCGGCGTTCGGGATGGGCATCGACAAGCCCGACGTCCGTTTCGTCGTCCACGCGTCGGCGCCGGATTCGCTGGACTCCTACTACCAGCAGATCGGCCGGGCCGGACGGGACGGCGAGCGCGCCCAGATCGTGTTGTGCTACCGGCCGGAGGATCTGAGTTTGCAGAAGTTCCTCACCGCGCGAGCGGTCCCGGAGGACACCATCGCGGAGGTCGCCCACGCCTTGTACCGGCACGATCGTCCCGTCCGGCCGTCCCAGCTCGAGGTCGACGCCGCTCCCGCTCGGCGCACCCGGGCGATCAACCTGCTCGAACAGGTCGGCGCGATCACGACCACCGCAACCGGTCTCCTGCAGCCCGATTCCGGGCGCATACCCGGCCGGGCGGTCGAGCAGGCGGCGGACGCCGCGCGGGCATACGAAGAACTGACCCGCTCGCGCATCGAGATGATGCGCGGCTACGCGGAGACGACCGGCTGCCGGCGGCAACACCTCCTCGGTTACTTCGGTGAACAGTTGCTCGACCCGTGTGGCAATTGCGATACCTGTGCTGCGGGAACCGCCGCGCGGCGCGCACCGCACGCCACCGAGTTTCCTGCGAATGCCACTGTGCGGCATCGTGATTGGGGGGCAGGGACGATCATGTCCGCAGAGGCCGATCGCATCACCGTGCTGTTCGACGAGGTCGGTTACAAGACCCTGTCCTTGCCTGAGGTGCGCGAGCGCCATCTGCTCAGCCGAGCCTGAGGCATTCCGCGCCGCAGGGTGTCCTTGATCGTCCGAGACCGGTCGTGGCGGTACGGAGCCGGTCCGCACCGCGGCTCGGCACGAGCCGCCGAGGTGCACGCGTGTGGCGTGTTGCGGAGGAGTCGTCGGCGATGGTGTGTCCAGCGCGATCGGTGCGCGCCGAGTATGCGCCGCCTTCCAGATCCTCGACGAGGGTCGGTCCGGCGGGCGTCCAGTCCGGCAACTCCCGGGTCGCGGCGCCGGCCGGGGCGAGGTCCATCGCGAAGAAGGCACTGATCCACCCGAGATGGTCCCCGGGTGTTCTCGGGGGCCGTCCGGTGGGGGCCTCGGCAAGGGTCGCGATGAGCCTTTGGTCCCCGGCGCCGTGCACGGGGGCACGGTGTGTACATGACGCGGACGGTCAGCCGGATAAAGCCCGTGAACGCCCATGACGGTCTGCGAAGTCGTCGCCGTCTGCGCCGGGTGAGCCGTGCGCGGTCCGCGTCACGGGCGCTGGAAGTGCCATTGCTGAATTTCGCTGGTGGGCATGTAGCGGGTCAAACCGATCTGTTCGGTTCCGACGTCGGGTGCGGAGAGGGCGAGAACCAGGTCACTGGCGGGCCAGACCGCGATGCGGTAGCAGTCGGGCTGGGTTTCATCGGTCATGATCTGCCATCCCATCGGAGTCCCGCTGCATTCGACATGCGCCCCTTCGCACACCAGGTTGTCGAGTCCGAGCCGGGTGCCGGTGCGGCCGTTGGCGATGAACCAGATCCCTTCACCGAATTCCGGCGCGCTCGACAACAGCCAGTGCTGCCAGCCGTTCTCGACACTCGGTTCACCTACGACCCTGACCTGGTCGCCGCTGTCGAGCGACAGCACCTGCCCCGTGCCGACGTTGACGATGCGATACACACCCTCGTCCAGCCCAGCCACCATCCGCCGTCCTCACTGTGTGCCCGGATCCTCGTCACCCGCGGGGCTGCCGGGGGAAGTCGGCATCTCGCGGCTGCGCCTGTGGTCCGGGAGAATTCGTGCACTACCGAACTACCCGGACGGCGATGGGTGAATCACGTCGATCCGGCGAACCAGCCGGAATCGTGCGGTCGCGCGGCGGGCATCGTGATCCGAGTCCGGCCCATATCGGCGATGTCCGGATCGCCGATGTGTGGTCCCGGTGACTCCGTCCCGGCGCTCCTCGGCGATGTGGTCGCCGAGCAACGGGTCGCCGCGGCGGCTCGGGCAGATCAGCGGGCGGCGGCGAGCGCGGCGAGGGTCTCGGCGGAGGTATGGGCCGGCTTCCAGCCGAGGTTCCGCTTCGCGCGGCTGGTGTCCATGACGACGGGCGTGCGGACGATGTGCAACCACTCGAGAGTTGCCGGCACGAAGGGCAGGCGGGCGAGGGCAGCGGATGCGGCGGTGGCGGCGACCGCGGGGACGCGCACCGGCCTGCCGCCCAGTGCGGAGACCACGTCGGACAGGGTGAGCGTGCCGTCGCCCGCGATGTTGTAGGCGCCGGGCGGCGCCTCCGCGGTGGCGGCCAGCGCAATGGCCGCGGCCACGTCGTCGTGGTGGACGAGTTGCAGTGGGTGGCCGGGATCGGGGACCACCGGCTTGAACAAGGAATGGGACCGGGCCAGCGTACGCAGCGGGCCGGGGAGCTTCTCCCACGGCAGGTCGTGCAGGGCCGGCGCCTTCGGACCGGCCACGATGCACGGGCGCAGCACGAACACCTCGAGGCCGGAGTCCGCGGTGATCTCCGCGAGCGCCGCCTCGCACGCGGCCTTCTGCTCGGAGTAGTAGTGCTCGGGCGAGCCCTCGGGCAGCACGTCCTCGGTGATGGGGCTGGGATGCTCCGGGTGGTAGCCGTAGGCGGCGACCGAGGACGTGTAGACCAGGCGGCGGGGCCGCTCGGCGGCCGCCGTCGCCTCGAAGACGTGGCGGGTGCCCGCCAGGTTCACCCGCGCGCTCTCCTCCCGCGAGCCCATGATCACGAACGCCAAGTGGATCACCACGTCGGCGTCCGCGACGAGGGCGTCGACGGCGGCGCGGTCGAGGATGTCGCCGCGCCGGTACTCGGTCTTCGTCCAGCCGTGCGCGGCGGGGTCGAACGGACGGCGGGCCATTCCGACGATCCGGTCCACGGCGGGATCCTGTTCGAGTGCGGTGACGGCGGAGATGCCGATCTCGCCGGTAGGCCCGGTGACGGCGACGGTGATACCCATGTGGCCGGAATTCCCCGGCGGCAGTGCGTGAAACGGCTCGCCGGATGCTCGTCGCCGGGTACCGCACCCGATCGATCAGGCGGAGACCCGTTCGCGCTGGGCGCTCGGAGACAGAATCTGCCGCTGGATAGTGAGCCGTTAGAAAGCGATCGATATGGCTGTGTGCTCCTCTCCGGCGTCATCCATGGCGCAAGGACAGCAGCGCCGGCTCGGAGTCGAGGGATATTCCCCCAGGGGTTCTCGGTCCTCCCGCCATAGCCAAAGTTGTCCTGTCAACTTCGGTTCCGTGAAAACGATTAGCCCCGTACGATGTGCCAATAAACAACGGCTCAATATGCAGGTGTGCGTGGCGGGCCGTCTGGCCCCGCCGCCGTCGACGAACGGATGCCCCCATGGCTGTGCGATCAACGAAGTCTTCGGACTGGTCCTTCGAGCGGAAAGGCGCCGAATGGGTCGCCGATGCGGAACGTCGAGGTAAGCCGCGCGCCCTGTTCTGGCCGTGGGCGGGCACCAGTTGCAATGTGGTCTTGGTGTCCTTCGGTCCGTATGTCACCGCGCTCGGCCTCGACTGGCATCTGGCAGCGCTCGCTGCCGCGGTGGGAGCGGTCCTGTCCTTTCTGCTGCTCGCCTTGGTGTCGTTGGCCGGGCAGCAGGGCGGGGCGGCGACCATGGTGGCCGGCCGCGCGGCATTCGGGTTCCACGGCAACAAGATTCCGGCGCTGCTGAGTTATCTCGCGTTGGTGGGGTGGGAGACCTTCTCCGCGGTCTTGGCGACCCTTGCGGCTCGCACCGTGGCACATCGACTCGACCCGGAGATGGATACCGGACCGCTCATGGTCGTCACCCTTCTCACCGTCATCGTGGTGACCACGGTGATCGGCATCTACGGTTGCCACGTGATCCTGCGGATCCAGAAGTGGTTCGCCCTGGCATTCACCGCGTTGTCCGTGGTCTACGTCGTGCTGACGCTGCCGAGGATCTCGTTCGCGGCGCATGGCCAGGCGAGCCTGGGCGCGTTCGTGGGCGGGGTGATGCTGGTCGCCAACATGCTCGGTTTGAGCTGGGTCAACTGCGCCGCGGACTACACCCGCTACCTTCCCCGCGACGCCGACAAGCGTGCGCTGGTCGGCTGGATCACCTTCGGCGGCACCGCCCCGGCACTCGTGCTGATGGGACTCGGGACAGTCCTGGCGGTCGGGGACCCGGAGGTCGCGGCACTGGCCGCGACCGATCCGATCAGTGCGCTGTCGGCTCATCTGCCGACCTGGTTTCTGGTGCCCTATCTGATCCTCGCGCTGGTCGGCTTCGTGTCGGGCTCCATCATCGGCCTCTACTCCTCAGGACTGGCGTTGCAAACAGTGGGGGTCCGGATCCCGCGGCACTACACCGTCCTGATCGACGCCGTTCTGATCGCCGTTGCCGGTGGCTATGTGGCCTTCGCCGCGCCCGGGTTCTTCGCTCCGTTCCAGGCGTTCCTGACCACGACCGGTGTCGTGATGGCCGCATGGACCGGAATCTTCGTGGTCGACCTGTGGCAGCGTCGCAGCATCGGGTACGACCGGACAGCCCTGTACAGCCCGGTCGGCGGCTACGGAAAAGTGAACCGTGCCGGGGTCGGTTGCCTGATTGTCGCGACCCTCGTCGGGCTGGGCTTGGTCACGTCCCCCGATCCGCATATCGGTCCGCTGCTGGGCTACTTGTTCACGCCGGCTGCCCGCGCGGGCGGTCTGGGCAGCAGCAACCTCGGTGTGTTCGTCGCCTTGGTTGTCGCGACTGTCGGATATGCCGCTCTGCACCGCGTGCGTCCGCTCGCACCGGGGCGCACGACCGAGTCGATGGAGAGTCGGGATTCCGAACCGGTTCGAGTCCCGGCGTAGTCGGAACCTCTGGGCTGGATCGTGATGAGCGACTGAGCGCATCGAGCGCGGCGGTGGGCCTGATCTCCACCGCCGCGCTGCGCTCGCGCAGCGCGGCGCATGCTCACACCCGCCGGCTACCCTTTCCGACATTCGGCGCTGACGAATCCGGTGATGCTGCAGCAGGGGGTCGGGCGGGCGCGATCGCGGAGCGGGACCGAGTCCTCGGGCGAATCATACTGAGCCGGTGACCTTTTCGTTTGTGTCGGTACGTGCCGCTAATCTGCTCGCATGGTCGGACCGGACTCGGCGCTGCGCCGACTGACCCGCGATGCGCGGAAGTTGCTGCAACCCTATGGCTTCGACGGCCAGGAGGCCGTATGGGTGCGGGTGGTACCGGGTGGCGTGGCCTGCGTCGGCCGTGCCCGGACCGTGCGTACCTGGACCGATGGGCAACAGGAGTTGAAGTTCGGGTTGACCCTGAGTGCTACGCCCACCGCCTGGTGGGAGTTCTGCAATCGGCGCAACGAGCGGCGCGGTCTGCCGCTCGTGCCGCTCGAAGAGGCGACCGGACCGGGGCTGATCGACGACCACCCGCTGCCGGAGGACCTGACGGAGTTGTGGTCCCTGCGGGTCGACCCGGCGCACCCTGGCCGGGCACTGCAGGCAGACGTCGACGCCATCCGCGCCGAACTGCCCCGGCGGGTGCACGCCTACGCCCGCCGGGCGCTGCGGCTGTTGGAGCCGGGCAGGTACCTCGAGGAACTGATGGCGCTGCCGGACCCGGCGATCGGCACGTGGGAGGCGATTGTCGTCCTGCTCGCGGACCAGGGGACGGGTCCGCAACTGGAGGATGCGTTCGACCGATTCCGGGCGTGCTGCGCGGACGAGGACACCGCGGCCTACGCGGCGGACGTCATCGCGTACGCACGAGGGCGCGCGGCGCGGGTGTGAGCGAACGCGGCCGGCACTGTCCATCGGCGTCAGGCCGTGTTCACACCGGGTCGCGTCAGCCGGCGAACGCGGGGAGTGCCGCGAATTCCGGCGCGAGCCGGGCGGCCGGGACGGTATGCGCGATCCAGCGACGGGCACGGCTGAGCGGGTGCTCGGGAAACTCGGCGTCCCATCGGATGTCGTCGGCCGCGTTGTACGGCAGCCGACCCCGCACCTCGGGCGCGTAGGGATGCGGCGGGAACATGTGGTCGAAACCGATCTTGGTGGCGAGTAGGGCCTCGCGCACCCCGGTGGTGCCGGTCTCGGGGCAGAGGATCTGCAGGACCGCACTGCTGCGGGCCTTCGGGACGATCACGGACGCGGCGAACACCAAGCCCTGTGGCTGGTTCGGCAGCGGCAGCTTCTCCATGCGCAGCAGCGCAGGCTGTGCGTCCAGCCACACCACGAAAGCTTCGATGAGGCAGCCGTTCTGCGCGCTTCTCTCGGTCAGACGACGGCGCAAGGTTTCCAGATCCTCCAACGGCGCGGGCAGATCCGGGACGAGGTCGAAATACGACACGTTCACCATGTCACCGGTCCGAGGATCTCGCCAGGTCGCGCTGTCGACCTGCTGCATTTCCCCGGGGTCGAATGAAATAGGCACCGGCACAGACTATCCGCAGTCCACGGGTGCCGACGTCCGCGGTGGAGACCCGCGACGACTCCGACCAGCTCCAGCGAGCAGCGCTAGGTCCGTGCGGTAGGTCGGGCCGGTGCTGTGTGACCGACCGCGGGTCCATTCGGGGTCGTCACAGATGCTCACGGCCTGGCAGGGCCGACAGTGGTCGCAGGCTCGCGGTCGGGAAGATGTCGGCGAAGCCGCTGGGAACGGAGGCGCCGAGGCCCGGCATGGACCCCAGCGGAACGGAGGCCGCAAGGCGGTGCGGCTCAGTGGCCCGCCACTGTTCGATTCCCGGCCGCGTCGAGCGTGGCCGAGGTGAACCGTCTCGGCGAGTTGTCACTGCGCGCTGTGCAGCCGTGAGGGGAGCGCGCTTCGGGGGCCGGGGTCGTCGCCTGCGATTTTCGCAGAGGGCGCGATGATGGCCCAGTCGGTCGAAGGACTTACAGCAGGGAGCCGGGGGCGACCATCGCGGAATCGGTCGGCGCGAGTGGGATCGTCGTACTGCACGGCAGCGATCGGCGTGCCTCGACCGAGTGCGATAATATTCGAATACGAGATATGCGTATCAAAGAATATGTCGCCACGGGCGCCGACAATCTTGGTGGGCAGATCCCGGCCGTGCTATGAGGGGGAGATGCCAGCCGTGCGACCGGTAGCGGTGATCGGTCGCCGAGATGCCACCGGTCAGGCTCGGCCGCTTTCCGAGGCGCCGGTGGTGCCGTTGCTCAGCAAGGTGAAACCGGTACCGCTGAGCAGTTGCTCGTCGAGCAGGTTCCTGGTGTCGACGATCACGGGGCGGTCCACGTCGGTCGCGAGCTTCGCCCAGTCGAGCGTACGGAATTCGGGCCACTCGGTGAGTACCACGAGCGCGCCCGCATCCTTCGCCACCAGGTACGGGTCGTCCACCACTCGGATGTCGTCGAGATAGGGGGTGCCCGCCGGGACGCATGGGTCGTACGCGGTGACCGTGGCGTCGTGCCGGGAGAGCTGCCTGGCGACCGCGACGGCGGGGGAGTCGCGCAGGTCGCCCGTCCCGGCTTTGAACGCGAGGCCGAACACGCCGATCCGAGTCCCCGATAGGGAGCCGTCGACCGCGCCGGTCACCGCTCGGCGGATCTTGCGCAACACCATCGCCTGCTGATGATCGTTGGCGCGCAGGGTATCTCGGACCAGGGCGAAGTCCACCCCGGACGCCTCCGCGGCGCGCAGGAGCGCGCGCGTGTCCTTGGGCAGGCACGAGCCGCCCCAGCCGGGGCCGGGAGCCAGGAAAGCAGGTCCGATCCGGTCGTCCATGCCCATCGCGCCGGTGACCTTCGTGATGTCGGCGCCGACCCGTTCGCACAGTTCGGCCAGCGTGTTCACGAACGACAGTTTCATCGCGAGAAAAGCATTGCTGGCGTACTTGGCGAGTTCCGCGCTGGCCGGATCCGATCGCAGGACCGGCGCGCCCGTTCCCGCGTACAACGCCGCGACCCGCTCGGCCGAATCCTGATCGTGCTCGGCCGCGCCGACGAGAACACGGTCAGGGTGCAGGAAGTCCTCGACCGCGTGTCCCTCCCGGAGGAATTCGGGATTGCTGACGACCGCGGTGCTCGCGAGACCGGACAGGGCGGGGATCCGCGCCGCCGTCCCCACTGGGACGGTGGACTTGGTGACCAGCACGCAATCCGGCGGTAGCACCGTGGACAACGTCTCCAGCGCGTCCTCGAGCACGCCGAGATCTGCCGAGCCGCCGGTGCCCATGGGGGTGGGAAGGCACAACAAGACCACTTCGCATTCGTGGAGCGCTTCCGGGTCCGACGTGAACACGAGCCGGTTCTCCGCGAGCCCTTCGTGTACCAGTTCCGGTAGGCCGGGCTCGACGATCGCGACCGTACCCGCGCGCAGCGCCGCTACCTTGGCCTCGTCGTTGTCGACACAGACCACATGGTGGCCCAAGTGGGCGAGGCAAGCGGCGCTGGTCAGCCCCACGTAACCGGCGCCGACCACCCCGACGCGGCTACCCATGGCGCACCTTCGCCCCGAGCAAACCGGTTGCGGCCGTGCGTACATGCTCGGGCCGCAGCATGAGGAGCCCGGGATCCGGATGGTCGGCATGCGGATCACCGGCGATCCCGGCCCACAGCGTCACGTGCTGTTCCGCGTCGGCGGGCGGCCCCCACCACTGCGGCGGTGTGGGGCCGAACAGCAGGACCGATGGTGTGCCGAAGGCGGTGGCGAGGTGGCCGACACCGGTGTCGCCGCAGACGACCAGCGCCGCGTCGGCCACCAGCGCGGCGAGTTCGATCAGGGTGGTGCGCCCGGCGTACACCGCGGTGGGCGGCAGGCCGGCTTGCTGGGCGACCGCGTTCGCCAATCGGATCTCCTCGCGCGTGCCGGTGATCACCACGCGGTAGCCGTCGGCGCCGAGTTCGCGCGCCACGCGAGCGAATCGTTCGGAGGGCCAGCGGCGAGCGGGAGACGCCGCGCCGGGATGGATCACGACCACATCCGACTCGGCGGCGGGCGCCGAGGGAGCCGGCAGCCGCAGCGCGGTGCGATCGGCGTCGATCCGGCCGTGCTCGAGCAGCAGGCACCAGCGCTCGACCTCGTGCACTTCCTCGCGCCACTCGGGGCCGGGCAGTCCGGGGTAGTCCGAATGGCGGTGCGTCAGTAGCGCTTCTGGGCGCGCCGCCAACAGGTCACGGATGCTCTCCGGTCCGCTGCCGTGCAGGTTGACCGCCAGTCTCGGGGGCGCCGCGTGCCATCGCAGCGCGCCCAGTCCTGTGGTCGGCAGCAGTTCGTCGACCGCATCGATGAGATCGACCAGATCGCGCAGCGATTCCGGCGCGGCCAGCACCACCCGGGCGTCGGGGTAGGCGTTTCGAAGCCCGCGCAAGGCGGGCACGGCGGTCAGCAGATCGCCGAGCCCGAGCGCGCGCAACACGAGGATCGTGTCGCTCAAGGCCACGATCCCTCTTCCGACGCGCACACGACCATCTCCCTGACTTCGCAGCCCGGCGGCTGGCGCAGCGCGAACACCACCGCGGCGGCGACGTCTTCGGGCTGGTTGAGTTTCGCGTCGGGCGGCGGCTTGTACTGCTCGTCGCGGTCGTCGAAGAACGCGGTGTGCATTCCGCCCGGAATCAGCAACGTCACGCCGACGCTGCCCGCTGTCTCGGCGGCGAGCGCTCTGGTGAAGCCGACCACGCCGAATTTCGACGCGCAATAGGCGGTGGCGTCACCGACCGCCTTGATGCCGAGGGTGGAAGCACAGGTCACCACCGTTCCCTTACTTTCCCGCAGGAACGGAAGCGCGGCACGCACGACGGCGGCTGTGCCGAACAGATTGACCTGAACCACGTATTCCCACTTCTTCGCGGGCACCTTGTCCAACGGGCCGCACGCATCGGTTCCGGCGGCGGTGAACACGCCGTCGATCCGGCCGCCCGCCCGCTCGGCGAGCTCGTGCACGGCTTGCTCGGCCGCGACGGTATCGGCCAGGTCGGCCCGCACGAAGTCGACGGGCGTCTCGGGCTCCACCCGGTCGATCACGAAGGGGCGTCCGCCGTTCTCGCGGACCGCGGCGGTGACCGCAGCGCCGAGTCCGGAAGCGCCGCCGGTGATCAGGATATTGCCGAGGGTTCGCATCGTGCTCCTTACGTTCTCGGGTCAGCCGCAGGCCTGGGTCGCGGCGACCAGCTGGGTTGTCGAGTAACCGCGAACAGTGGGAATCAGCGCGATCTCGCCGCCGTACCCGCGAACGACCGTGGCCTCCGGGAGGTCCACGCCGGTGTAGTCGCCGCCCTTGACCCAGATGTCGGGGCGAAGGCGTTCCAGCAGTGCGCTCGGGGAGGATTCGTCGAACACGACGACGGCGTCCACCGACGACAGCGCGATGAGCAGGCGGGCTCGGTCGCGTGCGGTGACGATCGGACGGCGCGGCCCCTTCAAACGCCGCACCGACGCATCGGAATTCAGGCACACCACCAGCGCGTCGCCCATGGCGCGAGCCTGGCGCAGCAAGCTCACGTGTCCGGGATGCAGCAGATCGAAACAGCCGCCGGTGGCCACGAGCCTGCCGCCGCGGGCCCTGACCCGCGCCGCCACCTCGAACGCCGACCCACCCCCTTCCGTCGTGTCCTCCTCCGCGACGGCGGCGCCGTCGCACGCGGACAACGTGGCCGCGCCGCCCGCGGCCACGAATCTGGCCGCCGCGTCCACGGCGTGTGACACCGCGTCGGCCACTGTCGACCCGTCGAAGAGTGCGGCGGCCGCGGCGGAGGCGAATCGGTCACCCGCGCCGCAGGTGTCGGAACCGACGTGGCCCGCGAGCCGTATCTCGGCGGGCACAGGCACTACGGTGAGCCGTTTCCCATTGGCCAGCACCGCCCCGTTCGGGCCCGTCGTGACCGCGACGGAATCCGCGGACCACTCGTCGCGGAGCACCTTCGCCAACTCGTCCGGTTCGACGTATCCGGGTGCGAACTGGCGTGCCTCCTTCAGATTCGGTGAGACGAGCGACGCGCCCGGCGTCGGCGCCGGGCCGCGCGGGTGCGGATCCCACACCACCGGTACGGACCGCGCCAGTTCGGTCAGCAGGCTGCGGATCTCCGGATGTGCGGCGACGCCCCGGCCGTAGTCCGCCACGAGGACCGCGCCTGCCGCCCGCAGTGCCCTGGTGACCGACGCGCTCACCGAGCCGCCGTCGGCGGTCCCGTCGCCGGTGTCCAGCCGCAACAACGACTGACCGGCGGCGCGGACGCGCGTCTTGCGTACCGTCTCGCCGCGCAGCGGCATCGGAACGACCTGCACGTACTGGTCCAGCAGCCGGGTGAGGAGCCGGCCGTCGTGGTCGTCGGCGGTCGCTGTGACGAGCAAGACTTCGGCGACCGATCGCGCGGCGAGCGCGGCGGCCAGCCCGGCGCCGCCCGGACGCATCCACCGGCGTTCCACGTCCACCACGGGCACGGGAGCCTCGGGCGACAACCGGTCGGCGACGCCCTCGATGTCGACGTCGAGCATGCTGTCGCCGATCACGACCAATGGCTTCATGTCGGTACCCCCAGTGCGTCGTCGAGCGCCGTGCACAGGGCGTGCACCAAGACCAGATGCACTTCCTGCACGGTGGCGGTGCTGTGTGCTTCCACGGCCACCGCGTCGTCGCACAGCGCCGCGAGCGGATTGGGCGCGGGGCCGGTCATGGCCCATGTGGTGACGCCGATGTCGTGCGCCGCTTTCGCCGCGGCCACCACGTTCTGGCTGCTGCCGCTGGTGGACAACAGGATGAGGACGTCATCGGGTCTGCCGTGCGCGCGGACCTGGCGCGCGAACAGCTCGGTTTCGCCGTAGTCGTTCACTATGGCGGTGCCCGCCGAGGTGTCGGCGTGCAGGGCGATCGCCGACAGCGGACGGCGATCGTTGCGGAAGCGGCCGACCAGTTCCCCGGTCAGGTGCTGCGCTTCGGCCGCGCTGCCCCCGTTGCCGCAGGCGAGCAATCTGCCGCCGTTGTCCAGTACCACCGCCAGTTCTCGCCCCCATCTGCGGATGCTCGGTGCGAAGCAACTGGTGCGTTCCAGCGCCGCGTGCAAAGCCGCGAAATGCTCCTCGATCACCGCACACCTCCTGTCCGCAGACGCGCGCGCCTGCCCGCGCCGAGTTCTTCCGCCACCGCGACGACCTGATCTGGGGAGATCGAGTCGAGGCACGGGTGCCCCACGACCGGGCACTCCCTGGCCCTGCTACCGCGGCAGGGCGCGTGCTGGTCGCCGAGCATGGCCACCGGCACGCCGTAGGGCGCCCACCGCGCGGCGGGCACGACTGGTGCGAAGAGGGAGACCACGGGCGTCCCGACGGCCGCGGCCAGGTGCGCTGGCCCGGTGTTCGGCGCCACCACGACACTCGCGTCGCGCAGTACGGCGGCCAGCTCGGGCAGCGTGGTGGCTCCGCCGAGGTCGACGGCGTGCCTGCCGGCGACGGCGCCGGTCAGCGGCCGGTCGGCGGGTGCGCCGGTGACGACCACGCGGTGCCCGGCGCCGGTCAACGCGGCGACGATGGCCGCCGAACGGGACGAGGAGGGCTGTCGCGCCGGTACCGACGCGGCGGGATGCACCACCACGTAGCCCGGTTCGCCGGTGAGCGCGCCGACCTTCGGCAACGGCTGGCGGACGGCGAGTTTCCCGTCGTCCCCGGGCGGTAGCCGGAAACCGGCCGCCTCGGCGAGCGACAGCGCGCGCTCGGCTTCGGGCGGATCGCCTTCGACGCGATGGCGCAGATCTAGCAGCGAACCGGGGTAGTCCTCCGAGATGGCGCCGATCCAGGGGACGCCGGCCATCCGGAGCAACAGCGCCAGCGGCAACGGCGACTGGTGGAAGGACGTGAGGATCAACGCCAGATCCAGGTCGAGGGCGCGAATCCGGTCGAGGAAGCCGTCGATGTCTGCCGCGGCGACCGCGGGGGGCTCGAGGTCGATCCACGGCGCGCACCAGGTCACGACCTGGTCCACACCCGGCAACAGGTCGGCGGCGGCCCGGCCGCGCGGCCCGGACAACAGCGTCACCGAATCGACGTGCGCTGCCACCGCCCGCACGCACGGCCCGGCCAGCAGCACATCGCCGAAATTGTCCATGCGTGCCACCAGCGCCCGGCGTGTCATGGTACGCCCGCCATCGCCAGCCGTACGGCTTCGGGCAGGTCCTGCGCCACGGTCGCTTCACGCCGTGCGTGCTGCACCTCGTCGGGCAGGGTTCGCGCCGTCGGTACCAGAATCGCGCGGGCGCCCGCGGATTGCGCGGCGGCGACGTCGGCGCCGGTGTCGCCGATCACCACGCACCTGCCCACGTCGACGCCGAGCTCCGCCGCGGCTCGCCGGATCAGGCCCGGCTCGGGTTTGCGGCACCCGCAGCCGTCGCCTTCGCCGTGCACACACACCTGCCACGTCGCGAACGGTCCGAGCAACTCCTCGACCCGGGAATTCACCGCGGCGAGCTGTTCGCGGCTGATCAATCCGCGCGCCACGCCGGATTGGTTGCTCACGATGCCGAGCTGCACGCCGGCCGCGCGGACCCTCCGGAGCGCGTCGACCGCCCCGGGCACCGGCTGCACCTTGGTGGGATCGGCGAGGTAGGGGACATCGACGATGAGGGTGTCGTCGCGGTCGAACAACAACGCCAGCGGTGAGCCGTGCGAGGCGTGGCGGTGGCGCAGTTCGCCGCGCAGGCGATGCCAGCACGCAGCGGGTGGGATCAGTGCGCTGCTCAGCGTCATCCGGCCGATCTCACGGGGCGTGCGCGGCCCGGGCGCGATTCTGCGCGCGGCGAATTCACCGGTCGACGCCAGCCAGACCGCCGCGAACGCCAGGGCGGGGCGTACGCGGCCCGCGAGGCCGAGTGCCGCGGCCGACGCACCTGCCGCCGTGGTGAGCGCGTGCCGGGGCAGCAGCCCCTTGTCCTCCCCGATGCGCTGCCGCCATCGAGCGCCGTACTTCCGCCGCAGCAACGCGTTGTCGGCGTTCCCGCGCTGTGCGCGCACACTCGCCATGAGCCCCGATGCGCGCAGCGGATGGCTCGTGCTGCGTCGTCCGGCCGCGATGACGTACCCCGCGAGGCAAACTCGCAGCGCCAGGTCGGCATCCTCGCGGAACGCCCGCGGAAACCGTTCGTCGAACCCGCCGACCGCGACCAGCGCGGACCGGCGGTAGGCCATGTCCGCGGTGATCCACCGCGCCGTGGCCAGCCGCGCGATGCCCCGTTCCGCGTCGGTCGGCTTGCGGTGCTCCGGCAGCGGCACCTCGATCCTGGCCGTGGACGCCGCCGTGTTCTCGTCGAGGTCCCGCAAGTCGTCGGCCAAGCGGGCAGGCCAATCCGGCGGAGTGAGCACGTCGTCGTCCAGGAACGCGATCCACGCGCCCGAGGCGGCCTGCCACCCCGCGTTCCGCGCCGCCGCGGGCCCGCGGCCACCCGAGCGGATCACCCGCACCGGCGGCACGGTCTCGGGCAGCGGCAGATCGCCGGCGCCGGGCCGGTCGTCGACCACGATGATCTCCCGTGGCCTCGGACCCGTCGCGGCCTGCAGTGACTCGAGCAGCGTCCGAAGACTTTCCCGGCCGGTGGTCGGGATGACGACGCTGTAGTCGACGGTGTGGCCGTTCACGAGCGGCGAACCGCGAACGGACCGAGGGCGAGCAGATCGATCGGCGCGGAGCCGAAGCACTCGAGGGCATCGCGGGGCGAATCCACCATCGGCCTGCCCGCGGTGTTCAAGCTCGTGTTGACCACCACGGGCAAGCCGGTGCGCCGGTCGAACTCCGACAACATTCGCGCCAGGACGGGATCCTCGGCGGGATCGACGGTCTGCACCCGTGCGGTGCCGTCCACATGGGTCACGGCGGGGATCCGCGCGCGCCAGTGCGGCGCGACGTCGTGGACGAACAGCATGTACGGGCTCGGCAACGGTCCGCGTTCGAAGATCTCGGATGCCCGGTCGGCCAGCACCATCGGCGCGAGCGGCCGGAACTGCTCGCGCCCTTTCACGTCGTTGAGACGCTCGAGATTCGCCGACCGGCCGGGATGGGCGAGCAGCGAGCGATGCCCGAGCGCACGCGGGCCGAATTCGGCCCGGCCCTGGAACCAGGCCACCACCTGGTCTTCCGCGAGCGCTTCGGCCACCTCGGCCGCGATGTCCGCGGATTTCGTGTATCGGACCTTGGCCGTGCGCAGCACGTTCTCCAGCTCCGTGTCGGTCCATTCGCGGCCGAGATCGGCTCCGCGCATCGGAATGACCCGCTCGCCGAATTCGGCCGCCAATTGCAGCGCGGCGCCGAGCGCGGTGCCCGCGTCACCCGAGGCCGGCTGGACCCAGACCCGGTCGTAGGGGCCTTCGGCGTGCAGCCGGGTGTTTGCCACACAGTTCAGCGCGATGCCACCGGCCAGCGTGAGGTTCCGCTGACCGGTCTGGCGATGCAGCCACGAGGTCAATTCGAGCAGCACGTCCTCGAGCCGGCGCTGGACGCTCGCGGCGAGGTCGGCATGGTCCGGGCCGGGCGCACCGCCGACCACCGCGGGTGCGAATCCCGCCCAGTCCACGGGTTCGGTGCGGAAACCACCGTCACCGGTGGCGTACACGAGTTCGCGGAACCGGTCGAGGAACCGGGGCGTGCCGTAGGAGGCGAGAGCCATCACCTTGTATTCGTCACTCGACCGGGTGAAGCCGAGATGTTCGGTGAGGTCCTCGTACATCAGCCCGAGCGAGTGCGGCAGCTGCTGTGCGGCCAGTTCCACGAACTTGCCGTCCCGGTATTCCCCGGCCAGATAGGACTGGCTCTCGCCGCGGCCGTCGGCCACCAGGACCGCGGAATCGCCCGACGGGGCGGCGAGCGCCGCGGACGCGGCATGCGCCAGATGATGCCGCACGAAACGCACGATCGATGGATCGAGACCGGGCAGTGCGGCCGTGAGGAACGCGGGTGCGCGGAAAGCGTAATCAGTTCTGGTATTTTCGCTTTTCTGATCGAGGCCGCCGAGCGAATGATCGACCAGGCGTGGATCATAGGAATAGCCCACCGCGTCGAGCTCCTCGGGACGCAATCCCGCTCGTTCCAGGCACCACGCGGCCGCTTGCTCGGGGAGCTCCCACGAGGAGAACGGCACCGGCCGCTTGCCGTGCTTGCGCCGTGTGAACCGCTCTTCCTCGGCGGCCGCGACGATTTCGCCGTCCACGATCAGAGCCGCAGCAGGGTCATGAAATATCGCGTTTATTCCGAGAATGCGCACGGGCCGCCTTTCTGTTCGAGACGCGGGACCTGTCGGTCTACCCGCTGACATATGTGCTGGCGCTACCCGCTGAAGTCGCGACTAAACCGATGTGCCGATCAGCACGGGGACTACCGCGCCGGTTCCGCCGCGCGTCCGGCGAACCAGTCGATCGTGCGGCGCAGCCCTTCCACCCTGGTGATCACCGGCCACCAGCCCAATTCCCGCCGGGCCAGCGAGATGTCCGGGCACCGTCGTTTCGGGTCGTCGATCGCCCCCTCGACGTACGTCACGACGGACCGGCTGCCGGTCAGCGAAAGGATTTCCGCCGCGAGGCAGCGCACGGAGAGTTCGTGCGGATTGCCGATATTCACCGGTCCCGGATAATCGGCGGCCGCCAGTGCGAGCAGGCCGCGCACCGTGTCGTCGACATAACACAGTGAGCGCGTCTGCTCGCCGGTTCCGGCGATGGTCAGCGGCGCGTCCGACAACGCCTGTGCGATGAAGGTGGGCACCATACGGCCGTCGTCGGTGCGCATGCACGGACCGTAGGTGTTGAAAATTCGGGCAATTCCGGTGTTCACGCCTTTTTCCCGGTGAAATGCCATGGTCAAAGCTTCGGCATACCGCTTCGCCTCGTCGTAGACGCTGCGCGGACCGACGGGATTGACATGACCCCAATAATTCTCGGTCTGCGGATGGACGGCGGGGTCACCGTAGACCTCGCTGGTCGACGCGAGCACGAAACGGGCGCCGTGGCGCTCCGCCAGATCGAGGGCATTCGCGGTCCCGAGCGAACCGGCTCGCAGCGTCTCGATCGGCAGCCGGAGGTAATCGGGAGGCGACGCGGCCGACGCGAGATGGAAGACCACGTCGAAGGCGCCCACCGCGGGCAGCGGCTCGGTGACGTCGTGCCGCCGGAGATCGAAACCGGGCCGGTCGAGCAAACGAGCGACGTTGTCCGGAGTGGACGTGGCGAAATTGTCGAGGGCGACGACGGCGGTGCCCGCGTCGAGCAGTTGTTCACACAGGTGCGAGCCGACGAACCCGCAACCGCCGGTGACCAACGCGCGTTCACAAGGTTCGGACACGGCGCCGCCTACCCGTGGCCGTTCGCGCGAGCGCCGCGACCCATCGCCGGTGACCCGGTGGAAAGGCGGTCGTTCGTGGTAGAGCCGACCGTGCGGCCATCCGTGGGTCCGCTTCCGTTCCCCATGCGCACGGCCGGGGCGGTCACCCTGCGGTACGCGTGCAGGGTCTCGGCGGCGATCCGGTCCCAGGAGTAGCGCGCCTCGACCCGCTCTCGTCCGGCCTGACCGTACTTCCGCCTGATCTCCGGGGCGGCCAGCAGATCCCGGACGGCGTCGGCCAGTCGTGCGGGCTCGTGCGGTGGGACGAGCCTGCCGGTCACACCGTCGACGACGGTGTCGATGAGGCCCCCGACCGCGGCGGCCACCACCGGAACGGCGCAGGCCATCGCTTCCAGCGGTGTGATGCCGAACGGTTCGTACCATGGCGTGCACACGACGACGTCGGCCGACCTGAGCAGCGGCGCCATTCGTGTCCTCGGGACCTGCCCCAGCATGTGGAGCCGGTCTCGCACGCCGAGGCGGTCGGCCAGCTCCAGCAGCCGCCTGCCTTCCGGGTCGTCGGCGACGTCGCCGTCGTCCGGGCCACCGACCAACACCAGCTCGGTGTCCGGCAGACCGGTCAGCGCGGTGATCGCGGTGTCGAAACCCTTGCGGGGCACCAACCGGCCCACACTGACCATCCGGTGGTCGGCCGACCTCGGTGCGCGCGCCCCGTGGGGTGTGAACCGCTCGAGGTCGACGCCGCAGGGAATCACCGACGTCCTGGACCGGGGCACGCCCATTCTGGCCAGTTCGAAGACCTCGTCGGTACAGGTGGCGACGATGCGATCGGCCCGTTCGGCGATCGACTGCTCGAGACGCACGCGGTCGGCCGGGCTGGTGTCGTCGGCTCCTTGGTGGCGACGTTTCACCACGCCCAGCGCGTGAAAGGTCTGCACCACCGGGATGCTCGCCGGCCCCGCGGCCTGGAGGGCGGCCAGGCCGGACATCCAGAAGTGCGCGTGCACCACATCGGGGCGGCACTCATGCCATTGCTGTCGCAGGAAAGCGCCGAACTCGCCCATATGCGGCAGCAATTCGTCCTTCGGCATCGGTTCGGCAGGGCCGGCCGGGACATGGATCACGCGATAACCTTCTGCGGCGGTGACAGCATGCGGCGCGTGCGCATCTTCGCGGCGCGTGTAGACGGTGACCTCGTGCCCCATCCGGCACAGAGCCGCGGACAGCTCCGCGACATGGACGTTCTGCCCCCCGGCATCCACGCCGCCGAGCACGGCCAGCGGACTGGCGTGTTCGGACACCATCGCGATCTTCATGATTCCGCCTTCTCTCTCCGGGACCCTGCCTTCATTCGGTGACCTCGGCGAGCAGGGAATCCCACCGGCGCAGGAAGACCTCGAGGCCGTAGTGCTCCAGCGCGAACTGCCGTCCCGACTTGCCCGCGAGCACTGCCAGGTCGGGTTCGTGGAGGAATTCCCGGAATTTCGCGGTGAGCACCGCGATGTCGGTGGAGATGGCGCCCGCTTCCGGCGGCACGGCGGCGACGGCCTCGGTGGTGGCCAGGACTATCACCGGCATGGCCAGGTGCATGGCTTCCAGGAGAGACAATCCCAGCGAGGTCCAGCGCGCGGTGTGCAGATACACCCGCCTGCGCGCCATTTCCGGATGCAACGCCGACTGCGGGAAGTCTCCGATTCCGCGAATGGGGTGTCCGGTAGGCCGGTGCGCGGTGAATTCCTCGGCTCCGATGCCGTACAAATCGATCGGCCCGGCCATCGCGAATTCCGGCAACAGATCACTACCCGTGATCCTCCCGCGCCGCGTCGGCTCGTTGATCAGTGCTACGCCGTGCGGCAGTTCGCCGGTGTAGCGCGCGCCGGGGTCGACGATGCCGTGCGGCACGACACGGGTGGGTGCGCGTCCGCTGTCCCACATCAGATCGTTGAAATGGGTGACGTGCACGATCGGGATGTCGGCGCGATCCGCCAGTGGATGCGTGGTGGTGGCCGCGCTGGGACGCGGAGTGTTGTGCTCGACGTAGATCGCCGGGATATCGGCGCCGGGGCGCCGACCGAGCCATCGTTCGGCGAGTTCGATCTCCTCCGGACGCTGGAGCACGACGACGTCCGGCTCCGCCGCGCGCAACGCACCCGCCGGCACCTCCTGCACCGACGGCCAGTCGCGGCCGCACCGGCCGCGCCCCCACGGCCCGCCGCCCTCGACCACGGGCACGAGGTATCGGTGCGGTCCCTGCACGAACGATGTCGTCCACGAGCCGTGCACGTGCCACAACAGCACCGTGAGCCCCTCGGTCATTGCGGCCATGCCGGTAGCTCTTGCCTATTATTTCCGGATCAAACCTGGTCACGTGCCCGGCAGCGATCCGGCCGAAGGCGGCGAACGTCCCGGCGCTGCTGGGCGGCGGCGCCGATCCGGCTGCGGCCCGGCGGGTTTGAACCGGGGATGCGCGGCAATGGCCGCGGTATGAGCGCACCGAACGCTGTCCCGTCCGTCACCGGGCTCCGGGCTTCGGAAACGATCGAGATCTTCGATCCCGCCACCGGTGCCGCCGTCGGCACGGTTCCCATGGCCGATTCCGCGGAAATCGATCAGAAGATGGAGGCGGCCAACCGGGTTCAGCCGGGGTGGGCGCGGACACCGGCGGCCGAGCGGGCCGCAGCGCTCCGTGCCGGGGCCGCCCTGCTGCGTGAGCGGGCCGATGAACTCGCCGAACTCAACCATGCCGAAACCGGACGTCCGCAGTCCGAGAGCAGGGAAGGAGTGCTGGCCGGCGCCGCGACCTTGGCGCAATACGCCGAACTCGGCCCGCTGCACCGGGGACGAAGCTTGCAGGGCGGTTTCGACGCGACCGACCTCATGGTGTGGGAACCACGCGGCGTCGTCGTAGCGCTGACGCCGTGGAACGATCCCGTGGCCGTGTCCTGCGGCCTGCTCGGCGCGGGGCTGGTCACCGGAAACACGGTCGTGTACAAGCCGAGCGAGCGCGCACCGCATACCGGCGCTCTGCTCGGCGATCTGCTCGCCCGTGGCCTCCCGGAGGGGGTGCTGCAGACGGTACAAGGCGATGGCAGGGTCGGCGCGCTGCTCGCCGCACGGCCCGACGTGGACGTCGTCGCGCATGTCGGCAGCACGGCCACCGGGCGGTCGATCGCCCGCAGCGCCGCGGCGACGGGCGCCAAGGCGCTGCTGGAGAACGGCGGCAACGACGCGCTGATCGTCGACGCCGGTGTGGATCCCGTCTGGGCCGCCGGTCAAGCCGCGCTCGGCGCGTTCGCGAACGCCGGTCAGATCTGCGTGTCCGTCGAACGGATCTTCGCGCATCGGGAAGTCGCCGAGCCCTTCCTGGCGGCGCTGGTGGCCGAAGCCGAGGCCAGGAAGGTGGCGCCGTTGGTCGACCGGCGCCACCGCGAGCAGGTGCACGCCCATGTGCGCGATGCCGTGGACCACGGCGCCGAACTGCTGACGGGCGGAGTGGTGCCGGACGGCGCCGGCGCGCACTACCCGGCCACCGTGCTGGCACAGTGCGATCCGGCCATGCGGATCATGCGGGAAGAGACCTTCGGTCCGGTCGCGCCGGTGCGGGTGGTGGATTCGTTCGACCGAGGCATCGCGGAGGCCGCGACCGACGACTACGGGCTCGCGGCGACCGTGCTCACGCCGTCTATGGCTCACGCCCAGCGTGCTTGGCGGGAACTGCCCGTCGGCACGGTGAAGATCAACGCGGTGTTCGGCGGCGCGCCCGGCGGGGCGGCGCACCCGCGCCGGGCCAGCGGGTCCGGCTTCGGTTACGGGCCCGAGTTGCTGGACGAGATGACCCAGACGAAGGTCGTGCACCTGCGCCCGGCGCCCGGTTAGCACCGCGCACGCGCTCCGGCCGAATCGCGAGCGCGAACTCCCCGACCCGGCTTGATTGATCTGAGCTGCGCCCGGGTATGCGCCCGCACATGCGGGTACTTGTCACCGGATGGCCCGGCTTCGCGCACGGGGAAGCGGCGGCCGCGGACGTGTCGAGGATGAGCCGAACGCGGCTCTGGCATCCGCTGGGCACCACGTGACCCGGCACGGAGTTCGTCCGGTCGTTGCGCGCTCGCCGGCTGCCCGGCGGCGTGCGTTGCCCGCGGCCGCCGCCGAGAGGCCGGAGTTGCTCGCGGGGCGGTCGGCGTGAGCGGGCAGAACGGGGCGAAGACGACTGTCGTCATCGCCACCCGGAACCGGGCCCCCGAATTGGTCCGCACCTTGACCGAGTTGCACGCCCTGCGCCCGCGCCCCGAGATCGTGGTGCTGGACAACGCTTCCACCGACGACACCGTGGCGCGGGCGCGAGCGTTCCCCGACGTGCGGGTCGTCCCGCTGTCGCGCAATCTCGGCGCGGCCGCGCGCAACCTCGGCGTCGCGCTCTCCCGCACGCCGTACATCGCCTTCAGCGACGACGACTCGTGGTGGGCCGGTGACGCGCTTTCCGAAGCCGAGCGGGTGCTGGACGCCTGCCCCCGGCTGGGCCTGCTGGCGGGACGCACGCTCGTCGGCGCGGACCACCGTGACGATCCGGTCAACGAACTGATGGCCACCAGCCCGCTCGGCCACCCGCCCGGCCTGCCGGGGCCTGCGGTTCTCGGCTTCCTGGCTTGCGCGGCGATCGTGCGGAAGGAGGCGTACCTGCAGGCCGCCGGGTTCAGTCCGCTGCTGCATTTCGGCGCCGAAGAACGGTTGCTGTCGCTCGACATGGCGGCGTGTGGCTGGGATCTCTGCTACGTGGCGGCAGTGCGGGCCCATCACCATCCCTCCGCGCGTCGACCGCCGCGGGCGTGGCGCAGGCGGGCCGAACAGCGCAACAACGCGCTGATCGTCTGGATGCGACGGCCGCTGCGGCGATGCGCGGCCGAGTCCGCAGGCCTGGTCGGCCGCGCGATGCGCGACCCCGGGACGTTACTGGCGGTCGCGGGGCTGCTGCGCCGCCTGCCCAAGGCGTTGGCGCAGCGGCGCAGGTTGCCACCGGAGATCGAGCGCCGGGCAAGGATCCTGGAACTCGCCCATGAAAGGAAGTGACCGGATGGGTACCGATCGGATGACGGTCGTCATCATCACCCGCAACCGGCGCGAACAGCTGCTGGAAACCTTGGCGCACATGACCGCGCTCGCCGACGCGGCGCCGATCATCCTCGTCGACAACGGATCCACCGACGGCACGGCCGACGCGGTCGCCGCGGCGTTCCCCGCCGTCGAGCTCATCCGCTCGGCGGACAATCTGGGCGCGGTGGCCCGCAACATCGCGGTGGAGCGGACGGCCACGCCGTATGTGGCGTTCTGCGACGACGACACGCGGTGGCGGCCGGGGGCGCTGACCCGCGCCGCCGATCTGCTCGACCGGTACCCCGGCCTCGGCTCCGTGACCGGACGGTGCCTGGTCGCCCCTGATCTACGCGAGGACCCGATCACGCCGGAACTGCGGTATTCACCGGTTTCCGGGCCCGACTGGCTGCCGGGCCCTGCCCTGCTCGGCGTGATGGCGGCCCTGTCGGCGTTCCGGGTCAGCGCCTTCCGCGAAGTCGGCGGGTTCTCCCGGCGTCTGTGGTTCGGCGGCGAGGAGGAGTTGCTCGCGCTCGATCTCGCGGCACACGGCTGGTGGATGTGCTGGATCGAGGACATGCTGATCCATCACGAGCCGTCGACCTCGCGTGATGCTACCCATCGCCGCAGGCTCGGTATCCGTAACACGTTGTGGACGCTGTGGTTGCGCCGCCCGGCCCGCAGCGCCGCCCGGCGGACCGCCGCCGTGCTCCGGTCGGCCCCGGCGGATCGGACGACGGCGGCGGCCGTCCTCGAGACGCTGCGCGGCATGCCATGGGTCCTGCGGGAACGGAAAGTCCTGCCGCCGCGGGTGGAAGCGGGTCTGGTGCTGTTGGAAGACTCGCAGCGTCGTTCCACCGCGCGTCGTTATGTGGGCTGACAAGGCGTTTCGCCGATCAGGCCCGGCGTGACTCCCGGGCGAGAGCGCGGTCGCGTTGCTCCTCGAACCGCGGAATCCGCACACGTTCCAGGTCGTCGAGAAAAGCGGAGAGCCGTTCCCGGGCTCGCTCGCCCCGAGGGCCGAAGTCGTCGCGACCGAACACGTTCCATTGCCGGATGACCGGTTGCAGCACTTCCTCCAGGTGCTGGCGCAGGTCGTAGATGCCGTGCTTGGCCATGAGCACGCCGTTGCGCCGGAAGTTGGGCATGCCGGTACCGGGCATCCGGAAGTTGCGCACGATGAGGTCGATCGCTTCGATCGCCTGATCCGGCACCAGCTCCAGGGCGGCGCCGCACATGGTGCGGTAGAAGATCATGTGCAGGTTCTCGTCGGCGGCGATGCGTTGCAGCATGCGGTCGGCGATCGGATCGTCGCAGACGGCGGCGGTGTTGCGATGGCTGATGCGGGTGGCGAGTTCCTGAAAGGAGACGTACGCCACCGAGTACAGGAACCCGCCGTCGCCTGCCGCGTCCACCTGCTCCATCGGCGGGACGAAACCGTGGGACATGTGCGCCACCCGGTCGTTCTCCAGAGCGACCGGGTCGACGCCACGCGTGACGACGAGATAGTCGCGCAGGACGATGCTGTGGCGGGCTTCCTCGGCGGTCCACCGTCCCACCCACGACCCCCAGGCGCCGTCTCGGGAGAAGTTCGCACTGATCTCGCGGTGATAGGACGGGAGGTTGTCCTCGGTGAGCAGGTTCGTGATCAGCGCGGCCTTCGCCACCTCGGACAGCCGCGATTGCTCCGGCTCCCAATCGATCCCGCCGAGCGCCGCGAAGTTGCGCCCCTCGTCCCACGGCACGTAGTCGTGCGGATGCCATTCCTTGACCATGGACAGGTGCCGGTTCAACGCGGTCTCGGCACAGGGTTCGAGTTCGGTGAGGACCTCCAGCTGGGTCAGATCACGCGCCAACGTCGTGCCCGCCTTTCTCTTTCGCACAGGTTCGGAACGGAGAGTGAACGGTGGCGGCGGGCGCCATCATCCACTGCCGGCGCCCACCGGCTCACCTCGCAAGACAGTGCCCGCAGCGCCTGTCCCGGCCGTAGGGCCGAAGGTCCGCCGCGCCGAGTACTTTCAGCATCGCCGAGTCACTCGGTGGTGATGGTGTCTGCTCGGCGGACCGGTTCTCTCGTTACGGTCCCGGTGCGGCGCCACGGCAGGCGGCGAGATGACGACGGGCGGCTATACGTCCATTGGGCGACGGCGGCAACAGCCGAACCCAGCGAAACGACACCCGCGAGGAGCGCCCAGTGGGTGAGGCCGGCGGTGTTGTAGGAGACCTGCCGGACCCCCGGCACGAGGAGGCTGCCGTTGCCGAAGGCCCAGCTGGTCACCATGCCGATCTGACCACCCAGATCCGACGACCGTCCGAGCATGCCGCGCAGCTCGGGGGCTTTGCTGTTGACGTAGAGCACGGTGAGGACCACCAACGCCGCGGTGACCACCGTGGACACCGTCACGGCACGCGCCAGCGCCTCGGTGCGGTAACGGAGATTCACCGCCACCAGGCAGACGGTGACGACGATCGCGCCTGCGACGAGTATCGCCATGGCACCGCTGATCCGCACGGTGGGCGGCGGTGATGACGACCAGGCATTCAGGAAAGAAGTGGTCGCGGTGATCCGGCCGAAAGCATTGGCGCGGGCTCTGCCGTCGGCGCCCACGGCGTTCAACCACGGCTGGAACAGCAGCAACAGCGTGACGATGCTGCCCACCAGCGCGCCCAGGTAACCCCAGTGGCCGGCGAGCGCCGACAAATAATCGCGGATTCCGGCGAGCCGCCGCGCCGTAGCCGGAACCTGTTCGGGCCGGGTGCCCTTCGTTGACCACGGGGTTGGCTGCACGTCGCTCCGAATCGCAGGGGTCCGGTGTCGAGGACCGAGACGGACAATGGCGTTCTCCGGACCGCGGTCGTCCTGGGGGCGGCGCGGCAGGAGGCTACAGCCGGACACTAGAAGCCGATGAGCCGCCGGAGAATGATTGCGATCAGCGCGATCTTGACTCCGGCAGCCATGCCGCGGCCGGCACCGGGCCGGTGCGATTCCCATCGACAGCGCCTTGCGATGCGGCCGCCGCATCCGCCGCCCTGCTCACGCCGCTTCGATCGACACCACCGATCGCTGAGGGAGAACGGTCGAGATCGGAGGGATCGGTGGCGGTTGCGAATCTCGTTGCGGCACTTCGCAGCGCTCGTCTCGGCCCGGTCGAGGCCGAAGTGGACGCTTTGCGAAGTCTGCAGTGCCGCTTGCTCACCCGCGCAACGGCCGAAAGATGATTCCGGAGACGTCGGGGAGATACAGTACCGCCGTGACAGAGCACCGATCGCCCTTCGGCGGGGATCGCTCGCAGGACCTCGGAGTGCCGCCTTCGCTGGACCTCCGCACCGCCGACTGGTCGAGTTCCGATGAGACCCTTGCCCGGCTGTTCCAACGTGTCGAGGCCTACGCCATCGACGCGCGCGAATGGTATTCGCGCGACGGCCTAACGAAGCGGCGAATCAGCCTAGCCCTCACCGGGGCCACGCTCGTTCTCGGCTTACTCGGAATACTGGTGCCGCTACTGACCACCGCCGGGGTCGACGCCATCGATCCCAGCTGGGGGTTCGTGCTGCTCGCCTGCGCCGCCGGAACTGCCGCCTTCGACCGGTTCTTCGGCGTCTCCACCGCATGGATCCGCGATCTGCGCAGCGCGCAGTCGATCAACGCGATGCTGTGTGATTTCCAGTTGGAGTGGGCCTCGGTGTCTCGTGGTCCGGCCAACTCGAACGGGGAGATCGACCGTCGGATGGGGTTGCTGCGAGATTTCTCCTATCGGGTCAACGAGGTGATCGCGCACGAGACCGATAGCTGGGCAGGCCAAGTGCAGCCCTCGGTCACCGCGCGGATGACCAGCTTCGATCGCAGGTAGCAGCGGTAAGCCTCCCGTCCGGATGGCCGGGAGGCAAGCATCCACGACGCGATGTGGGCGGGGGTGAGCGGATTCGGCGCCCACGCGGTAATTGAACCAGTCAGGTGACAAAAATGAACTGGCCGGTTAAATTCGGGGCATGAAGCATGTTGTGGTCGCGGGTGGAACCGATGGAATCGGCCGGGCTGTCGCGCTGGAGCGGCTGGCCGAAGGCGACTCCGTCGTGGTGATCGGACGGGACGCGGGGAAGGGCAGAGGCTTTCTCGCCGCCGCGGAGGCGATCGGCGCGGTCGACCGCGCGCACTTCGTGCCGGCGGATCTCAGTTCGATCCGGGCGACTCGCCGGGCGATCGCCGCCGTCCGGGCCCGGTTCGCCACGGTGGACGCCCTGGTGCTGTGCGCCCGGCACTACCGGTCCGATCGGCTGGTGACCGACGAAGGCTTCGAGTACACCTTCGCCCTGTTCTACCTGAGCCGATTCGTGCTCGGCTACGAGCTGATCGACCTGTTGAACGCCGCCGAGCGCCCGGTCGTCGTGAATGTCGCAGGGCCGGGCAGCGGCACCGGCGAAATCCGCTGGGACGATCTGCAACACGAGCGCGACTACCACGGGATGCGCGCCCTCGCCCAAGGCGGCCAGCTCAACGATCTACTCGGCATCGAGTTCGCGCGCAGGCCGGTGTCGGCACGGGTACGATACGTCTTGGTGCACCCGGGGGTGGTCGACACCGCCCTCTCCGGCGACTACGACGCCGAGACGGCGGCCCGGATCGAAGCGCTGCGGCGCACCGCGCGACCGATCGGCGAGGCCATCCGCCCCATCCTCGACGTCTTGGACGATCCGCCGGCCGAGCCGCTGACCGCCCTGGCGCAAGGCAGGCCCTTGGACGTGCACGGGCCGGCATTCGACGCCGCGGCGGCCGCGCGACTCTACAGCGAGACGACGAAACTGCTCGGCCGGCTGCAATCAGCGGCCCCGGGCGTTTCCCCGGCCGAATTGCGTCACGTCCTCGACGCGCCCGTCTTCGGTGTGGTGGGCACGATTCAGCCCGACGGCAGTCCGCACCAATCGGTGGTGTGGATCCTGCGAGACGGCGACGACGTGCTTTTCGCGGTAGGGGCGGGCAGTCGCAAAGAACGCAACCTGCGCCGCGACGCCCGAGTGAGCGTGCTGGTCAACCCACCCGAACAGCCTTACACCTACGCCGCGATCCACGGCACCGCCACCCTGTCCGCCGAAGGCGGCCTCGAATTGCGGGATCGTCTGGCGCGCAAGTACACCGGCATGACGTACCTCGAGCACAACCCGGAAGCCGCGGCCAGGTACGGAGACACCCCGATGCTCGTCGTCCGGGTGACTCCTGACCGAGTGGTCGGCCGACTTTGAGCGCTGCCGCATCCGGTGAGGTCCTCGAATTCCGTTGTGGCCGTGTTGTCGCGAGTCCTCGGCTCGGGAATCGGCGCGTCGCGGCGGCGCGAAGGGCGGTCGCGGCGCGAAGGTCATCGGCGTAGCGCCCCGCCTGCGTCGAAAGCCGCTTCCCGCCCTCGCATCTGAGCGCGGTACCAGTTCTCGCGATGCCAGAGCATGATCTTTTCGTGTGCCCGCGCGAAGGGCGGGAAAGTCCTGCGCAGGATCTCCATCACCGTGATCAAGGGAAAGCGCAGGATGGGGATGACGATCCAGGGAAACGCGGCAGGCATGGTGTAGCGGCGTCGGGTGAGAGGAGTCATGTACATCGCGGAGTACACCGAGTTGATGCGGAAGTTGTACGCCTCGCGCAGCCGCGTGAGGCCGCGGTGTCCGTCGCGGGGAGCGAACGCCATCGGATAGGACTCGATCAACTCCGCACCGTGCTGTCCCGCGTCGTAGGAGCGGGAGGCGATGGTCATGGCCAGCACGCGCAACGAGTCGAGAACCGTCTCCGGATACCAGCGCAGCCGAACACCGAGCAGATAGCCCATGTACTTCTGGAAGTGCAGCAGCGCGCGGATCTCCGAGGGGGTGGTCTGGTAACCGAGCGCCCACAAGCCGAGCCCCGGGGTGACGCTGCCGGCCAGCAAGGTCAGCATCTGGTAGGTCTGGCTGATCGGCAGGCCCCACCGGTCGATGTCCCACTCCGGATGCTCCGCGACCTTCGCGCGAACCGAGACGTGCATGACGCGCACCTTCAGCGCGGTGGCACGTCCCGCCGATCCCGGCGTCAGCAGCGCGCCGGGCTGTGAGACATCCATCCAGAATCGGGTCGTCTCCAGGAAACGGCGCAGCGCGCTGTCCCCGGCGTACCCACCGGCCAGCGACAACGGCGTCGCGACCGCGGCCTCGGTGTACATCTCGAGGGTTTCCGCGCCGGCGAAGCCGAACAGCATGGTGCCCCACCGCCGCCAGATCGCGGCGCCTTGTTCGACCAATTCGGGTACCACCCATGCGGGGACCGTCTCGAATTCCTCGAACAGCGCGCGCATCGACTCCGGTGCGTCCGGCACGGCGTCGATGCCTGCGGCCAGGGCGATCTCGAGCATCTTGCGCCCGGCTTGCCGGCCGATCTCGCCGTGCATCACCTCAGCGACGAACCGCTCCGCGACCGGATCACCGGTGAAGAGGTCCTCGCACAGCGCGACGGCTTGTGCATCGGTCGGAAAGAGCTGCTGCCCGGTGACTCTCGCGAAGATACGTTCGATGCGCCGAACTCCGGGCCTGCGACGCGCTTCCCAGTAACGAAACGCTGTCGGGCACTTCACCGATTGGGTCGCGACGACATCCGCGCCCGCGGGCGGGACTTCCACTGACATGGGTGACTTCTCCTACTCTCCGATAGCGACCCGGGTCGGTCGGCGTGCCTGCTCAGGCCGTCGGCTCGCGCCGGATCAGCCACGACCGCAAGTAGTCGATCATCTTCGAACCCTTCTCGGGCCGCCGTCGTGCCCCGCTGCGGTGACCATACCATTGGGTACAGTCGCCGGTACCGTTTCGAATGGAAGTGCGGGTCCATTGCGGATCGATCCGAATGGAAGTCGGTGCGCGGCCGGTACGGCGCGGGCGAGGAGCCGTCGACGGTCACCGCGCCGAAGCGGCCGCGCGCCGGGGTCCCTTACGATCGAGTGGTGATCTCCACCGACCCGGGGCCGCACCGATGACAGCGGACCCGCCGCCGGCAGCCGCCGGCAGCCGGCCCTCCGGCGTGGACGCAACCAAGGCCGCGCCGCGGCGTTCCCGCAAAGCCGCGGCACAGCAACGCGGCCGCACCCCACGGTTGTCCTATGAGGCATGGGTCGACGGGGCTCTGGCGCTGCTCGCGCGAGAAGGCGTCACCGCCATCAGGATCCCCCGGCTGTGCCAGGAACTCGGCGTCACCAAAGGCAGTTTCTACTGGCATTTCGACGACATCCACCAGCTCATGACGGCGATGGCCGACCGGTGGACCGCCCGCCAGAGCGAGATCATCCGCTCGCTCGGCACGATAGCGTCCGTTCCGGTCGAGCAGCGCATCGCCGATATGGCCGCCAATCTCATCGACCGAGGCACCTGGATCACCGAAGCCACCGTGCGCGAATGGGCGCGCGGCGACGAGAAGGTGGCCGAGACGGTGCGCGCCCTGGACCGGCAGATCTTCGTAACGGTGCAGGAAGCGATGCTCGAACTGGGCTTCACGCCCGACGCGGCGCGCCTGCGGGCCGGTGCGATGCTCTATCTGGGCATCGGCTTCATCCACGGTCGCGACAGCCTGCCCGCGCCGACCGCGGAAGACGCCGAAGCGATTCTCGAACTGTTGACAATTCCCGCTCCGAAGCGAGCCCGCTCGTAGACCGACGGGCAGCGGGTCGTGCAGCCCACGCTCGCTACGAGTCCGTAGCGTTCTGTGCTGCCGTGGCCTGCTGCCCAGTACATCGCGGCGCTCACGTCCGCGCCGAGGTTCCGCGGCGAGATTTACCGGCGATGGTGAGGCGCATCAGTGGTCCGGCGGGCGCGCGCCCAGATCGGTCGCTTCCGGGGCGGCGGGATCGCGCTGCCATGTCACGCTCAGCTGGTCGCGTTCCCCGAAACGCACCAGGTGTCTGGCGAGCACATCCTCGAGCCGCGGCAGGTCCTCGGCGGCCGCCTCGATCCGCAGATGCAGTTCGCCCTCCCGCGCGGAGACCGTCGCTCGGCCGAGGTCCAGGTCGATCCAGCCCGACGCGGCCTGCGCCGACCACTCGCCGCCGTTGCGCCGTCCCAGATGTGACACCAGCTGCTTGCCGTATCGCGCCGGCCGCTCGGTGCGGACCACCGAGTGCGACGACGCGGACGAACCGCCCGCGGTCACGGCGCGACTCCCACCCGGGATTCGCCGGGCGAGACGAGCGGGGCATTCGGAACCTGCGACACCATGACGGCACCAGCCTTCGGGTTGGGTTGCGTTCGCGGGTATGAGCCGCCCTTCGATGAGCGCGACCCGGCCCGCGGCCGATGCGGCAACGATATCGTCGGCACTACCCGGGCGAATGCGGTTCCCACACAGGGCGTAGAGAGCCGACACCGCGCCACGAGCCGGTGAGTAGCTATTCGGCACCGGTGTGGGCCCACGGCGGCTCGATCCCGGCCGTCGTTCGCGGGCCGCCCGGCCGGCGTTCATACGTAGACTTTCGGAGTGACCGAACTCGCGGACTTCGCCCAGTTGATCGCCGGCGATCACGGGCTCTGCGTCGTCTCCACCCTTCGAGCCGACCACACCATTCACTCGTCACTGGTCAACGCGGGCGTCTTGCGGCACCCGGAGACCGGTGCCGATGTGGTCGGCATGGTGGTGCGCGGCGGTGCGCGAAAATTAGACAACCTACGTGCCCGGCCGCATGCGACGATCGTGTCTCGCGTCGGTTGGCAATGGTGCGCCGCCGAGGGCCCGGTGTGGATCGCCGGTCCGGACGACCCGGCGGCGGGCGTCGGCCCGGAGCGGTTGCGGCTGTTGCTGCGTGAAGTGTTCACCGCGGCCGGTGGCGTGCACGAGGACTGGGACGAGTACGACAGGGTGATGGCTGCCGAGCGCAGGGCGGTGGTCTTGATCCTGCCGGAGCGGGTCTACGGCAACAGCTGAGAAACGTCGCGGACCTACCGCACCGGCTCAGCCGGTGCGGAACCTGCCAGCGCTCGGGTGGTGTCGGTGTCGTCGAACAGCGCGGTTTCGGGTCCGCCCCGCTGGCTCGATACCAGTGCGCGTCAGATGCGGACGTCACCCGGGCGACGAGATCCGGCGAGGGCAGTGGACGAAATCCGTGCCCCTGTGCTGTGACCCGCTTCCACAGCGCGGCGAGCGGAATGGACGTGTGATTCATCAGGTGGTGCACTTGTGTCGCCGCTCCGCGGAGAAGCATATGCATGATGGCGGCTGCGACGTAATCTGCTGGTACAAGCCGGATCCGGGCGTCGTCGGCAGGGACCGCGTCCACGACGACTGCCGCGCGCACGAGCGTCCGGTACGCGTCGCCGGTGCCGACCGCACCCGTGCGGGCACGTCCGCAGATTCGAGGGCATCGGTCCGTGGGGGAGCCCCGGCTCAGAGTGCGTTCGGAGATTGACGGCAGGTGCCATCAGACTTAATGTGATGGCACTTGCCATCATTTCGAAAGGCGGCATCGCCATGGCCCTGTTCAACCCGAAGACCGACACGTTCGAGGAGTTCGACCCCGCCACGAGGGCGCGGTTACGGTCGGTGGTCGACTTCTTCGAGAAGAAGGGCAAGCAGGCGCTCACCGGCGATGCGCACCGGGCGGAGTGGTACGAGGACTGGATGGAATTCCTCGCCGAGAGCCGGATCATCGCCCACATGGCGACACCGCGAGCGCATGCGGGCGCAGACCCGGACAAGCGCTGGGACACCGCGGTCATTTCCCGGTTCAACGAGATCACCGGTTTCTACGGATCGCAGTACTGGTACGCGTGGGGTGTTTCGACGCTCGGGCTCGCCACCATCTGGCAGAGCGCCAACGAAGAAGCGCACCTTCGGGCCGCCGAGGAGCTCGACCGTGGCGGCATCATCGGGTTCGGACTGTCGGAGAAGGACCACGGCGCCGACATCTACGCCACCGACATGCTGCTCACCCCCGATGGAGCGGGCGGTTTCACCGCGACCGGCAGCAAGTACTACATCGGCAACGGCAACGTGGCCAGGATCGTGCCCACCATCGGGCGGCGGACGGACTTGGACGGCCCCGACGCATACGTCTGGTTCATCGCCGACAGCCGGCACCCCAATTACCGGCTGGTCAAGAACGTCATCCACGGTCAGAATTTCGTCTCGGCCTACGATCTGGTGGACTATCCCGTCGCCGCGGACGACGTGCTGCACGTAGGCCGCAAAGCGTTCGATTCCGCACTCGCCGCGGTCAACTGCGGCAAGTTCAATATCGGCATGGTCGCGCTGGGGATCGTGGAGCACTGTTTCTACGAGACGATCGACCACGCCGGTACCAAGATCCTGTTCGGGCATCCGGTCACCGATTTCGGGCAGGTCCGGCAGATCCTCGACGACAGCTACGTGCGCATGAACGCCATGCGGCTCTACCACGAACGGGCGATCGACTACATGCGCTGCTCCACACCGGAGGACCGCCGCTTCGTGATGTTCAATTCCATCGGCAAGATGAAAGTCACCCGCGAGGCCGAGCGGGTGTTCCGGGAACTGTCCGATGTCATCTCCGCCAGGGGTTTCGAGAAGGACTCCTACTTCTCCACGGCGCGCGGCACCATCGATTCCATGCCACGACTGGAGGGCACCGCGCATGTCAATATGACGCTCACGCTGAAATTCATGCCGAACTTCCTGTTCGATCCCGCGGAGCTGCCTCCGGTGCCGGTGCGGCGGGATGCCGGTGACGACGAGGCGCTGTTCCGGCAGCCGAGCGCTGCCGGGTTGAGCAAGGTGCGATTCGCGGATTGGCGGCCTGCCTACGCGCCCTACCGCCATCTACCGAATGTGGCCCTGTTCATCGAGCAGGCGGAACGATTCACCCAGTTCCCGGTCGAGGCTGCACCTACGCCGGCTCAGCTGGAAGATTTGGACTACCAGCTGGCAGTGGGAGAATTGTTCACGCTGCTGCCCTACGGCCAGCTCATTCTGGAGCAGGCCGCACTCGTCGGGACTTCTGAAGATTTGCTGGATGCCATTTTCGAAGTCTTCGTGCGCGATTTCTCCGCGTACGCACTCAATTTGTTCTCGAAGGCGTCCTCGACACCGGCGCAGCAGGACTGGGCGATGAACGTCCTGCGCAAACCGGCCGTCGACGAGCAACGAATCGCGCGTCTGCACGACGAGGTGATGAGCTACGCGGGCACATTCCAGATGAATCCGTAGCCACACCACCGGATCGATAACCGCACGAACCACGGCTCGGCGATGCGTCGGGTCATCGGCGGCGAGCAGGCGTGCCGGGAAACACGACGGTCCGGGCCCTTGTATCGGGCACGGACCGCTGGCCCCGCTCGGCAAATGCTCCGAAGACCGGCGCGCCCACTCGGGTGTAGTGGGGTTCGTCGCAGCGTCCGCGCAGGCGGACCCGCTTTCGTGCAGGTCTAGTGTTCGCCATCGGACACGGCGAGCGCCGGTTCGCTGTACAGGCAGGTCTGTCTCTGTTAGTAAGGAGGGATAGGTCTGTCTTGAAGATGCAGGGTGGGCCCGACTGAGCGCCTCAGGCGCGAAACGAATCGAGTGCCCATATGAGCACAGTATCGCACGATCTCAGCGGCCTTGTTCAGCCTCCGGAAGACGTTACCTTCGGATTGCGCGCGACCGTCGAATGGCGCGGCGACGCGGCCATCGTCCACGCTCACGGCGAAGTCGACGCCTACACCCTGCCGATGTGGCGCAGAGTGCTACGGGAGGCCGCGACGGCCACCGCGGCGCCGGGGCCGCTCGTGATCGACGCCAGCGGCCTGGACTTCATGGCCTGTCGTTCCATGCTGGCCTTGGCCGAGGAATCCGAGGCCTGCCGGCGCCGGGGCGTTCGACTGTGCGTGGTCGGCGGCCGGTCGATCGTGGCCCGCGTCGTCGACCTGCTCGATCTCGACGCCCTGCTACCCATCTACTCGTCCGTCGACGACGCGCTGGCCGGCGCGGTCCCGGGCGGGCATCTCCAGCAAAGCAAGGCGGGATAGCGTCGCGTGGCCATGCCGATGTGAGTGATGGCCGATCCCCCTGACGCGCCGAGGTGGGTTCCGGTGCGGTGGCGGAAAGTGCACCCGAAGTCGGGGACGGCGGCCTACGCCGGCCCGGCGGGCCGGAGCGCGGCCGCGAGTGTGGTCAGGGCCGCGGTCAGTACGGCGCGTTCAGCCGCGGGCAGCCGGTCGGTGAGCGAGGTCTCGTGCTCCAGCAGCGCGGGCACGACTCGTTCGGTGAGGCGGTGGCCTTCCGGCGTGAGGGTGACCAGCACGCCGCGCCGGCTGGCCGCGGTGGGTTCGCGGGTGATCAGGCCTGCCGACTCGGCACGGGTCAGGCGCTGGGAGATGGCGCCCGCGGTGACCAGGCTGCGCGCGGCGATCTGCCGGGTGGTCAGCTGGTAGGGCGGTCCCGCCCGGCGCAGGGTGCTGAGCAGATCGAGAGTGGATTCGTCGATGCCCAAGCGCTGCAAGGTGCGCTGCCGTTCCTCGGTGAGGAGTTTGGCGACTCGCCACACCGGGGTGAGGATCTCGATCGACTCGGTCCGCGCGCCGGGTAGTTCGCGGCGCCACGCCGCGGCGATCTCGGCGGGCGACGGTATCTCGTCCGGTGTTTCGTGCGTCATTGCCGCAAGTGTCTCCCGTCGGTACATTTAGCGCTAAATATAACGGAGGGAGAGGAAATGCGTGGGACGGTCGTCGTCACCGGTGCCAGCGGGGGAATCGGCCGCCGAGTGGCGCAGCGATTCGCCGAAGGCGGTGCCGAGGTGGTGATCACCGGGCGCTCGCCGGAGCGGGTCGCACAGGCGGCCCGTGAACTGGGAGTGCGCGGAATCGTCTGTGACGCCGGTGACCCGGCGGCGGTGGAGCGCTTCGCCGAGTCGGTGGGGCCCGAAGTCGATGTGCTGGTGAACATGGCCGGCGGCAACACCGATCTCGCCGTGGGCGACGCAGGCACGGGTTCGTTGGCGGAACTGGCCGCACAGTGGCAGGCGAACCTGTCGACGAATCTGTTGAGCGCGGTGCTCACCACCTCGGCGCTACGGGAGCGTCTGCGGCCCGGCGGAGCGGTGATCAACGTCGGCTCGATCGGCGCCGAATACGCCGCGGGTTCCTACGGCGCCGCGAAGGCCGCCCTGGCGGCATGGTCGGCGGGATTGTCGGCGCAGCTGGCGCCGAAGGGAGTCACGGTGAACACCGTCGCGCCCGGTTACATCGAGAACACCGACTTCTTTCAGGGGCAGCTCAGCGACCAGCGGCGTACCTGGTTGATCGACTCCACACATGACAAACGTCCGGGGGATCCGGACGACGTCGCCGGATTGATCGAGTTCCTCGCTTCGCCGCACGCCCGCCACATCACGGGACAGACGATCCATGTCAACGGCGGCGCGCACACGACCAGATGATCTCCGCCGCAGGCTGATTCGTGCCTGAACGACGAATGCGGACGGCTCGTCGCTCGTCGGTTCGAAGAGGAACGCTCCCGGTGCCCGATCGGCTGCCGGACTATCGAGGCGGAGCGACGAGATCCCCGGGCTCGCCCGAAACGGATCAGCCGATTCTGTCGGCTCGCTGCACTCCGCAGTCACGTGGCGCGCATCGCCGCAGTCCGTGGGGCGGGCCGGCGCGCAGTACTTGTATTCGCTCTGATCGCAATCCTGTTCGTCGGCTGGTGCGTGCGGTTGAATCCGGTATCACCTGCGTTCGTCGTCGTCCGGAGCGCAGTCGCCGACGCCTCGAGGGTGCCGACCGGACCGGCGAGGGCGTCGCGGCCGAGAGGCCGGTGCCGGGGACGGCGCCGAACCCGGCCGGGACACAGTGTCAGACGAGGAGCACCACATGACAGCGCAGGCCACCGCGGCAACTGCGACCGACGCCTTCGTCGCCGACTGGGAGGGCCGACACCGCACCCACGAGTCGCGACCGGCCGATCCGCACGGATTCCTGGCCATCACCAACCTGCACTGGCTCACCGGCGCGCCGCAGCGATTCCCGGACGCACCGTGGTCCTGGTCCACCGCCGCCGCCGAGGGCGTCAGCGTGGACTTCAACCGGGCCGCGAACTTGCCCTGCGCCTACACCGACCTGGCGACCCGCCCGTCGCCGCCGGGGGAGAACCGGCTGCCGGTCGCGATCGAAGCCGATGAGCAGCTCCCGTACGAGCATCGCCGAACCCGATGAGCGGCACGACACCGCAGATCGGCACGCTGTCGTTCCTGACTCCGGGCAACTACCCCGACGACGATCCCTACTCGGGACTCGAGGACACGCTGCGGCTGTTCGAGTACGGCGAGCGTTCGGGTTTCGACGGCGCGTGGATCCGGCAGCGTCATCTCGAGCACGGCGTCGGGTCGGCTGCGGTGTTCCTGGCCGCCGCCGGTCAGCGCACCAGCCGGATCGAGTTGGGCACGGCCGTGATTCCGATCGGCTACGAGAGCCCGTTCCGGCTGGCCGAGGACTTGTCGCTGGCCGATGTGCTGTCGCGGGGCCGGTTGCAGGCCGGTTTCAGCGCGGGCACTCCGCCGCATGCCGACTTGATCGGCGACTTGGTCTTCGACGGGGACTGGCGCACCTACGACCTGTCCTACGGACGGATCTCCCGGCTGATCGAGAATCTGCGGGGCGGCTACCTCGGTGACGCGGACACGGTGATCCGCTCGCCGGGCAATACCCAGCGGCCCCGGTTGCAGCCACACAATCCCGGTTTGATCGACCGGCTGTGGTACGGCGGCGGCAGCATCCGCTCGGTCCGCTGGGCCGGGGAGAACGGACTGAACCTGCTGACCGGGAACATCGTCTTCGGTGAGCGCAGCGACGATTTCACCACGACCCAACTGAGTTTGATCGACGACTATCGCCGGCTGGTCGCCCCGGCCCGGCCCGCACGTGTCGCGGTGGGGCGGGTGATCGTCCCGTTCGACAGCGCCGACCGCACGACTCGCGAGCGGTACCGGCAGTACGCGGCGAGCAGGCGGGAGCGCACCGCGGCGCCACAGGGGGAGCGGCGCGTCCTGTTCGCCCCGGATCTGGTGGGTCCTGCCGCGGAGATCATCGACCGGCTGCGAGCGGATCCGGTGCTCGCGCAGACCTCGGAGCTACGACTGGAGCTGCCCTACGAATTCCATCGCGCCGACTACGAGCAGATCCTGCACGACACCGTGGAATTGATCGCGCCCGCGCTGGGTCGCCGACGGGTGACCGGTCGGCCCGGCATCGAGCACGACCCCGGAGAGGTGGCCGCGACACCGCGAGCCTGACGCGAAAGGGATGTGCGCAGGCGGTTGCGCGTCAGGTGCCCAGTGCCGCGGCGAACACAGGCCACGACTTGTGCAGATCTTCCTGCCAGTAGGGCCAGGAGTGGGTGCCGTTGCCGCGCAGGTCTACGGTGGCCGGAATCGCGAGCTGGTCCAATCTTTCCCGGAGTTGACGGGTGCAGCGGTCGGCGAATGCCTCCAGCGCGCCGCCGATGAGGAGCTGGTCGATCAGTTTGCCGGAGCTGTGCTCTATACCGGAGCCGTCGAGGGTGTCGTGTGGTCCGGGTGCGCCGGTGCCGGTGGAGACGTAGATGGCGGTACCCCGCAGCTTGTCGGCGTGTAGGTAGGGGTCGTTGGCCGCCCACGCCGGGTCCGTCGGCGGTCCC
>NZ_VUOS01000039.1 GCF_009829325.1 Nocardia sp. CY41
TACAACAGCCAGCGCATCCAGAAGAAGCTGGGTTGGCGATCACCTGATGAATTCGAGGCGAGCTACCATCACCCGGTTCCGGCTGGAACCTGATTACCCCGCCCTCCAACAATGCGGGGGAACCTCAGCTTCCGTACCGGCTCTCTGGCCGTCGGCGCCGAACTGGTGCAGGCCATCGCTGCGTTGCCCGGCACCGGGGACGGCCGGCCTGATATCGATATCCGTAGCGACGCTGTCTACGTCCGGGTCGTCACACTCGCCGACGACTTGGCCGCGCTGACCAAGCGAGATGTCGAATTGGCTCAGCAGATCACGGCCGCGGCGCAGCGGCTGAACCTCACCGCCGACCCGTCGGCGACACTGGCCCTCAAAATCAACTTTCTGCTCGACTGGGACCGCAGCAGCGAAGACCAGGACCGGATCGTGGACTTCTGGCGCACGATCCTCGGCTACCGACAGGCCGGTCGCTGGAACCTCGCAGACGAGTCCTCGATCGACCTGATCGACCCGGCACGGCGAGGAATCCCGTTCGGTTTCGAATACGTCGGCGCCAATTACTACAACAACGAAGGAACCCGGCCGGACGACGATTCGATGCACCTCCACATACAGATGCCCGGGGAACTGGCCGCCGCACGCTTCGAAGCAGTACGAGGACTGGGCGGTGATGTGGACACCGTGAAATTCCCGGTCAGCGTATGGGACACCAACGGCGTCCACTTCTTCGTCACCCCCACAGACCCCAGAGACTCCTGATACCTGCGGTCGACCGCCGCGAAATATAGCCATCGGTGATGGTCGACCTATCGGCGCTCTGAAATCGTCACTCCACCCGTTGACCAGGCAGCGAACTGACCGTGTGACGGCGCGTTGACGCCCACCTGGGAACGCAGATGGTCAGATCGGTTCTCCTGGAAATTGCTCGGGGTGAGCGGCGCGGATATAGCGGATAGCGGTGGTGACGCCGATACCGAACACGTTGATGAGGGTGACGGGGTCACCCGTGCGGGCGGCCTCGTCGAAGATGCGGTCTTGTCGGAGCTGGCGGGCGCTGATGCCGATACGCCGGAAGCCGGTGGTGATGCCGTATCGGCTCATGGGCGTGTCGCCTTTGGCCGTGTAGTCGCTGATGAGCAGGTGATGGTTGCTGGTGCGCGGCCACCGGTGGGCGCGATACACCAGCCAGTCGTAGGCCAGGGCGATCAATGTCTCGTCGAGGATGATGCGGTGGATCGTGTGCGTCCGGGCGACGGTGAGAGTGCCAGCGCTGCGGTCGAGGTCGACGAGCCGGAGGCCTGCCAGTTCGTCGATCCCGAGGGCGTGGATCGCGACCATCGCGACGATGAGGGCTTCGCGGGGGTGATCGAGGGGGTCGAGCAGCCCGCGGAGCCGGTCGGAGGGCAGTGGCCTGGGGAGGCGGCGCGCGTAATGGCGGACGAGGCCGCGGGCGGGATCGGAGAAGATCCGTTTCTCCCGTTTCAGTCCGCGGAACATCGAGCGCAATGCCGTGTGCACATTGTGCTCGGATCGGCCTCGGTGATCGGCGAGTGCCCGCTCGACGTCGCTGCGGGTGATCTCGCGCAAACTGTCGACGTGGGTAGCCCATTCGGTGAGGATCGGGAGCGCGAACTGCAGATACGTCCGCACTGTCACCCAGGTGACCGGGCGCGAGGGGCGGCGGCCCGTCCCGCGAAGCGCCGCAACCCATGCCTCGATATCGGTCCGGAACCGGTCAGGTACTTCGGTGAGCAACCGCCCAGCTGAGCGCTCCTCGCGGCCGGTCAAGTCTGCCGCACGACCGGATCGCCGTGCCCCATCGGCGGGTGTTCTGTGGTCGGGCATCAGTTCGGTGGCAGAGTCCGCCGGCCACCGCGGCGCGGAATCGGCCGGACGCCGCTCGGGGGCCGGTGCGAGCCCGCCACCCGGCGTTCGTGTTGATCGGTGTCTGCGGTGCGTGCGACGGGTTCGGCCTGCAGGAGATCGCCGACGGTGCAGTCCAGGGCGGTGCAGATCTTGTCCAGATCGTCCAGTCTCACCGAGACCGGCGCGCTGGACCACAACGCCGCCACCTTTGACAGTGACGGATGGAAATCCACCTGTTCGAAGGCTTTTTGCAGTTGTGTGGGCCGCCAGATGTCCCGCTGGGCGGCGACCATTCGTAGGTTCCATTTCATCGGCGTGTCCTTCAGTTCTCGATGGCCAGGCGGCGCACAGCCCGCTGGCTCGACGCCAGGGTCACCCGCTCGGGGTCAGCGGTGACCGACGCCAGGTATCCGATCGTCGTGGTCGCCCACTCGTGGCCGAGCAGCTTCTGCACATCCCATAACGGCATCCCCGATTGATAGTTGTGTGTCGCACAGGCATGACGGAGCAGATGCGGATGCAACTCGCCCACCGGACCGCTCAGATATCGGCGGGACGCGGTCTTCAACGCGCGCCGAAACGTCTCCGGCACGATCGCGGGCGCCACCGCCAGCTCGAGTGCCGCCAGCGATTTGGGCAACCGCTCCGACGGCCACAGCGGTGCACCAGGATTATCGGGATCGTCGGTGAACTCTCCACGGACCTGTTCGACATACCACCACAGCAACTCCCTGCCTTCCTCGAACAGGAACGCCTCCCGTTCGCGGGGACCGGAGCCACGAGCACCCTTGCCTGCGACGACGAACCGCCCCCATTGCCCGCGCTCCCAGTGCACATCGCTCATACCGACAGCACACAACTCGCGGGCGCGGACGCCGGACAGGTAGGCGACCTTGGCCATCACATAATCACGCGCGGCCACTGGATACTTCCGAGCTCGCGGCAACGCGGCCCGCCACGTCGCGAAGAACTCCGTCAGCGCCCGAGGCGACGGTGGAATGCGCAGACTGAAATCGCCGCGGTGACGCGGGCGGTTGAACGCATCGATCGGCGACTCCACGGAAACCCCGAACCGACGTGCGATCTCACCGCCGTAGCGCTGCTCGAGAAACGCGAAATACCGGTCCACGTCGGCGATCTTCTTCCGCATCGTCGCATGCCCGCGCTTCCCCGGGCCGGCGAAGTACTGATCAAGCCGCCGCGGTGTCAGCCGCCATGGCACACACTCATAGTGACCACACACCTCCAAAACCGGTCGAACTACCGAGTGCAGCGTCGTCGGGGCCAAGCCGGCCACATCCCGGGCCCACATGTACTCGGCGATGGTCTCGTGGAACAACTCCCTCTCATCACCTTCGCTGGCGGAGGAGGCTGCTCGACGTTGCAGCGTGGCCACGTCCGCCACCTGATCATCAGGCACCGATACAGGAGGTGGATCAGCGAGCTGAGCAGCCCGGCGACTACGGAAATCCGCCATGAACTGGCATATTAGCGAAGTAACTCGCGAAATTCAGGAGTTACTAATAGATTCCAAAAGTTCGGATGACCGGCTGGGAACAGGCTTCGGGCCTCGCACGATGACCCTGCCACGGGGATCGACTGCTCGATGAACCCGTCTGCACTCCAGTGGATGCGCGCGATTTGCCGCATCGCCGGTCGGCAGGCTGAACTCTACAGCCGTAACCGCAACAATGTCTCCGCATCGTTCCCGGAGCTGCGCTCCGCGCTCCCGGAAGTCACTCACGGCACCGACATGGTCCTCGATGGGGAGATCGTCGCACCCGATCCGGACACCGGCGCCCCGTCGTTCGCCCGCTTGCAGCGGCGCATGCATCTGACCCGGCCCGCCGCCGAGCTGATCCGGGCCGTGCCGGTGCAGCTGTTCGTGTTCGACCTCCTGGGACTGGCTGGTGACAGCACCATGGTCCTGCCCTACATCGACCGACGCGCCCGCTTGGCCGACCTCGGTCTGACCAGCCCCCGGGTGCGGACCCCTCCGTACTGGACCTTCGTCCCGGTCGACACCATGCTGGACACCGCTGCCGCCCACGGCCTGGAGGGTGTGGTCAGCAAGCGTGTCGACTCCGTCTACCGGCCGGGCACGCGCTCTCGGCTGTGGCTGAAGACGACGATTCGTCAGAGCATGGAGGTGATCGTCGCCGGGTGGGTACCCAGTAGCCGCGGCGGTGAGCGGGGAGGGATCGGCTCGCTGATCCTGGGCGCGTACGACCAGGCGCAGCGTCTGGTCTATGTCGGACACGTCGGCACCGGTCTCACTATGGCAGCGCGCCGGGATCTGCTCGAGCGGCTGACGGCGTTGGCGACGAGCGCCAGCCCGTTCGACCGGCCCGCACCGTCATGGCGGGTAGCGGCGGCGCGCTGGGTAACACCGCACCTGGTCGGAACGGTGGAGTATCGGTTTTGTCGGCACCACACTCCGGCACCCGAGCTGGCGCGGGCTGCGCCGCGATGTCGCGATTCGAGATGTGCTGCTTCCGCCTACTTGACCCGGCCCACCATCAATCCTCGTGGGAAGGTCGCCGAAATCCTGAGAGGGGCGGTCAGCACGGAAGGCACCGAATCCCGCGCGCTCATGCGGGCATTTGCGAGCACGCTGGGACCGCGGCTGGCGTTGTTCGTTCTGCGAGCGCTTTTCAGGTGACGAGGAGCTGCCACACCGGGAGCAGACACAGCGACGCGACGGTGGATTTCAGGACTGCGGCTGCGGCGAAATCTATGTCGCTGTCGTATGTTTGGGCGAAGATGAACACGTTCTGCGGCGCCGGCATGGCGGCGATCAGGACGAGGTAGCTGCGCCAGGGGTCGGGGACACCGGCGAGGTTCATCGCGGTCCACACCAGCAGGGGGAATGCGAGGCATTTGAACGCGACGAGAGCGTTCTCGTCGGTGCTGGCGTCGCGCCAGCGCACGCGGTTGTCTCCGAGATGCACCCCGAGGCCGAGCAACGCGACGAAGGATGCCGGCTCGCCGAGGAACGATAGTGACTCCAGCGCGGTGGCAGGGATCGGACAGTGCACGGCGTTGAGCGCGACACCGGCCACGCATGCCAGAACAACCGGTGTTGTCAATGAGCGGCCGACAGCGCCCAGGATCCGGCGCAGCGGCGAGGTCTCGGTGTCGTCGCTTCCTGGTGCTGATTCCATGATCGCGAGTACGACGACGGTGAGCACGAGGACCTGCAGCAGCAGGACCGGGAATATCGGTGCGGCTGTGCCGAACAGCAACACGAGCACCGGAATCGCGAAGTAGGCGGTGTTGACCTGGCAGCTCGCCATGATCCGCAATGCCACGCCCCGCGCTCCGATTCCGCGACGCCATGCCCACACTCCGATCGCCGCCGCGCCCAGCAGGGCCACGGCGGCGTAGACGCTCAGCGATCGCAGGTCGAACACTTGCCGTAGATCGGTGAGGTAGAGCTTGTGGAACAGGTAGGCGGGGATCGCGAGCCGGAAGGCGATCTCCGACAGGATCCGCGACGAGGTGGCGGCGTCGATGATCTTGCGTCGCGCGAACCATGCGCCTGCGGTGATGGTCACCGCGATCGGGATCACCGGTTCGAGCGCTTGGCCGAGTGCTGCCGCTGAGGCGGTCACCGCGGAAGACCTGCGCCCACGTTTGCTCCCTCCAGGCTGTCGGTTCTGGCGGCCGCAGTGTGCATCCACATCTCGAGGACGAGGATCGACCACAGCAGTTCGGCGGCGACGGCGTCGCCGCCGGGATGGCGTTGCCTTTCGAACAGGTTGGCCACCCGGCGGTGGTCGAAGACCGCGGCGGTGTGCTTGCGCGCAAGCACGATATCGCCCACCAGGTCATACAGTGGTTGGCCGGGGACCATCATCGCCTGGATCGGCAGGGTGAAGGGTTGTTTGGGTCGGTCGAGGACCGATCGGGGCAGCAGTGGCGCTGCGGCGGCGGTCACGACGGCCTTGCCGAGCCCGTCTGCGATCTTCAGGCTCGGGGGCAGGCTGCGGGCGAGTGTGACGATCGGTGGTTGCAGGAACGGGATGCGGGCCTCGACGCTGTGCGCCATGCTGAGGTGGTCGACGCGGCGCAGGATGTAGTACGGGAACCGCTCGCGCAGGTCGTAGTCCAGCAGAGCTTGCAGTCTGTTGCCGTTCGCGGCCGCGGCGGCGCGCAGCTGGTCGCCGACTCGATCGCTGAACAGGCCGCCGCCTGCGGCCAGGGCGGCGCGGTAGTCGCTGGTGTAGAGCGCCTGGAGTTCGGCGGCGGGTGCGGCCGCCAGAGTGGTTTGATAGCGGCGGTGCCAGTCGACGCGGCCGTCGGTGGCCGCGGCGCGGAAGCGGGTGTAGCCGGCGAACAGTTCGTCGGCGCCGTCGCCGGTGACCGCGACCTTGAACCCGGCGTCGTGAATGTGCTCGAACAGCCCGAAGGTCGCCAAGCTGTGCGGCGCGTTGTTCGGCTGGTCCAGGTGCGCGACGAACTTCCCGATGAGGTCGGGGAACTGGCGTGGATCGAGCTCGACCTGGGTGTGGCGGGTGCCGTATCGCTGTGCGACTTCGGTGGCGTAGTGGCGTTCGTCGGCGGGCCAATCACCGGTGTAGGCGACGTTGAAGGTGGCGATGCGGCCGTGCAGTCGCGCGGCCAGAGCGGTCAGGTAACTGGAGTCCAGGCCGCCGGAGGTGATGACGCATACCCGTGCTTGGGCGCTGAGCATGCGGGTGAGTTCCACACTCATCAGGTCGTGCAGGACGCCGGCTGCTTTCGGGACGTCCAAATCTGCGGGGAGCGGCGCCGGCGGGGGCAGCGGGGGATGGTGCTGGCTCAGCGTGCCGGTCGCGGTGAAGGTGAGGTGGGCGCCGGGGGGAAGGGTGTGGACGCCGGTGTAGATGGTGTCGGGGCCCCATATGGCTTTGCCGCCGAGGTATCGGTCGATCGCGAGCGGGTCCAGCTCGTCGGGGAAGTCGGGGAAACGTTGCAGGGCAGCGATTTCGGAGGCGAACCGCAGACCGCGGCCGTCGCTGGTGCGGTAGTAGTACAGCGACTTCATTCCCGCCGGGTCGATGAACAGTTTCAGCACCGGGTCGCTGTTGCGGGTGTCGATGATCGCGATGGCGTACATGCCCGACAGGCGTGAGGTGAACCGGTCGCCGTAGCGCTGATACATCGGCAGAAGCACGTCACCGTCGCAGCAGCCGGTGAAGTGGTAGCCGTGGCTGCGCAGCTCGGACCGCAGTTGGTCGTGGTTGTAGATCTCGCCGTTGTAGACGCAGAAGAGGTTGTCGCCCAGCCGGAATGGTTGCCGCCCGGTCTCGATGCCCTGGACCGCGAGCCGGGCGTTGCCCAAGGCCCAGCCAGTCCCGAGGTGGACTGTGGCTGCGTCGGGTCCGCCGTGGCGTTGCGCGTCGGCGATGGCGAACAGGGTGGTGCGGTCGACGGGGTCGCCGCCGAGATGACCGTGGATGCGGCACATGCTCACACCCCCACCGCGACGTGGTTCGGCGACTGCGCCCAGTCCGGCCGGTATCGGTGCATGGCTTCGGTGGTGAGCTGCACCCGCTGCAGCATCCCCTGGACCTGTTGGGGTGTCGGGGCCAGACCGTGGCCCTCCATCACGCCGTTTCCGGTTTTCAAATGCACCGGCGAGGCGGCTTCCACGATGCGGGGCACGTCCATCACCCGCACGAACCCGCCGGAGGACTTCGGGTTGTCGACGTGCACATCCAGCGGAACCGCGACCGCGGCCCGCAGCGATGCGAGGTGGTTGATCGGCAGGTCACGCACGGGGTTGATGCTGTCGGCGCCGAGCCCGGCCAGCAGCATCATCGATGCGGGGTTGCCGTGACCACAGTGAGCGGAGACCTTCAGGTGCACGTCGGCGGGAATCGTCTTCTGATCGCGCAATATGCCCAGCGTCATGAGCAGACCTTCGTCGTAGACGACGAAGCCGCGCACCCCCAGCTCCAGGCCGCGTTGCACGTCGGCGATCGCGTGCTCGAGCTGGTCGCCGCCGCGCAGGCGTAAGCCGTTGCGCGCCCCTTCAGGAGTGCGCGCGGCCGCGCCGATGTCGTAGGTCGCGCGCGGGCCGATCGACATCAGCAACTGCACCCCGTGCTCGGCGCAGATCGACACGTATCGGCTGATCTCCTCGGCGGTGTGGACCATCATTCCCGCGGTCTCGGTGATCCTGTTGATCGTCAGCCCCTTGTGCTGCGCGCCCTCCAGCAATGCCTGTGCCACGTCGGCGGAGTTGACCGTGGGCACCTCGATGCGCCAGCGCCCGCCGCCACCGAACTCGGACATTTTCCGGCTGCCGCCCGGTGCGGCTGCTGCCGCCTGCTCGAGCCACTGCTGAGCCGCCGGAAACGGCGTCACCGGCACCTGCTGCTCGTAGCCCACCGGCCCGGCCGCGGCCGCAGAGATCGCTACCGGATCAGGTCTACCGCCGTCGACGGCGGCGGCTGAAGAGACAGACGAGTTCACCACTGTTGGTACCTCAATTCACGAATTCTGCTGTATGAGAGCACTTTTCATGCGCTGCGCGCGAATGTGCCTGTGGTGCTGAGATTCAGCGGCGGTGTTCGACCGCGCTGACTACGAGTGAACCGCTCGAGGTGGCCGCGCCGAAACAGGTTGCGGCCGTGAAGGTTGCGAAGCGCGGTAGAGGTCCGTGAAGTTTGTGAAGTTGTTCGGTCTCAGCGATCTCGGCGAGGGTTGGCGATACGGTCGGTCGGTGGACGACGCACCACCGGCACAGCCGACCTCGACGAAGACACCGCTGGGCCAGGCATTGGACGACGCGGGATGGGGGCCGCGGGACCTGACGCGCGCGGTCAATGCCTGGCTGACCGAGCGCGGCCGCACCGATGAGCGCATCGACGCGACTGCCGCCTACCCGTGGGTGCGGTTCGGCTTCTGCCCACGCCGCGGTATCGATGAGGTCGTGGCCACCGTCGTCAGCCACCGTCTCGGCCGCTATGTCGGCGGCGAGGAGCTGTGGCCTGCTCGCGCACGCACGCACCGCGTGCTCGGGCGTGTGGACCTGCCCAGCGGCGGAATCGAGGGGGCGCTGCGTTCGCTGGAGCACCTCGCTGCCGGTGGTCGACCAACTCTGATCAGCAGCACCGATCTGACCTTCGCCGCGATCCTGGGTCTGCGCGAAGAGATACCGCCGCCGGTGGTGACGCGAGGCCGCGACCGCGTGCACCCATCGCAGGCAGCGTTGATCGCCGATCATGTCACCGCCCTGCGCCAGCTCGATGACCGTCAGGGCGGCGGTGCGCTCAGCTTGCGATACGTCTTCAGGGAACTCGGCAGTGTCCTGGAACTTCTGCGATGCGGCAGCTATGAGCCCCAGGTCGCAGACACACTGCTGACGTCGATCGCCGACCTCGCGCAACTGGCCGGGTGGATGCACTTCGATGCCGGAGCAACCGACGTCGCGCAACAGTTGCTCGTGCTGGCCATCCAGATCGCCCGCGCGGCGCGCGACAACGATCGCGCCGCCAACAACGCCGGGATGCTCGCCTACATCGCCGCCGAGACCGGCGCCAGGTCGGACTCCGTGGCTATCGCCGAGGCAGCCTCCAGGATGCCCACCACGAGCCGTCTGCTGGAAGCCCGGATCGTCGGGCGGCAAGCCACCGCACACGCCGCAGCCGGCAACATCTGCGGCTTCTACTCCGCTACCGACCGTGCCCGAGAGCTGCTGGATTCCGCATGTCTGGACCACACCGAACCGTTCCTGTACTACCTGACCCCGGATCAACTGGCCGCCGAAGCCGGCTACAGCCTCGTGAAAATGGCCCAACGCAGCGACCTGCACCGGCGCAAGCTCCTGGCCCAAGCCGCGCAACTGCTGGCGCCTCGAGCGCAGCTTGACCACGACCCCGGATACCAGCGCTCCGCGGTACTGCACGGCTGCCAACTCGCGCAGGTGTACCTGATGTTGGGTGACCTCGATGCCACGGTCGCCGCGGCCCGTAGCGCCGCAGCGTTGCTGCCCGAAGTTCAGTCAGGTCGATGTGTCACCAAGCTCCGCGTGCTGCACAAAGCGCTCGGTCAGCGCAGACGCTCCCATGTCGTCGCCCAGTTCCTCCCAGAGCTCGAACAGGTACTGATCGAATGTAACTAGAGTCGGCAACAGCCCCGGCCACCATTGGAAAATGGGTCACATGTCGCATGTCCTACCTTCTGTTCGAAGTGCAGCCGATGCCTCGATTCACCCGCGCAGCTTCGATCACCCTGACTCGGTGCGTCTTCTGCGGGCATACGCCGAGGAGCGTCGCGAGATGGTAGGTTTCGACGACCCCCCCGACCTGGACAAACCATACGAATACGAGCCACCCTCCGGACTATTCGTCGTGGCCTACTCTCCCAGCGGCGCTGCAATCGCCTGCGGCGGATACAGGACCTACCGAGCGCAGACGAACGTGGCGGAGGTCCGCAAGATGTACGTCGCCCCGGGCAGTCGTCGGCTGGGATTGAGCCGACGAGTGCTGCAAGAGCTCGAGCACCACGCTGCGGGAAGCGGCGCAGTCCGGATGATCCTGGAGACCGGATCGTACAACCATGCAGCGACAAGACTGTATGCCTCAGCAGGCTATGAATCGATACCGCCGTACGTCGCGGGCCGACCAGCCTTCAACCGCGCATACGCCAAACAACTATCCGCTGCTCAGACGAGGAAGGACGAGTGAGTCGCCCAAAGGGGCTGCCCAGGAGGCCCTGACGCATCACTGGCGTGCCGTCGGCTTGGTCGGAGAAGTCGAGATCGTCGACATCGCAACCTGTTCCAACGGTGCGGCGCCCACGACGACGCGCTAGACGACTTACTGGCCGACCGCCGTTTCGATGACGACGACCGACGACACCGGCGCACCAGGTGAGCGTCGTCGTGGTCACAATTGATGGCCTGTTTCCCACCCCGACCGACGCCGATCGCACCGCGCGCCGCGTCGGCGCAACTACCAAGTCCTACTCGCCAAAAGACTTTGGGACACCCGGGTCTTCTTGGCCCGGATCGTGTTGGTGTTCGAAGCGTCTGCCTTGGCGGCGCCACTTTCCTTGGCGGTGCGCTTCGCGGTCCCGGTGTGATTTCGAGGGTTCACTACCCGAGGGTCGGTGTTCGCTCGGCAAGAGAGCGCTCCACGAGACTGGTCGTCGGCAGGTGCAAGAGTGGAGCAATGAGTGCTGCCCCGCCGGATTCCTACACCCAGAGACTGCTTACCGAGCTGGACTGTATCGCTGCTGCCTACAGCGAGGTTCTGAGCGCGTCGCGGATCAGAAACATCGATCCGAACCGCGGCGCGGGCGGCGGGGTGGTGTTCCTGGGGTACGCCAAGTGGGGCTGGGAGCCCAGCGATCCGGCTTTGGAAGCCACACGCATGGCCGTGCTGTCTCGAGTCCGCGACCTCGAACCGCGGGTGCGGCTGCTGTTTCCTCATCCGACGACACAGGTGGCGAAAGGACTCGACGCCGCGTTCAAGCACCTGAGCAGCTGGCTGATCCGGAAGAAGGGGGCGAGATCGGTTCCCTCCACCATCGAGAAGGCGCACGCGGCGATCACGGAAACGATTGCGGACCTGCGGGCGTTGATCGGACTCGTTCCGGGTGACGAGTACGCGGTCCGGGTCGTTGTCGACACCAACGCGCTGATCGACAACCCCGATCTGGCCGCCTACACGGCCGAGCTGGGCAGCAAGTATGTTGCGCACCTGCTCCCCGTGGTCCTGCGTGAAATCGACGATCTCAAACGAGGGGGCCGCAACCAGGATCTGCGCGATCGCGCCAAGGCCGCCGAGCGGCGACTCAAAGGAATCCGCAGCAACGGTGACGTCCGGACGGGAGTCCGCGTAGCCGGGGAAGTCGTCGCGAAGTTCGAACACATCGAGCCGAGAAGTGCAGACCTACCCGATTGGTTGGACCTGGACGTTCCCGACGACCGGTTCGTTGCCTCGGCATTGTTGCTGCAATCGCGGCACCCGGGCTCGGCGCTGTATGCCGCCACCAGCGACATCAATCTGCAGACCAAACTGGCCGCGGTGGGACTTCCCTACGTCGAGCCGTGAGCTAATCGCTTTATCGCGGGGCCTCGGCCCCGGTGCAGGGCCGGGGCCGAGGCGGTTGTGGCGAACCTCGATGTGAGGTCGAGGCTTGCCCGAAGGTTACCGCCGCTCACCCCGGGCCAGTAGGCACTTCGCCCGAAGTGTCGCGGCGGCGCGCCTCCACACCGTCGGTGGGGCTTCGTCCGGTCACGCGGGAAGCATTTGGGTGACGGCTGGTTCGATGCTTCGTGGTTGTACCGGTGGCAGCTCGGAGCGCAGCAGCGGCGGCAGCGCCGTGCCGGTGGCCTCGATCTCGCCGACCATCGTGAAGAGACCGTCGATCATGTCCCGGTGTGACTTCTCGAGGTTCGCCCAAACCTTGATGCTCACTTCACGCAGTATGTCCAGTTCCTGCAGTGCTGCTCGCTGAGTCTTGAGGAGGCGTGCCAGGCACGTCCCGAATCCGCCTGCGGTGATGTAGTCATAGATCCGTTCGGATTGCTCGCCTCGTGCAGCGTTGGCCAGAGCAGTGCGTTTCGCATTGATCACCAGCTGCCGGAAAGACACGGCCAGGGGCACAGCCGTGGTGGTATCGCACACCAGAATTCCGTCGATGATGTCCGAACGGTCGATGTCCTTCGGCAGGACCGAGCTGACAAGGACACCGAGATCGGCGCGGCCCGACTGGACGTCCTCGGTGAGCTTGTTGACCCATTTCGGTTCGAAGCGCTGGGTTTGCTTGCACTCCCACAGGATGATTCCGCAGTCGAGCCCGTGGTCCCGCACGGTGTGCACGACATCGCCGCCGCGCCTGCCCCGCGCAACCACCTTGATCTCATCGGCCGGGAAGCGACTGCGCAGTTCGTCGGCAAATACATGCTGGTAGGCGACGCCGTCCTCCTGCGGCCGCGAACCCGCCGACGCTTTGCGGTGAACCGCCTCCACCTCCTCGCTGAGGGACCGGTTACGTTCCTCCAGCGCGCGGATACGGGAAAGGTATTGCTGTTCGGTGCGATCGGTTTCGATCCGGATCCGCTCATCAGCACGCTGCTCGGCCTTCGTGCGTTCCTCGGCGGCGATGGCGTCCCGCATCCTGTCCTTCTCGACTTCCAGAGCATCGCGTTCGTTCTGCAGCTTGCGCCGGTCCTTGCGCAGCTGGCTTTCAGCCCGCCGCGCTTCCCCGAGTTCACGCTTCGCCGTCTCCGCTTCATCACGGACCTCGCTGAGCGCGTCTTCATACCGGGTCAACTGGGTACGTAACGCGGCCAGCTCCCCCGCGTTCGCGGCCCGGGCCTCCAGCCTCACCTCCGCCTCCAGATCGGCCCGCATCTGAGCGATGTAAGGCTGCGCCAACTGCTGGATGAAGGCCACCCCGAGTCCGGTGCCACAGTTCGGGCACGCGGGCGCAACAGCGGTCAAGGCTTGCGAACTACGTTGTGCCACAGCTTCTCCTCGATCGTACGAACCTGACGACCGAGAAGTGTCACAGAACACACCGACAGGAACCGAGCCCCTGTCAACTGCGGTAATGCCGGGCCGCTATCAAAAAGATCATTTATCACGCAGGTTCAGCTCATCACTCCGAAGGGCAACAGGGCCGTGCTGCCAGCATTGATGGCCTGCTCTATGCCGCTTCGCCGACTTCAAAGGCTGGTCGAGCGCTGAGCGGCGGAGTGCCAACTTCTACCGCTCCCGGCCACGGTCTTCGCGGTCTCGCAGCGCGCGGGCGATGGCGTTGCCACCGGTGTAGTCGCTGAGAGCGCTGTGTTGAGGGCTCAGCACGGTGGGGTGCTGAGCGTCATGAAGCTCACGGGCGCGTTCGGCAGCGGCCACATTGCGCGCCGTCTGCGCACGCGTGTCGGCTGCGGTCAGACGGGTATCGGCTTCGCGGCTTGCCATGTTGAGCGTGTAGTACCGGTGACCAGCAGGTACGGAGATCCGCAGTTCGTAGTCGAGTTGATCGAGCTCCTCGCGAAGTTTGCGGATCTGCTCGGGGTCGGGATCGTGTCCGAGGCGCTTGGCGGTTTCGATGAGGTCGGCGTACTGCTGTTCGAGGCTGGGCATTCGGATCCCCCGATTCGAGCTGTCGACTGGATGAATCCACGGTATGCGAGATCGATTGTTGGTAGCCAATTTTCCACGTGCTGTGCACTTCTTGTGTCGATCAAATCGCTGGTCTACCGCTCCCGCGAAACCGGCGCCATCTCCGACGCCGTCGCCCGCCGCGCCTACCAGCGCCTCAACCACCTCTACGACATCGGCATGCTCGGCGCCGACCCCGTCACCCAATATCCCGGCGAAGCACCCGCGCTGCTCGCCAAAGCCTTCGAACTCGCCGAAACCCGCGGCACCCTCACCTTGACCAGCCTCGCCGCAGAACTGCGCTGGCGCCCCAAACGCCTACGCCAACTCTTGGGCCAGCCCCAGTTCCGCCCCGTCCTGCGCCTGGTCACCGACACAGACACAGACACCGACACCGCCCACGGCCGGTAGCCGTTCGGTCAACTCTGGGTCATCTTCGGTCGATCCTCGGGATGATGGCTTCGTGACCACTCACGCGAAGCCTTCACCGTCCCTTCCGTTTTCGTCCGCAGGCCTGCAAGCGCTGCACGATATCGCGGCGGCCGGGGCCGGGGCCGGGATCACTGTTGTTTGCGGGTTTCCCGCCGCAGGGAAAACCACCGCCACCCGGCTGCTGACAGAAATGCTGAACCCCGTGGTGCTGGACAAGGACACCTTCGCCCCGCAGCTCGAGGAATCGGTCATGTCGGAGCTCAACGGCAACCCGCACGACCGTGACAGTGACCTCTACCGCCGCGTTGTGGCCCCGCATCTGTACGCCGCTCTGGTCCAGCAAGCGGTCACGATCGCCAAGCGCTGCCCGGTCGTGGTGGACGCCCCGTTCCTCGGCTATGTCGAGACCGCCGCCCAGCGTGGTCTGCCTCTGGCGGACTACATTCGCGCGATCACCCAGGCACCCGACGCGCGGATCCGTACCGTGGGGGTCGACACCGACACCGACCGGATCCGTGACCGGATGTGCCGCCGCGGCGCCGAACGTGACCTGCCCAAGCTGTCGGACTGGAACACCTACCGCACCACGGTGCTCGACTCAGGCCTCGCCCGAACCGGACCGAGCGTCGTCGACCACGTCATCACCAACTGAAGAACACCGCGCCGGAGGCGCTCACCGACACTCCTGAACGCCCCCGTTTTGAACCCGCAAACTCCCGCACATTCCCGGCGTCTGAGAGCGGATATTCTCCAGGCTGGAAGTGTTGGGTCTGGTGGATGGCCGGCCGACACCACCCGCCAGACCCAACCTCTCTACGACACACCGCCGACCACTCCACCGGTCGAGCCGGTTGCGCTGAGGCCCGCCCAGGTGCACATCGAGGTGGAACGTGCTGCCGCCGAAGCACTGGCCAGCGTGGGCTACCGATCGTGAACACGTTCATGCCGGTGAACTCACCCGACGAGCTGCCCAGCACTTGCCCGCACTGCGGCGGCGAACGGTCCTGGGGCACCGGCCCGCACGTCGCCGACGCCGCCGCACGCAGTGACGCCGCCGCCTGGGAATGCTTGGGCTGCCGAGCCGCCGGACTCCTGCCAGGCCGTACGCTAGCCGCGACCCTGCACCTCGGAAAGCGCAGGGGAGTTCACTGCTCACCTTCCTGTTGTCCTCGCAGTTTGCGGTCGGCTCGCTCGAACAGCACCCGGACACGGGCCTCGGCCGCGGCGATCTCCTCGGCGGTGGGTTCGGCGCCGTCACCACCGCGGCGGCGGGCCGCTTCCTCTGCCTGGTAGCGGACCTCGGACTCGGCCTCGGCCTCCAGCTGGCGTGCCGCCTCCTCGGCCCGCGCGGCAGCGGCCTCGGCTGGGTGCTCACGTTCCCAGGTGACCGCGGCCCGCACGCCCTGCTTCAGCAGCCGATGCAGGCACGCCGTGGCGATCCACTCCGACAGGTTCTCCCCGGCCGCCTCCAGCACGTGAGCGAACAGGGCATCGTCCATGGAAATCTCAGCTGTTGCCATGCCCGACAACGATATGCCTGCTGCCGGTCGGAGACACGCCGATGAGCGAAGTCCTCTTCAGCCAGAGCTGAACCCGCACCTCTGCACTGAACATGACGTCGACCATCCACATCCGTCGGCGCCCGGCGTCACCCATGACACCGATCATCACGCGAAACCGGCAGCGACTCATCGAAAGCGGCCGGTTGTGCCGTGATCGTCGCTGCCGTGCGGCGCGACGCGCTCGAGCACGGCCGGGAATCGGTGCAAGGGCCTGGTGGGCGATCCCGCGGATCGAACCCAAGGCCACCGCTGACTTCGTCAACCGTGTCAGCTCGCGCATGGCCACGCGGACCGGGAGGTCTCACCCCGGCGGGCGTGGCCCCGCCGAGGGGAGCCCGTACGATACGTGCAGGGCAAGCCGCGCACGCCCCCGGCCGCCGTCGAGATCCCACGCTTTCGTCGGCACTGCACCGGTTTCAAGGGCTTACGAGTCCCGCGTGGAGTGCCGCTGCCCGGATTCGGAACTGACAATTCGGCGGTCGGCGTGGGAACCGCCGGGACCAGAGCCGAACCATGCCCAAGAACAAGCCGACCGCCGCCCAGCGAGCACGCCGTCTGAAGATCGAGACCGGCGGCGTCTACACCGAGCTGCTGCACGCACAAACCACCCCGGTGGCGTCCACGACAGCGCGGGCTGGGCGCTGGCTGAACTCCATCCTGACCCACCTGAGGGATTTGGGGTGGCCCGCCGCTGCGCTCGATCTGGACGACAGTCGCTATGTCGCCTACTGCGGCCCGGTCCAACTAGAGGTCGAACTGGAAAACGACGACATTGACATGTGCCGCATCACCACAGACCTCGACACTGCGTCCCAGCCCGCCGCACCGCTATATCTGGGAGTCCTGGCACCGGCGGACGCCACCGTCGAGGATCTGGCGACCGGAGCACGCGCTGACACCGAGACACCAAGCGAGATCGCTGTACGCGTCGACGCGGAACTGACCGCGACACGACGCAAGCGGGTCCTCGCCGCCCAGGACGAGCCGGGGGAGCCCTGTCCGATCTGCGGCGATCGGTATCCCACCCACCACCTGCTCGCTACCAGTCCCGAAGGACCCCCGGTCTGTCCGGCATGCGCCTGGGACGGCGATCACTACTACCGCGCCGACCTGCCGTATCTCGCAGTGCAGATCGACCAGTTGGTCGACATGGATCTGTCCGCACCCGCAGGATGGGCCGCGGTCGCCGCGGTGCTCGCGTTGACGTGCGGGCCCGACCTCGGCCGGCGAGTGGAGCGCGAGCTGACCCAGCGCCGCGGATGGCCGGTGATCATGGACCGCTGGGACCGCCCGATGGACCGGTCGTGGATCTGGCTCGCTCCGCATCCGACGCGGCATCCGGCCTTCGCCCAGCTTGGGGCCGGGGCGAGTCTGGAGGCGATAACCCGAGCGCTCGAGCGCTACGATCCCAGCCTGCCGGTACGGGCACAGCAGGTGTGCCGGGAGGCCGGCGTGCGGTGGCGGGCGGCTCTGTGGCCCGCGGCAGCCGTCTACGCGGTCGCATTCACCACCCAGGCCCTCGAACGGGACCGGCACCGCACGCCGGTCCACGTTGTGGACTCCCTCTCCGATGGCCTGTCACAGATCCGCCCACCGTTCGCGGTGACTGGGGACGCGCTCAACGTCGAATCCGGACTCGAAGAACTCCTCGAGCACCTGCTGTTCCCGCTGCTGCTCGGGCACGGACTGTATGACCAGCCACACCTACTCCCACGCGAACACCAGCACGAGCAGATCACCGATACGCAGCTGCCCCAGGCCGTCGAGACGGTCGACAACTCGAGCGCCTTGGGGCCGATCGTCAGGGACATTTCCGGTGGCGCGGCGGCGGAAGCCGATCGGCCCGGCGATACGACATCGTCTTAGTCGATGTCGGTGTCTTCGCGAGCGATCCGTGACTCGACCAGCGGCAGCAGCTCACGCAGGCCTTGATTGTCGTCGGGGTTGATCCACAGTCCGCTGCGCAGGACCGTAGCCGCGCGAGCGAAGTCGCCGAGCCGCCACCAGGCCAGCGCCAGACCGTGCCGGGCTCGATGAAACGGTCGATTTTCGATGTAGGACCAGGGCAGTACACCGGTGAACCCGGCCGGCAGGCTCAGTTCACCGACGACGACACCGGTTTGGTAGAAGCCCAGCGCTTCGGTCAGCAATGCCGCACGCCGTGCGCTGGATTTCCTGGTCGTTCCGACAACAGCGTCGGCACGAGCGAGAGCGTCGTGGCCCGAGTGCCGCGTCGACGTCACGGTAGTTCGCGTCGCGGATCCGCTTCAAGGCTCTTCGATACGCCGCCTGGTCACCGGTGCTGTCACGTTCGTCGAGGGCATCGTCGATCGGGACATCGGAAGCGGCGCCGGCGTAGGGAGACGGCATCCGCCAGTTCTCACGCACACCGGCGGCCTTCACCCGATTCCACCACGCCCATGTCCGTGCCTGCGCTACCAGCTCGTGGGGGTAGTCATCCGGGTCGAGATCCCAGCCGTGGGCCAGCGGGTCATAACCATCGCCCGACAGTGTCCACGCGGGCATTCGGCCCGCTGCGCTGACGCGGATCGCGACCTTACGCGTCTCGCAGGACTGGTAGCGGGTCACCATCTCCTGAAGCCACACATACCGTGACAGCGGATCAGCCTCGGCCGGAACACCGACTTCAACCACACAGGTCATCTCCTCGATGATCTGCTGCATGACCTGTTCAGCCGCGGCCGTGTCCAACGGGTAGGCGAATGTATTCCGGATCCGGCCCCACGTGACCGGCATGAACAGGTCGTCGTGACCGCAACCTGTCCGCTCCGCCAACGCAGCGATCAATTCGCCATCCGTCGTGATCATGCCGTGGCTCGCTTCTCTGGTGCCAATTGTCTTCGGACAGCGGACTGCTCGACGCACAGTCTATTGCTGGGTCATCAGCCGCAGACAGTTCGCCGTCGCCGGGCTTGCCAAGACCGGTGCCCAGTCGCTGCGCGCCGCTACCATCTGCTCCTTCGGATACCGATCCGATGTGTGGAGGCATTTCGGACATCGGCTTCGCCGACAACCTCGCGCGAGTGGCGCAACGTTCAGCCGTCTGCGTCGAAGTCGCCGAACGCGACGTTTGCGGTGAGTGCGTCGAAGCGGTCGAGCAGGTCGTCGAGCTCGTCCAGGATCGGCTGGGTGCGCCAGCGAGCCGCGACGCCGCGCGCATAGTAGTCGGGGTCGAGATCACCCGCGAGCGTTGAACCATGTTGTCGCAGTAGGTGTTCGGTGGTGATGGCCGTGATGGTCTCGGCGGTCAGTGGGTCGAGTTCGTCGACATATCCGGTGGCCAGTCCGCGGTCGTCGAAGTCGGTCAGGAAAGGCAGCGCGCCGTAGGCCGGGGGCAAGACGGGGTTGGGGTCGGTCTCGGTGGTCGAGGTGAGGATGCGTTCCATCTCGAGGTGTCCTGTGGCCTTGGGCGCGTGAGCGAGGACGGCGATCCAGCGGCGGAACACCTGGACCGGGCAGCTTGCGGGCAGCCCGGTGGCGGGCAGTTCGACCAGCGGCTGCGGCCCGATTGTCACTGTGGTGTCGGTGACGGTGACCTCGCGTTGGGTGAGGGCGGCGATCTGCCGCCAGGACAGCCCGGAGGTGGCCAGCAGGAGGAGGACCGCGTCGCGGCGCCCGTGCAGGCCTTCGGTCCATCCGGTGACCGGCAACTGGGGCAGCAGCGCTGTGGCGCGGTCGCGAGCAGCGTCGAGCCGGGCGCCGCGGCCGGGGTTCAGGGCCCGCCGGACGGCTTCGGCCTCACCGGGGGCGGGGTGGCCGGCGCGCTGGTGGGCGGTGTTGATGGCGGTGACGCGCCCGCGCTGGGTCGCGGGAGTGCCGGGGTGCTCGGCGAGGTAGGCCAGCACCGTAGCAGCGCTGGCCGGGAGCGCGGTGTGTTCGGCGGCGGCCGCCCATCGTGCGAACTGCCGCCACTCCCGGGCGTGTTCGCGCCCGAGACCGGGAACGAGACTGGGGATGGGCCGTTCGTCGATCAGTGCGGTTTGCGGGTCGTGGTCATGGGAGTCCGTCATCTCTGTCCCGTCTCGGTTCGCAGCTTCGCCACATCGCGGACTCGCGCACCTACGCGCGGTGAAGCTGAACATATTCCACCGCTAGGACAGGTGGCGCTATTCGGGCGTGCGCACCGCGGGCGCCGAGTCGGATCGCCGCGGGCGTCGGGCACGTAGGAAGATCACCGTGTTGTACACGCAGATCAGCAGGCACAACATCGGCACCGAGGTGACCACGACGGAGGCAGTGGCAGACAGCCGCTGCACATCCTGCGTGAGGATGAGGGTGTTGCCCGCCACCGCGACCACCACCCAGACCACCAATTGGCCGGCGAAGTACCGCGCCGATCCGGCGCGGTCGCGGGTGCTGGCCAGCAGCGCGTAGAACAGCCCGGCCTGGAACACTGTCGCCGCTACGACGATCGGCCACAGCCCCGTCAGATACAGCGGCATCCCCGCCAGTTCGGCGAGCTCGCTGCCGAACAGAAACGACCCGACCGAGGACAACCCCATCAGCGCGAGCGCGGCCCACACCGCGACCCGTCCGGTCCATCCGCTCATCACTGCCTCCTAACCACCACACAGCGGCCATCCGCGCGGGCGGAAACGTTGATAGACAGAAGAATTCGTACAGAGTACGCCCGGGCGGGTGTGTGGATTCCGTTGTGGGTCGACAGCGCGGCCAGCAACTTGTCGAGCGCGCGCTGTGCGCGTTGGGCCCGTAAGGGGATCGCTAACGGCTTGGTGGCGGGGTGAAGCCGCCCGGCCACTCCGTGTGTTCGTCGTAGTGAACGCCATCCAGGACCGCGCCATCCAGGACCGCGCCATTCAGGACTGTGTCGGTCAGATCCGTGTCGGTCAGGTCCGCGCCGAGCAGGAACGCGTCGGTCAGGTTCGCGCCGAAGAGGTCCGCGTGGGCAAGTTTCGCGTCGATCATGCTCGCTTCGACGAGGCAGGAGTTCGACAGGTCGATCGTATCGGAGCCGTCGTGGCTGGTGTCACGGCGACCGATCACCGTGACAGCAGCCTGGATATCTTCCGCGATCGCTCCCGCGCCGGGTACGTTCAACGGCGGGCACGTAGGCCCCACAGGTGCGTGTGTACGGATGAAAGCACCAAGGACCTCGAACACGGTGGGATGATCCGCCGGGGAGTCTCGGGCGAGCCGTTCCAAGGCATAGATGCCACCTAATCGAACGTCGATCTTGTCGGAGCCGAGGTGCTCGATCGCTTTGCCGAAGCGGTCGGTGACCTGCCCTTGCTCGGACAGGCCGTACTGATTTTGGGTTGCGTGCAGGGATTGGCCGGTAAACCACAGCGCCGCCACGGCCACCGCGGCGGTGGCCACTGAAGCGATCTTGGGCCAGCCGTCCCACAGAAATATTCCCCCTACGCGTCGCGCTATCCGCCTGCATCGTCGCTGAGGTGCTGGCGCCGCACGAAGACCAGGCGATTCTCGCCCTGCCAGACGGCGGTGAATACCGAGCACCTGAGCGGTTCTGCGGGCGGCGCGGCGTCGGGGAGCCGGAGGCGGAACTCATGCCGTCATCATCCCGGTCGCAGTCGCCGTCTCCTGGAACCTTTGCGCTGGTCGCGTCGCGCCTACGCGGCGTCTAGCAGCCACTGGGATGCGAAATCCGGCGCACAGGACTTTCCGCAGATGGCCGCATGCCCCCGGCACCGGCAGCCTGCGGAGTTCGTCTCGATACCAAGCACCCGCAACGGGTAGCTGACGGAACGCGCCCACCGAGCACGCTCGCTACTTCGCGGCTCAGGCCACCGACCTCAGTTCAGGACTCATATCGGCCGAATAGCCTTTGTATCGACGATTCTCACAATATGAACCTTCTGACCGGAGGCCGGCTCAGCAGAAACGCCCTGCCGACCGTGGGACGGTCGGCAGGGCGTTTCCCCTGTTTCGTTCCGGCCCGCGACACGACACACGGCCGGTCGCGGCGCCGGTTCAGTAGCCCAAGTTGGTCTGTCCGGTGATCACTCGACCCGCGACATAGAGGTCGCCATTGGAGTCCAGCACAGCGATGATCTTCTTCTGGGTGCCGTGGTGGGTCGTGAAGTAGATCTTGTCGGCCTCCTGCGAGGTGCTGAAGTTCGTGTTCACCGACAGTTCGATGCTCACCGGCGAACTGATGAGGACATCCTTCTTCGGTGAGGTGGGATACACCTGGTTCTGGCGCAGCTTCACCCGGCCGTGGGTGTCGCCCTCTTCCCAGTCGGAGGCCAAGCCCAGATCGATATCACCCATGCTGAATTCCCCTTAGCTGCAGATCATCCTGCGATCCTCGAATGGGTATCCGGTACCCAATTCGATTGCCCCGCAAGAGAATTCTATGCAGAACCCGAGCTGGACGGTACGCCAACGGAGCGATTGTGCGTCACTCGCTCTATGGGAACAGGAACTTTCGGTCGAGATCGCCCCGGACGCTGGATCCGTCCGGATCCAGCACTCGTGGGCGTCTCGGCGTCGGGACCTGTGGTCCGGTAGTGCGCGCCCCGTTCCGACTGATGCGGCCGTTCGAACCGTCAGCAGCAGGTGAGCAACGCGGTCACCCAGACCGCGTCCGAGTCGGCGGGGGTGATGCGGCGCTTCGAACCCCCGCGACTGCACCAGCGCAAGAAGGCTGTCGAGAAATCGAATCTTGGACACTCGGCCGTGTCCGCGCCCGAGGTCAGGCGCGCGAGAATGTCGATCCGCCAAACCAGAACCGGGGTCCTGGGCAGGGCGGCCGGCCACCGACACAGTCAGCGACCTCGGTCCAGCCGTAGCCCGGGCGCGGCGGCTGCTGAAGCCACGCACCCGTTGAACGACTCCCGGACCTCGATCCTCGCGTGGAGGACAGACCCGGAGCCTCGGTCAGTCGCTGTCGGTGAGTTGAGCACGGAGTTCTTCGATCTGCTCGATGCCTGCGGCTACGATCCGCGGCATGCCTGAGCTACGCGAGGGATGGGACGTCGAGGAGGCGGTCGGGGAGACCGATTGGGTGATGGCGCATCTGGCCGGCCACTACGTCGGACAGCCGCGGGACGCCGACGCGTGCCCGCTGGCCGGGGACGAGCGCTGGGACGAGCCCCTGATCGAGGGCGCGTTCAAAGACGCTGTCGATCGGGCGTGCTCGGCGGTGTCGCTGCGATGGGATCGGGATCGTGGCGTGATCACCTACCCGGAGTCGATGACCCCCGCCAGGGCCGCCGTGTTGTGGAACGCGGCTCTGGCCGAGGCCCGCCACTACCGCTTGGGTGAGATCGTCGCGGAGACCCGAGCGGGTCGGGGTGCCCGGCTGGCGGACCGTACCCGCGGCAACGAGTGGGTGCTGCCCGACTGACCGACCTCGCACCGACTCGCCCGGGTTCCGGTCGGGGGTGCTGCTACGTTCACCACACCGAGACAGCGGGCACCACACACGCGGCGGCATTCGAGAGCAGTTCCGTGCTACCGCAAACCGGTCGGAGGTGGTGGTCGAGGTCCATGCGCTGATGCAGGATGCGGACGATGTCGATGACGCCCGCATCGGTGGAGCGGTAGTACAGGGTGTGCGATCCGGCGGCGAGCTTGCGGTAGCCGGGGCGGATGTCATCGCAGGCGCGACCGAGGTGCTGGCCAGACGACTGGCATTCGGCAGTGTGAATGGGGGTTCCGGAGGGCGTAAGAAGCAACGAAGTTCGGGTAGCCGCGGAGTCGCCGATAGAACCACCACGGACAACGGCCTGGAAGCCGAGAGGGGATGTTCCGGGCCGTTGCCGGTCACCCGATTGGGGGGGCTGCCGAGTTAACCCGGGCGACGCCTCCGATCCTACCGAAAAACGGTAAAACGCAGCGGGCGGCGACCACGTTCGCAGGGTTCGGCGAACGTAGGCTGCGCAACTATGACCGAGGATCTGCAAGGGCGACTGATCGCGCTGGAGCGGTAGTCGCGGACCTGACCTGGCGGATGCGCAGCGTCGAGCGGGACGCCGCTGCCGCGCGGATGCTCGCCGGTGACGCGGATCGGGACGTGGCCGAGATCAGCGCGCAGACGCAGCGACTTCCGCCCGGCCACCGGGGAGAGCGTCGCCGCGATGGATGCGTCCCTGGCAGAGCTGCGCACCCAGATCGCGACCCTGCTGAGGTCACTGACCAGCCGCGGCAGCGACCGGTAACCAGGGCGACGACCGAAGAAACGGAGTCGCTGACCTTCACCGGTGAACACGACACCGCAGGCTCAGCTCTGTCGTCCCGGCCGAACCTGCGGCGTTACGGCCGGTGCCCGAGCGGCGGCTCAGACCCCGACCTCACCCAGCAGCCTGCCACTTGACCCGGACATGTCAAGCATCTACCACCGGCCGCGACACCCGCGGCCGGGCTGCCCGTCACCCCAGGTCAGCGGGGGTAACGTTGACGGGGCCTCGATATCCCGTCGAGGAAGTTCGCCTCACTACCGCTTCGCCCCGGAACCTCCTCGCACCGGGGCCGAAGTCGCATCCCGGAGAGCTCTCGACCGCCGCCGCGATCCGATGCCTGTCGACCTGCGAAGATTCCGGTTCCGAGCACGAAACCGAGAGCGAAGCCGCCTGCGCGCGAAACGACCCCGGCTCCTTCCCAGTCGGCTGATGAGGGTGCCGGGGTCGCTGTCTATCCGCGGTTGCCACACCCTGGTGTTGTGAGGACTCGGGCACGGCGGAACCCATTCGATCACGAATTCTGTTGTGCACCGAACTGTTCGAAACACACTCTATCGTGCGTGCGTGAAAAACGCTGTCATACAGTCGGATTGGTGCGCGAGAAACAAGCGGAAAGTCATAGATCGTCGGTCCAGGAGTCTCGGCGACACCGGATGCACCCGTGGGTGCGCTGACCATGAGGATGGTTCACGACACCGCAGCCCAGCCCCGCCGTCACGACCGAACCCGCAGCGCTACGGCCAGTGCCCGAACTCGAACGCATCAGACCCCGACCTCACAACGGGTAGCGCTGCATCCGGAGGAACACTTGTTGCTGAGCGGCGAGCTTTTGCTGCTGCGACAACTCGCCCACGGCGGCGGCTTCGGCGATCTGCTCCAGCTGCCCGCGGATGACCGCGGGGTCCGGTCGGGTCTTCTGCTCGGCCTGGTCCCGGATAGCCTGAGCGCACCGGATCACCCCGATGACCACACTCAACGGCGAGGCGACGACCGCGCCGATCACCCCCACGGCCGGGCCCTGCCGCGGCTGCGGGTACCCGCCTCGGCAGCCGACCAGCACCGAGGCAAATCGTCGATCAGTTCGATCATCGGCTCATATCCCGTCCAGTGGCGTGGATCGTCGGTAACGACCCCCCATCAGAGGCGACCGATCCGACAGCCAACGGTTACCCACCACGCGGCGGTAATCACGGTGACCGCAAACACGGCTCCCGCAACCCCTCGAACACCCTGCGGTTGTCGATGACCGCGAGGCCCGCCGACAACCGCCCTGGCGCCCGAGCGGCCCAGCCGAGTCCAGGAGACCGTGCAGCAGCTCGACGGGATCGATGTCGAGCGCACCTTCGTCGGCATGGCCGCAGGGAGGGACACCGCACGTCCGCAGCTGAACGAGCTGCTCGCGTTCGTGCGCGACGGACACCTCGTGAACGTGCACTCCATGGACCGTCTCGCCCGCAACCTCGGCGACCTTCGCCGGTCGGTGGGCAGCGCTTTCTGACCGGCAAGGGAGTGCGGGCGGGATGGGTGAGAGAGTCGTCGACCTCCATCGGCGAGGATTCGTCGATCGCAAACCCCAAGGTGCGCCGGGGCCTGTGGCGCGTCGTCCACCGACCCCTCTTCCATTTGCTGAATGGTAGCTATAGTTCCGGGGTCACATACTGGAACTATCGGGAGGTGCCACCATGAGTAACTCGAGCGTTGTCACGGTGCCGGCGAAGGCCGAGGACGGGGTGAAGTCCGGCGTGACGGTCAGCCGCGACGATGTGTTCACCGTCTCCGGGAGCGGGCGGGCGGCCTACGGCCGAGATAGCACGACCTACCCTGATGGGACCCGGTACATCGACGGCAAGTATGCCGGGGCATACATGAAGGCCGAAGGCGTCGTGCCAGGAGCGCCGATCGGGACGCTGATCGTGCGTGTGGGTTCAGGCCCATGGTTTGCCGCGGGCTCCGCCCAGACCTTCCGCGCACTCGAGGACGGCGAGGTGATCGTCGCCTACAACGACTGGCCCGGCAAGTACGGCGACAACTCCGGCGAGTACGTCGCGACAGTGGAGAACCACGGCAGCATCTAGCCTGCCGCCGGGCAAAGGCGACGGAAAGAAATAGACGACAAGTACCCCACCAACTCCGCCTTGGTGGGGTACTTCGTGATTCGGCTTCCCCGGATGATGATCGCCGCCGCACCCGTCGGGCACCGACCCTTCTCTCTCTCCTCGGAGGCGACACGCACTGGTGAGCGCTGTGCGGATGGTGCAAAAGACATCACCACATCCCGCGTAGGCTGCCGGGCTATGGCATCAGAGGATCTGCAGGCGCGTGTGGCCGCGCTGGAGGCGCAGGTCCGTGATCTAACCGGGCGGTTGCACATCGCCGAGCAGGACGCCGCGGCGGCGCGGGTGCTGGCCGGTGGCGCAGACCGGGACGTGACCGCGATCTGTTCGGAGATCCGCGACTTCCGCCAAGCCACCCTGGCCGAATTCACCGCCGTCCATGAAGATCTGACCGACCTGCGCACGTCGATGAACAGCCAGTTCACCGAGCTGCACAACGGGTTCGCCGAGATACAGGGCAAGCTGGCCGCCGCAGCGTCCGGACAATCCCGGATCCTCACCATGTTGACCATGCTCATCGAGCGTGGCAACGGCCAGCAGCCACGGCTATAGCGGCTGATCTCATCGGTTGGTGTTGCGCTGCTGCCGCGAGATCTCTAACGACCGGCGCGCCGCGCCGGGTGACGGGGCTGGTGGGGGTGTGCTGGCACGGTGATGGGTGTGGACGGCGATTACCGGTCGATAACCGATATGGCGGCCCTAGCGTTGGGTACGGCACCGCGCGACGACCGCGGCGAGCGCGTCGAGCTGGTCACCCTGGTGCGGTTCGCGACCGGGACGGTGTGCTCGTGTTCGGTTCCGGGCCGCGGCGCAGCGGGTGTGCGCGCTGCTGGGCGCGCAGCTGAAGACCGTGGGGCGGGTGGCGGCAGTCGGGCCGCGGGCGCGCCCGCGGTGGCAGGTGCGGGTGGCGGATTCGACCGGGGTGCGGATCCGGCTGGGACTGCTCGACCCCCGCCAGGGGCGTCGGGTGCAGGGGTTACCGCCAGAGGTGATCGCCCGCCTCGACCAGGATCCAGCGGCGATCGCGGGCCGGGTTCCTGGCCGCGGGGGCCATCCACCTCACCGGACCGGCGCCGAGACTGCAGATCACCTGCCCCACCCTGGCGGTCGCGCTCGCTGTCGCCGGGGCACTGCGGCGGGTAGGGGCCGTCGCCGGGGTGCGTCACCACGAGCGAACCGGCACCGAGCAGGTCACCGTGGCCGGGATCGACACCGTCGCCACAGCGCTCGAGGCGATCGGCGCACCCCGGGCAGCGCAGCAGGTGCGGGTGCGCTGGGACGACCGGCGCCGCCACAGCGCACACTGCGCGACGCGGAAGCTCACTGCCGCCAACGCCGGCCGCGCCCAGCAGGCCGCCGTCACCCAGCTCGCTGCCGTGCGGGCAGCACTCGCGGTGCTCGGCGACCGGGTCCCCGACCACCTGGTGGCCATCGCCGAACTGCGCCTGCAACATCCGCAGGCCGGGATGGGCGCGCTCGGGAGGCTGGCCACCCCACCGCTGTCGAAGGACGCCGTGGCCGGGCGGCTGCGGCGGCTGATCGCCCTGGCCGAGCGTCACACCCCGCGACCCGACACGACCGAAACATCCTGACGATCACGGCAGCGGTTATCGTTCAGCGAAGTCTCACCGTCGGTAGGTTGCTGCGGCCCGGGTCGGCATCCCTCGATGTGGACAGGAGGTGGGGCGGTGACGTCGTGGCGTGAGGCGGCCGGTGGTCAGGGTTTCGGCCGGATGATCGCGTTGGGTGTCGAGGCGGTGGTGAACAAGGTCGGGCAGCGGGCGGGGTGCGCACCGCTGAGCTGGGAGCTGTTCGTCACCGACGACACCGGCGCGCTCGCGGTCTCCGGCACCACCGCCGGCCGGGACTACAGCGAAGCCCAGGTTCCGGAGATCGTGCAGGCGTGGGCGCAGCTGCTGGGCTTGTCCCGCGTCGTGCCACCGTCCACGGGCGGGACCATCGAGTACCGGGGAGTCATCGACGCGATCGAGGTCGAGGTGTGGGGCGTCATCGACCAGCAGTTCTTCGACCTCGTCGCCGGACTCGACTTCCCCGAATGACATCGCGCCCAGCACACCGGGTCGGCATCATGTGTGCTGGAACTGCCATTGCTGGTGGGTGTGTAGTGGGTCAACCCGATCTGTTCGCTGTCGTGCAAAAACGGTCGCGCGGGACGGATCAGCGAATTTGCTGGACGATTGCTACTAGGATCCGGGGGCGCCGTAAGGGAGGGGTGCAAGGACTCCCCGCCCAGGACTGGGTACTCCTCATTGTCCTGCGAGGGACGGCGACCGGCAGCGGCCCGGGAAACACAGACACTTCTCCTCCGGGCCGTTGTGTGCCTTAGCATGAGCGGGCGCTCCGGCCGAGGAAGGGTGGCTGGTCAGCGGATGCCGAAGTGGCGCGCGCGCAGTTCGGCCAGCACGCGGCGCACCGCAGCCGGGTCGGCGTCGGTGAGCGCGGCCAAGTCCGCCATCGAATAGTTGCCGCGCTGGGCGAGGATCCCGCCGACCGCGTGCAGCACGACCAGATCGTGGGCCTGGCGGGTGATCGAGGCGAGTTCGGCGATCACCTCATCCAGCCACGGCACCTCACCGCGTTCGGCGCGTTCACCCTCCGCGCTCGACAACACCGCGTCGAACGCTTCCGCGATATCGGCGTACACCGCACCGCGAGCGTCATCACGCCCCACACCATCCAGCCTTGTCCGCCGGTCCGCATGGCGCAAACGGTGGGTCCGGTTCACCGGTGCGAGATCGATCCGCGCCGCCGGATGGTTACCGAACCTCGCCGCGGGGCGCGGCGGGCGTTTCATCGCGGCCGCCACGGCGTCGGCGGGGCGGGAGCGGGGAGTTTGCGCGGAGAGTCTTACGCGGAGAGTCTTATCTGTAGGCGTCGGAGCGTTTGGCGATGAGGTAGATCGTGATCAGGGCTTCGTCGTCGTCGATCTCGTAGACGATGCGGTACTGGCCGATGCGGATGCGCCAGTCGCTGTGGGTGCCGACCAGCTTTTTCGCGCCGTGTGGGCGCGGGTCGGCACTCAGGCCGATGATCGCCTGAAGCGCTGCTTCCAGGACGTCGCGGGGGAGTTTCTGAAGCTGTTTGAGGGTGTCGGGGTGGAAGGCGATCCTCACGAGGCCAGAACTGTCTGCGGGTCGATGCCCAGGGCCTCGACCATCTCCGACATCGACATCGTCTCGAACGGGGTTTCGCGCAGCTGGCGCAGTCGCAGCGCGTCGGCGAGGTCGGCGTGCTCGTGGAGGCGTTCGTAGTCGGCCATGCTGACCAGGGCCGCGATCTCGGTGCCGGAATCGGTGATGATGACTTCTTCGCCGGTGGTGGCGACCTCGCGCGCGATCGCGCCGAGTTTGGCCCGCAAACCCTTCAGGGTGTGTGTACGCATGGTTGACATGTTACTCCGGCATGTTGGGGTACCGGTAAGGACCGTGTCACCGGCCGCAAGTCAGTCGTAGGCCGAGCGTAGCGGCGGTAAGGATCGTGTCACCGGCCGCAATTGTTCTGTGCCGGTGGTGATCTCGGTGTAGTTTGCGCGGCTGTGGTGCGTGAGGTTGACCAGGACGAGCTGATCGACGCGTGGACGCTTGTGGGGAACGAGCCGGAGTTGATCGGCGGCAAGCGGGGTCCTACTCGGTTGGGGTTCGCGCTCTTGCTGCGGTTCTATACCGAGCGGGGTCGGTTCCCGCGTGGCCGGGCTGAGGTCCCGGACGAGGCGGTTGAGTACGTGGCCCGTCAGGTGGGTGTGGAGCGTACGGAGATCGCGTTCTACGACTGGTCCGGCCGCACGATCGAGTACCACCGCGCCCAGATTCGTCAGGCGCTCGGGTTCCGGGAATGCAGCGTCGTCGATGCGGACGCGCTGACATGGTGGCTGGTCGATCATGTGACCCAGATCGAGCGCAGTGGTGAGCGGGTGCGTGAGCATCTGCTGGCCGAGCTTCGGCAGCGGAAGCTGGAGCCGCCGACGGCGGGTCGGATCGACCGGATCACGCGTTCGGCGTTGAGCCGCGGTGAGGATGTGCTGTTCGACCGGGTGCTGTCGCGGTTGTCGACCGAGGTGGTGGCGAAGCTGGTCGCGCTGGTCGCCCCGGTCGGTGACGAGAACGGCGAGCTGGAGGGCGGCGGCGCGGTGCTGGCGGCGATCCGCTCGGATCCGGGGAACGTCAGTTTGAACACGATGCTGACCGAGATCGCGAAGCTGGAAGCGGTCCGGGAGGTCGGGGTGCCGGGCGAGGTGTTCGCCGACATCGGTCCGACGATCGTGACCGGCTGGCGGGGCCGGGCGGCGGTGGAGTCGCCGAGTCACCTGCGCGATCATCCTCTTCGGGTGCAGCTGACGCTGCTGGCCGCGCTGCTGCACTGCCGGCGCCGGGAGATCACCGACACCCTGGTCGAGCTGCTGAACTCGACGGTGCATCGGATCAACGCCCGCGCCGAGGTGCGGGTGACCAACGAGCTGATCAAGGACTTCAAGAAGGTCACCGGCAAGGAGAACCTGCTGTTCCGGGTCGCCGAAGCGACCGTCGATGCGGGGGACAAGCTGGTGCGCGACACGGTGTTCTCGGTGGCGTCACAGACGGTGCTGCGGGACCTGGTGGCCGAGTTCAAGTCGTCGGGGCCGACGTATCAGCGCACGGTGAAGGCCACTCTGCGCTCCTCGTACACCAACCACTACCGGGCCGGGCTGATCAAGCTCCTCAGCGTGCTGGAGTTCCAGTCCAACAACACCACGCACCGGCCGGTGCTGGACGCGTTGGAGCTGATCGGCAAGTACGCGGGGGCGAATCTGCGCTACTACCCGAAACAGGCGGAATTGCATTTGATGCAACATTCCGCCACCAATGGGAATGGTCATACTAGCTGGTCAGCGGCCTGATCGGCTTGTCCTGTCGCTGATGTCCGGACCCTCCCAACTGCACCGGGACACGCGGCACATCAATGTTGCATCGGCTACAACGGCGGCGTGACCCTGCAAACGCCCGGCTCGGCGCATCTGGTTCTGGCCGACAACGTCGTCCATCTCGATCCCGCGCCGGCGGTGTTCGAGGCGATGCTGGAGGGCTGGCGGCGGCAGCAGTCGGCTCGGTTTCTGCGGGAGTCGTGCATCAAGCCTCGGCTGCGGTTGATTCGTCGCGTGGTGGAGTTCACCGGGTTGTATCCGTGGCAGTGGACTCCAGCAGAGGGGGAGGCCTTCATCGACCATCTGCGGTCACTGGAGAAGCCGCGGAAGGTGTCGACCGCACGCGGCTACGAGGTCGACATCAACCTGTTCCTGGAGTTCTTGCTCGACCCCCGCTACGGGTGGGCCAGGGCGTGTGAGGAGCGGTTCGGCGAGGTCCCGCAGCAGATCTTCCACGAGGGCAACTCGATCCTGCACAAGACCGATTACGAGGGCGACCCCCGGCGGCGGCCCTTGACCTATGACGAGATCCAGGCACTGTTCGCGGCCGCCGAAGCGCGGCCTTCGAAGATCGTGGAACGCGGCGTCAAGGGCGCGCTGAGCGCGGCCCGCGACGCCGCCGTGGTGAAGACGATCTACGCCTACGGCCTGCGCCGCACCGAGACCTCCAAGCTGGATCTGGTCGACCTGCGCCGGAATCCGAAGATGCCGCAGTTCGCCACGTTCGGCAGCGTGATGGTGCGCTTCGGCAAATCGTCGAAGGGGATCGGCGCCGAAGCGGCGGTCGGTGCTGCTCGTCCCCGAAATGGATTGGGCCGTCGACGTGCTGGATGAATGGCTGACGGAGTTACGGCCGCGATTCTCGCCGGGCAAGCATCCCGCGCTCTGGGTGACCGAGCGGGTCGGCAGGTTGTCTCCCCGATCGATCAACGAGTCGTTCGTGGTCATCCGGCAGGCCGCAGGCCTCGACGAGAACCTCGACGTTCACTGTCTGCGTCACAGCGCGATCACTCACTGGACCGAATTCTCTTATCCCCCAAGGTTTGTCCAGGATCAGGCCGGTCATTCCCATGCGGCTACGACGGCGATTTATACCGGTGTTTCCAACGAGTTCCGCAATCAACTGCTGGTGTCTTCACTGAAGGCTCGGCTCGGCGACGATTGGGATGTGACAGCGTGAACAAGAAGATGGGCTACCGCTGGCGACTGCGGGATCTGATGGCCGATCAGCAGATGTTCCAGACATCGAACCTGGTGCCGCTGCTGGCCGAACGGGGCATCACCTTGTCGCGGGAGCAGGTCTATCGGCTGGTGACCCAACCACCGCAGCGCATGAGCATGGACGTCCTCGTTGCGCTCTGCGACATCCTCGGCTGCACACCGAACGACCTGATCGAACCGCAGGTCGTCAACCAGCAGATCAGCAAGACCGCAGGTGAGCGCGGCTCCACGACCCCGATCAGCCCGCGCCGCACCGTGATTCGCCGTCCTGGCCGGCAATGAGCTCCTCGCCTGGCTACGTCCGTCCGCGCACGCCGCTGCGCGCGGTCCGCCAGCGGCTCGTCGCCGCGCTGCAGGAGGCGGCCGGGCCCGGCCTGACCGCCGAGGCGGCGCAGAATCTACTCAAGCAGGCTCGGGCCTGGTCGTCGGCCGCCCGCCAGCTCGACAACCATTTGGCCGAGCATCCGGACGCGTTCATCGCACCCCAACCCGACTGCCCACTGGCCTTGCCGAAATTGCTGAAACTGCTCACCGCCAACGGTTTCGGCGACAAGGTCGTCCTGCTGGGCTGCGCCCGCTGCGGGCGCACCGAGTTGCCACTGCTGCGGCTGGCCCCTGAAGGCCGGTGTTGTCCACGATGCCTTCGGCGCACCGAACAACGGCCCTGCGCGCGCTGCGGCGCCATCGGGAACATCGCTGCGCGCCGGGCCGAAGGCTCCATCTGCCACAAGTGCTATCGCCGCGAACCGGAGCGGCAGCTCGAATGCGCTGGTTGCGGCAGGTTCCGCGACCCCGTCTATCGGGCCGAGGACGGCTCGGTCCTCTGCCGGGCCTGCTACACCCAACCGCTGAGAGCCTGCGTCCACTGCGGCCAGCTCCAACCCACCCGCAAGATCACGGACAAAGGACCGGTCTGCCGACGCTGCTACACCCCTGAACCCAGACTCTGCGGAATCTGCGGGGAGATGCGCCCGATCCAGCGTCGCGGCGACGACCAGGGCAACCCCGAAATCTGCCAGCGTTGCTACCGGTTCATGGGCGATTGCGCCAACTGCGGCAAGCACTCCCACGGCGGCCACTACCGCGGCGGCCCGTTCCTCTGCACCACCTGCTGGCCGCGACCGGCGCGCCTCTGCGCCATCTGCGGGAAGCAGAAGAAGATCACCGTCACCTGGCCGCTGGGGGAGGTCTGCAACAGTTGCTACTGCGCACGACTGATACATCCCGCACCCTGCGCGGAATGCGGGACAACACGAATCCTGGTATGCGTCAACCACTTCGGGAATGTCTGCACCCGATGCGGCGGGGTCGATCTCGACTTCACCTGCAAGGTCTGCGGCGAGGAAGGCCCCGGATTCCACGACGGCCGATGCGAGCGGTGCTTCGTCGCGATGAAGATCGACGCCCTGCTCAGCGACGAGAACGGCACCCCGATCGAGGCCCTGCGCCCTCTGGGCGAGGCGCTCGCCACGGCCAACCCGCGCACCGTCAAGACCTGGCTCACCACGAAGACCGCCTCGCGTCTGCTGGCCGACCTCATCGCCCGCCACACCGAATTCACCCACGCCGAACTCGACAAGCTCCCACAGAACGGCCACACCAAGCACCTGCGCGAACTGCTCGTCACGACCGGAATCCTGCCGCGGCGCAAGGAGGCGCTGGCTCAGCTTCAGATCTGGACCGAACGAACCCTTCCCGCCCTGCCGGCGCACCAGCAACGACTGATACGCCCCTACGCCGACTGGCACGTCCTGCGCCGCGCTCGACGAAAGGCCGCCCGGGGCAAGCCCTATCGCCAAGGAGCCGACCTCGCCGCTCGACAAGCGATCGGCTGCGCCATCAAGTTCCTGACCTGGCTCGACACCGTCGGAACCCCGTCGAGGAGCTGACCCAACACCACGTCGACACCTGGCTCGACGCGTCACCGACCATGCGCAGGGACACCTCCGCCTTCCTGGCCTGGCTCAAGCAGCGACACATCGCCACCGGCATCAACGCCCCGCGACCCAAATGCGGTCTGCCGCAGCGGTTCGTCGACCAGGACGACCATGAAGAACAACTCCGGCGCTGTCTCACCGACGACTCATTGCCCCTGGACGTCCGCATCGTCGGCGCTCTGGTCCGGCTCTATGCGATGCCCTTGGTCCGCATCGTCGAGCTCACCACCGACCGATTCCACCGCGACGAGACCGACGCCTACCTGGTCATCGACGAGAACGCCGTCATCCTGCCACCATCGCTGGCCACCCTCATCGAAGAGCAGATCCGAAACGGCGGCCTCGCCAACATCATTCGGACCCCCACCCCTGACCAACCCACCTATCTGCTTCCCGGCCGACCACCCAGCCGCCCCCGAAACACCCAGACGTTTTCCCTCCGACTCAAGCAATACGGACTCCCGACGATCGGCGCCCGGAACACCGCGATGCTGACCAACATCATCGATCTCGACGCCGTCGTCGTCGCGGACCTCCTTGGCCTCCACCCCAAGACCGCTCACCGATGGGCCCAATACGCCCAAACCAGCTGGGCCGCCTACCTCCAGGCCCGCGAACCAGAGGACATCGACACCACGATCAGACCCGGATCCTCACCGGATTTGTCCGAGCTCCTCAAGGAATAGCGCACAGAACGAATATCTACCCTCCACCAGTTCCCGAGGAGCAGGTGCCCACCCACCGCGGCATGTCCGGGGACTGGGTGGAGCTGGTGTATCAGGCCGACAAGGACGGCAACCGGCGGGTGGTGCGGATGGTGTACGAGATCTGCACGTTCCAGGCGTTGCGGGATCAGTTGCGGTGCAAGGAGATCTGGGTCGTCGGCGCGGACAAGTGGCGCAACCCGGCCCAAGACCTGCCGACCGACTTCGAGGAACGCCGCGTCGAGCACTACGGCAAGCTGCGCAAACCGCTGGATCCGACCGAGTTCATCGACTCGATGCGCGAGGAGATGCGCATCGAGCTGGAAGCGCTGTATGCGGCGCTGCCGACGTGCAGCTGGCTCGAGATCGCCGAACGCCGCCAGGGCGCGATCAAGCTGGTGCCGCTGCCGCCGGCTGCAACCGGACTGACCAGCACCAACCCACCCCGACACCCCCCGAAAGGACACTATCCGGGCCAGTGGAACCCGGCAGCCACCCGCTGACCGGGCTACTCCCTGTTGCCCACCGGCTGCTCATCAGCAGCCCAAACCCAATCCGAACCCGATCACGCCGGGCCGCAAGCCCGGCGAAAGATCAAGGCTAACAGCCCTGACCTGGGCTAACTAAAACGCTTGTACTCCACTGCACCACACCCGATCTGGTGAAGGCGCTGCGCCCCCGATAACTAGTGTTTACTGCCTCTGGGAAACTTCGCTCATCGGTTCCCGATTCGTGGCATTAGAGTCGAAGGGCTGCCCCTCGGCGGGTGCCGACAATGTCCAAGCCAGGAGAAGCTGATCGAGTCCGACCCTTGTTGGCCGACCCGGGGGTCTTTCATATCGCTCTCGGCCTCACCGATGCCGTCTTCGTCAGCCGCGGAGCTCCAGACCATTACCGTCGGCCGGTTCACCGCGCTATCTGCGCACGAACCAATCCTCACCAGTTCGCTCGGAGCCTTCTCCACCAGCGAACTCACCTGCCAACTCGATCCAACGTCGGCAGAGGTCAGTATCTCCTCCCTCAACGTTGCTGTCTGACAGCGTGATCACAGCGATAGGAATCGGTGGGCGGGTCAGGCAGCGGCAAAATCATCGCGAAGATGCTGCAGGCGGCCAAACGCCTCTCTGACGCGATTGCCGAAAAAGCCGCCCCACAAGTGGGCGAAGCACACCGCGAATTCCCGCACGGAATTCGGGATGGCCTCGACCGGACCACGCGTGGTGACGAGCAGTCCGCAGCCGAACTCGACAGGCTCGGTGCGGCCGGGCACGCGGACCGAGATAACGACGCCGCTCAGCCAGCCACCGAGCGCGGAACACCGGACTCATCCATCGCAGAGCACACGCCCCGCGGCGGTCGCGACCGATCCGAAGTATCCGCAGAAGAGGCCCGAGAGCTGTATGCGCAGGTCCGGGATCGGGAACCGGATGCCGCTGGAACCGGGAACCGGGTGAACCGTGTCGACACGACCGCGGGCCCGGCTGTGGTCAGGTTCGGAGTTGAACGACCGATCGTGACCATGCTGAAGAAGTGGATGCCGGAAAACGCGGCCATCAACTACGCGCGCGAGTGCGGTGTACGAACACCCAAAATCCTCTATTCCGGAGCGGACCCGTCGACCGGCCGGGCATTCACGATCATGCAGTACGTTCCCGGTGAAACACGGGGCTTCAATGATCCCGAGATGATGAACTGGTTGCCCGATCTCCTGGACCAGGTGCAGTTGATGTCCTCCCGCCCCTTACCAGTGGGAATGAACCTCGATATTCCAGAGTGGCAGCAGCAGATGATCCGGCACGCCGACGACGCCTACCGCGACCTGCCACCGGAGCAACGGTCCCGGCTGGACCGACTCGGAATCGGGCCGCTGTCGGACTATGTCCAGCCCGACCTCAGCCGCTCGGGCGAGCCGACTGTCTTCGCCCACAACGACCTCTATCCATCCAACCTCCGGCTCGATGACCAAGGGAAACTGTGGATCTTCGACTGGGAAACCGCCGGACCCGGCGATCCGCTCTACAACGCAGGGTTCTTCCTCGAACGCATGGGGAAAGGAGTCGATGATGCGACCCGCGCCCAGGCCACCGACATGTGGCTCGATCGGGTATCGCCAGCGAACTCTTCGGTCGACACCGGTGCAACCCTCGGCATGTACCGCACGATGGAGGACTGGCGAGGAGTAACGGTGTGCTCCGAGACGATGCCCCGCGCCGTATCCGCCGACCCGGACCGCTTCGAGGGCTGGGTCGACTGGTACGACACGCGATTGTCCCGGCACCCAGACCCCTGGCCCGACATCCCGAAGGATGAGCTGCGCACGCTCCTCCGCGGGTGGGTTGAATAAGCCTGCACGAGCACTGACGCAGCCACTAACAGCTCCTGACCCGGGCTAACTAAAACGCTTGTACCCCACTGCACCAGCCTCATCGGTGATCTCGATATCGCCCGCTTCCAGCCGAGTCAGTTTCACACCGATGGTCTCCGCGGCTTCAGGAGCGTTCTCGGCGATCTGCCGCAGCAGTTCCTCGGCCAGCCCCCGCAGCTCCTCGTCTTCTCCGGCGCCGGCCTGACCGAGTTTCTTGGCCAGCAACTGCCGCCGCAGGGGCTCCTCCGGCTCAGATTCCACCCCTACGACCTCGGCCTCCACCACTTCGTACCGGCGAGTGATCAGCGCCTTCAGGCCCCCGTACAGGTCGACTACGACCTTCTTTCCGGCTTCACGGGGTGCCGTTAACGATCGTGTCACCCGGTACATGAACGCTCCCGAAACCCGGTCGAGGGAGGTTGGCGCGGTGTAGTTTTCGCGCGTGATGAGGGAGCTCGACCAGGATGAGCTGATCGACCGGTGGACGCTGATTGGCAAGGAGCCGGAGCTGGTTGCCACCAAGCGGGGCGCGGCCGCCACATCGGCCGACCGCGACTACCTGCCCGAACAGGCTTCATGTTGCGAATCGCTGCGAACCTGGGTTGCACGGCCGGTGCCCGGACAACGCCATCGGATCCCGGCGGCCGGTCGAGAACTCTCCTGGACGCGACTTCGGCCCCGGTGCAGGATCCGGGGCCGAAGCGGTAGTGAGGCGAACTTCCTCGACGGGATATCGAGGCCCCGTCGACGTTACCGC
>NZ_VUOS01000040.1 GCF_009829325.1 Nocardia sp. CY41
CCACCCGCGCCGAGGAACAGGCCGGTGCCGATCGCCCCACCGATCGCGATCATCTGCAGCTGACGCGGGCGCAGCGACTTGTGGTAGCCCGAGTCCTCGTCTTCGAGCGCGGCAGCCTGCGCGGGCGCATCCGCTGGTGGTCGAACTGTGGTCATGGCGATGGCCTTTCAGGTGACGGCGATCATAACTTCGCTCAATGTACCGTTAGATAGCGGCACGTTCAATAGCGGATCGCGACTTGTAACACGCTGGACATCAATGATTTTGAGGAAAGGGCGTCCGAGCAGCGGCGATCAGCGCAGGATTCGTTGATCGTGCCACCGCATATCGGTACGCTGAACGTGACAAATAGGACGATGAGGGAGCGCGGATGGCCTGGTTCGAGCGGGAATTCATCGCGGTCCCCGAGGACCGCAAGAACCAGCTGGTCTACAAGTGGCCGGATGTCAACATCCGCCGCTACAGCCGCGCGCTGGTCAATGCCGATCAGCTCGCCCTTTTCGTCAAATCCGGGCGCGTGGTGGCCGCGATGGGCCCGGGACGCCACCGCATCGACGCCGACGAGCTCCCCGTGCTCGGCGCGCTCGTCGACACCCTCACCGGCGGGAACTACTACCGCGCCGAGCTGTATTTCGTCTCCACGCGAGAGTTCCCTGGCATTCGTTTCGGCGGCCGGCTGGACGACATCCTCGATCCGGTCAGCGAGCAGGTGGTGACCCTGCGCGTCTTCGGCGAATTCGCCCTGACCGTGCGCGACCCGGCCGAGCTGCTCACCGCGCTCGCGGGCACCGCCGATCTCACCGACCAGGATCGAGTGCAGAACTGGTGCGCCGACTTACTGCTCAAATCCATGAAGATCGCGGTGACCCAAGGGGTCGCGCGCGGTGACTGGCCCGTGCTCGGGCTCTCGGCGCAACTGCAGCCGATCGAGCACGCGGTGATGCGCCAGACCAACACCGCGCTCTACGAGTACGGGCTGCGGATCCCCCGCATGGGCAACTTCGACATCAGCTTGGCGCCGGAGGATGCCGACCGGCTGAAGCGATTGGCCAAGGACGTCAAGTACATCAGCCTCACGGGTGATTTCCAGCGCTACGCCGCGGGCGAACTCGCACTCGGCGCGAGCCAAGGGTTCGCGCGCGGCCACCACGGCGTCGAAGGCGGGTTCCTGGGCGCGGCGTTGAGTTTGAACGCCATCGGCCACCAGGTCGCGGCCCCCTCCCCCGCGCCGCAATTGCCCGCCGCAGCGCCGGAGACCGCCCAGACGACGTGCGCCGCCTGCCAGTCCGCCAATCCGGCGGGCGCCAAGTTCTGCATGAACTGCGGAGCGCGTCTCGCGCCGCAGCCACGGCACTGCCCGAGCTGCGGCGCGCCGACGACGCCCGCCGCCAAGTTCTGCGGCGACTGTGGAACGCCGATGCCCGGAGGCTGACGCCGAGCGTCTGCCTCCGGGCATCGTGCGGCCGGGTCAGCCCGCGATCGTCGGCGCCAACGCCGTCGACTCGCCGCCGCTCACCATGCCGCGCACCTGCCGCGCCGCCACCGACAGCGCCGCGAGATCATGCGTCTCGGCGGCGAAGATCTGCGCCAGCGACGCGCCAGCGCGGGCCAGCCGCGACCGGTTGGTCGACTCCCAGTACGCGATCTTCTCGGCGGTGCTGTCCTGCGGCTCGCTCGCGGTCAGCACGTCGAGGGTCAGCGACCGCAGCGAATCGTAGAGGTCCTCGCGGACCGCCAGACGCGCCAGCGCCCGCCAGCGCCCGCCGCGCTCCAGCTTGCCGACCGCGGTCAGCAGCCGTTCGATCTGGAAGTGCTCGTTGAGCGCGTAGTACAGCACCGCGACCTCCGCGGCGTCGCGCTCGGCGATGTCGGCCAGGTCGATCACGTCCAACAGCGGGAAGCGGTGGATCAGCCCGAATGCCTCCTCGGCCAGCTCCCGCGGCGCGCCACGGGCGATCGACCGCCGCGAACGCTCGGCGAGATCGTCGGTGAGGTAGCCGGTGAGCCACGTGGGCACCTGACCTGACAGGGCGCGCACGCCGTCGCGGTACCTGGCGATGTCCGCGCCGATCGCGATCGGCTGCGGCCGGTTGGACAGCAGCCAGCGCGACGCACGGTCCAAGGTGCGCTTGGTCTCCAGCTCCAGTTCGTTGCGGGCCGCCGTGGACATCGGCGTCTCCCGGATGCGCTGCCACAGGGCGTGCAGATCGAAGATCTCCACCGCGGCCTTGTACGCGCGCACCGCGTCGTCGGTGGTTGCCCCGGCCTCTTCCGCGAGCCGGAACGCATAGGTGATCCCGCCGTAGTCCACCATCTCGTTGACCACAACGGTGGCCACGATCTCCCGCCGCAGCGGGTGCCTGCCGATGGCGGCTGCGAACCGCTCCCGCAGCGGGGCGGGGAAGTAGGCGGGCAGCACCGACGCGAACGCCGCGCTGTCGAGCAGATCGCCGGCCAGCAGGTCGGCCTTCAGCGAGAGCTTCACGTGCGCCATGAGATTCGCCAATTCGGGCGAGGTGAGCCCGGTCCCATCGGCGGCGCGGCGGGCCAGCTCCGCTTCGGTCGGCAGCGCCTCCAGTTCGCGGTCCAGACCGCGCCGCTGCTCGAGGTCGTTGATCATCCTGCCGTGCACCCCGGACATGCCCGCCGCGTCGGCCCGCGACATCCCGAGCCGGAAGTTCTGCGAGATGTTGTCGCGCAGCACGAGATCGGAGACCTCGTCGGTCATCGAGGCCAGCAGCGGATTGCGCTCGGCGAGGGGAAGCTCTCCGCTGGAGACGACGGCGTCGAGCAGGATCTTGATGTTGACCTCGTGGTCGGAGCAGTCCACGCCCGCCGAGTTGTCCAGCGCGTCGGTGTTCATGCGTCCGCCGTTGCGGCAGAACTCGATCCGCCCCAGCGCCGTCGCGCCCAGGTTGCCGCCCTCCCCGATCACCCTGACCCGCAACTTGTCGGCGTTCACCCGGACCGAGTCGTTGGACTTGTCGCCCACCTCGGCGTTGGTTTCGGTGCTCGCCTTGACGTAGGTGCCGATTCCACCGTTCCACAGCAGATCGACCGGGGCCAGCAGAATGGCCTTCATCATCTCGGGCGGCGACAAGGTGGTCACATTCGCGGGCAGGTCGAGTGCCGCGCGCACCTCCGGCGTCACCGGAATCGCCTTGGCGGAGCGGTCGTAGACGCCGCCGCCGGGGCTGATCAGCGACGTGTCGTAGTCCGCCCACGACGACCTCGGCAACGCGAACATCCGCTGCCGCTCCCGATACGAACGCGCCGCATCCGGATCCGGGTCCAAGAAAATGTGGCGATGGTCGAACGCAGCCACCAACCGGATGTGCTCCGACAACAACATCCCGTTGCCGAACACATCACCACTCATGTCACCGATACCGACGACGGTGAAGTCTTGGGTCTGGGTGTCGATCTCCATCTCGCGGAAATGACGCTTCACGCTCTCCCACGCACCCTTGGCGGTGATGCCCATCGCCTTGTGGTCATAACCCGCCGAACCACCCGAAGCGAACGCATCACCCAGCCAGAAGCCGTAACTTTGCGCCACGTCGTTGGCGATGTCGGAGAACGTCGCCGTGCCCTTGTCCGCGGCAACGACCAGGTAGGTGTCGTCACCGTCCCGGCGCACCACCCGCGCGGGCGGGAGCACTTCACCGGTAGCGCGGTCCACGTTGTCGGTGACGTCCAGCAGGCCGGAGATGAACGTGCGATAGCACGCGACGCCTTCCGCGCCCAATGCCTGCCGGTCCGCGACCGGGTCACCCGTGGCGGCGGGCGGTTGCTTGACCACGAAGCCGCCCTTGGCGCCCACCGGCACGATCACGGCATTCTTCACCGCCTGCGCCTTGACCAAACCCAAGATCTCGGTGCGGAAGTCCTCCAACCGATCCGACCAACGCAAGCCGCCACGCGCCACGGAACCGAACCGCAGATGCACGCCCTCGACTCGGGGCGAGTAGACGAAGATCTCGAATTGCGGCTTCGGCTTCGGCAATTCGGCAATGGCGTGCGGATTCAGCTTGACCGACAGGTAGTCCAGCGTGGCACCCGCCTCGTCACGCCGGTAGTAGTTCGTCCGCAGGGTCGCCTCGATCAGGCCGAACAGGGCGCGCAGGATGCGGTCGGTGTCCAGGCTGACCACCGCGTCGATCTCGTCCTGCACCCGCGCGGCGATCTCCGCTGCCCGGTCGGTGGCCTGCGTGCCGACGCCGTCCGGGTCGAAGTACGCGGCGAACAGGTCGAGGCACGAGCGCGCCGTCGCCGGATGCGTGAGCAAGACGCGGGTGATGTTTCCGAACGTGTAGGCGAATCCGGCCTGCTGCAGATACTTCGCGTAGGCACGCAGCAAGGCCACCTCACGCCAGTGCAGACCGGCGCGCAGCACCAGTTCGTTCAGGCCGTCGACTTCGGCGCGGCCGAACCACATCGCGGTCACCGCGTCCGGAAAACGCCGGCGCACACTGGTTTCCGGCAGCGACGTGGCGTCGACGGAGTGCGCCAGTTGCGCGGAGGGCTCGGCGGCCAGCGCTTCGCGCAGCGGCGCCGCGGTCACCCGCAGCCCGAAGTCGTAGATCCAGCGGTCCGGCCGGTCCGCCAGCACGATGCGGTAGGGCCGCTCGTCGACCACCTCCACGCCGAGGCTGTGCAGAACCGGAAGCACCCGGCTCAGCGAGACACCCTCGCCCGCCACGTACAGCGTGAAGCGCCATTCGGCGGAGGCGGAGTCGCCCTGGCGGTAGAAATCGGTATCGATCGCGCCATCGGCCAGCCGCTCGAGCCTGCGCAGATCGCTGAGCGCGTGCGCGGGCTCGTGCTCCTGCTGGTAGCTGGCGGGGAAGGCCGCGACGTACTCGGTGACCAGCGCCTGCGGCACGTCGGCTACACCCGCGGCCTCGGCGACCAGGCGGTCGCCCCATGTCCACGTCGTCGCCAGCAGCAGCTCCTGGATCCGCTCGCGATTCTCCTCGGAGATGTCGGCGGCCTCGGCGCCGGGCTTCCGGTGCACGGTGAAGTACACGACGGCCAGCTCCGATTCGGTGGCCCGGGCCGAGTACGCGATCTGCTCGGCGTCGAACTGCTCACGCAGGATCTCGCCCATGCGCACGCGGACCTCGGTGGAGTAGCGGTCGCGCGGCATGTAGACCAGGCAGTAGATGGTGTCGCTGCGCGAATCGCGCCGGATGAACAGCCGCACCTGCCGCCGCAGCCCGAGATTCATGACCGCGGAGACGGTTTCGAACAGCCTGCGCGCATCGGTGGAGAACAGTTCCACCCGGGGGAACGACTGCAGCATCTCCAGCATGGCCTGCCCGGAGAACGAGTCGAGGCCGAAGCCCGCCCATTCGATGACCTGCAGCACCCGCCGGGAGATGACCGGGATGTCGAGGATGTTCTCGTGCAGGCCCGCGACGGTGAAGGTGCCGACGAAGACGTGCTCGCCCTTCACCATCTTGACGGTGTCGCCCCAGGCCGCCCGGCCGCTCGGGTCGCTCGCGCCGTAATCGGCCACGCTGATGAAGTACAGGTCCCGCGATCCCGGCAGCAGCGAGTCGACCGAGCCGTTGGCCATCCGCAGCACCGTGCGCTTCGCGCCCACCACGGGCACGCTGATGTCCGCGTCGGCGCCGTTGCCGAGGATGCCGAGCCCGGTGCCGGGCAGCTGCCACGGCTCGAAGTCGGCGTTCGCGCTGGGCGCGGAGCGGCGGAAGTGGTAGTAGCCGTACCCGAGGGGCGTGAAATGCCCGTCCGACAGCCAGCGCAACAGCCCGGCGGTTTGCGGGATCTCCGCGTCACCGGCCCACTGCGCGGCCTGATCGAGCTGATCGGCAACGGTATTGAGCACCTCGACCATGGTCGGCGTGTCGTCGGCCACCCGCCGCAGGTCGGCCAGCAGCGGCGGCAAGGCTTGTTCGATCCGGTCCACCAGTTCGTCGGACAGGCCCGCGCCCAGCTGCACGTGGATCCACGATTCGCGCAGCGTTCGCCCGTCGGCTTCCCCTGCGGGCTCGGTCACGCCGTCCCGGGGCGCGATGGACAGCACGCGGCCGTCCACATCACGCGAGACGTCGAAGACCGGGTGCACGACTTCGGTGACCGTCGCGCCGAGGCGGCGCAGCGCCGCGGTCACCGAATCGACCAGCAACGGCATGTCGTCGTTGACGATCTGGATCGCGGCGCCGACCCCGGCGCTGTCGTCCGGCCGGTAGACCATGGTGGTCGCCGAACCGGGCGCGCGGGTGGCCGCCAACTCCAAGTGCTGCCGGAAGATCCGCTCGGCCCGATCCGTGATCGCCGACGCCGAGGATCCCGGCTGGATCCACCGGAAATAGGCCGCCTCCAGATCGGTCGGATCATCGCGGAACCGCTTCGGTGAAATCGTCTGCTGGGTGGTTGCCACCATCGATCCGTTGCCTTCCCGAGAACTGCGCTCGTACGTGTTTCGTACTTCACATAACGTACCGCTGGATAACGGCACAATCAACAGTGTAACAATAATCTGCCTGGACGAACATGGGTTACGCCGCCCGGATCAGGGATTTTCCGGGGCTCGGCGGAAGGGCCGCTGTTACGTCAGCGGACCAGTCCTGCCCGCGACATGAAGGTCTGGGCACCGGTTCGACCGGCGAAGGTGCCCGTCTCCAATCGCAGACCCGTCCGAGTGTCCGCGTACCAGACGGTTGCCGAGGGGCCGATCGCCGCATAGACGGGACCGTCCACGAGGGCCGCTCCTCCCGCGCCGCGCCATCGAGAAATGCTGTCGACCAATCGATCCTGCGGTAGCACTTCGACGTAGAAGGTCAGGTCACGGCCGCCGGCGATGTTGCCGAACAACATCGGGTCGGTCGCGGTGATGACGCACTTCTCCCGCTGCCCGCCCGAGTCGAGCGGTTGACAGATCGCCGAGGTGCGCAGCAGATCCGGCATGGCTCGCACCGGCGCCGTTCCCTGCACTGTCGACGGCAGGGACAGCGAACAGGAACGCACCCCCCAGATCGCGGCGAGGACCATCAGCAGCGCGAGCACCCCGACGGCCTGCCACTGCCAGCGCGGATACGCTTTGTCCACGAACTTTTTCGCTTCGCCGCCCGCTTTCTCGGCGACTTCGGCGACCTGGGCGGGCAGCTTCTCCGCGACGGACTTCACCTTGTCCACGGCCGTGTGCAGCGGCGCTCCGCAGTGCGCACAGCGCGCATCGGCGCCGGTGTTGCGGTGCGAGCAGTACTGGCAGACCAGTTCGGGCAGTGTGGACACCTCAGCGCCCCGTGATGACGATCGAGGAGATCGCGGTGGTGTTGATCGTCGAATCGCCCTTGGACTCCAGCACGGTCAGCACGATCTTCGAGGCGCTCACCGCGGGCTCGATCTTGGTCACCACCAGGGTCCGCTGGTCGAGGGTCGGCTGCGTGTAGACAGTCTTGTTGCTGTCATCGAACATGTACGAAACCCGGCTGACGGTGCGGTATTTGGCCCACTGATCCGTGCCATCCGCGCTGATGTGATCCCAGCCGGGCACGATGCCGATCGAATCGATCTGGTAGGTCTTGCCCAGATCGATGGTGATGACCTGACCGTCGACCTTGTAGGCCCGCACGCACGACCACGCCTTGCCGGTCTGCGCACCGAAGGCGTCCATCGCCGAGGTACTGCCCGGCGGGCACTTCGAGTCCGCGGACTTCACCTGGATCATCGAACTCGCCGGTGGCGCGGGCGAGGTCGACGGCGCGGCGGTACTCGGCGGCGTCGTGACGACCAGCACCTGGCTCTGCGAGGTGTTCTCCTGGCCGCCCGTGGTGATCAACAGCAGCACCAGCAGGACCGCGAGCACCGCGGCGACGATCAGCGCGACCTTGGGCTTGCGCAGTTGGACGAGCGCATCCTTCGCCATCTGCTGCGCGGGGGCGAGCCGGTCGGCCGATGCCGTCGACGGACGCTCCGGCTCCGGTTCCGGTGTGGCCTCCGCGTTCGATCTCGCGGCGACCGACGAGTAGTCGTTCGCGAAATCCATCGCCGGGGTGGAGTCCTGCGCCTGCCCGTTCAGCAGCGCCAGGATTCGTTCGCTGGCCTTCGGGCCGTCACCGGTGCGACGCCGCGGCCCGGCCTCTCGCGGCTGCGAGTCGAGATCCGGCAAACCGAGCGACGGGACGCTGATCGCCGCGCTGTCGACCGGTTCGGCGCCGAAATCCGCGGCGACGGTGGACGGCGTCGCGGAAGGCCCGAGCGAAGGATCGGCGAGCAGTGCGTCGAGGACCGCACCTCGATGACGGAGAAAGACATCTCCCGGGTCCTCGGCGGGCATGATCCGGATCGTATCCGGATCATGTCACTCGCCGAGCCGTCGCTATTCCCGCTGGAGAGAACAGACGACCGGCCGGATCAGCGCTTCTTCTCCTCGGTCACGAAGTACTCCGGCGGCACGTCGAACACCCGCGCCAGCGCGATCACCAGATCCAAGCGCGGGATCGCGTCACCGTGGATGAGCCGGTACAGACCCGACTGCGACACCGGCACGTCCGGGTAGGCCAGTTCCAGATGCTGCGCCAGCGAGTAGAGCGTCAGCGAGCGCGTCGATCCGTCCTCGGTCGAGACGACGGATTCGGCGATCAGCTCCGACAACCGGCTGGAGAAGATCGCCGCCGCGGCCTGTCTGGGAGTCAGCGCGTCCCCGGCGTCCGGATGAGGGAGATCGCCGCCATCGGAATGGGTGTCCGCTACCACGGTGATAGACATTAACCGACCGCTCCCATCAGCTCACGCGACGGCCACCGGGTTGCGGAGGTGCAACCACGGGTCCTGATGCCTGCGCGGGATGCGCGGGCGGGCCGTCGACAGTATCGAAATATCGTGTTTCGCCTCTCGGCTCGATGAGGTCAACCCGCACCGTGCGCATCGGGATGCTCACGTCCACCGCGGTTGCGCTGACCTGGTTGATCGCGAGATCGACCGCACGCCTGCGCGGACCGCCGGGCTCGCTGATGGTGACCGTCGTGTGCGCCCTGGACGCACGTGGCGGCAGGTGGTCGAAGACCGCGATGGTGGCCGGGGGCTCCGCCTCCGCGTCGTGTCCGCCGGTGTGCCCGTCGCCCGGGTCGGCCAAGCGCATGGAGCGCGGGTCGCCGACCGCGGTCACCAGCTGGCGCCAGCTGTCCGGCCGCGCCGAGTGGATCTCCACGTCCGCGCCGACCACCATCGCCCGCAGGATGATCTGCTGGGCGACGGGCAGCATGGCGTGTACATCGATGGTGCGCCTGCGCGGGTTGTACCGGGCCGGGTCGAACAGCGGCAGCGCCAGGGTGTGGCGCGGCTGACCGCTGATCGCGCCGAGGATCTGGCCGTTCGGGCCGATCGCGATGGCCAGGTCGGTGACGAGTTCGTCGGGTGCGATGTCGGCGCCGGACTCGAAGCCGCGCAGGGCGCGGACGGAGGCGCCGGTGGGCAACGACGCCAGCAGGGCGGTGGACTGGTAGCCGCCCAGGAGCCGCAGATAGTCCGGCGGGTCGGTGGTGACCGCGGGGCCGATGAACCGGACGATTGCACGCGGACCCGCCATGTCGTCGGTCAGGCTCACCACGAGGGTGGTGCGGCCGCGGTTCCACGTCCAGCAGTCGTCCAGGCTCACACCGCTGAGCCGGGTCCAGTCGATCAGGAAGCTGGTCACGCACCGTCCCGGGACCGACGACTCCAGATTGCTCCAGGTTTCCCGGAGATCGGAGAGCTCGACGCCCGCGTGCAGCAGGCGCGTCGCGTCCTGCAGGGCGGCGGCGGGCAGCGCGTGCGCGGCGATGCCCCGCTCGCGCAGCCGCCCCGCGATGCGATGCGTGGCACTTGCCAGCGCTTTGGGCGCGACCACCGCGCACGGCCCGCGTTTGCTGAGCGCCGCCAGGTTGCGTTCCTGGTCGAGCCGCACCACCAACCACGTCAGCCGATCCCCGACCACCGGATGAGTGCCGATCAGCTGGTCGTACAGCATGCTGTAGCTACCGCTGGAGCGCACTCGCTGACCCGTGGTGACGATGTCGATGTCGACCGAGATGCCGAACTGGTCCAGCATCGGAAGCAGCGCGTCGACCGGGATGGTGTCCTCGGTGTAGAGGGTTCGCTCGGCGATGACGGTAGGCAGGTCCAGGTTGGGCGCGAGTTGGATCATCGCGATCAACGTGTCGCCCGCCTCGTTGACACCGCAGACGCCGGCCGCGACCTGCACATCCCGGATCCTCGCGGCCTGCGTGCGTTCGCGCGCCCGCGCGGTCCGGCCGGTGCGGTAGGCCACCCAGTCGAGCAGCCAGCGCATGCCGGTTCGCTCGTTCACCCGGACGGTCACCGTCACGACCAGGACCGTGACCACCACCGCGCTCACCCACCACGGCGTCTTGGCCGAAAGGCCCACCAGCAGCGGGCTGCCGACGACGACGAAGGCGGCGAACGGACCACGCTCGACGCCGGCGACCCGTACGCTCGGAAAGCTCACCGGCGCCTCCGCGTCCCGTAGTTGAGATGGCTTCCGGCGAGGCCGAGCAGCACGGCCGCGAGGATCACGACGGTCGCGGTGATCGCGGGTCGCAGATCCTTCGCGCGCGGCGGAGCGGGTATGGGCAGTTCCGAGGACCGGAACAAGCCCGCCGGTTGCTGCGGCGGTGTGCGGTAGCTGAGGGCGGCGAGCGGGTCGATCACGCCAGCGCCCACGAGGTTGTCGATGCCGCGGGCCGGCGCGTGCGCGCTGGCCTGCAGGCGGGAAGCGATCTCGCGCGGGGTCTCGTTGGGAAACCGTGAACGCAACAAGGCGGCCACCCCGCTGACGTAGGCCGCGGCGAAGGACGCGCCGCCGACGGGCACCAGCTTGTCCGGTTCGCCGACGCCGTTGATCAGGCCACCGCCGCCGGGTCCGAGCGATTCGATGCCGGTCCCCGGTGCGGCCACCGAAACCCAGGGGCCGGTGAGCGAATCCGGCATGGGAGCGCCGGTCGCGGTGGTGAATCCCACCGTCAGCACGTCGGGACCGAACCAACCCGGCGTAGAGATGGTCTTCACGTCGCGCCAGTTGCGCGGGTCGCTGGGGCGCGCCGGATCAATGTCCGGATTCTGCGCGCAGTTTGCGGCGCCCCCCGCGTTGCCCGCCCCGGCCACGATGAGCGCACCACGGACGTGGACGGCATGGCCGATGGCCGCCGACAGCATGGATTGGTCGACCTGCGCGTCCACCGGTATACAGGTCGGCAGCGACACGGTGATCACTCCGGCGCCCTGATTCGCGGCGCGCGTGATCGCCCTGGCCAGCGTCCTGATCTCGACGGCGAGCCGCTGACCGGGATCGGAACTCGGCCGTTCGGGACTGAACGCGCCCGAACGCGTGCGGATGGAGATGATCCGCGCGTCCGGCGCCACCCCGGCGAATCCGTCCGTGGCATCGGAGGCTGCGCCGATGATGCCCGCGACCAGGGTGCCGTGCGCATCACAGTCGGACAGGCCGTCGCCGCCGGCCGCGAGGTAGTCGCCGCCGCCGACCAGGTTGGGCAGACGCGACTGGGGCTGCACACCCGTGTCGATGACGGCGACGGTCACCCCGGCACCCCGGCTCAGCGCCCTGGCGCGGCGCAGATCCAGCGCCAGTTCCGGCGGCGGCGTGCGGCTCAGGTCGCTGTCGGGCAGGACACCTGCGGCCAGGCAGCCTTTCTGCTGCTTCATCGGCTCCTCGGGGCCCGGCGGGTCGTCCGCAGGCGGCGCGCCGACCACGACCTGGGGCGGTTCCAGCGCGACCGCTGGAGCGGCGGTGACTGCCAGCATCACCCCGGCTAGAACCGCCACAGCGGCACTGCCGACCTTCATCAGATCCCTCGCATCGCGGTGTAGACGCCCATGATCCAGAAGGCGATCACCGGAACCACCAGGATGAGCGCGTATTCCACCAGGTCGATGACCCGGCGGGTGACCGGGGAGAGCCGCTTTCCCGGCAACCGGAACGCCGCGACACAAGCCAAGCAGGCCGCCGCCGCGACGACGAGTCCGACCACGAGGCGGGCCACCGGGGTCTCGTAGGCGCCGACCAGGCTGAAACCGACGCCGCATACGGTCACGGCAGAGCCCGCGATCAGCGCGATCGCCTGGACCCGGTCCGGATGCCAGCGCGCGCGCATCGCCAGCAGGCCGCCGATCGCGGCGGCCATGACGATCTCGCGGATGCCGCCGGGGCTGGTCGCGGCCGAGATCACCGCGGAGACCGCCAGCACCGTGGAGATCGCGGCGATCAGGCCGCGCAGGCTGGTCACCGCCAGCCGAGCGCGACTCTCGATGCCGACTTCGTTGGCATGGCGCTGCTGTTCGCCGACCGCGGTGTGCTCGTCCCCCTCGCGCACCGTCTCCGCGTCGAAGATGTCGGTCAGCGTCGTCGGTGAGACCTCGTTGCCGGGGTCGGGCAGATCCGGCGGACGGATGCGCGCGATCACCACCGCCAAACGTGGCGCCATGGTCAGCAGCACGATCCCGACGAACACCGCGCCACCGGCAACCTGTTCGACGGACAGATCCGCGTAGGTCAGCGGCAAGGCCGCCGCGGTCAGCGTGGCGCCGAGCACCGTCACCGCCATCAGCGTGGCGATGCCGACGCCGCTCACGCGCATCATGGTGGCGGCGGCGACCGCCGCCACCACGGCCCCCGCCGCCAGATTGGCGGCCGCGAACGGGCCCGGCTGACCGTAGGCCGGTGGCACCAGCATCGCGCCGCCCGCGAACAACAGCGGCGTCGCCGACAACGACAACCCGAGGGTCACCATGGCCGACGCGTTGCGGCGGCGGGCCAGTGCGGCCCCCGCCCAGCACAGCCCGCCCAGCAGCAGGGCGGGCAGCCCGCACCACAGCGCCGAACCGGTCATGGTCCACGACCAAGCCAGCATCGCGGCCACCGCCGAGGCTCCGATGCCCAACGCGGTCAACCCGACGATCGAGGCGGTGTTCGCGTCGAATTCGGCGAACTCGCGCTCGTTGATCAAGGCGAGCGCGTCGGTGATGTCCTCGACCACCGGCGTGAAAACTTCCGCCGACTCGACAACCGACAGCATCAATATCGTGCCATCGGTGATGTCGTGGTCGGCCAGGCTGCGCCAGCGCGGAATCGGCAGCTCGCCCGGACGGGCCAGGCTCCACTGTCCTTGCGGCGGCGTGAAATCGACGCTCTCGTCATCGATCGCCGAGGCCAGCACGACCAGCAGATCATCGATGAACGTCTCGATGGTGAACTTGGTCGGCACCACCACGTCGACTTGATAGGTGGAGACCATCACGGCGATGCGAGCCCGCGCGACCTCCGCCGACGGCTGCGTCCCGGCAGGCGCGGGCGCGACGGCAGTACTCATCGCCACCCTCCGCGGTCACCGGAGGTGTCGGCGCCGCTGGAGAGGTACCCAGGGAATCCATCGGCCAGCCAAGCGGCCAGCTCTTCGAACGCGAGCACGGTCTCCTTCTCCAACAACCGCAGGTCGATCTCGCCGCCTTCGGCCAGATGCGCGTCATAGGGCAGGACGCAGGTGGGGCGCTGCGCGGTCTCGAACAGCTTCTCGATCGCGTCCACGTCGACGGTCGGCTTCAGCGGCTGGTGATGCACGATGCCGACGACTGACTTCGCGATCAGGTGTTGCAGGCCGTGCGAACTCAGCCAGTTCAAGGTGGCCACCGCACCGGTCACGCCGCCGACGGTGGCGGGGGTGACGACCACGACGGCGTCGCTGGTCTGCAGCACCGTCGCCGTGGCCGAATCCAGCACACCGGTCCCGCAGTCGACCACCAGCAGATTGAAGTGCTTGCGCAGCACCTCCACGGCGACGCTGTACTCGCGGCCCGACAGCGCCTCGGTGGCCTCGGTGCTCCACGGCGACGCGATCACGGCGAGGTCGGAGGAGTTGATCGAGGTGAACGACTGCACCGCGGAGAACGCGTCGAGGTTCTGCGCCTGCGCCAGATCGCGCAGGGTCAGGCCGTAGGGGTGCCTGCAGGTACGGGTGGAGAGGTCGCCGAAGTCCGGGTTGGCATCGATTGCGACCACCCGGTCCGGGCGCAGGCCCGCGAAGGTCGAGCCGAGCGCCGCCACGGTCGTGGTACGGCCGACGCCGCCCTTCACGCTGATCACCGCGATCTGATAGGTCGTGGTGAGCTGGCGCCGGATGCGCGCTTTGCGGTCCTCGGCGCGCTGTTCCGCAGGCGAAAGTCCGAGATTGAAGCCGACCTTGTTGAGCGCGCCGCGCATACCGGAGTTGGAGCGCAGCTGCGCGCGTTTCGCGGCGGAGATGTCGGCGAGCAGTTCGATCGAGCTGAGCGCGGCAGGCAGCACCTCGATGCGCGGCGTCGGCTCGTAGGCGGAGTGGTCGACGCGCTCGGGGACCCAGGGCGTGGCCGATCCGGAAGACCACTGCTGATTCGCGGACGTCGGTTCGCTGCGCGCGATCGCCTGAGACGGCGTAGCGGCGGCATGGTCGGCCCGGTACTGCTCGGCGGACTGCTGCTGTGCCGAATGCTGTTGCGCCGATTGCTGCGCGGCCGCGGGTGGGGCGGCCGAATAGCCCGGCGAGGGGGCGCTCGGCGGCGGCGGAGCGACATTGGTCTGCACCGGTGGCGTGTTCGCCTGTGGTGTCGGCGCATTCGCCTGCCGAGGTGGCGGGCCCGCGGCGGCAGGAGGCGTCACCGCCTGCGGGGAGCGGGAATCGGCTTCCGCGGCGGACGCCTGCGGGTCGCGCGGTGCACCGATCGGTGGTTCGACGTGGGTGAACTTGTCGGCGTCCTGGTTCTTCTCGGCGGCGGGGCCCGGTGCGACAGCCGCGTCGGTCAGCTCGTTCGTCGGTGCGAAGTACGCGTCGTAACCGCCGCGAGCGCGCGCGGACTCGGCCTCATGACCGTTTCTGCTCGGTGCTCGGTTCATTTCCGTCGTCCTCTCGACAAACACGGTCCGACGTTCAGCTCGTTCTGCTGGTGTCGAACCAACTTCGACCGGGCAGCAGGTCGATCAGCGCCCCGATACCCGACCGCAAGGTCGCGTCATCGCCCGGCGCATATCTCGCCCACTTCCGTCCGTCCATCGCGACACTCGGCGTCACGATGAATCGCCCCGACAGCGTATCCACCACGTTCACGCTGGATACGGACTGCTCGGAGCTGCCGTCGTGGTGCTCGATGATCACCACTTCGGCCCGTCGGACCACCTCGCCCAGCACCCGGCTCAGCACCGCGGCGGCGTGCGGTTCCGCTCCGAGTTCTACCAGGGCGCGCCGCTGTTCGTCCTGGTCATCGGGAATCTCGCCGAATTGCTCCACCGGCGCGGCAACCGGCTCGAACTGCAGTGCCGGCGCCGGACCGAGCGCGGCCAGAACGGCGGCAGGCAAGGTGTCGAGCTGGTCGTCCTGCTGGAACACCGACTGGATGACGACATGGTCGCCGGAGCGCACCGCGAGTACATGGGTATCACCGGCGCGCACCAGTGACATCCGCAGCATTCCTTTCCGCTCACCGTCCAAGCCGGTGTCCAGGATCCGCACCGCCATTTCCACGTCCGGCCGGTACAGGCACCGCAGCCAATGCTCGACGACCGGGTGCACGCGTCCGTCCTCGAGCACGCCCACTTCGGTGAGCTGCTCGGCGACTACGGCATGTACCCGATCCCGATCCTCGATGCGGTAGACATTCGGCAGCAGCCCCAGTACCGACGGATAGGACTCGATGTCGACCAGATGCTGTAACAGCAGGGCGGCATCGACATTCAGGTCGATGGCGACCGGATCGTCTTCCACACCTTCCTCGAATGCATTGATCGTCTCCTTCGACTGGATATCGACCTCGGTGCGCTTCACCGAGGACGTTCTGCGGAGGCGAGGACCGCTTCGTCTTCGTTGTCGTTTCGCTCGATAACGCCCACCGCCGGTACCGATTCGAGCATCGGCTCGTCTCGGCTGTCCCGGTCCTCGTACTCGATTACCCCGATGACGGGAGGTTGCTCGAGTACCGGAACATCCTGCGGTTCACCCGGGACGAATACCTTCGACGACCTCTTCTCCTCGTCGCGGCGTCGTCGCATTCGCGCCCTGGGCGCGACCGCACCGCGCGGCGGGCCCTTCCGGCCCATCGGCCCGGACGCCGCTTGCTGCGGCATGGCGCCGAATGCCCGTCCGGCTCCTGGATTCCAGCTGGCGGGCATCCGGAAACCGGTCGCGGCGCCCGGCATCGATCCGAGGCCGCCGCGGGCCATATTGAGCGCGACGAGACTCCCGGCCCCACCGCTCAACGCGGCCAACGTCGGCGAGTTCTGCGACGTGCCGTACAACCACTGGTCCGTGGCTCCGTCTCCCGTGCCGTTCATTCCCGAGTCACCGGACCAGCCATTGGCATTCGGGTCCGGCGACAATTGCTCGGGATTCGTGGCGGGGTCCATCGGATTCGCCGGCTGGGTCGGATCCCCCGGCTGAGTGGGATCCGCCGGCTGGGTCGTGTCGGTGGGCTGTGTGGTGTCGGTGGGGTTCTGATCCCCGCCCGATCCGGTGTTGTCCGTTCCGTTGGTCGGCCCATCGCCCGTAGACGTCGACGATAGGTCCGTCTTGGTGAAGTCGCTCCCGGTGTAGTCGGTCGGGTTGTCGTAAGACACGTTTTGCGTCTGCGGGCCCGGCCCTGGTCCGCCGGTCACAATCGGGGGTGCCTCGAGCGGTGGCGGCAGTGCGGCGAGCGTGGGCACCAGCGCCCCGGCGTAAGCGCCCATGACGGTGAGAGCAGCCGCTCTGAGCGCGAGCAACTCGGCCTCGGCTTCGAGGAGGGCCGCCCCGCTCAACGGGCCGAAGCCGCCGAGGAGTGCGGCACCCTCCTGAGCCCGGACCTGGGCCGTCTTGGCGGCGATGACCGCCATGGCGCCCTTCGCCGCGGTGGAGATGTCAGCCGCTCGGTCCAGCAACTGGCCGGTCGCCTCAGCCACTGCCGCCTGCTCACGCAACCATAACGCGTGTTTCCGGAACGCCACCTGCGCCTGGTCGGCGGTGAGCGCTTGGAACGTCGCACTCATCTGGAGCATCGAACTGTCGGTGTTGGCCGCGGCGGCATTCAATCGCGCGGCCATCGCCGTATAAACCTTGGCGGTCGCCCGCGTCGTGGCGACCCCATCGCCGGCGAGCACCGGGGCGATGATCCCCTCCGGCCCCAGCGCGCCGAGTACCACAGCAAGCATCTCGTCAGCTTTCGCTCGCGCTATCCGTGTCTAGAACGCGGCTGCTCTGCTGAGCACCTGGCCATGTCCGACGATGTCGCCGGCAGCGAAGGCGGCACCTATCTCCGGTAGAGCGACCGCACCATCGCTGCCGAGAGCGATTCCGTTCGCCGTGGTGGGGAAGAACAACGCCGCCTGCTTGGCGCACGCGAGGGGGATGAGCGCGCTCACGTCATCGAGACCCGGCGGGGCGGGGACAGCGGCGGGAGCGGCCGCGCCCAGCATCAGCATCAGATCCTCCGCGCTGACGCCCAGTTGCGAAGCGATAACCGGGAGATGATCCCAATCGACAGCGAGATGCATGGAAGTCTCCTAACGACCAGTACCCACTCTTGGCGAGTAGTACATCGACATCGAGCGGTGCAATCAGAACGTTAAGCTATTCCCAGAGATGGGGATGCACTGTGCAGCCCTCGGACTCTCGCCTGCCAACCGCCTCCTCGCCGCTCGCGGGAGATCCTTGAATTCAGGAGTGGTGCGTCACGTGACGCGAGTCGCCCGGCGACGCCATCCACGACATGGGATCGCCCTCGATGATGTTCGAGCGAACGAACCCATCGAGGGCGATCATAGATATCGATCGTTTTCGTCGCGAGACCCGAGAGAACTCGAGCGGCATAGCCGAGATCGATCGATACCACCGGACCGGCTATGTATCACCCTGGACGTCAGCAAACGCCGAGAGTGACAAGCTCGCAACTATAGGAGATCCTAGATCCCCGGCATTGCTCCACCCGTTCCGATCTGCGCGAACCGCATCGCCTGACCCGTATCGACGACACGGAACTCACCGTCGATGCCGGACACGACCTTTGTGGCCGCCTTGAGATCGGTCAGTGCCTGATTGTACTGTTCGATCAACTTCATGATGCGAACCTGCAGGGCATAGTTCTCAGTACCGGCGTCACCCTGGAAGTTCTCCGCGAGCAGCTTGGCGAGCTTGTCCCGCTCGCCCGCGTCGACGGTCATGTCGCTGAGCACCTTGTCGGTCCGGATGACCAGGCCCTCAACCGCATCGTAATCATTCTTCAAAGCCATTTTTCGAAACCTTTCCCGATTGCGTGCTGGCGTGAACCGCGCATCAGAAATTCATGTTGTATTTGTTGACCTGCGCCGCGTTCTTCTGGTCTTCGCTATCGAAGTTCGCGCCGGCGGAGTTCAGCACGTCAACGATCTCCATGAAGGTCTGATGCAGCTTGCCACCCTTATCGAGAGCACCCTGCATGGCCGACTGAATGGCGTTGCCGGTTAGGCCCTGAACGGCGGGCGCGTACTCCATCTTGATGCCTTCGAGAATTCCCAAGTGGTTTTGAAAGGTGTCGGCGTGCGCGAAGAACTTGCTGGCGGCTGCCCTGACCTCGGCCGGGTCGCCGGTGTATCCGGTTGCCATATCTATTCCTATCCTGTAAGGCGTTTACCTTGCCTCGGACGGATTCGCCGAGGACGTTGACAGCGTGTGTGTCGGAAGCGTCGATGCGCGACTCGGGCCATCGACCGCCTCGGCCACACCGATTTCCGGGGGTTTCTCCAGTACCGGCACCTCCTGGGTTTCTCCGGGAACGACTGCCGCCGCCGGATCTCGGATTCCCGTCGTTTCGGTGACGTCCCGAGGCGGGGCGATAGCACCGTGCTGGCCGTGACCTCCCGGCAGAACGGCGGCGCCCTTACCGACATCCAGTGGCATCCAGAATGGGTCGGTCGCGGCCTCCCGCACGTCCGGCGGCGCGATGCCGAGATCCGGGAGTGCCATGGTGAGACTCCAATCGAGCGTGACTACCAGCTCGGATCGAGCGGCTGCTAAGGAAAACGGTAATTTATTCCCAACCTTGGGATGGGCGCCGAAGTCACATCTGCTGGGGCACCCAGGCCACCTGGACGAGATCTCGGCGAGAAGACATGGGCTCCACGTAGATTCCCCGGCCCGGCGGCTGCTTGGTGGGCCGCACGTCGCCGATCAGGATGCCGTCGAGCTTCGAGCCGTCCATGATCAGACCCGAGGAATTGAGGTTCTTCATCTGGCCGATCACGTTGTCGTACAACGCCGTGTCCGCTTGGGCGATGTTGCGCGCCGCGATGACGTGCAAGCCGGTATCGCGACCGTCGACGATGATCTCCTTCAACGGTTCCAGCGGATTCATCCCGCCACGCTGCACCACCATGTGGTAGTCGTCGATCACGACGAAGACCTCGGGCCCCGACCACCAGGAGCGCTCCGCGAGCTGTCTGGGCGTCACGTTCTCCGGTGGGCGCCGCGAGCGCATCTTCTCCACCAGCGCCGGCAGCGCCTCCCGCACATCCCGCTCGCTGGTCACATGCCCGATGAGCATCTCCTGTGGCACCGTCTCCAAATGCCTGCGCCGGTAGTCGATCAGCAACACGCGCGCCTGCGACGGGTCGTACTGGCGTCGAATGGATTCCAGCAGTGCGGCCAGGGTGGTGGATTTCCCCGATCCCGTCGAGCCGAGCACGATGAAATGGGTCGACACACTGAAATCGATCGTCGCCGGGCTGAGATCGGATTCGCGGACGCCGAACGGCACCACGAGACGTTGAGCGAGCGTTTGCGGGACCGGCCAGCCGGCACGCACTTCGTCCATGCCCACCTGTGGCGGCAGCAATTTCACCTGCGGCGCACGCCTGCCCGGATAACGCTGCGTGATCTCGGCGGCCGCGGCGGCGAGGCCCTCGGCGGCCGAATTCGGATCGCCCACCCCATCGATGCGAGGCAACGCCGTGAGCATGTGCAGACCGTCGGTCGAGATGCAGCGACCCGGTCGATTGGCGGGGATCGCCGCGACAACGTTCCGGTGGGTATTGAAGGTCGTATCGGCCAGGTCACCCAGCCGCATCTCGACGCGTGTCTGCATCAGGTCCTTGATCGCGGGGCGAATCGCGATCCAGCGCGAACTGCTGACCACCAGGTGGATGCCGTAGTTCAAGCCCTGCAGGGCGATGGACTCCATCACCGGGGTGTATTCGTCGTAGTACGGGCCGTTCGTACCGAACCCGACATCCCATCCATCGATGACCAGGAAGACGTCACCGTAGGGATCGCGGTCCTGCCACGGTGGGACGCCCCCGCCGTCGCGCAGCGCGCGGAACTTCCGGATCGAGTCGATGCCGAATTCGCTGAACATCGACTGCCTGCTCTCGAGCAGGTTCGTGACCAACGCGATCGTGCGCCGGATGCGGTCGCCGTCGCGAGCCGCGGCGACCGATCCCACGTGCGGAAGGTTCGTCAGCGCCGCCAAGCCGCCGCCGGAGAAGTCCAGGCAGTAGAACTGCACCTGTTCCGGAGTGTGGGTCAGCGCCGCGGACAGGATGAACGTCTGCAGCGCGGTCGATTTGCCGGACTGCGTACCGCCGACGATGGCCATGTGTCCGCCCGCGCCCGACATGTCGACCGACCAGACGTCCTGACGCTGCTGGCGTGGCTTGTCCACCAGCGCCACCGGCATCTGCAATGCCCCCTGCGGCACCGCGCGGATCATCCGCTCCAGCGTCGGCGGCGTGACCAGCGGCGGGAGCCACATCTTGTGCGCCGGCTGGCCGTGCCGGGCCAGCTGCTGCAATACCGCTTCCATCACCGTGATCGACTCGTTGTCGGCGGACTCCGGCGTCTCCTGGACCGCCACCGGCTCGACCACGGCCGGCCGGTTGTCGACGATGTGGCCGGAGGTGAAGCGCTGCGGCGGCCGGTATCCGCCTCCGGGCCTGCGCGCACGCTGCGCGGAGGCCGCGGACGCCTGCGCCGGAGGCGCGTACTTCGCGCCCACGTACGCCGCCTGGAACCGCTGGAGATCACCGGAACCGACCCGGAGGTAGCCCGAGCCCGGCTTCTTCGGCAGGTGGTAGGCGTCCGCGGTGCCGATCGCGTCGCGCGAATCACTGGTCTGGTTGGTGCGCAACGCGACTCGGTAGGAAAGGTGCGCTTCCAGCTCGCCCATCCGGTTCGCGGGCACCTTCTGCGAAGCGAGCAGCAGGTGGATGCGCAGCGATCGGCCCAATCGGCCGATGGCCACGAAGAGTTTGGAGAAGTTCGGGTATTGCTCGAGCAGTTCGGCGAACTCGTCGAGGATGATCAGCAGCGTGGGTAGCGGTCGCAGGTCCGCGCCCTGCTCCCTGGCGCGCTCGTAGTCGGCGACGCTGGCGAAGTTGCCCGCGTCGCGCAGAATCCGCTGCCGCCGCGCCATCTCACCGTTGATGACGTCTTCCATACGGGTGACGAGGTCGGCTTCTTCCTCCATGTTCGTCACCACGGCCGTCACGTGCGACAGCCGGTCGAAGCCGAGAAAGGTCGCACCGCCCTTGAAGTCGACGAGCAGCAGGTTCAGCACATCCGGCGAATGGGTGGCCACCGCCGAAAGCACCAGGGTGCGCAGGAATTCCGATTTACCCGATCCGGTCGCGCCGATGCACATGCCGTGCGGGCCCATGCCTTCTTCGGCCGATTCCTTGATGTCGAGATAGACGAGGCTACCGGCCGGATCATGTCCGAACGGAATATTCAAGCGGGCCCGATCCTCGTCGCGTCGCCGGACCCACGCCTGCTCGACGCGGATGGCGCCGGGGTCGGCGATGCCGACCATCTCCTCCCACGACGTGCCGCTGCTGGCCTGCTCGGCGGCCACCGCTTCGACCACGGTGGACAACCGGTACGGCGAGAGACTGCGCGCCATCGCCGTCATCGCCGCCGTGGACAGCGAGTCGGCCACGCCGACCCGACGCAGCCCGCGCACGGTCACCTCGTTCAACGATCCGTCCTCGGACACGGCGAAACGCAACGCGCGGGGCAGATTCTGCTCCGTGGCCCCCAGCCGCAGCCACGTGCAACCATCGATGCCGGAGATGTCACGGTCGCTCGCGGGCCCGGCCACGTCGACGAGCAGCAGGTAGTGCGTGCGGTCCAGGGTGGGCTGCGAATTGGCGGAGAACGGACCGCGATTGAGCCCGGCGAGCACCTTGGTACGCAACTCGGCGACGGTGCGGTAGACCATCCGGCTGGAGCCGATCGCGTCATTTTCGCTCGGATGCTGGGTGTGCGGCAACCACTTCAGCCAGGACCATTCCGGCGCGTCCGGATCGGACAGCACCGCGGCAACCGCCACTTGATCCGGTCCGTGCAGCACCGCCACCTCGGCGATCATCGCGCGGACCAACCCGGCCACGAGTTCCGGATCGCCGTCGATGCCGACCTGCGGCGCCGACAGCAGATTGATCGCGACCGGCATGCCGCCGACCGTGGAGTATGCCTTGGCGAAACGAGTCAGCTCGACGACGCCGACCGGGTCCAGATCGGAGGTGGGCGCGGCTTCCGGAACGATCACGCGCACTTGGTTGGCGATGCGCCCGCGGCCGACCCGCACACGAAGGAACTGCGGGCTCGCGACCTGCACCTCCCACATCCGCTTGCCACCGATCAGTCGGGCGATCTCGTCCGGACCGGGATGGGTGTAGCGCAGGAAGGTATGGAGTTCGGCTTCCGCCGCGTGCACCGTCTTGCGGTTGTCGGTGATGCTGCGCAAGTAGTCCTTGCGTTCCTCGTTCAGGCTCGCCGCGCCGCCGCTGGAGTTGCCCGCGAACGCGCCGCCCATCATGCCGAACATCGACACCAGCATCATGGCGGGGAACATGAGCATCATCGGGTTCATGGCTCCGCCGCCGCGGAACATCATGACCATCATTCCGCACATGGCCGCGACCATGACCACGGGCATGATCATCCGCAACCGCGACGGCGGGACCGGCTTGGGCAGCTCGGTCGGCGGTTGCAGCCGCAGCTCGGTCACCGCGGGGGCTTTGGGACCGCGCACCATCCGGGCGGGTCGTACGAACCGGCGAGTCGTGGTCACTGCGTACCACCGAGCCCAGCGACGATCTTGTTGTTGGGGATACCGTCGTGTTGGATGCGAGCTTCCTTCTGGGACAGGGCGGGTCCGACCGCGAACAGCGAGATGATGCTCCACGGTGCGGGAACCGGTGTACGCATCCCGAGGGCGGTCAGGGTGGGATCGTTGCCCCCGCCGTTCGGATCGGTGATGATGCCGTAGCGCACCCCGCTGTCGGAGACCCAGTAGAGCGATTCGCGCAGCGGCGATCCCGGTTCGGCACCGGTCACCTGCACGAAACGCCCGGTGTCCCGCGGCAGGTACGCCGCGTCCGCCGTGGTGCCGCGCGAAGCGGAGGAGGTCACCAGGTCGACCGCGCGGCCCTGCTCGTCCTGCGTGAGCGGCAACTGCCTGCCCACCAGTAGTTCGGTGGTCGCGTTCGGATCGCTCCCGGAGCGCGACCAGTGCAGGCACGTGACGCCGGACCGTTCCGGGTCGACCAGGCGAATGGGACGGGTCGGGTAGGTCGCGGTGCCCGGCCACTGTCCAGGGCGCAGATTCGACGCGATCACGTTGGGCCCTACGGTGCGAGTGGTCACCGAGCCTTGGGCGTCCGCATTGCGAACCATCGCCGCCAGCACCGAACTGACTCGCACCAGCCCGGACTGGGAGACGAGGTAGTACGAGACGCCTTGATCCGGCGTCGACACGGTGAGCACCGACCCGACCGGCGTGGTGAATCCGTTGTTGAGCGAGATGGTCTCGCCCTTCCCCGGCACGTCGGGGACCCGCAGCGGCGGCGCTTCGGGAATCGCGTTGACCAAGCCCTTGGAGGCCGCCACCACCGGAGCGGTCGAGTCGATGCCGAGCGCCATCGCCACTGCGGTGTTCGCGAGGTCGATCGCGGCGCGCACCACGCCTTTCTCGGCGTCCGCGTACACCAGCCAGGTCGTGGTGTCGTCGCGCAGCAGGCGGGCCTCGCCGTCACCCAGCGAGCGGTTGGCGTCACCGTCGATGGTGAGCGGTCCGCCGATCGCCGTCGTCCGTACCGCGGAGCGACTCACGGTCGGCAGGCCGGTCGCCGGGTTCACCGGCGCCGCCGCACCCGTGCGCGCCGTATCGCAGACCGTCCACGAGGAATCCTTCTCGTTGTCGTCGACGATGCTGCCGGGCGCACCGGGAATGCCGACCCACGGCCCACGCGGATATTTCGACAACTCGTCCCGGGACACCTGCACCGGATTGTCGGGGGAACCGACGATGAGCCGAGCCGACGTCAGGTTCAGGGCGGGGAACAGCCGATTGTTCAGGCGCACGAACAGCGCCCCGGTGTCCTTCTCCGCGACGATCTTGGACTCCCCGACCTTCTTGGCGGGTTTGAAGAACCCCAGCACCGCGGCGCCTGCGATGATCACGCAGGCGAGCGCGATGCCGATGGACAGCGCGGTCGAGCGACCACGCTGTGGGTCATCGATCATCGACGCGTCTCGGCGGACCAGCGCGTGCTCGATCCGTCGCAGCAGAAAACGCCAGCCGGAAATCTGGTGTTTGGTCACAACCCGGAAGCGCGCCACCGGTTCTCGTTCCTTCCGCCGCCCTCACCAAACCGTAACCAGCGGTCACAGCATGAATACGACCACTATTCCCGGAGCTGGGGATAGTGGATCAGCGGACGCCTCACACCCGCGTGCTCGGCGCCAAACCCTCCAGCGCCGCGGTGACGTCGAACGCGTCGATCGTCATGAGCTCCTCGTCGGTCATCGCGGCGATATCGGCGTTTTCCCTGGTGAAGCGATAATCACGCTCGGCTTCGGCGGCCTCGACCACGTTGCGCACGAAACGGCCGTTGCCGGCCAGATCGATCAGCCGCCTGCCGTTCTTGGTCTGCCCCGCCAGCTCCTCACACCTCAGGCGCAGCACCTCACGAGCCTGCTCGGAGAGGATCGAATCCTTCTTCCGCGCGATATGTTCGGCGATCTGCACCAGTTCGTCGGCGTCGTAACTGGCGAAACGGATGCGCTTGGTGAAACGGGAGGCGAGGCCGTCGTTGGAGGCGAGGAACCGGTCGATCTGGTCCTCGTATCCCGCGATGATCACGACGAGCTTGTCCCGGTCGTTCTCCATGCGAGCCAGCAGCGTATCGACCGCTTCCTTGCCGAAAGCGTCTCCACCGGAGAGACCTTCCTGGATCAGCGTGTACGCCTCGTCGATGAACAGCACCCCGCCGAGCGCCGAGTCGATCAGCGCATTGGTCTTGGGCGCCGTGTGGCCCAGGTGGGTGCCGACCATGTCGTTGCGGGAGACCTCGATGACCTCGGCGTTCTCCACGACACCCAGACCGGCGAAGATCTTGGCGATCACCCGGGCGATGGTCGTCTTGCCGGTGCCGGGCGGGCCGGAGAAGATCAGGTGCTGCGACTTCGAATCCACGGCGAGCCCGCGCTTGGCGCGCACCTGATCCATCAGTACGCCGGACTTGAGCCGGTCGACCTGTTCCTTGACCGAATCCATGCCGATCTGCGCTTGCAGCAGATCGGAGGCTTCCGCGAGAAGACTCTCGCGCTCTGCCCGCGCCGCGCTGGCGGCCGCCTCTCGCGGATCGTCACCCGTCGTGGGATCCCACCGGTTCGTCCGGGATGCGATGAGTTCCGCGGTGGCGACCTCGAATCGGTACGACTTGTCGCGCACCGCTCGCTGCCATTCCTCGCGGTCCGGCCACAGCGCCGAGCCCTGCAGCCCATTGAGGATCTTGTCGGCGGCGTCGTGATCGCCGTTGTGCCGCATCAGCATGCCGAGCAGGAAGTGCGCATCGGCCCAGATGTAGGACAGGCTGCCCGAGGAGCTGTCCTCCACGATCCGCTGCGCGCGCGGCATGGCTTCGCCGAAGCGGCCCAGGTGCGCCAGCGACTGCGCGGTCATCAGCTCGGCGGCGATGTCCAGCAGGCCGTCCTCCAGCACCGGCCGCGCGTTGCGCAACGTGAGCACCTCCGGCCATTGCTTCGTCCGGAAGTACAGCGACATGCGCACGAAGTCGGAGACGTCGTCGCGCGGGACCTCGTCGAGAATCGCCGCGGCTTCTTGCCATTCACCGCCTTCTGCGTACGCGCACGCCTGTGCGATGGCGATCTGATCGCGATCGGCCATCGCGACGCGCAGGCCGTACATGCCGATCTCGACCTGACACCACAGGGCCCGGTCGACCAGCCCCGCCCGCTGCTGGTCACGGTAGAGGTTGTGCACCGAGCGGTAGGCGCCGTAGATCACCTCCGAGGTGACCTCTCCGGTCATGGCACGCCCGAGCCAGGCATCGCACATGTCCGGGTCGAGATCGGTGGCAGCCCGAAACGCCGCCGCCGCATGCTGGTCGTTACGCACGCCCCCTGCGACCAACCCAAGATTCTGAACACCCGTGTAGAACGCGTCCTCGGCCGCTGACACTCGGACTTCCCTTCCGCCGATCTAGCCTGCTCGAACGATAGATTCCGGGGGTCACGCCGAGGACTCGATCGCTTCCCATTGCTGGGAAGAAACCGAGGCGGAGGCCACTCACGAGCGACATGCCAATTTTGAACGGGCCGTCAGTTAACGGTATGTTTACCCCGGGGTCGGCAATCATCCGCCTGCAGACGGCCCCTTCGGCGGCGGCTGGCCAGCCGCGATCCGGTCCCCCAGCCGCCGCGCGACAGGCCGAAGCCCGTATGAAAATTTCTTGCCGCTATTTAGGTGCACACTATTGAACGTTCCGACAGAAGAGGGTACTGTCTGAACACAGATCGTCAGTCCCTCATCCTGACGATCTGCACCCAATAAGCAACGGCCGGTGGCACCGGCAGGCCACCGGCCGTTGTGGGGGAACGACACCCTGTGCGGTAGCGCGATTGGTCTACGTCTACCACTCCCACCACTTTCTCTCCGCAACCCATTCCCGCCCTTGGGAATGGGTTTTTCTGTCGGAGTTCCTTCTTCGCTCTTTCGCCGGTCAGTCGCGCGAAGGCGGCGCGTCCGTGCGATCGGACGCCGGTGCCGTCACCCGCGGCGGCGCGGGCATCGCGTCGGCGAGACCGGCGCTGTTCGCTTCGGCGTCCTTCTCCTTCTCCCGAACCAACCGCAGTGGCGGCCGCGTCGCCGGAGCGTGCGCCACGGCCGGAACATCCCGGGTCCGACGGGTTTTGGTCCACGGAGTAACCGCGGGCCTGCGCGCTTTCGGCGTGGCCTTCGCCGGACGTTCGGATTTCGGGGGCGCGGGGTCCGGCCCGCCCGGCTGCGGCGCGCCTCGGCCCCAAGGGGTGGACGCCGCGCCGGGACTCTGCCGCGCAGAAGGCGGTACTCCCAGCGAATCTCCCAGGACTGGACCCGCGACTACGGGCAAGTCCTCTGCCTGCACACGGTCGGCAGGTCCAGCCACTTCGGACGGCAGGCCGGACCGGTGAGCCTCGGAGTCGACGGCCGGTCGCGCCGCAACCTCGGACGCCGCGCCGCGTGCGGCCACCGGTCCGGCATCCGCTCCAGCGTGCGCGGACAGCGCGGATGGGCGCTCGACTCCTGCCGGTCGGTCCGCCGCATTCACGTCCACACCGTTCGGTGCGGCCCCCACTGCCGCAGTCCTTTTCGCGGACTCCCAGGCAGACTCGCGAGGTTCCGAGCCGACCGGCGAGGGAGATCGCTCGCCGGTCGGGACCAGCGTACCTGTGCCGGCGGGGGATCCGTTTCGATCGACCGGCCGTTCCGCGGCGCCGACCGCGTTCGGGGCGTCACGCAACGCGACTGGGACGCGCGCATCTTTCGGGAGTACGCCGAGACCGGTGTTCGCCGCCGATGCGTTCGGGCCGAAGCGCGACTCCGGCTGCGCACCGCGCTGGAACGGAATTTCGCGCTCCCGAACGGCGGGGCCATGCGGAGCGTTCGCGTCCGTCGCGGTGGGCTGCGCCGCGTCGTCGAACGGTGTCGATGTCGTGAAATCTAGTGTCGAGACGTTCTCGGCGAATGTCGCCGCGTGCCGCATGATGTCGTCGGCGTGATCGTCGAGCACCTTCGCGAAGTGCTGCACCGCGTCGGGATCGATGCGCAGCGGTGCCGGTCTACCCGACGACGGGATGTCGAGCGCGTCGCGGGTCGCGTCGTAGACGATTCCCTTGACCATGTCGTCGATGGCCTTCTCGAGCGGTTCGATCGCCTTGCCGACGACTTCGGCGACGATGTAGCCGATCAGATACTGCGCCATCTCCTCGCACAGCTTGCGCGCCGCTGCGGCGACCAGCGGCGCGGAAGGCGCCAGCGGCGGCGTGATCATCACCGAGGCATAGGCAGCGGCCAGGGCGGCGAGTTCGGCCAGCACGGCGACCTTCACCACGGTGATCACCGTCGCCGCGGCGTCGAGGGCCTGCCCCACGATTTTGCACGCGCTATCGAGTTGCTGCATGTGTCCGGCGCTCATGCCCGCCCAGGTGGCGACCAGTTGCTGATAGGACTCACCCGAGTAGAAGGCGCCCATCTGATCGATAACGCCGGTCGCGGAGTCGTGCGTGTCCCGCACCTGGGCGGCGAAGGTGCGCACATGCCCGGCGAGGGCGCGGACGTCGTCCTCGTTGATATCCGGGTAGGGGATACCGCAGATGTTGAGAAACAGCGCGACCTCGCTGGGAATGTTTATGGCCACGCGATCCTCCCCATGGTCACCGCGTCACAGCACCCGCACGACGACGGAGTTGCTGTCCATGCGTGACCACTTCACCGTCGAACCCGTGTAGGGCGCCTCGATGACCATGCCGTTGCCCGCGGCCAGCTGCACGTGCTCCGGGCCGTATCGACCCCAGGAGTTGCCTGGAAACACCAGGTCGCCAGGACGCACGTCGGCGGGGTGCACCCGGACCCCGCTGTAGATCTGCTCATAGGTGGTACGGGGCAGCACCACTTCGCCGTTGCTCGCCTGGGCGATCGCGTATTGCGTGAGACCCGAGCAGTCGAAGCCGCCGCCGCTCGGACCGCCCGCGCCACCCCCACCCCACACGTAGGGGGTGCCGAGCCAGTTGCTGGCAGCCAGAACCGCGTTGCCGCCCCGGGTGCCGTCCGAGCGCACGGTGCTCTTGCGGCGCAGCCGTGACGAGGAGCTGGACCTCGAGCGCGTCCGCCGCCGCCTGCGCGGCGCCGTACCGTGCCTGGCCTGCCGGGTCGCCGGCGTCGCGGGCGGCATGATCTGCGCGGCCTGCTGCCGCGCGGCGGCGACATCGGCGTCGACCTGCTTGGTGGCATTCGAGATGGTGGCCTGTGCGGCATCCAGCAGCGCGGGCCCGCTGAAGCGGGTGTCGGCCACCGAAGCGATCGCCTGGATCCGGCTCTGGAAATCCGCGATGTGGTTGTTAAGACGACCACGGCCGTTGACCGTCCCGTCACCGGACTCGCCCACGGCTTTGCCGACGATGCTGTCTTTGCCCGCATGGGATTCCGCGATCGACATCTGCATGCCGTGCGCCTCGCCGTACCGCAATGCCACCGCCCCGGACTGGGGACGCAGATCGGCGGCGAGAGCTTGGGTCGTGGTCGCCGCCTGGCCGACGGGCTGGCCGTCGCCGTACAGCGCGAGCAGCGATCGGAGTACTCCGTCCAGGTCGTTCGTCAGTGCCGGTGCCATTCGACCGACTCGCCATCGCTCATCACCGACCGCCTCTCACACTCTCCAGCTATTGTGTCGCCCGAACCGAATCGGTCGTATTCCCATTCGTGGGTGGGTAATCGAACTATGCGCCACTTCCCATAATCGGGAAGCCGAGACAATGGGTGTGACTTCTGGAAGGCGGTGGCGACGGTATGGCCCCAACGGCAGCGGAGACCAAAGCCAAAAAAGCATCGGCGCTGGCGTCTACCCCTCTGGCCAGTGTGGCCTCCGAGGTCAAGCATTTCTGGCTGGTCGACCTGCATTGCCCGCCGGGAGCCTCGGAGGGGTTGCGCGCCTATATCGCGATGGCGGACACCGCCATTCAGACCGCCGTGGACCTGCTCGGCCGCGGCATGACCACTCCCCCGCCGAAAGTCTCCGACCTGCTCGAGCCCGCCATCTACAAAGCGCTCGGCAAAGGCGAGGCGGACGACGAATACCGCAAGACGATCGACAAGGTCGAGGCCAGGCAACTGCAGTTGCTGCAGATGGACGACAAGGTGGTCAAGACCTCTGTCACGGTGGCCGCCGAACAAGTGCAGGCGCTGCGGTCTATCAAGACCATCGTGGCCGACCTCAACACCAAGCTGAAGGCCGCAGGCACGGGCAAACTGAAGCCCGCGCAGGAGCTTCCGTTGCTCGAGGCTGTCGCCGCCGCCGTGGAGGCGGTGTACGACAAGGTCACCGCGATCGCCGACCTCAACGAGGATATGGCCAACGGCAAAGGGAACGGCGACTCGAAAGGCGGCGGCCAGAACGCCGGGGGCGGCACGTCCGGTGGCAGTGGCGGCGGTGACGGTGGTCTCTCCTCGCTGCTGCCGATGCTCGCGATGCTGCCGATGGCTGCCATGCCGCTGGTCTCCCAGATACCCGAGATGTTGCAGAACGCCGAAGAGAACAAGGCGAAGAAGGCCGAGGAAGACAAGAACAACGGCGCCCCGGGGCACCCCGGGCAGGCGCCGCCGCCCGGCAATCAGGGCCAGCCCGCGGCCGCGCCGCCGCAGGGCGATCCGAATGCGCAACCGGCCGCCGCGCAACCGGAAACCGCGCCGCCCGGCGGCATCACCGCGGCATCGGCGGCCAATACCGCTCCGCCCGCCGAGCAGGATGGAGCTCCCGCCGCTACCACGTCGCCCGGCGTGATCCCGGCTCGGCGGACCCGGGACGGGTCCGCGACCGCCCGGACGGGCAGCGACACCGCCCAGGACGCGGAGGCCGAGGGCGAACCGACTCCGGAAGAAACTCCCGTCATCGAGGCGTAGCTGCGTCGAGCCGCTCTTCGGTGGGCACTCGACGAAGTCGAGTCCGTCGGCGGGTTCGGCATTCCCTGGTTCCGGCTGCCGCGTTCGCGGCGAGCATCTCGATCACCCGGTCGGGTACCGCGGCAGCCGGGTAGCAACACGTGACGGCCCGTGCGGATCGCCCGCTCTACCCGCGCTGCCGGATCGGCGTCGGTGACCGTGCCCACGATGCGCGCTCTCGTACGCGATTGCGGCACTACCAGTAGCTGTCCGAGACCGGAATCCCGCCTTTCCGGTGAACGGCCGCCCCACTCCGGTCAGTGATCCGTGGACCAGCCCGAAGCGCTGTGGGGCCCAGGGATGGCCGGAGTCTCCGGAAGGACCCTCAGCGACAGACGTACCGGCGTCCGCCTCCCGGCGCGGCGGGATCGCACCCACCACGCCGGGCCCGGATCAATGCATCGACCTACGCTCGCGGAGCTTTCATGACTGCTGTGGAGGCGCCACCGGCGGCGGGGTCGAAGGCGCGGCCACGACGGTGGGCGGCGGCCCGCCTGCGACCTCCGGTGCGGTGACCGAAGGAACCACTGCGGGCGGGGCAACGCGCTCGAGCTGCACGGCGGTGGACACCGGCGCCGGCGTCGAGACGAACTGTGGATGCAGAGCGACCTGTTCGTGGGCGTAGACGGCGTCGCGCAGGGTCTGTCTGTTCGTCTCGTTCGCCAGCAGCAGCACCAATTCGTTGCAGCGCCGCTCGAAGACCATGCTGCGCAACGGGGACGCTCCGGCGTCCAGCCGCAGCTGCCCGACCTCCACCCGGCCCACGTCGACCCGCTGCCCAAGCATCGAGGCCGCCAGCAGATCGTCGGCGTCCCGCAGTTCGTCCCACAGCTCGCGCGGCACGGGCCTTCCGGCTTGTAGCTCGGCGAGAATTCGTTCCCGGATCCGGCGCGAGGTCGCGGCTTCGACGGGCGCCGGTCCGGAGCGTCCGACCTGCCCGTGGGCGTCGACGGCCAGTTCCACGCACCGCGAGCGCACCTGCGCGTCGGGTACCGACGAGACTTGTTCTAGACCGGCGATCGACCCGGCAAGACCGAGCCGGTCGGCCGTATCCGGGGTGAACTCGCGCAGATCGACGTCATAGGACGGAGCGACGAGCCCCTCCATCGCCGCTTCACCGAAGCGGTTGCGCAACCCCGGATCGATCGGGCCGGAGGACACAAGGGCAGACAGACTCGCGTTCGCCTTCGCACCCCAGGCCAAGCCGAATTCCGCCAGGACCCGAGCCGGATCGGTGACTCCTTCCCACGGCGATCCGGCGCCGTCGTCGGCAGTGAGCAACTCGTCCCAGTTCCACGGCGTGGAAACCTCACGCGGCAGGAACAATCCGGCGGGCAACCACCCACGTCCTTCGTTCGACGTGATGAAGACGCCCGTTCCGCCGGGACCCCGCATCACCGAGACGGCCCAGGCCATGCCCACCGGGGAGTCCACCGCGGCGAGCACGCTGCCGAGCAGCGTCCTGGCCAGCACGAGATCGTCGTTCACCTGGCTGCCCACCACGTACGCGGGTTCGGCCTCCTTGTCCTTCGCCGAGGCGACGGCGGCCGCGAACGGGCTCGCCACCGGCACCGGCATCGGCGGCAGGTCCGACCGGCCCGTCGCGCCGGTGGGCGGTTGCGTGGCACCTCGATCGTCCGGGGCTCCGTTGAGCGGGCCGACCCCGGCGGGCGGCATGCCCGCCGCCGACGGCGCTGTCACGCCGGTGCTCGACGGGCCACCCGGTGTCGTCGTTCCCGTCGCGTTCGGCGTCCCGGTGCCGTTGGTGCTCACCGGGTCCGTCGACGCGGCGGTCGCGGCGGGCACGCCCGCTCCGGTCGGGGACGCCTCGCCGGGTTTGCCTTGCGAAGCGGCGAGCGGGTCGGTCTGTGTGGCGTCGGGTGCGGCCGAATCCCGACCGGCGGAACCGGGACCGGCCGTCACCGGGTCGGCATCCGGCGATGACCCCGGCGTCGATACGGACGGCGTCGTGGGGCGGTCCGTACCGAACGGATCGGTCGAGCTTCCCGGCACCGGGGACGGCTTATCGGTGAGGCCGGCCACCTGCCGGATGTGCTGGGCGAAATCGTCGTCGGATTGCTCGTAGGCGTCCGCGGACGCACGCAACGACTCCGCGGTGCGATCGTGTTCGCTGGCCAGCGCCTCGCCCGCGCGCTGCCGTGCGTCGTAGTATCGCTCCAGCGCTTCATAGACCGGGTAGGCGATCTTGCCGTAGGTGGGCAGGAAGTTCGCCAGCCAATCCGCCGGCGGTTTGGCCCATTCCCTGGTGTCGGCGGCCACCCGACTGTGTTGGTCGGCCAGCTGACGCAAAACCGCAGGGTCGATTTCCATGCTGTTCGGCATGCTCGATCAGATCCTTTCCCACCACACGTCCCCCTATTGTCGATCCTTCCCATTGATGGGGAGTGCGAAGTGATGACGCGTTTCGATACCTGCTCGGTGGCATTCGGCGCCGGTGTTTTCGGGTGATCGCGGTATCCAGCTACTGATCAGCGGCCTGGCCCCGCGGTGATGGTCGGGCGGCGAGGCGGAGCTGCGGCGGGCGCTGGAGCCGGTGCGACGAAGGCCGGATGACCCATGATCTGCGTGTGCGCGTACATCGCGTCGCGCAGAGACTGTCGCGTCGCGGGCTCCGCCAGCAGCAGCACGAGTTCGTCGCAACGGCGTTCGAAGACCATGGCGCGCAGGCCGCTCATCTCCGATGCGTACCGGCCGTCGGCGTGGTCGGCGCGCAAATCACCCAGCGCGACCCGCGAGACGTCGGCGCGCCGCGCCAGCATCGTCGCGGTGAGCAGGTCGTCGGCGTCCCGGAGTTCCTCCCACCACTCCTGTGGCACTTCGCGGCGCTGCCGCAGCGCGCCGAGGATCCGCTCGCGCGCCGCGGGCGCTCCCAGCGCGGCCGGAGAACCCAGACCGGCGCTGTGGACCCGAACGTGTGCGTCGGAGGCCAACTCCCAGCACCGCAGCCAGATCTCCGACTCCGGCGTGGTCGCGGCCCGTTGCACCAGCGCCGGGGCCGCGACGAGTTCGAGGCGGTCGACCAGACTGGGTCGCGGTGCGCTGAAGTCCATCGCCGACGAGGCGGCCACTTCGCCTTCGACCGGCACCTCGCCCAACTGCCGTCGCAGCTCGGCGTCGACCTCTGTCGAGGAGACGACGGCGGTCAGCCGAGCACCGGACTTGCGGCCCCAGGCGATGCCGAACTCCGCCAGCACGCGCGACGGGTCGGCGACGCCCTCCCACGCGCTCTCGGCCACCTCCCACACCCACGGCGTGGATATCTCACGCGGCAGGTACAACCCGGCGGGTATCCAGCCGCGTCCCTCGTTCGAGGTGACGAACGCGGTGATCCCACTCTGGTGGCGCATCACCGAAACCGCCCACCCGAGTCCGAGGACCGCGGCGCCGCCGGCGGCCAGGACGCCCGCGAGCAGCGTGCGGGCCAGCACCAGGTCCCCGTCCACCCGCGCGCCCAGGACGAACGCGGGCGCCGCCGCCGAGGTCATGGCCGCGCCGACGACGTTGCGCATCGAATCGTCGCTGTCGTCCGCCTCGTCCTTGCCTGCGTCCGCTCGCTGGTCGGTCCGCTCCGGCGGCTGTGTCTTTCCCGCAGCGCCCGCACCGGGTGGCGGTCCCGCGCTCACCGCGGTGACCTTGGGCGCGGCGGCCGGTCCGCGCGATTCGCCGGGGGGAGCCGCGGTCTGCTTCGCCTGCACTTGCGGCGGACCCGAACCCGCCTGTGCCGCCGGCGCGGAGACCGCCGGTCCGGACGGACCGCTGGATGCGGTCGAGGCAGCCGGTGCCGATGGCGCCAGGTAACCCGGCGTCACCATGGGTGGAGGAAGGACGAAGGGCGGCGGTGCCACCGACGCCGCCGGGTCCGCCGCGGACACCGAGACATCGGTGATCGGCTCGGGTGCGGCGGCGTCGTGCGTTTCTGCCGAAGAAACGGTGGTGGAGCGGTCCCGGCTCCCGGACTCGGCCTCGTCGACCGAGACATCCGAGCCCCGTCCGTGCTGATCCTGCGCGTCCGAACCGGGCGCATCGTGGTCGCCGCCGTCCGCGGGCGCTCCGTGATCCGTAGCCATGGGCTCGGTATCGGTGAGCGGGCCGCGAGGCGGGCCGCCCGCGGCGGTCAGGCCTGGTCCGGCGTCGGCGACCCCGCCGGGCGTGTTGCTCACGGGGATGGCCGTCGTTCCGGCGGGCGGGTACTGGCCGGGCACCGGGTCCGTAGCCGGGGATTCGGTCGAAGTGTCCTGGTTCGTGCGAGGATCGAGTTGTCGGTCGGCTTCGTCGGCGGGCAAGGACAGGTCGGTCTCGCCGACCGGTTGCCCGTCCACGTTCTCCGGGAAGACCACAACAGGCGTATCGTCCTTCGGCCGCTCGGTCCGCGGCGATCCGTTGTGCCGTGGATCGCCGGAGTGGTCGGTCGCGGGCCGGTGCTGTGCCCGGTCGCCGCCACCATGATCGTTCCCGCTGTGGTCGTCCGCATTGCGATGGCCCGGCTCCCAAGGCCCCGGTTGCCCCAGCGCGTCGGCGATCAAGCCCAAACTCGGCAGCCCCTGTGGGCTGATCGAACTGAGCGCCGCCCGGACGACATCCTCCACGTCTTCCCGTGCGGCGGCGATCATTCCGGGGATCCGGCTGCGGATGGCCTGAGCGTCGGATTCGTCGTCCTCCGCCGCTGCCGCGCGTTTGGTCGCGTTGACCCTCGCCGTAGCCTCCTCGACGATGTCGAGGATCTTGTTGCGGGTCCGGTACACCAGGTCGGAGAAGTCCCGGAAGGTGTCCGCCGCGGCTTCCAGCGCATCGGCGAACGCCTGCGGGTTCATCCGCTGGCGCACCATGTCGTCCTTGACCGGTTGCAGCCCGGCACTGGAACGGGCCCGTTCGTCGAAGTCGCGTCGCCTGCGGTCGGCGTCGAGCAGGTCCAACGCGCCCGCGCCGTCCCGCGCGAGACGTTCCAGCGCACTCCAGTCCCCCGGCGAGATCGCCGGCCAGTTGTCGCCGACGATGGCGTCCCAGTACGGACTGTCGCGCTCCGGTTCCATCAGCGCTCAGACGAACTCGGTACGACTGCGCACCGCCGCAGCGCCCGCACGGTCGGCTTCGCCGTGGGTATACGACACTTGGGCCGTGACCGCTGTCGTCGCGTCCACACGACGGCCGTTGGCCCGCACCGCACGCTCGAACGTGGTCTTGATCCACTGCGTGTGCGCCACCAGTCGCCGATCGATCTCCGATTCCGGTCGCCTCGGTGCGACGAAACCACCACTGATCTGCTGGACTTGGCCGCCGACGGTGGTGACCGCGGTGCGGAACTTCTGTGCGGCGGCGACGACCTCATGCGGATCGTCGGTATCGAATTTGTCGGTCATGTCGCTGTCCTGTCTCGCCGTTGCGGCGGTCGGCACTCAGGTGTCGCGTCGGAACTCGGCTTCCTCCATGGCGCGATACGACGCCTCGGTCGGAAGGTCGAACGAATCGATCGTGTAGGAGCGGGTGCCCTTGTACTCCATCTCCGCCCGCAGCCCGACGCGCGACTTCGCGTGCGCCAGCCGCGCGAGCTTGACGATCTGGGACGCCAACCACTCGTCGCCGTTCTCGCGAGCGTCGTCGGTGATGTACAAGCCGATGATCTCGCCGTCCCGGTCGCATCCGACGCCGACGGTGTGGTCGGGGTTGAACACCTCGTAGGTCAGCTTCCGCCAGTCCGGTGCGGCGGCTTCCCCCTCGTCGACTTCATCGACATCGTCGACGTCGTAATCGTCCAGGTGGATCGAATGTATGTCGGTCATCGGCTGCTCTCCGAGAATCGTTCACCAGGCTGTGGATTGATCAAGTAGTCGGCGTCGTCGGTCATGGATTCCAGGCGCGCGGCCAGCGCCGACCAGGCGGCGTCCTCGATGCGCATGATCTGGCGCATCTGCCAGAACCGGGCCCCGAGATACAACTCGCCGGTGCCGTCCGGGGCCACGTCGAGATGGTCGGGTCCCTCCGTGGCCGGGTTCAACGTCACCGCCGTCAACGGCGGGCGGGTGTCGTCGACGTTCACCAGCGTCGCGCCGCCGCCCGGGATGAAACTCTGCCGCAGCCTGGGACTGCTGCCGATCGCGACGTCGGCGCTGTTGGTGGTGATGGTGACCTCCGGATTCAACAGCAGTTGCAGTACCCACGAGCGGGCCGCCTGCTCGGGATGGTCGGCGTTGATCGCGATCGTCAAGGTCGCGGACAAGTCGATCACCAGGACCGCGTCGGTGGTGGTGACACCGGCGATCACCAAACGGCGGGCGGTGCCCGTCGGATACGGCAGGTCGTCGGCGGCCACGGACACCACGTCCGCGCCGACGCCGCCACCGGTGGCAGGATGCGCGGAGACGGTTCCGGTGGCGACATCGATCGTGTAGGCGACGATGATCTCCGAGATGCCGTCCGCCACTCCGGCCAGCCGGACCAGCCCCTCGTCGTGCAGCCACCGCACCGTATCCGCGACGGTGACCTCCGGTGCGGGCTCGGTCATCAGGACTGCCCCGAAGCGGTGGCGACCGGCTCGTCTGCATCGATGGGGTTCTCCATGACGCTCTGGTACTGCCGCGCGGCGTCGGCGGTGCTCTCCCGGATCGCGGCCATGATCTCGGTGACCAGTTCGGGGCAGGTGAGCCGGTCGGCCGTGCCCGGCGCGAGGTAGAGATCGGTCAGCCTGCCCATCGCGTCGACCTCCGGGATGACCGCGCCGCTGGGCGACGGCCTGCGGGCGCGAATGTTGTCGATCTTCTCCCGCATCTCGGCGATCCGGTGCCGCAGATCCCGGGCGGCGTCCAGGGCCGCCTGCACGTCCGGGTGGATGGAACTCACGACGCCACCTCGCTGCGCTCACTCATGCGTTACCTCCGGGTTGGGAAGGGGTTTGATTGCTCGGCGCGGGCGTCGGCGGGGTCACGGTCGGGGCAATGGTCGGCCGTTCACCGATCACCGCTTCGGTGTGCGGTGTGTCGTCCACGTACATCAAGCGGTCGGGATGCCATGCCACGACGCGGTTGCGGT
>NZ_VUOS01000041.1 GCF_009829325.1 Nocardia sp. CY41
GGGACCGCCGACGGACCCGGCGTGGGCGGCCAACGACCCCTACCTACACGCCGACAAGCTGCGGGGTACCGCCATCTACGTCTCCACCGGCACCGGCGCACCCGGACCACACGACACCCTCGACGGCGCGCACGGATCCGGGATACAGCTGGCCTACCAGTTGATCATCGGCGCTCCGATGGAAGCCGTCACCGATCTGTGCACGCGTCAACTCCGGGATCGGCTGCGAGATCTGGGCGTCCCGGCGACATTCGAACTGCGTCCGACCGGAACCCACTCCTGGGGGTACTGGCAGGACGACTTGCACAAATCATGGGACACGATCGGTAGCGCGCTCGCCGATCGACCGTAGAGGCCAACGCTCTCGACCGAATGCCACGGAGCCCTTGCCGGGGTTCAGTGCCCGGCGATCCAAGCGTCCGTGTATTCCGCTTCCACGGCGAGCATCTCGACGAGCCGGGCCACGACGGCGGCCTCGATCTTTCTGCCGAACAGGGGGATGCCGACCTCGGCCGTGGCCTCGACGACCGCTACCGCCGCGTTGTCGCTCTCGGTGAGCCGGACGCTGCCGGTCACCTTGGCGGGCACGCCCTCCACGCGCGCGTCGAAACTGCCGCCCTCGTGGGTGTAGGTCTCGGTGCGGGTGATGACCAGACCTTCGGGTCGCACCGCGGTGACCGCGCCGGGCAACTGCGCCGCCGGGATGGTCTGCACCATCCGCACCTGCAGCCGGTCCTCGGCCGCGTCGAACTCGACGAGCCGCGCGTCGGCCCCGCCGACCTTCTCGACGCGGTCTTTCCAGTACTGTGCGTCGGCCAGCGCCGCACGGAGCGCGTCGGCCGAATGGGAGTAGGTGGCCGTATACGCCAACGGGGTCGCCATACCGGCACACGCTACCTGCTGTGCAGCCTCCGAAATCGGCGCATCGCCGCCATCGTCCCCGCCGGGACCGCTGCATCTGGCCGCGAGCGCGCGAATCGACAGCATGTCTCCGATCGTGACAGCCAGAAGCTGTATTGCGCCGTCGCCGTTGGCAAGTCATCGCCTTCGAACTGCGACGGTATGGGTCCGATACGGTGACAGGCCAGTTGATCTGCGGGCGGTGAGGAAGTTCTGGGCCGAAGGGTCGTGCGCCGCCCGGGTCGCCGGATTCGGCGCAGCCCATCGCTTGCGGGGAGCCGAGCGCGGTGGGCAACTCCGATCACCCACCGCGCCTGTGGTTCACGTCTCCGGGAACGCCAGCATGTCCCGGCGGAGCTCCGGGTCGATCTCCCGCTCGGCGGCCGCCGCGACCCACTCGCCGGCCCGCGTCGGGCGAACTTCCGGCGGCCAGGCGCCGAGCGCGACGAGGGCGCCCCGACGGCACCGGAGGACCCGATTGCCGAGAGCGACCCGCAGTAGCGTCTGCCCGGCGCCTGGATGCTCGCGTAGATTCCAGACGATGACCTCGAGCGCCCGATCGGCCTCATAGCCGGGACCCAGGCCGAGCGCTTCGGTCGGGCCGGTCGCCAGATCGTCGAGCGGAAGCAGTTCTTCGGCCAGAGCAACCACCTGCTCGACCGCGGTCCGCTCGGCATGGTGCATCGCCCACTGCCAGACATAGGCGTTGTACGGATCGCTCCGCAAGCGCGCGAACGCATTCGGTAGCGCGGTCATGCCCAGCCGCCCAGCGCAGGAGAGGGCGACCTCGAACGCGTGGGACCGGCGCTCGCCGGGGCTCTTCGGACCGGCCGGGACGGCGTGCGTCGCGAGTTCGCGGGTCACCAGATGGCGCCATCGCCGCTGTGTGGTGAGGGAGGCGTACCTGGCGCGCAGCCGGTCCGGCTCGCCGTCGGGCCAGTCGAAGCCGGTGTCGGACGTCAGCCGTGCGAGAGCCAGTGCCGCGTCGAGCCGCCCGAGAGTGGGCTCGGCCCGGTCGAGCAGTTCGGCGAAGCGGTGCATGGCGGGTACCGCGTCGTCGTAGTCGGACATGTCCTCGGCGGGGCCGCCGAGCGCGAGGGCCCGCAGGATGTCCGCCGCACCGTCGAGCAGGGCGTCATCGATGTGGTCGTCGAGCAGGGCGTCGTAGAGACCGCCGGTCGTGGCGGAGATCCACGCGAGATACTCGTTCATCACCCCGTTGCGGAAGCCGTGCCGCAGCAACCACGCTTTGATGTCGGGATCGGTGCAGCCTTTCAGCCGTTCCACGGCGTGGATGCGCCCCCAGCCGTCGAGGCGTTGGGCCAGTTCGAAGACCGCGCGGTGCCGATCGGGTTGGGTTTTCATGAGCGCGACGACGGCGAAGAGGGCGAATTCCTCCAGCGACCCCAGCAACTGGAGCAGCTCGCGGTCGCGCTCGTCGCCACACGTGCCCAGCAGCACGATGCCGAGCTTGGCGACCTCGCGCCGTGTGGCGTTCTCGGTCACGAATCGTGCTGCGCGATGGAGCTTTTCGAGGGGATACGAGCGTGAGCGCAGTTCCGTCACCAGGTCGTCCGCGACGTCCACCGCCCGCAGGTCGGCGAAGTGCTCGAGCAGGCGGGCCGGATCGTCGAGGTCGGCGAGGATGCGGTCGGCGAGTTCGGCGACGGGGTGGGTGCCCGTCCCGAAGTGATGTGTGCTGACGCCGTCGTATACCACACTGGGAAGGACGATTTCGCTCGCTTCGTCCGACTGTTCGTCCGGTAGAGGATACCCGTCACGCGGCCAAGGACCGGGACCGTGCAGGGCGGAGAGAGATAGCGCGTGGGCCACGAACGTGGCCGCGTGGGGGCTCATCGAGCCGGGCGCAGGACGCCCTTTCCGTGGGAGATCATGAACACGAGGATGGCAGCTCGCCGGGCGGGACGCAACCACGTCCCGCCCACGCCTGATCTGATAGTGAATCCTCGTGCAACTATCACTGCTCCTGCCCGATCTGAACGGTGAGGCCGTTCAGATCGGGCAGCCGCCTGCCGCGCCGGAGGGCGGTGCGAAGGAGTCCAGCGCGTACTTGCGGTGGTAGCGGACCAGCTTCTCGTATTGCAGGCGGTTGTAGGTCAGCGGAAGCAGCAACAGCCGGTCCGGCAGCAGGCGCCATGCCGCTTGCGGCACCCACACGTACACGGCGAACTCGAGGTGGTGCCGCCGCTTCAGTTGGAAGCCGACCATGTCGCGGACGCCGGGGTGTCGCTCCCGGCGAACCCGCGTCGGGAAGCCCTACGAGCGTCGAGTTCGCCGGGACCGCGGCGACTTCGGCCAGGGGCGATGCTCCCGGCCTGTCGGTGGCGTGCCCTACCGTCGGAGAGATGAGCAACAGAATCGCCGGCTTCACCTACGAGCGGGTGCCGGTCGGTGACGTCGGTCTGCACGTCGCCATGGCCGGGTCCGGCGCTCCGATCGTGCTGCTGCACGGCTTCCCGCAGACCCATCTCGCCTGGCGTCACGTGGCGACCGACCTCGCGCGGGATCATCTGGTGATCTGCCCGGATCTGCGCGGCTACGGCGACAGCGACAAGCCCGTCGGCGAGCCGGACGGCGCGATGTACGCCAAGCGGACGATGGCCGCCGACATCATCGAGCTCATGCGGTCGCTCGGCCATGAGCGTTTCGCGCTCGCGGGCCATGATCGGGGCGGATTGGTCGCTTTCCGTGCGGGTCTGGACCACCCGGACTCGATCAGCCATCTCGCCATACTCGACGTGCTACCGGCAGCGGACATGTGGTCCGCACTGCGGGGCACCTCCGGGATCTTCGCCTTCCATCTGTACCTGCTCGCGCAACCGTCCGAGCTGGCCGAGCGCATGATCCTCGCCGACCCCGATGTGTTCTTCGGACACTTCCTCGACGGCTGGTGCCGGATACCCGGCGCGATCCCCGCCGACGTCCGCGCCGCGTATCTCGCCGCGTCCCGCGTTCCCGGCGCCGTCCGTGCGATCTGCGCCGACTACCGGGCCGGCGCGTACATCGACAACGTCCACGACGAAGCCGACCGTCGTGCGGGTCGGCGGCTGGACATGCCGGTCGCCGCGCTCTGGCAGGATCCGGGCGAGGTCGTCCTTCCGTTCGACCCACGGTCCGTCTGGTCGGGCTGGGCGCGCGATCTCCGGGCCGGCGCAGTGCGATGCGGTCATTTCCTTCCGGAGGAGATGCCCGGTGTCGTCGTCGAAGCCCTCCGCGACCTGATCGACTGACCCGGCGGCGGGAGGCCTCAGGGCAGACGCATCAGCTGCCGGGAGAGAGTGAACAGGCGGCGGGCGAGTTTCACGACCGGAAGGCCCAGCGGAAGCAGGAGGATGGTCACGCACAGCACCGCCCCGACCAGCCACAGCACGGCCGCCAGCAATCCCAGTACCGTGCCGAGCACGGCCGTGAGAATTCCCAGCACCACGCCGAGCAGACCCTGTAGCAATCGCATGACGACCTTCCGGTTTCCATTCTGCGCTTCTTCGGACGGATCCGCATGTACCGATTTGGGTACCGATTTCGACCGGCACGGCGCCGCCGAGGAGGGAACGTCTCCCGGCGCGAGCGCGGTAGCGTCCCTGGCATGAGCCGAGCGATCGTGGAGCTGTCACATCCGATCTCGGACGGTATGCCGACCCAGCCGGGCCTGCCCGCACCGCGGATCACTACGGCTGTGGCACGTGACCAATCTCCGCTGGTGGACATGACCTACGACATCGCGCGCGTGGACATGGTGGGTCCGACCGGGACGTATATCGACGCACCGTTCCATTTCCACGCCGGGGGAGCCGATGTCGCCGAACTGCCGGTGGAACGGCTGTTCAACGTGCCGATCGTGATCATCCGCGCCGCGGGACTGCGCACGGTCGGGCCGGATGTGCTCGGCGATCCCGCGGGCCTGTGGGGCAAGGCGGTGCTGGTGCACACCGGGTGGTCGGCCAAATGGGGCTCCTCGGCGTATCGGGAACCCGGGCATCCTTTCCTGATCGGTGAGGTGGCGGATGCCCTGGTGGCGGCGAATGTGGCGCTGGTGGGTATCGACTCGCTGAACATCGATGACACGTCCTTGCCGACGCGGCCGTGTCACCACACGCTGCTCGGCGCCGGAATCCCGATCATCGAGCAGATGACGAATCTGGACGCGGTCCCGGACACCGGCGCCAGACTGGTCGCACTGCCGGCGCCGGTGCGCGGGATGGGTTCGTTCCCGCTGCGCGCCGTGGCGTGGACCGAGCACGCGGGAGCGGGGCACCGATAAGCAGCTTTCCCAGCCGCGAGACCCGTCCGCGGGGATAGCGGGCGGGATTTCGACTTGGTACGGCCGGTGGCGATCACCGCGCTGCCGCGGGAGTCACTCGCCACAGTCGACGGATCCTGATCGCAGCCGACCGAATCGTCGAATCCGTTTGTACCGCAGACGATCTAGGGCCGGAACGGTGGGACGGCGAGATCGTCGCCGAAGATGTCCGGAAGGTCGCGCGCGACGCTGTCGGGGAAGCGGGCGGGCCGCTTCTCCAGGAACGCCGCCACGCCTTCCCTGGCGTCGGCGGCGGCGCCGCGGTGGTAGATGCCGCGGGATTCGATGCGGTGCGCGATCATCGGATGCTCGGATCCGAGGTTGCGCCACAGCATCTGCCGGGACAGCGCCACCGAGACGGGTGCGGAATGTTCGGTCACGCGGCGGGCGAGCGCACGGGCCTCGTCGAGCAGTGTGTCCGCCGGATGCAGCGCGGAGAACAGTCCCGCGTCGAGCGCTTCGGCCGCGTCCACGAGACGGCCCGAGTACACCCAGTCCAGCGCGGTCTGCATCGGTACCAGCCGGGGGAGGAACCAGCTGGAGCAGGACTCGGGAACGATGCCGCGCCGGTTGAAGACGAACCCGATCCGGGCATTGTCGACGGCGAGCCGGAAGTCCGCCGCGAGCGTCATGGTGATGCCCACCCCGACGGCCGGGCCGTTGACGGCGGCGATGATCGGCTTGCGGGATTCGAACATGCGCAGAACGAGTTCGCCCCCACTGTCGCGGAAGGATTCGGCGGCGTCCCGGTCGTCGGCGACGAAGGTATCCGCGCCCGCCGACAGGTCCGCGCCCGCACAGAAGGCGCGTCCGGCGCCCGTGAGGATCACCGCGCGGATCCGATCGTCGCGGTCGCAGGTGTCGAAGGCCTCGATCAACTCGGTCCCCATCGCTGTGGTGAACGCGTTGAGCTGCTCGGGGCGGTCGAGGGTGACGGTGGCGATGGCGTCGGAGACGTCCAGGCGAATATCGGCCATAACGGACAGCTTGCCATCACGCCGAGCTGCACGCTCTTGCAGGGGGTTCGCGTCGGCCCGGCGACCTCCGCGCCTTTTCGAAGGAGAATGGCTGTTTACTTAGTGCTGCCGGGACGGTTAGCCTGTCGCCGTGTCTCGAACGGACACGGCGCCTGGCTCCCCGCACCCGGGGTGACAGCGGAAACCGTCGGCCGGCGGTTCGCGCCGCCGTTCGACGACCCGGAGAAAAGGAGTGGGATGGAGATCAGCAACTCGGTCGCCGCAGTGACCGGTGGCGCGTCGGGACTCGGTTTGGCGACCGTGCGGGAGCTGCACGGCAAGGGAGCGAAGGTCGTGATCATGGACCTGCCTTCGTCCTCCGGCGAAGCCGTCGCCAAAGAGCTCGGTGACGGCGTGGTATTCGCCGCTGCCGACGTCACGAACGAGGAGCAGGTCACTGCGGCGCTCGATGCCGCGCAGGAGCTGGGCGACCTGCGGATAGCGGTGAACTGCGCCGGTATCGGCAACGCCATCAAGACCGTCGGCAAGAACGGGGCGTTCCCGCTGGCGGACTTCACCAAGGTGATCAACGTCAACCTGATCGGCACCTTCAACGTCCTGCGGCTGGCCGCCGAACGGATCGCGAAGACCGATCCGGTCGGCGAGGAGCGCGGTGTCATCATCAACACCGCGTCGGTGGCGGCGTTCGACGGTCAGGTCGGGCAAGCGGCGTACTCGGCGTCCAAGGGCGGGATCGTGGGCCTGACCTTGCCGGTGGCGCGTGACCTCGCGGCGATCAAGATCCGTGTGGTGACCATCGCGCCGGGTTTGTTCCACACCCCGCTGTTCGCCACGTTGCCCGACGAGGCCATCGCATCCCTGGGCGCACAGGTGCCGCATCCCTCGCGACTCGGCGATCCCACCGAATACGCCGCGCTCGCACGCCACATCGTGGAGAACCCGATGCTGAACGGTGAGACCATCCGTCTCGACGGCGCCATCCGGATGGCCCCGCGCTGACGTAGTCGCGGGCGTTGCCGGGCATGCGGGTGTTGGGCTGACCGACACCCGCACGGCGCCTGCGACCGTACCCGTCCGGCGGCAGCTCGGACCCCGTGCTGTAATCGTGGCAGAGACCGGCTGTCCGCGCGCCCCGGCGCTCAGCGGGCTCGTCTCGCGCCGGGCGCGATGCGTATGCCGACGACGGTGATGACCGTGACCACTAAAACCGTCATCAGCTTCATGAGATTCCACGTTTCGGGGTCGTGGAGCGGTTCGGCAGCTCGAACGTCCTTTCCCCGCGGGCGATTCGGTGGGGGCGTGGGCGGCTGAATCGAAGGGCGCTCGGCTCGCGGCTGTGTCCGCATGGGTATATCGGCCGGAGCCGGAACGATGCGGACTTCGGGGGGCGGCGGCCCGAGCTGGAGGGGGCTCATGGGCACCGACGGGGCGGTGGGAAGCAGCAACAAGCAGGTCAGCAAAGCGCTGCCGGAGAAGGCGCTGCCGACGGCGGCGCTGCCCAGACTCGACCCGCTGGACCCGGGACCGATGAGGCCCGGCACGAGGGAGCTGGAGCCGAGGGAGCCGAAGCCGCTGCCCGTCGCGAGCCCGAGCAGCAACAATGCGCTACCGGTTGCGGCACTTCCGGAACACGCCAGCTGGACGCTGCCCGTGTCGAGCTCCATCGTTTCGGCCGGACTCGCCGTCATTGCGGTCGGCGTGGGTGCGGCGTCCGCCGTCGGCGGGGTGCGGTTGCCGAGTTCCTGATCCTCGGTGGCGAGCAGGCCACCGCGTGCACCGCCGGCCCCAGCGCTGCCGGTCGCGACATTGCCCGCACTGCCGGAAGGCAGTCGAATCGGGCCGAGGGCCAGAGATCCCCCACCGGTCGGACTGTCGGCCCCGAGCCCGGAGGCGCTGCCGGACGAGAGAAAGTCGGAACCGAAGCTCGGACCACTGCTCGCGTAGGGGCTCACGGGACCGGCACCGCCCCCTGAACTCCCGGTCGCCAGATCGCCGAGCGGCAGCCACGGCGGGGCTTCCGCCGATGCTTCCAGCGGCCGAGCCGCGAATACCACCACGGTCAAGGGCAGTATCGCCGTGGCCAAACCCTTTGCCAGTCGCGGAGTTCGAGTTGTGTCTCGGTTGCTTCGCATGTGCAGTCGCCTCGTCGTAGTCGAAACCGGCCGGAAGGTTCACGTGGTGTGCTGATACCGGGACAGAGCGAGTTCGAAGGCTTCCTTCGGGACCACGTTCCCGCCGGAGAACGGCTCGTCGAGGTTGTAGATGGCCCGGATCACCACGCCGACGATCGCGCCGAGCAGCGCGGTGGTCACGACGCTGCGCTTGGTGACCTGGACACCGGAGAGGACCACGCTCGACAACAGCAGGACTGTGCAGATCCACATGGCCAGGTAGAGGAAGCCGGGAACTCGGTAAGCGGCGTCGAGCGCACGGTCGGCTCGGGCTTGGGCCACCGCGTCGAGGCTGGTGAGGGCGCTGGTGCGGAGTTCGTCGACCTCGTCGTCCGCCGAGTTCACCGCGGCCACCGCGTCTCGCAGGTCGTCGAGGGTGTCCTGAGTGGATTGACTGAGGCGGCCGTCGTCGGCCATGACCGCCCATTCCTCGGTGAGGACCTGCTCGGTGTACTCGCGGACCAGTCCCTGGATTCCGGCGTGGTCGGGCTCGGGCATGCCGTGCGCGGCCCAGTAGGTATCGATGAGCGCCTTGGCTTCGGCGATGGTGTGATTGCGCGCGTTGTCGTACTGCTGCCAGGCGATCACCACGATGAACGCGACCACCGCCATGAAAATCGTGTTGATCAGATTGAGCACCAGCGCGCCGACCGTGTCGTCGTCGGTGTGCCGCCACGCCTTCGGATGTAGGCGATCGCCGGACACGAAGACGGCCACCGCGACCAGCGCGGTGAGTGCGGGCACGAGAAATTCGAAGGCCACGCGGTACTCCGTTCTGTCTGATGGTTCTCGCGACCGTCGCGTGGGCGAGGCACCGCAGATCTACCGCGCCGACCGGTGGGTGAACCGGCGTACGTCGAGTACCGCAGGGCGCGCGGATGCCGAAACCGCTTCGAATCGTCGATCGGATTGCGGGAAGGCGCATTTCACCGGCGGTCGGCCGGAACCACCTCGACCCGAGCATTTCGATTGTCCTGCGTGGCCCTCACCCCCGAGATGGATGCCGAGACGATCGACGATGACGCTGTCGACCGTCTGCGTTTGTTCGGCTCTGATCAGTGGTGCACAGCAAATCGGTACGCGACCCACGGCGCCGGTACGAACCGGCCGCCGCCGGATTGTCCTCCCCGGCGAACCGTTCCGGACGAGACCGATGGTAGACTGCGAATCCATCTGCGTGTGGCGAAATTTCGCAGATTCGGTGGGACAGTGGGGATCCACGCGACAGTCCCGCGCTTCTCGATAGCGGGTGGACATCAGGGGGTGCGGGATCGGCGCGCGTCCGTGTACGCTTGCACAGCTACCGATCGGCGTAACGGAGATGCCCTGGGCCGCGGGATCCCGCGGCCCGACAACAGAAGAGCCACAGATGACCAGATTCGCGCATTATGTCGGCAGCCTGCCTGCCGAACTGATGACGGGTGATCGTGCCGTCATGCAATGGTTTGCCGACCACAGTGAGGGACGGCCGGTCACCGCGCTGCCGTGTGACCTCGATCCGGACTGGATCATGGACTATCTGCGCACGCGCAAGCAGCATGCCGACGTCTTCGAGATCGTCCGGGCGGGCGAGTACGCCGACTACGGAGATTTCCCCAGCTACGGCCTGCGGTCCGGGTGCACGCTGGAGCCCCGGCATGTCTCGATGAATCGGGTCGAGCGAATCGGCCGGGTCATGGAGGCGTTCGAGTCGCTGCGGAGCGACCGGCCGGAGCTGGCCGCGACGAAAATTCAGATCAGTCAGCCCAATCCGCTGGATCTCGCGATGTTCGTCTTCGCGGCCGCCGCCGTGTCCGGCGGGCTGCCGGTTTGGCCTGCGGTGCGGCGCTCCGGGCTCGTGGTGGACGCGCTCCGGCAGCTGCCGGTGTTCACCGAAGCGGTGATCCAGGAGATGGCCGAGGTCGTCGAGCGGTACGGCGATCGTGTGGTCTGGCAGCTCGAGTCGCCCATCGCGCTGCTGAGCATGGTCAAAGCCGAGCAGTTGCGGTCGCAGTGGGCACTCGCCCCGCTGGTCGCGCGGCAACTCGCCGGTGTTCTCGGTCGGATGCACGAAATCGGGGCGGAAGCGATCGTCCACCTGTGCTACGGCGACTACCAGCACAAGAGCCTGCTGAGCCCACGCTCTCTCGCCCCGGCGGTGAAGCTGCTCGGCCGCACCGCGCGATTGCTGCGCGAACAGGGGACTCCACTACCTCCGGTGCATATCCCGTGCGCCTACGGCGCCGAGCCTGCTCCGCAGGACCTGCGGTTCTACGCACCGCTGCGCACGCTCGATCCGGACTGGAAAGTGATCGCCGGTGTGGTCTCTCCGGACTCCGAGGAGGACAGCGCTCGCGCGCTCGCTCTCTTCGAGCAGGCGGCCGGACGCGCGGCCTACGGCGTCGCGACCGCCTGCGGGCTCGGCCGATGCACTGTGGACGCCGCACGTCAGGCGGCCGCGACCATGGTGGCCTTGGCCGGCGCCGGTGACGGCCGCGAACAGTGATCTGCCCCGCGATAGCCGACGCCGAATCGGCATCGGCGGGTTGCCGCGATCGCCGCGGGCCGAGTACGGTTCCGAGCTGGTTCGCGATGATCGTGCCGCGCCGCGTCGACCAGCGCTTTCGCCGGGATGCCGCCCGGTGATTCGGCGAATTGCGTTGTCCGGTACCGGCTCTCGTGTAGCGTCCGATGCCGCCTTCGTCAGCGCCACGATCGGAGCGTTGCTATGTTGCTAGCGTAAGCGGGTCGCCAAGCTCTGGACGACAGGTCTTGGAAGGCACGTGCACCCGCTCACCGATCACGTTCGTCGAATAGCTGTTCCATTACCTGGAGTCACGTTCTTGACCACACCACAGTCCCCGATGGCCGCGCCGCATACCACTGGAACCGGAGCGTGCCCCGTCCAGCACGGATTCCCGACGGAGGCGGATGCCCCGCGTGTGCCGCTGTACACGACGGAGTTCGTCGCCGACCCGCACCGCGCATACCGCGAGATGCGTCGCGAGCACGGCTCGCTGGTTCCGATCGAGCTGGCGCCCGGCGTGCCGGCCACCCTGGTGATCGGCTACCAGACCGCGGTGCGCATTCTCAGCGACCCCGACCATTTTCCGGCCGATCCCCGCACGTGGCAGAAGACCATCCCGGAAGACTCGCCAGTCCGGCCGATGATGGAGTGGTATCCGGCCGCGCGGTACAACACCGGGCTGGCCCATGATCGCTATCGGCATGCCTCCGTCGACGCCATCGACGGCATCGATTTGTTCGACGTGCCGACCACGGTCGAACACATCGCCGTCCCGCTGATCAATTCGTTCTGCCAAACCGGCACCGCCGATCTGGTGAGCCAGTATGCGTTTCCGCTCGTCCTCGAAGTCCTCAACCAGATGGTCGGCTGCCCGGCCGAAATCGGCGAGCGGGTCGCGACCGGTATGGCCGCCCGCTTCGACACGGTGCGGGGGCCCGAGGGCATGAAGATGCTCAAAGAGGCGCTGATGCAGCTCATCCGGCTCAAGCGCCAACAGCCCGGCGAGGACGTCACCTCGCGGCTGGCGCATCACTCGACCGAACTCGACGACATCGAGATCTTCGCCCAGCTCATGAGTTTCTACGGGGCCGGGTTCGAGGCGCAGCGCAACCTGATCACGAACGCCCTGCTGCTGATGATCACCGACGACCGGTTCCGTTTCGGCGACGTCCTCGGCCGGAATCTGTCCACCACCGACGCACTCGACGAGGTCCTGTTCAACGACCCGCCGATGGCGAATTTCTGCACGACGTACCCGCGGCAACCGATCATGGTCGACGGTGTCTGGCTGCCGGCCGACCAGCCGGTCGTCATCAGCCTCGCAGGCTGCAACAACGACCCCCAGATCCGGGGGACCGACGAGCCCGGCGGCAGCCGGATCGGCAACCGCTCGCACCTGGCGTGGAGCGCGGGACCGCATGCCTGCCCGGCGAAATCCGTCGCCTACATGACGGTGCAGAACGCCATCGATCAGCTGCTCGACGCGCTGCCGGAGATCCAGTTGGCCACGCCCAAGAGCGCGCTGCAATGGCGGCCGGGCCCGTTCCACCGGGCACTGGGGGCCTTGCCGGTCGTCTTCCCGAAGTCCGCGCCGGTGCGCATCGTGTAGCGCGGCGGCGCACCGTGGCTCGTCAGCGGAACAGTCCGACGGCGGGGTGTGGGAATAACGGACGTGCTCGCCCGGGCCCGGGTACATACTGGTGCTCGGCGACGAACGCAGCCGGAGTGCGCGGCGGCTCGCGGATGTCGGGTGCGTGGATGTTCGTCGGCAGGGGCGGGACGGTACGCCAGTGGTAGTCAGCGGAATCGGCGACAACGAGTTGTACGCGCGCGTGCGCGAGGAGGAATCCGCGTCGTTGCGCTCGGCGGCCGGCAACGCCGTCCGATTCGCGCTGGCGGTGGTGGCTGTCGTCCTGGTCTGGGCTCGCGGGCCGCAACTGCTGGCGGTATGGGTGCCCGTGGTGGACCTGTCGTCGTGGCGGCAGCTGGTGTTGTTCCCGCTGGCGGTGCTCGGTGTGGGGGCCTTCGCCGCCGGTGCGGAGGCTGTCGGCGACGCGTCGCGCGGATTGCGAGCGAGGTCGATCCGGCGGCGCGTGGATCGCGATCCCGATCAGATCGCGATGCTGGTGCCGCCACGGGAGACGCACATGGCCAGTGTGCAGGCGGTCCGGAGTCATCGGTCGGCCACGGTGCGGCGCTTGCTCTGGGTGGGCGTGCCGGTCGCGCTGTTCGTCGGAGTTCTGGTCGGCGGTGTGTCGGTGGAGGAGCCGGACGGGACGCGGCGTCCCGCGCCGGAGCTGGAGCCGGCGGTACTCGGGTTCGTGACACTGGTTGCCGCCCTGCTATTGGTGTCGGTCGCCCTGCGGTGGCGGCGGTGGAAGGCCGGCCGAACTGTCGAGAAGTGGTCCACCGACCCTGCGTACAGCGCTCGGATCAGCCCGCTCGGCCCGGATCCGGCGTGGTCTCGCGCAGCGGAGATCCCAGCGCTCACCGTGAAGTTCATCACCCCGCCCCGAAGCGGGGGCGATATCCGGCAGGTGTCGCTGCGATCCAACGTCATCGGCGCGAAGCCGGTACAGATCGTCTATCTTCGCCTGTTCGACAATCGGGCGCGGGCCCGCGAGTTCCTGCGCGGCGCATGGCGGGAATTCGGGTATGTGCACCTACTGCGCAGCGCCGCGTCGGTCGGCCCGGACGAAGTCCGGAAGATTCGACGGGACAACACTTTCCGCACCATGTTCGTGGCCTCGCCGCGTATGCTGCGCGAGGAGCTTGCGAAACACCCGGCCGAGCCGTTCCCGCCGGGGCGCAGGCGGCTGATGGGCGTGACGGATCTGGCGGTGAAGGTCCGCGACCCCGCGGGCAGCTATCCGGTCCGTCCCATTCTCTGCCATGTCAGTTTCTGGCAAGCGGCAGTGGACATGCTGCTGTCCCGGGTCGATTACGTCGTTTTGGATCTGGCCGGATACCTCCCGGCCAACGCCGGAACGCGGTTCGAATTGCAACGCGTGATCGACCGCTTTCCCATCACCGAGGTCGTCTTCCTCTGCGATGGCAAAAGCGATCGAGCGTTCCTGAAAGCGCAGGTGCTGCATCACTGGTCTCGGATGGACAGCCGCTCACCGAATGCCGGTACCACCCCGCGGACCGCCCGGATCGCCGTGACGGATGGTCATCGGGCCACGACCCGGTATCTCATGGCAGATCTGCAGGTCCGTCACGGCTGACGCGGCGCACCGGGTGGAACCCGGACCTTCGGCGCGCACATGGCAATTGCCAAGCTGCGCAAATTGATTCGAGAGGCAGTGCCCGACTGCTACCCTTCGGCCATGTCGGTTCGAGGGGGGTGCGCGGCCTGTGCAGCACGCTGACGATTATCCCGGGCTTTTCCAGTCCGCGGACACGGCGGCAATGTACGGCCAGCAGTTCTATCTCCGCGCCTACGGGGCCCGGCTCTGGCTGGCGGTGGTGGCGGCGGCGTGCGCGGCCTTCACCGTCCGGGTCGGCTCGTCGGGGACCGACATAGCGGCCATCCTGACCGCCATGGCGTTCGTCGGAATCCTGGCCGTCGACGTGGGAGTCCTGCGCAGCCGTCCCGGCAAGTCCTGGTACGAAGGCCGCGCGCTCGCCGAGTCGGTGAAGACCTTGACCTGGAAGTACGCCGTCCAGGGCGCGCCGTTCGTCGGCACGCTGTCCCCGGCCGAGGCCGATCGGATGCTGATCGACCGTATCAGGCTGTTGCGCCAGGATATCTCGGCGCTCGCGCTGCGGCCGACCACCGCTCCGGCGATCAGCGATCGCATGCGGCAGTTGCGTTCCGCCTCGTTCGACGAACGCCGCCGCGTCTACCTGGACGACCGCATCCGGGAACAACAACGGTGGTATGCCACCAAATCCGGCTACCATCAACGCAGATCCCAGATTTACGGCACGATGTCGCTCGTCTTCGAGGTGGCGGGTGTCGCAGGGGCGCTGGCAAAGGCGTTCAACGCGGTGAATTTCGACCTGGCGGGCATTTTCGCGGCGGCCGTCGCGGGCCTTGCCGCGTGGTCGTCGGCCCGGCAGCACAGCACCGCGGCCGCCGCCTACGCCGTCGCTTCGAACGAATTGAGCATCGTCGCCGAAGTTCTGGAGCAGAACCACACCGAAGGCGACTGGGCCGACGCGGTATCCGACGCCGAGGAAGCGATCAGCCGCGAACATACCCTCTGGCGAGCGTCGCACGGCGAATAGCGTCCATCACCGTGTGCTCGGCGCGGGTATTCGATCGGACGTCCGATGACCCGGCGTGGCTGCCGGAGATGACCTGATTCGGGGCTTACCATGATCAAGCTGTACGACGTGGCGGCGTCGTATGGCGAACGGGGAAGCGGCCCGTCCGGCGTGATTCGTGACGCCGGGCGGGCCGTTGCATTCGGCCAGGCCGGTCGGTTGTCAGCTGTGCCTCCGTACAGTCCGGCATGCAGGCGGAGGGTTCCGGAATACCGCGTTTGTCGCTGGGCGGTGCGGGTAGGCAACGACGAATGGCGTAGGTCAGGAAGGTCGGATTATGGCATCGAACAACGGGGTCGGTCGGTTGCGCAGCGTCGTGCTGGATTGCCCCGAACCACGCAAACTCGCCAGGTTCTACCAGGAGTTGCTCGGGGGAGATCTGCTCGAGGACGAGGACGACAACTGGGTGGTGCTGGTCGAAACATCGGGTAGGCGCATCGCGTTTCAGACAGCGCCCCAGTACAAGCCGCCGCGTTTCCCCGATCCCGAGGCGTCGCAACAGGTTCATTTCGACGTGTTGGTGGACGATATCGAGCAAGCCGAGCCGGCTGCGCTCGCGTTGGGCGCGACACTCGTGCAAGCCGACACCGACGGAGCGTTCCGCGTCTACGCCGACCCGGTGGGGCACACGTTCTGTCTGGTCTGGCTTCCGGACGAGTGAGGTAGGCGATCGGAGCGCCACCGCCCGGCCCGCCGCCCGGAAGCGATCGCGCGAAATGCGGCGACGGCGTTCACCGGTGACGGGGCGGGCGGTGGCGAGTGGGAATGCATCCGATCGGCTCGCCGGCTGCCGTTATTCGGGCGGGGCGGGTCGCCGGATGTCGTCGGCTACCGAACCGCCCGCGACGTCGGCGGCGACACCGATCTGCTCCTCGTAGCGGTGCGCGGTGCGCACTTCGTCGCTGTCGCTGCTGATGTCCGCGAGCTTGCGATCGTCCTCGAGCTTCTCGGCCTCTCCGGTCTCTCGGTTCGGATCGACGTCGGGCTCCTCCTCGGCGAGCCGGTCGCCGATCGGTCGAGGATGGGCTTGCTCCCACGGCGTCACGCCGTACTTGGTGACGCCGCTCCAGTGCTCCGGCGGGTCCATTCCGGCCTCGAGTGGGTCGGAACGCAGTCGGTCCTCGTCGAGATCCTCGGCGCTGTTCAGGGCCGCCGGATCGGATTCGGTCGAGTCGGGCGCGCCCGTGTCCTGCGGCGGGTCATAGGTCTCGTTCGGTTCGGTCATCACTGCCTCCTCTCCTGCATCCAGCGACTTCCCGCAACCGTCGTCGGCAAACCCCTGGAAACGGGCGGCGCGTCCGCGATCGGCTGTGCGCCGCCGCCGGCGCCGGAGATCGCGGCTGTGTGGCGGCGACCGTCAGCTACGGGTGAACACGCCGAGGTGCTCGGTGTCGTAGTACTCCAGGGTGAGTTCGGCGCCGCGGAAGGTCGCCTTGGAGACCGAGCCGTGATTGGCGTTCTCGCCAGGTGGCGTGAAGACGAAAGTGTCGCCGTCCCAGTGTTTCAGAGGGAATGTCATGTTGTCGGGGCCGAGGGTGAGGGTGAGGAGCTTGTCGGTGGCGCTGATCGTCGCCGGGCCGTAGTAGGCGTTGTCGTAGGTGCCCGTGTACGACGCGGGCGGCCGCGCGGGAACCGGGTGGCTCGGCGGCTGCTTGCCGGCCAATGCCCCGGACGGGGCGCCCAGCGGCTCGAACGCCGTGCGATAGAGCGAGCGCCAGTCCTGCTGGATCTTGCCGAACTGGACCAGGTCGGCGAACTCCGCGTTCAGTGTTTCCGGCACGCCGATCGGCGCCGCGTTGGTGAGTGTCACGATGCCGACATCGGCGGAGGGAATCAAGGTGAACGCGGTGCCCGCGCCGAGACCGAACGCCCCCGAATGCCCCAGTACGACCCGACCCGAGGCGGAATCGCTCACGTTGAAACCGAATCCGTAGAAGCCCGCGCGTGCGTCCGGCGTTTTCGGCGGCGCCGAGACGACTTGCGGGGAAATGGCGGGCAGGAGATCTTCCGGTGGCACCAGCACCGAGCCGCCCGCGGAGCCGTCGGCGAGCACCATCGTCATCCATTTGGCCATGTCGGTCACCGATGAGCTGACACCTCCGGCCGGAGACTGCGTGTCCGGTTGACGGTGCGGGTTCGCCGGCTCGTACTTCCCGTCGATCAGAACGTGCCCCTCGGCGCGGTTCGTGCGAGACGCGAAGTCGGCGTACCGCGAGCTGGTCGATGTCATGCCGAGCGGGCTGTAGATCATCTGCGCCGACAACGTCTCCCAATCGGTCCCCGCGGCCGTGGCTACGGCGACGGCGGCCGCGGTCAGCCCGAAATTGGTGTACTCGTAGGAGTCGCGGAAGGCGCCCAGCGGCAGCAGCCGAAGCCGGTCGAGGATCTGCTGACGGTCGTAGCCCAAGTCCTCCAGCAGGTCGCCCGCGTGATCGGGCAGTCCGGAGCGGTGTGCGTACAGGTCGCCCACCGTGACATGCTCGGTGACGTAAGGGTCGGCGAGTGTGAAGGACGGCAGCAGCCTGTGCACCGGCGTGTCCCATTCGACACCCCCTGCGGCGATCCGGCGGGCGACGACCGTCGCTCCGATCGGCTTGGAGAGCGACGCCAGCTGGAAGACCGTATCCGGGTCGACCTTCTCCTGGGTGACGACGTTGCGGACACCGAATCCTCTGCTGTAGACGACCTTTCCGCCGTGCACGACGGCGACCGCCATGCCGGGGATGCCAGCGGAGGCGAGCAGGCCGTCCGCGAGCTGGTCCAGTTCGCTCACGGCATCATCGATCCGGCCCTCCGGTATCGGCACACCGGCGACCTGATTGGGCATCGCCGCGGAACTCGGGGACGCTCCCGTCGCCGTGGAGGCCGAGTCGCCGTCGCCGCATCCGGTCATGGCGAGGATCGCGGCCACCGCCACGGCTGTGGGAGCGAGCAGTGCCCGGCGCAGTGTGCTCACGGGTCGCCTCCTGGCTTTTGTAGCGACAAAAGACCAGATAAAGGCTAGTCCAGCGGAGGTTGCTGCGCGGCTGGTTCAAAGGTTTCGCGGCGGGGCCCCGCCGCGGTGTCCGGTCGATCGTTGCCTCGGACCTATCCGGCGGCAGGTGTCTCCTTGATCTCCACGATCGGCAGCACCAGCGCTGCGGGCGAACTCGCCGGAACGGCCGGGTTCGCCGGCGCGATCGGAGCGATGCGACGGTATCCGGTGCCCACCGGTGGGCGGGTGTCCACCTCGCCCTTGTTGGGCCAGTACGCCGCCGCCCGTTCGGCCTGGGCGGTGATCGTCAGCGAGGGGTTGACGCCCAGGTTGGCCGAGACCGCCGCGCCGTCGACCACGCTGAGCGTGGGATAGCCGTACACGCGGTGGTAGGCGTCGATCACGCCGTGCTCGGCGTCGGCCCCGATCACCGCGCCGCCGAGGAAGTGGGCCGTGAGCGGGATGTTGAAGATCTCGCCCCAGCTGCCGCCCGCGATTCCCCCGATCTTCTCCGCGACGCGCCTGGTCACGTCGTTGCCCACCGGGATCCACGTGGGATTGGGCTCGCCGTGGCCTTGCTTGCTGGTGAGCTTGCGGCCGAACAGGCCACGCTTGGTGTAGGTGGTGATCGAATTGTCCAAGTGCTGCATGACGAGCGAAATGATGGTGCGTTCGCTCCAGTTCTTGGTGCTCAGGAAGCTGAGCAGGTTCATCGGATGCCGGAGCACCATGCCGAGGAAACGCAGCCAGCGCGGGATGCGTCCGCCGCCGTCGACCATGAGCGTCTGGAGTAAGCCCATCGAGTTGGAGCCCTTGCCGTAGCGGACCGGCTCGATGTGCGTGTCCGGGGTGGGGTGGATGGAGGAGGTGATCGCGACGCCTTTGGTGAAGTCGGTGCCGGGACGCACTTTTTTGGTGGCCGCGCCGACGATCGATTCCGAGTTGGTGCGGGTCAGCACGCCGAGGCGATCGGACAGGTCGGGCAGCACGCCTTTGTCGCGCATGGCGAACAGCAGCTTCTGGGTGCCGCGCGTGCCCGCGGCGAGCACGACGTGCGAGGCGGTGAGCGTGCGGGGCTGTTTGCGTAGCCAGGCGCCGGTGCGGGCGGTGGAGACGTCCCAGGTGCCGTCGGGATGCGGCCGCAGCTCGGTGACCGTCGTCATCGGAATGACCTCGGCTCCGGCCTGTTCCGCCAGGTAGAGGTAGTTCTTCACAAGCGTGTTCTTCGCGCCGTACTTGCAGCCCACCATGCAGTCGCCGCATTCGACGCATCCGCTTCGCTCCGGGCCGACGCCGCCGAAGTACGGGTCCGGCACGGTTTTGCCAGGCTCGCCGAAGAACACGCCGACGGGCGTCTGCACGAACGTGTCGCCCACGCCCATGTCGTCGGCGACGGCCTTGAAGACCTCGTCGGCGGGCGTCATGTGAGGATTGCGTACCACGCCGAGCATCTGCTGCGCCCGCTCGTAGTAGGGGGTCAACTCGTCGCGCCAGTCGGTGATGTCGCGCCACTGCGGATCACGGAAGAACGGCTCCGGCGGCACGTACAGCGTGTTCGCGTAATTCAACGAACCGCCGCCGACGCCGGCGCCGCCGAGGATGAGGACGTTGCGCAGGGGATGGATACGCTGGATCCCGTAGCAGCCGAGCGCGGGCGCCCAGAGGAACTTCTTCAACTGCCAGCTGTTCTCGGGCAACTCGTCGTCGGCGAAGCGCCTGCCCGCCTCCAGTACGCCGACCTTGTACCCCTTCTCCACCAGCCGAAGCGCGGTGACGCTGCCGCCGAACCCGGAACCGACGATCAGCACGTCGAAATCCGTCGTCCGCTGGTCCATGTGGAACTCCTCGATCGTGTCGCCAGTGACTCGGCTAACACTACTCTCGGGTAAGTAACGGTACGCAAGTCGGCTGGAATCAGCGGATCGTTCCGGTATTCGGGTTTGCCCGCCGTTGTCCGACCCGTTTCAGAGCGTTGCTCACGTTAGTTGACAATGCTCTCTGAAGCGCGCATCGTTGCTGCTATGCCGACGACACCCCGAGCCCGCGCCAGGGCCCAGACCATGAACGACATCGTCCGGATCGGGCGGGAACACTTGGCGACCGAGGGCGCCGCGGCCCTGTCGCTGCGCGCGGTCGCGCGTGACCTCGGCGTCGTCTCCTCGGCCGTCTACCGGTATGTCCGCAGTCGCGACGAATTGCTGACCTTGCTCGTGGTCGACGGATACAACGCCCTCGGCGACGCGGTCGACGGCGCGCTGGCCGAGTGCGGAGACGATCCGATCGAGGGGCTGCGGATCCTCGGGCGCACGGTGCGGCGATGGGCGCTGGCGGAAACGGCCCGTTACGGGCTGCTGTTCGGCACGCCGGTACCCGGCTACGACGCACCGGCCACCGAGACCGTCGCACCGGGAACCCGGGTGATCGCCACGATGCTGACGCTGTTCGCCGCGGCCCACCGAGCCGGCCGACTCGCGGTGCCCGCGGCCGAGCCGCGGATCTCCGCGGCGCTCGCGGGCAGTTTCGCGCGCATCCGCGACGAGTTCCAGCTCGGCGTGCCCGACTGGCTGATCGTCCGCGGCGTGACGTTCTGGGTCGGGCTGTTCGGGGCGGTGAGCGCGGACGTCTTCGACATGTACGGCGCCGATACCTTCGCCGACCGCGACGAGCTGTTCGAACTGCAGCTGGACGGGCTGCTGGACATGCTCGGTCACCGCGCGTGAGCCGCCGCCGGAACGGGGGAGCGCGCGACCGGCCGCGGCGGCGTGTGCTGCGATGGAGCGCGTGACGACCTCCAGTCAGCAGTCTCCCGGCTCCGGCATCAGCGCCGCGCTCGCGTGGGCGAATCGGATCGGTGCGCGGATCCCGCTGGTCAACGCCCCGATGGGCGGCGTAGCGGGCGGACGGCTCGCCGCGGCGGTGACCGCGGCCGGTGGCCTGGGCATGATCGGGATGGGCAGCGCCGGATCGGTGCGGGCGCTCGAGCAGGAATTGCCGCACCTTCGCGGTGTGACCGGTCCGTTCGGCATCGGTCTGGTCGATTGGGTGGTCGCCGGGCAGCCGGGACTGCTGGAAGCGGCGATCGAGGCCCGTCCCGCGCTGATCTCGGTGAGCTTCGGCGATGACCTGGGCTGGGCGGCTCGCGTGGCAGACGCCGGAATCGTGCCTGCCACCCAGGTCTACAGCGGGCCGGACGCGCGGCGTGCGCAAGACGCGGGCATCGGCGTCCTCGTCGCACGCGGCGTGCAGGGCGGCGGACACGGAGCCGTGAACGCGCCGCTGCTGCCGCTCCTGGACGAGGTGCTGGCCGTCGCATCGGTCCCGGTGCTCGCCGCGGGCGGCATCGGCGCACCACGAGAACTGGCAGTCGTGCTCCGGGCCGGGGCGAGCGGGGGGTGGCTCGGCACCTGCCTCGCGGCGTGCTCGGAATCGCTGCTGCCGGAGGCGGGCCGTCGCGCCCTACTCGCCGCGAGCGGCGCGGACACCGTGCTCACCCGCGCCTACGACGTGGGCATGGAATTGCCTTGGCCCACGCGATTTCCCGCGCGGGTACTGCGTACCGGATTCACCGACCGGTGGACCGGACGCGAAGACGAACTCGCCGCCGATTCGGCGGCCAGGCACGCGCTCACCGCCGCGCTGGACGCGAACGATCCGGCCGTGACGCCGATCGACGCGGGGGAAGGCGTCGGCCTGGTGACCGTCGTGGAACCGGTCGCGCACGTGCTGGGGCGGTTGTGGTCTGGGGTGGTGGACCCGGGCGCGGGCTGAGCGGTTCAGTCCTCGCTGCCGGCGCGCTCGCCGAGATAGCGAAGCAACTCGGGATCGGAGGAGGTCAGCCGGTCGACCTCCTCGCCACCGGTGCACTGGTAGAGCGCGACGGTGACCGAGCCGGACCTGCGCCCCGCGACGCGCCAGATGCCGCCCGAATCGGCCCAGCGCCGCAGCACCGCGACGGGATCGTCGGTCATCGTCTACCTCCGCTCGGTCGAGTACCGGTCACGACTCCAGTGTCACCGCGGGACGGTGACCGGGTCGGAGCAGCCGGCCGGTACGTCGACGAAGGAGCAATCCTTGGGCGCGCGGGTCGGCCGATAGTCCGGAGCGACGCCGCCGGCACGCGTGATGTCGGTGTATGCGGCCACCGCATCCGTGGGTTTGCGCGCCAGCGTCGGATCGCTCAGGACGTCGACCGTGTACAGTCCGAAACGCGGTGTGTAGGAACCCCATTCGTAGTTGTCGGTGAGACTCCAGTAGTTGTAGCCGATCAGGTTGATGCCGTCCGCTTTCGCCCGCTGCAGCCAGTAGACGGTGTCGCGCAGGGAGTCGGCCCGGCTGTAGCCGTCCGCGCGCGGCAAGCCGTTCTCGGTGGGCATTCCGTTCTCGACGATGTAGAGCGGCTTGCCGGGGAACTGACGGGCGTAGTGCTGCAGCGCGTAATAGATTCCTTCCGGCTGCAGCGGGTTCTTCCACAATTCCGTGAAATTCCCCGTGGTGGTGAGGCTGTCGGAGGAGAGGCCGTAGTAGTAGTCGATGCCGATGTAATCGAGCTTCGTGCCGATCCGGTCCACCAGCGGCTTGTTCACCACGTCCTCGGCGGCCGGGATATAGGCGACATTGCTGGTCACCATCGCGTCCGGCTGGACCTGGTGGATGTAGTCGTAGATGCTGTTGTGCGCCTGAGCGATCCGGTCGTGCATCGCGGCCGCGGCAGCGGGCGGCAATCCGCCGTTGCGCAGCTCGTTCACCAGGTAGAAAGTCGGCTCGTTGAACGTGACCCACAACGGTCGATACGGGGCATAGCGATCAACGACCGTGCGCGCGTTGGCCAGCCAGTCCTCGACGATGCCCGGGTTGTTCCAGCCTCCGCGGTCGACCGCCCACCCCGGATAGACCCAGTGATCGATGGTGATCATCGGACGCATGCCCGCGGCCGTGATGGCGGCGACGACGTTGTCGTAGAACTGCAATCCCTCCGGGTCCCATCTGCCCGGCTCGGGCTGCAGACGCGCCCACTCCACGCCGATGCGATACACCTTCACGCCGAGGCCGGCCGCCAGGGCGATGTCCGAGCGGTAGCGCGTGTAGAAGTCGATCGAATCCCGGTATGGGTCCGTCGTCTTCCCCGACGCGACGTAGCGAGACCAGTTGCTGTCGGGAGCGTGGCCTTCCGATTGATATCCCGAGGCTGCGACGCCCCAGAGGAAATCCGAGCCCATGGGCGTGACCACGGCGGGTGGCGCGGGCCGGGCGGCGGCCGGAGCGATGCCTGCGAGCAAGACCGCGGCGACGGCCGCGAGTGCGGCCGAGACATGGCGGGCGTGGGAACGCATCGAACTCCTGTTCCGAGACGGGTGACGGGCGCTCGTGGACCTCGGCGCACGGACCGGGGGAGTGGGTACCACGGGGACAGGGTAACTGGTCGCTTGTCCGTTTTCTGGGAGACGGGGAGTGGGGGCAGCGAGGGGACGAATCTCCTGTACTCAGGGTTCGAACCGGGAGAAGGGTATGAGGGTCGTGATGGAAGTGCGTATGGAGCGAGAACAACGCTGTGCTGGCATAAACATTTCGCTACGTAGATATGCGCATCTATATATGTCAGCTCTAGAAACCCCTTCGAACCTCAGGACCTACAGACCGAGCAAGGAAGGGAGGGGTGCACCTGAGCAGCCCTCTGTGAGATGGCCCTCGGTACCGGCGTGCGGATCCGGTCGGGGACGTATGCCGTGCCAGGATGCGTATATGGTCTCCAATCCGCTGCCACCGCTGGCCCGACGGCTCGCGCAGCAACGCTGGGTGATGCGGACGGCGCCGCTCGTGCTGCGGGTCGAACGCTTGATCCGGCGGGCGAGCGGCGGACGGAAGGGCGTCCTGGACCTGGCGGGGCTGCCGTCCGTCGAGGTGACCGTCCCGGGACGGAAGACCGGAATCCCGCGCACCACGTCGTTGCTGTACGTGCCACGCGGTGCGGACTTCGTCGTCCTCGGCTCGAATTGGGGCAGTCCCGCTCATCCGGCCTGGTCGGCGAATCTGCGTGCGGCACAAACCGCTTCGGTCCGACACAAGGGCGAGCGATTCGTGGTCACGGTGCGCGAGATCACCGGAGTGGAGCGAAAGCCGTACTGGGATCTGGCGGTCGAGTTCTGGCCCGGCTACGCCATGGAGTACGAACGCTCCGGCGGGCGGTTGTTCCGGATCTTCGAGCTGCGCCGCGTTCTCGATTGAGCGCTGTGGCGAGCGTGGTCCGGGTGACGACGGGGGCGGTTACGGTGGGACGGTGACCACGCATCTGACTCATTGGGGCGCGTTCGAGGCGGACAGCGATGGGGAACGGCTCACGGCGGTGCGGCCGTGGCGTGGTGACCCCGAGCCGACGCCGCTGATCGACAATATCGCTTCGGCGCAACATCATCCGACCCGTATCGATCGGCCGTATATTCGCCGAGGCTGGCTGGAGCACGGCCCGGGTCCGGGAGCACGAGGTTCGGACTCTTTCGTTCCGGTTTCGTGGGACCGTGCGTTGGATCTGCTGGCCGGAGAGCTCGGCCGCGTGTACCGGCAGTACGGGCCGGAGGCGGTGTACGGCGGCTCGTACGGCTGGGCCAGCGCGGGGCGCTTTCATCACGCGCAGAGTCAACTGCATCGCTTCCTCAACTGTCTCGGCGGCTACGTCCGGCACGTGAACAGCTACAGCCTGGGCACGTCGGCGGTGTTCCTGCCGCACGTCATCGGTGACATCGGCTGGTTGACGCAGCAGGCGACGGCGAAGAGCGTCCTGGCCGAGCACTCCGAACTGGTGGTGGCGTTCGGAGGTCTGTCACCGAAGAACGCGGCCGTGTCGCCGGGCGGGGTCTCGCGGCACAACGCGCGCGGCTGGATCGCGGCGGCGCGGGCGCGTGGGTGCCGGTTCGTGTCGATCAGCCCGCTGCGCGACGATACGCCGCCGGAGAGCGGGGCCGAGTGGATCGCGCCCTTGCCCGGCACCGACGTGGCGATGATGCTGGCACTGGCTCAGGTGCTGGACGCGGAAGGGTTGGCGGACGGTGAGTTCCTGCGCGAGTACACGGTCGGCTACGACCGCTTCGCGCAGTATCTGCGTGGCGCGGTGGACGGAGTGGTCAAGGATCCGGAGTGGGCTGCGGCGATCACCGGCGTTCCGGCCGATCGTATCCGTGGGCTGGCGCGTGAGATGGCTGCCGCGCGCACGCTGGTGACGGTGAGTTGGTCGCTGCAGCGGGCACGACATGGCGAGCAGCCGTTGTGGGCGGCGGTCACGCTTGCGGCGATGCTGGGGCAGATCGGACTTCCAGGGGGCGGGTTCGGGCACGGGTATGGATCAGCCGCGAGTGTGGGCGAGCCTGCGCGCGTGCCTGCGCCGCGACTCCCCCAAGGGCGCAACGGAGTACAGGCGTTCATCCCGGTCGCGCGGATCGCGGACATGCTGTTGAATCCGGGCCGGTCCTTTCGCTACAACGGGCAAGACCTGGTGTATCCGGATGTGCGGTTGGTGTATTGGTGCGGCGGCAATCCGTTTCACCACCATCAAGATCTCGCTCGGTTGCGTACGGCCTTCGGGCGTCCGGACACGGTCGTCGTGCACGATGCCTTCTGGACGGCGACGGCGCGGCACGGGGATGTCGTGCTGCCGTCCACGATGTCGATCGAGCGCGACGACTACGGCGTGGGCGAGGGTGATCGTTCGTTCTTCCCGATGAAGGCGCTGACCCGCCCGCACGCCGAGGCGTGGGACGATTATCGGATTTTCGCCGAGACGGCCGATCGGCTCGGCGTGGGTGCGGGATTCACCGAGGGGCGCTCGGCCACGGAGTGGCTGCGGCATCTGTACGAGCGCTGGCGGGTCGAGCAGTCCCGGGCGGGCCACTCGTTGCCGGACTTCGACGCGTTCTGGTCCGGCGACGTGCTCGAGCTGCCGGTGCCGGATCCCGAGCAGGTGCTCGCGGCCGACTTTCGCGCCGATCCCGATCGGTATCCGCTCGGCACACCCAGTGGAAAGATCGAGATTTTCTCCGCGACCATCGAGGGGTTCGGGTACGCCGATTGCCCGCCGCACCCGGTGTGGTTGGAGCCGGAGGAGTGGCTCGGCGGCGCGGCGGCGGAGCGGTTTCCGTTGCAGTTGGTGGCGAATCAGCCGCGGACCAAGTTGCACAGTCAGCTCGATGTGGGCGCCCACAGCCGCTCGGTGAAGATCTCGGAGCGGGAACCGATTCGGATGCATCCCTCGGACGCCGATGTGCGCGGCCTGCGTGCCGGTGAGATCGTGCGCGTGTTCAACGATCGGGGCAGTTGTCTGGCCGGTCTGGTGATCGACGAGGGTGTGCGCGCCGGTGTCGCGCAGCTGTCCACCGGGGCGTGGTACGACCCCGCCCCGGCGGACCCGACGTTCTGCCGTCACGGCAATCCGAACGTGCTCATCGCCGATCGCCCCTCGTCGACGCTCAGTCAGGGGTGCGCCGGGCAGCTCACGCTGGTGGAGGTCGAGCGTTACGCGGGCCCGCTCCCCGATGTGGTGGTGACCCGGCCGCCCGACGGGATGGGCCCGGAAGCGCTGTGAGGTCGCCGAGAGTCAGGGGGTGATGGTGGATCTGGATCTCGCCGCGTTGCGCGCGTTCGTGGCGGTGGTGGAGGAGGAGCAGTTCGGTCACGCCGCCGCGGTGCTGGGGATCAGCCAGCAGGCGGTGTCGAAGCGCATCGCGAAGCTGGAATCGCAGCTGGGGGTCGAAGTTCTGGATCGTGGGCAGGGCAGGAGTGTGCCGACCGGCGCCGGTGCTCGGCTGCTGCCGCACGCGCGGTCGCTGCTCGCCGGTGCTGAGGCGGCGGTGCGGGCGGTGCGGGAACAGGTGCGGCCGTTGCGGGTGGCGGTGCTTGGCAAGCGTATGGCGGCGACGGAGTTGATGGAGTTCTATCTGGCGCGTCATCCGCACTCGCACACCGAGATCGTCATGTCGAACATGATCAGGACGTCGCGAGAGGCGTTGGGTAGCGGTCTCGTCGACGCGGCCTTGGCCCGTGCCCACGGCGGCCCGGTGTCGTTGCCCGACGATATCGTCGCTGCTCCGGCGTATTTGGAGCCACTGTATTTGCTTGTGGGCAAGGATCATCCGTTCGCGAGCCGGGCGACGATCGCATTGCGGGAGATCGCGGGGCAGCCGGTGTGGGTGCCCGGGGCGGCGGTGCCGTCGGAGTGGGCCGATTTCTATCGGGATCTGAGCGCGTTCAGCGGGATTCCGATCGATACCAGGGGCCCGCTGGAGGGTATAGCGGGCATCGTCGAACGTATCGCGGATTCGTCCTCGTTGACGACGTTCACCGGGGACGGGGGACAGACGCCGTGGCATCCGAACGTGCGGCGTCTGTTGATCGTCGATCCCACTCCGGCCTATCCGCTGGCGCTGCTGTGGCCGGCGGGCAATCGGCATCCGGGACTGCGCTCTTTGGTCGAGCACGTCGCGGACAACTACAACCGCGATATCGCTGCCGCCTGCTGGGTTCCCGAACCCGATCAGGCGTTGTTCGGTGTGCCCGGTGCCGTGGCCGGTCCGTAGTGTCGGCCGGTGCCTCTACGATTCCCGGGTGACCGGATACGACCCGCTCGACGCGTTCGAGCATCTCGACACTTCGACGTTGCCGCCGCGGCAGCAGCGGATTCTCGCCACGATCCGGGAGTGGGTGCTGCGGCACGGGTATCCGCCGAATACGCGCGAGATCGGGGACGCGGTGGGTTTGCGGTCGGCGTCGTCGGTGTCGAAGCATTTGCGGAATCTGGAGGAGCGGGGTTTTCTGCGGCGCAGCCGGACGGTGTCGCGTCCGATCGATGTGCGGATGTTCCTGCAGGCGCCGGCGCGGCGGGAGGTCGAGGAGGATTCGGTGGCGGTGCCGGTGGTCGGCGACGTCGCGGCGGGCGCTCCGATCCTGGCCGAGGAGCACGCCGACGACGTGATGACGTTGCCGCGTGAGCTCGTCGGGCGGGGCACGGTATTCGGGTTGCGGGTGCGCGGGGATTCGATGGTCGGCGCGGCGATCTGTGACGGCGACATCGTGGTGGTGCGGCGGCAGCAGGAGGCGCATTCCGGTGAGATCGTGGCGGCGATGATCGATGGGGAGGCGACGGTGAAGGTGTACCGGCGGCGCAACGGTCATGTGTACTTGGAGCCGCGCAACCCGGCCTACGAGGTGATCGATGGCGACGAGGCGGTGGTGCTCGGCAAGGTCGTGTCGGTGATGCGGCGGGTTTGAGCTGGACGAATGGCCCCCCGGGTTTGATGCAAGGCCTGCCTGTCCGCGCGGGCCGCCGTACCCTGAACGGCATGCCGGACTTCGCGCAGACGCCGCTGGACGCCGGGTTCGAGCAGCTGGTGAGCTTGCTCGACGGGCGTCGGGTCGTCGCGTTGACCGGTGCGGGGATCTCGACCGACAGCGGGATCCCGGACTACCGCGGTCCTTCGTCGCCGCCCCGCAATCCGATGACCTACCAGCAGTTCGTCGGTGATCCGGTGTTCCGGCAGCGGTATTGGGCGCGCAACCACGTCGGCTGGCGGCGGATGGACGGGTCTCGTCCCAATCCCGGGCATCGCGCCTTGGCGCAGCTGGAGCGGATGGGCGTGGTCACCGGGTTGATCACGCAGAACGTGGACTTGTTGCACACCAAGGCGGGGCATCGGCGGGTGATCGATTTGCACGGCACTTATGCGCAGGTGCGCTGTCTGGGTTGTGCGTCGCTGATTTCGCGGATGTCGCTGGCCGACCGGCTGGAGGCGGCCAATCCGGGTTTCGCGGAGGCGGTGAGCACAGATGAACTGGAGGTCGCGCCCGACGCCGACGCGGTGGTCGGGGATACCGGTAGTTTCCGGATGGTGGACTGCGCGCGCTGTGGAGGCATGCTGAAGCCCGATATCGTCTACTTCGGGGAGAACGTGCCGAAGGAGCGGGTCGCCGCGGCCTACGAACTCGTCGACGCCGCGGATGCGTTGGTGGTGGCCGGGTCGTCGCTGACCGTGATGTCGGGGCTGCGTTTCGTGCGCCGGGCAGCGAGGCAGGGGTGTTCCGTCGTGATCGTCAATCGTGGGCGCACGCGCGGTGACGATGTGGCCGCGCTCACGCTGGACGCCGGATGCTCGACCGTGCTGCCTGCTCTCGCCGAGTGTTTGCAGGAGACTCGTGTGGGGGCGGCGTCGTCGGTAGTGGCTCCGGGTTGAAGCGGGCTGTGTCGTAGTCGTCACAGTCGCGCGGCGATCCGCCGATCGATCACCGTCAGTGCGAACTCGGCCCAGCGAATGTTCTCTTGTTCGAAGGAGATTCCGCGCAGCAGTGTGAGGTAGGGGCCGACTCGTTCGGCCTCGGCCAGGTACGCCTGTTCGCTGCGGCCGTCCAGCAGTCGGGACCGTAGGCGTTCGTAGCGGGCCAGTTTCGCTTTCGACCATTCCAGTTTGTCGGCTACCGCGGCGCGCACGGTGGGGGCGTCCTCGATGTCCATGCCCTGCACCTTCACCATCATCTCGTCGCGGATGGCGGTGGGCTTGGCCTGCGTTGCGATGAATTCGTGCAGCGCTGCCCGCCCGGCAGGGGTGATGGCGTGCAGGCGCTTGTTGGGTCTGCGCTCCTGCTCCACGATCCGGGTGGTGATCAGGCCGTCGGCCGCCATGCGCTCCAGCTCCTTGTACAGCTGCTGGGGCGTGGCCATCCAGAAGTTGGCCACCGAGGCGTCGAAGCTCTTGGCCAGGTCGTATCCGGACGCCTCACCTTCCAGCAGGGCGGCCAACACCGCGTTGCGTAGCGCCATCTGCCCAGGCTACCAGTGAAATGAATTATTCAATGAGTTGATCGATGTCTTCTGGACATGCGCAGGTTATATGGATACCGTCATGGTGAGATACTAAATTTGTTGACTATGAGAGGTGGGTTTATGCATTCCTTTCGGGCAGCCGTGGAGGCTCGTGACGGGGCCGCCATCGAGGCGCTGCTGGCCGACACGGTGGTGTTCACCAGTCCGGTGGCGTTCCAGCCGTATCCGGGCAAGGCGATCACCGCGGCCATTCTGCGCGCGGTGATCCGCGTGTTCGAGGACTTCCGCTATGTGCGTGAGATCGCCGACGCGAACGGTCGCGATCACGCGTTCGTGTTCGAGGCCACCGTCGATGGCAAGCAGCTGACCGGCTGCGACTTCCTGCACTTCGACGAGCACGGCAAGATCGACGACTTCATGGTCATGGTGCGCCCCCTGTCGGCGGCGCAAGCCCTCGCGGCGCGCATGGGTGAACAGTTCGAGCGCATCAAGGCCGAGGCCGCCGCGCAGTTCGAGGGTGAGGCGCACGGAGCGTGAGCGACTACGACGTCATCGTCATCGGTGCGGGCAATGCCGGCCTGACCGCCGCCGCGACGCTGCAACGCGCGGGCGCGCGCACCCTGCTTGTGGAGCGGCACAATGTACCGGGTGGTTGCGCGACCTCGTTCCGCCGCGGGCGTTTCGAGTTCGAGGTCGCGTTGCACCAGTTGTCGGGCGTCGGTGTCGAGGGGCAGCCGATCTCGTTGCGAGAAGGTCTGTTCCAGCAGCTCGGAATCGCCGACAAACTGGAGTTCGTCCGCGAGCACGACCTGTACCGCGCCGTGATTCCCGGCGCATTGGACTTCACCCTGCCCGCGGACTGGGACAGCGCGATCGACGCTGTCGAGGCCGAGTTCCCGGGGCATCGCGATCGGGTCGCGAAGTTCTTCGACCTGCTGAAGGCGGTGACCTTCTGGCAGATCGCCGCCATGCGCGGGATGCCGGTCGAGCAGATCGACCCGGTGTTGTTCGAGTACGGATTGCGGCCGCTGAAGGTCGTGCTCGACGAGTTCTTCGACGACGAACGACTCAAGGTCGCGCTGGGCATGTACTGGACCTACATCGGACAGCCGCCGTCGAAACTGCGTTTCCAGGATCTGGCGCTGACCTTGTACGCCTACTTCGAATTCAAACCCTGGCATGTGCGCGGCGGGTCGCAGGCGATGTCCACCGCCATCCTGGACGCCTTCCTCGCCGCCGGTGGTGAGGTGCGGTTCAACGCGGGCGTCGAGGCGGTGCTCACCGAGTCCGGGCGGGTCCTGGGGGTGCGGCTGGAAGACGGTTCGGAGGTCACCGCGCCCGACGTGGTGTCCAACGCGTCGCTGCCGAGCACGTACGGCATGCTCGAAGGCGTGGACGTGCCGGCCGAGGTGCGTAATGATCTGGCCGGCAGGCGGATCGGCGTGTCCGGTTTCGTGCTGCACATGGGTTTGGACGCCACTCCCGCCGAACTGGGGTTCACCACCAGCACCACGTTCGTCAACAGGGACACCGACGACGACCGCACCTACAACGCGTGGCGATCGTTCGAGCCCGCGCGGGGCATCTGCGTCAGCTCCTACGATGTCGCGCCGATCGGGTTCGCGCCCACCGGAGCCACGCATGTCAGCCTGATGACGCTGCAGTACGCCGACATCTGGAGGAACGTCGCTCCCTCGCAGTACGTGCGCACCAAGTTCGCCTACGCCGAAACCCTGCTCGACCTGTGTGAAACCATCACTCCCGGCATTCGTGACGCCATCGAAGAGGTCGATGTCGCGACACCGTTGACCATGATGCGGTACCTCGGACACCCGGGCGGGGCGATCTACGGCTACGACCAGGACGCCACCGAGGGGTGGCTGTTCCGCGACAGCGAACGCCGAACCCACGTGCCCGGACTGCATCTGGCCGGATCCTGGGCCGGTATCGGCGGATTCCAGCCCACCCTGGAGGCCGGCGCGCGGGTCGCCCGCCGTCTCCTGCGCACCAAAACCGCCTGACCCGAGGACGACTCATGAAACACCCACTCGCCACACGGTTCGACGGAGCGGCGGAGATCCTCGCGGAGATCGATGCCCGCGTCCCCGACACCCGCGACCATCTCGCCGAAACGCGCGCCACCATCGACGCCTACCATCCCGAACGCCTCCGGCTGGTAGTCACCGACATCATCGACGAGACCGTCTCCACCAAAACGATCCGACTCGAAGGCCTCGACAAGAAACAGCTGCCGCCTTTCCTGGCGGGCCAGTACATCAACGTCTTCATCGACGGCACCAGCCGTCCGTACGCCATTTCCTCCAGCCCGGCGCGGTTGGCCCGCTACGACCTGACCGTCCGCCGTGTCCGTGGCGGGCGCGTCAGCAACCTGCTGCTCGACGCCGCCCGGATCGGTCAGGTGCTGATCACTACCGGGCCGATGGGCACCTTCCACCACAACCCGCTGTTCCACGGCAGAGACGCGGTGTTCCTCGCGGGCGGCTCCGGCGTGGCCCCGGCCATGAGCATGATCCGCGAGATCGCCGAACGCGGTCCGGACCGCTCGTTTCACCTCGTCTACGGCTCCCGCGACGCCTCCGACATCATCTTCGGCCCGGAACTGAACGAGATCGCCGCCGCGCACCCGGGCATCCACGTCGACCACGTGATCACCGAACCCGGTACCGGCTGGACCGGGGCCACCGGCTTCCTCACCGCAGGCACTATCGCCCGGCTGGTGGGCGAGCTCGACGGCCGGATGGTGTACGTGTGCGGTCCACAGGCGTTGTACCCGTACGCCCTCGAGCAGCTCACGGCGCTCGGTCATCCGCGCAAGCGCATTCGTTTCGAGGCCAACGGCGCACCTACCGACCCGACCGTCCAGTCGCACTGGCCCACCGATGTCGATCCCGCGGCGGAGGTCACCGTCACAGCCGGGAGCGTGTCCTTCCGCACCCCCCGCAACCGGCCGCTGCTGGATGCTCTGGAGGACAACGGCATTCGCCCCGAGGCCGCCTGCCGATCCGGCGAATGCAGCCTGTGCCGGGTACGGATTCTGAAGGGTGAGGTGCACACCGCCGAAGAAGCGAAGCTGCGGCTGTCCGACGCGCAATTCGGTTACACCCATTCGTGTGTGGCGTATCCGATCAGCGATGTGGAGCTGAGCCTGTGACCTCGAGCCGGTCGGTTCTCGGCTGGACGGGCAACTCCCGGCTCGAGCACTGAACTGGCTGTAGAGCTCGAGCAGGAACTGGGCGAGGTGGTTCATCTCTCGGCCGCAGTGCAGCATCAGGTCCAGGGGCCGGGCTTGTATCTGGCCGACTCCACCGAGTGTCAGCCGAACCACCGGTCCCACATCGCCGCCGTCACCCGCGGCATCCCGGTACGGACGGTAACCCGCGCGAGTCCGGAACGGGTTCGGCTGTAGCCGGTTTCGGTAGCCGAATACCCGTGGGCGCGAGATCGGCGACCAGTGCCGGGAAGTAGGGGATCCGTTCGCCGGGCCTCGGAGGGTCGGTGTCCGCGGCGGCCGGCGGGTGGGGGGAGCCCGCCCTCCGTCGGGTCTCGGAACGCGTCGTCGGGCAGAACCATCAGCATCGTGAACCCGGACAGCCGCCATTCTCGGAGTCACCCACGCGTCATCACGGGCACCGGGCATGTCGCCGCCGCGCTGCTGTTCGCCATGGAACGAGCGGGCATCGGCCATGGGTGTGACGCGCGGACGGCTGGGCGTGACATTTCCGCGACCATTTCGTAATGTATCGGTGACCTATTCTCGACAGTAACCGGTAGGCGACATCATGCCTGGTCAACACCGCAAAAGAACCGATGCCCGGAGACTCGTACTCCTGGCCGTCTGCGGCATCGCGGCGGGCGTCGCTGTCGTGGCGTGGGCGGTGATGCGGCCGGGCCCGGTCACGCAGCACGCCGCGGCGGTCCATTCGCCGCCGTCCGCGCCCGTCGCTTCGAGCACGGTCACGACCACCGCGCCGGCGGTGCCGCAGCCGGTCGCGGGCGCGGCCGCGGCTGCTGCCGGGCAACCACCACCATCTGCCAGAGAAGCCGTACAGCACCCGCCCCCACCGCCCCCGCCGGTGTCTTGTTCTACGGAACTCGCCGGCACTCGGCCGCACGTGGCACAGGTCGGCAACCTGTTGAAGAAGACATTCGCCCTCACCGACATCGGCGGCGCCAACGGCCGCAGCGACGGCGACCACGGCGCCGGCTTGGCGCTGGACCTCATGACACCCGATTCCGCGCGCGGCGACGCGATCGCCGATTTCGTACTCGCCAATCAGCAGCGTTTCGGCGTGACCTACGTGATCTGGCGGCAGCGGTACAACGATGGCCACGGCTGGTCGTTTCTGGAAGACCGCGGGAGCCCGACCGCCAATCACTACGACCATGTTCACGTGTCGTTCGACAAGGCGGCGGTAGGGGACGTGACCTGCTGATCGGGTGCCCGCGCTGACGCTCTCGCGGCGCGCGGCCGCCGTGGAGTCGGCCACGCGGTCATCCAGTCGACACACGCGACCCTGGAAGGATGCACTCGAGTCGTCCATGCGACGAGAGCTATCGACCAGAACGTAGGTGACTGCCAATGCCGAAGATCGTGTTGTTCGGCGCCATCGGGTACACCGGCCGCCTGACCGCCGAAGCCCTGATCGCCCGTGGCGCCGCGCCCGTGCTGGCCGCTCGGAACGCGACCGCGCTCGAGAAGCTGGCTGCCGACCTCGGCGGTGCGGAGATCGCGGTCGCCGACGTGACCGACCCCGGATCGTTGCGCGCCCTGCTGGACCGGGGCGACGTGCTGGTGACGACGGTCGGGCCGTTCCTGCGCTACGGCGGACCCGCCTTGGCGGCAGCCGTGGCGGCGGGTGCGCACTACTTCGACTCCACGGGGGAAGGCCCGTTCATCCGCAGCGTGTTCGACCGGGACGAGGAGGCGCGCAAGGCTGGAGTGGGCCTGCTGACCGCGTTCGGGTTCGACTACGTGCCCGGCAATCTGGCCGCCGGTCTCGCTCTGTGCGAAGCGCCGGAGGCCGCAGGACCTTCGGATGGGCGCGCAGTGTCGGCCGAGCCGGTGAACGCCACGGAATCCTGGCCGGACAGGTGATCGAGCAAGCCGTGGACGCCGCCGCATAACAGCTGTACCGATCCCTCGGGCAGCAGCCTCGATTCGATGATCCGGCGTACGACGAGCTAGGCCAGATAAGAGCCCCTAACAGGTTCTGTAGAGTGGCGGTGATTCTCGTTGCGGTGCAGTATGTTTCGTCGTGGCGGCCCCGTGGATCGTGGACGACGAGTTGTGGACAGTGATCGAACCGCTACTGCCGGTCCGGGCACCAGGCACGCCGGGGCCG
>NZ_VUOS01000042.1 GCF_009829325.1 Nocardia sp. CY41
ACGACTATCCGCGCGTGTATGCCGACCTGCGGCAACGTCGTATCACCGGGCACATCCCGCGCCGCGGCACCCGCGACAAGGTGACAGGGCGATGGATCGTCGAACAATCCCTGGCCCTGCTACACCACTACCGCCGCCTGGCCACCCGCTGGGAACGACGCACCGACATCCACCAAGGATTCCTCGACCTCGCCGCCGCCCTCATCTGCTGGCGAAGACTCCGCAACCGAACCTGATAGGCGCTCTAAGCACATCCGTCGTCTCACCGGTTGGGGTCGTCGTGATATCCGCCCACCACAGCGCGTCGCGGAGCGCTGTCTGCTCATCCGGCCAGCTGATCTCGATACTGCGGTTGCGTGCCTCGACACAAGCACACGAATGGTTGGCGACGAGAGCGCACAATCGCTCCGGCGCGCCCTCACGCCGCAGGAACTCGGCGCCATCAACCGGATGAAATCCGGTCTCACGGATCGACGGCGCGTAGCCGATGTCATGCAGCCACGCCGCAGCCAGCAATAGGTCGCCGTCGTCAACCACATCGACGGCCTGCTGAGCATGCCGAGCAACGCCTTGGACGTGCTGCCACCGACGAGACATGCCGACGAGATTGTCCCGTGCTAGCTGCGCAGCCCACGCAACGAAGTCATCGGTCATACAGGCAACCGTATCGCCTTGCCCCATGACCTGCAGTTGCCCCCGACTGCGCCGTCCGGACGGCCCTACAGTTTGTCGCCCAGCCGCGCCCGGCGGTGCGCTGCTTTCGCTCGACTGTCCGCGACCGCGGCGCCATAGCGGGACAACAGTTGACGCGATCGCCATCCGGCGAGCATCATGAGGTCCTGCTCCTGGCCGCCGCTGTCGAGCCAGGTATGCGCGAAGAAGTGACGGAGCTGATGAGGATGCAGACGTTCGATGCCGGCCGCGTCGCATCGCCGCTCGAGCATCTGGCGAATGCCGGAGTCGGTCATCACTCCGCGGTAACCGAGCCACAGAGCTGAATTGTCGTTCTTCGCGCCCGGATGCTTCGCACGGACCCGGAGGTATCTCCGCAGCGCCGTTCGGGTCTTGTCGCCGAACGGGCACGTCCGCGGTCGACCGCCCTTGCCGATCACCAGCACTGTGTTCTCGTTGAAGTCGAGCGCGTCCACCTCGAGCGGGGCGAGTTCGCCGCACCGCATCCCCGTGTCGGCGAACAACCGGATGATGGCGTTGTCCCGTCGGTCGGCGAAATCGGCACCATCGCACTCTGCGAGAAGAGCTTTCACCGCGTCCATGCTCGGCACGGGCACCTGCTGATCGGGGACCGCGGGCGGGCTCATCCTGTCGAACGGATTCGCGTCGATGATCTCTTCGGCCGCGAGGTATTTGAAGAACTGTTGCAGCGATCGGTACTGACCGCGCGCGTACTCCGGCGACAACGGCTCACCGGTGCGCCGATTGGGCCGCGTGAGCAGGTCCTCGATGTAACCACCGATGTGGGCGCGGGTGATGTCCGGCGCCGTGGTCGGCAGCTCACGCTCCTGAAGCTAGTCGGCGAAGTACCGGATCCGGGTGAGGTAGCCGTCGATGGTCTGCTTGCTCCGGTTCTTGCGACGCAGCTCCGTCGCGAAGTCCTCCGCAAGCTCTCTGATGTCGTCCAGATCCATCCCCATGTCCGGATTCTACCGGCAAAATACATTGCTGTCGGAGCACTGTTCTGGATCAACTCGGCTGTCGAGTTCGAACTTTCCGCAGCTCAGAGGCACTTTGTGGGGCGGGCGGGGCTCGAACCCGCGACCAATGGATTATGAGTCCACGGCTCTAACCGACTGAGCTACCGCCCCGCGCCGCGGGGAACCGCAGGCGTTGGGGATGCTACCGGGTCCGGCGGGTCGGGGACCAGTCGGAGTCGATGGCCTAGGGTGGGTGGGTCGGAAACTTACTGGAGGGTCAGGTATGGCCGGTCTGTTCACGAAGGTGCTGAAGGCGCATCAGTGGGTGTACGAGAACAGCGGTGGGCTGGTGGGGCATCGGCTGCTGCTGGGGAATCCGACGCTGCTGCTGCGAACGGTGGGGCGCAAGTCCGGCAAGGAGCGGACTTCGGCGCTGACCTACGCGCGCGACGGCGGGAACTATCTGGTGACGGCGTCCAACGGCGGGTCGCCGCGGCCGCCGGGGTGGCTGGCGAACCTGAAGGCGCGACCGGAGTGCGAGATCCAGGTCGGGCGGCGGAAACTGACGGTACGGGCCCGGGCGACGCTGCCGGATGATCCCGAGTACGCCCGGCGGTGGGCGCTCGTCGACAAGGTGAACAAGGGTCGCTACAGCGCCTATCAGAAGCTGACCAAGCGGCCCATCGCGGTCGTGGTGCTGACCCCGGCGGAGCGGGGTCAGCCCTCGCGATAGTCCTCGTCCCAGTCGTCGTAGTCCTCGGCCTCGTCATGGTCGTCCCATGGCTCGGCTTCCTTCGGTGGCCGGCTGGCGAACTGCACGACAGCGACCACGAAGCCGAGGACCACGATGACGATTGCGACGACGAGCAGAGTTTCCACCCCGGCACCCTAGCGCCGTGACCGGGACCGCGCACTACGTCAATTGTCCAGTTCGCCGCTTTATTCACACTGTTAACAAAGTGCGTCCTAACGCTGCCCGCGACTCGATGGCGGCATGTGCCCGATCGGCTTCGTCGAGCGGGAAGGTCTGGCCGACGACGACCTCCAAGCGCCCGGCGGCGACCTCGTCCTGGGCGCGCCGGGCCAGCGCCCGCCAATCGACGTCCGCGCCGGTGATGTCGAACAGCCCGTAGACGGTGACCCCGCGCGCCGCGGCGGCCTCCCGGTCCAGTGCGGCGAATTCGCCTGCGGCAGCGCCGTATCCGAGGAAACGCCCGCCATCCGCGACGACCGTGAGCGCGGCCTCTCCGAGTGCGCCGCCCGCACCGTCGAGCACCACGTGCGCGCCCGTTCCCCCGGTTGCGGCCCGCGCCTTCTCCGCCCAGTCGGGCGCGGAGTAATCGACCACCGCGGTCGCGCCGAGTCGCTCGGCCAGTTCCAGCTTCTGCGCGCCGCGCGCGGCCGCGACCACGTGCGCGCCCGCCGCCCGGGCGAGCTGGATCAGCAGGACGCCCAATCCGCCGGCCGCGGCGGTGATCAAGACCCACTCCCCCGGCTGGACAGCGGCGCGGTCGAACACGGCCAGCGCGGTCCTGCCGTCGTGGGTGAGCGCGACGGCCTGCGTTGCGGTCAGCCCGTCGGGCAAGGCCACCAGCGTGTCCGCCTTGGCCAGCGCTTTCTCCGCGTATCCGCCGATCGGCAAGCCTCCGCCGATGCCGCTGGCGGCAGTGGGCGTCGACACCCGCTTGCCCACCCAGGCGGGATCGACGTCGGGACCGACCGACGCCACCACCCCGGCGACCGCGCCGCCGGGCACGTAGGGCAGCTCGATCGCGAAGAAATCGGTTCCCCATCCCGACCGCAGCCGGGTGTCCAGGAACATCACGTCCGCGGCGGCCACATCGATGACCACCTCCCCCGGTCCGGCCACCGGATCCGGTAGCTCGCGCACCACGAGCACTTCCGGTCCACCGAACTCACTGGCTTGCACAGCCCGCATGACACATCCTTCGTCGTTTCTTGCCGTTTCGGAAGAAGATCAGCATGAAACCTGAAGTCGTGTTGAGGTCAAATCCTGCGTCAGGAACCGCCGCCGCAGCTGGAGCTGCTACCCCCGCCACAGCTGGAACTGCTTCCCCCGCCGCAACTGGAACTGCTCCCCCCACCACAGCTGGAACTGCTTCCGCCACCGCAACTGCTACCGCTTCCGCCGCCGCAGCTACTGCCGTGGTGATGATGATCGTGATGGTGGTGCCCACCGCCACCGCTGTGCGGCTGGTCGAATCCGCCGAACAGACCGGCGCCGCCGGCCGCCCAGAACGGATCCGTGGAACCCCCCTCGTTGGATCCCCCGCTTCGGTAACCGCCCCACCCGCCATAGGGCGGCGGCGGCATGAACCGGTCACGCTGCGAGCGAATGATGACGACCACGACGATGATCGGGACCGCCACGAGGAGCAGCACCATCAACAGGACGAACAGAAGGATGAGTGCGCTCATGTCAGAACGGTAGCGGCACATCGGCGCGCACGTACAGTGAACTGTGGTGAACTTCAGGTTCCGTCGATCCCCGGCGCGCGAGATCGACCTGACGGCCGTCCGCGCCGCCGTCGACGCGCTGGAACTGCCCGAAGCCGTTTACAAGACCTGTCCGTGGCAGCCGCGGGAATTGGTGGACACGGGTTTGCGGCAGTGGCTGCTGTGCTGCGGCGCCGCCATGCGTGACGATCGGGTGATCGGCATGCCGTCGCACGCGGTGGACGAGGCATGGCACGGGTTCATCCTCTGCACCAAGCGCTACGCCGATTTCTGCGCTACTGCCTACGGCCGCTTCCTGCATCACTTTCCAGAAGGCGACGGGCCGCCGAACCCGGCGCACGGGACCATGGCCGAGCAGCTCGGCCGCACCGTGGTGGCATGGTCGTTCGTGGCAGCGCCGGGCGAGGAATGCGTGCTCTGGGATCTGGATCGCCGGGTGGGCGTCGAGCACCCGTGGGGCATCGAGCGCGAGCGAGTCGAGGCCGTCGAGGCAGAACTCGCCCGCACCCTCGCCTCCTGATCAGGTCAGCTTCACCCGTGCCGCCAGGAATCGGACGACGCCCGGCGCCAGCCGCCCGAAGTGGTACTGCAAGTGGGCCTCCGGCGTCACCGGCACGATGCTGCGATTGCTCTCGACGGCCCGCACGATCCGCTCGGCCACCTTCTCCGGGCCGTAACGCCGCATCCGGTAGAGGTTGTCGTAGCGCTCCTGCTTGCGCTTCTCCTCCTCCGCGCCGACACCGGAGAACCGGGTGCGCCGCACGATATCGGTGTGCACGATGCCGGGGCAGATGGTGTGCACCGCAATGCCGCGTCCGGCCACTTCGGCTCGCAGACAGTCGGAGAACATGAACACCGCCGACTTGCTGGTGGAATAGGCGCTGAACCCCTGCTGCGGGCTGTAGGCCGCCATGCTGGAGAGATTCACGATGTGCCCGCCGAGGCCGCGTTCGGCCATGGCCGGGCCGAACGCGCGACAACCGTTCACCACGCCCCCGAGGTTGATCCGCAGCACCCGGTCGAAGTCCTCCGCCGAGGTCTCGAAGAATCCACCGGCCTGACCGATCCCGGCGTTGTTGATCAGGATGTCCGGCACGCCGTGGGTACGCAGCACCGTCGCGGCGTGCTCCCGCATCGAGCCTTCGTCGGCGACATCGAGCGGATACGCGTGCGCCACACCGTGTTCGGCGGCGATCAGCTCGGCGGTCTCCTTCGCCGCCGCGACATCGATGTCGGAGACGACGACCTCGGCGCCACGACGGGCCAGGGCGAGCGCGGTCGCACGGCCGATTCCGCTGCCCGCGCCGGTGATGACCACCAGCTGGTCTTCGAACGGCCGAGCGGGGCGGCCCACTTCGGCGCGGCGCAGGGTCCGCGGCGCCGCCGCGCCCCCGAGCGTGTCGATCAGTTCGGTGGTCGCGGTGGCCAGCAGTTCCGGATGCGAGAACGGCATCCAGTGCCCGGCGGCCACGTCCCGCCGCCACAACCGGTCGGTCCACTTGTGTGCGTCGTCGAATCCCGCGGGCCGCACGGCGACGTCACGTCCGGCGACGATCAGCTGCACCGGCACCTCGGTGTGCCGCTCGCGCGGAGCGAGCATGCGTCGCACGATGTTCGCGCGGTAGATCAGCAACCCGTCGACGATGTCGGCGCGGAAGGTCGGGCCGAGGAGCACGTTGGACGGCGCGGTCTCGTTCATGATCGAGACGACCCGCCGCCAGATGCGTTCGGTCCCGACCAGGCCGAAGGTGGCGCGCGGCAGCCCGGGGGTCATGAAGAAGAAGGTGTATGCCGACGAGAGCAACTGGGTGAACGGCTGCCACACGTTGCGCGGCGTCGGGCGGGCCAGGCGGTCGCGTATCCACTTGCCGATGTGGTCCAGGTTCGGCCCCGAGACGGAGGTGAACGACGCGATCCGGTCGGCCGCGCGAGGCTCGCACACCGCTTCCCATACCTGCACCGAACCCCAGTCGTGGGCGAGCACGTGCACCGGCCGGTCGGGACTCACCGCGTCGGCGACGGCGTAGAAGTCCGCGGCCAGGCGATCGAGCCGGAAGTCGGCGGTGCGCCGGGTGCGGGTGGAGCGCCCGTGCCCGCGGGTGTCGTAGGCGACGACGTGGAACCGCTGGGCCAGCTTCGGCACCACCGCGTCCCAGAGGTGATGGGTGTCGGGCCAGCCGTGCACCAGCACCACGGTTTCCGCGGCCGGGTCACCGTATTCGTAGACGGCGAGCTCGAATCCGTCGCTGCGCACAGTTCGTTCGACCGCCGGGAGTTCGGCGATTTCGGTAGTGGTCATCATTCTCTCCTCGACCGGCTCGGCAGCCGGATCACAGATCGAGCACGAGGCGTCCGCCGTCGGCGCGCGAGACGCAGACGAGCATCCCGCCCGCCGAGCGTTCGGCATCGGTGAGGACGCTGTCGCGGTGGTCGGGTTCGCCGGCCAGCACCCGGACCTTGCACGTGCGGCAGAAACCCTGCCTGCACGAGTACGGGCGGTCGGGCCGGGAGGCGAGGACGGCGTCGAGCGCGGAACGATCCGCACCGACCTCGATAACCTCCCCGGTGGAAGCGAATTGGATCTCGAACGGCTTGCCGTTCACGATCGGCGGCGGCGAGAAGCGCTCCGAATGCAGTTCCACGTAGGGCATTTCGCGTACGGCGTCGGCGATCACGGTGATCATCGGCACCGGGCCGCAGCAATAGACCGCCGTGTCCGGCCCGACGCCGGGCAGTAGGGCGCTCGCATCGGGGAGGCCGTGCTCGTCGTCGGTGCGCACGACGACGCGATCGCCGAATGCCGTGATTTCCGCGAGGAAGGGCAGCGTGTCCCGGCTGCGCCCGGTGTACACCATGGTCCATTCGATGCCCAGGCGGTGCGCCAGCCTGGCCATCGGCAGAATCGGCGTGATGCCGATGCCGCCGGCGACGAAATGCAGGCGTGCTGCCGGCGATCCATGGCCGGGCACGGCGAACGGGAAGGCGTTGCGCGGCCCGCGCGCCACGATCGGCGACCCCAACGGGAGCGCGTCGTGCACCTCCACGGAACCGCCGCCGCCTTCCGGGATCCGGCGCACTGCCACCCGGTAGGCGCGCACGTCGGCCGGGTCGCCACACAGCGAGTACTGCCGCAGGCGGCCGGACGGCAGCTCCAGGTCGAGGTGCGCGCCGGGGCGCCAAGGCGGCAGCGCGCGCCCGTCCGGGGCGGCCAGCCGCAGGCTGATCACGTCCTGGTCGTGCGCCTCGATCCGCCGGTCGGTGACCACGAGCGCCAGCCGCCGGTCGTCCACCCGGGAACGCGGCTCGCGCCGGTTGACCAGCGTGGTCCAGCGCAATCGCGCCGAGGCCACCGCGTCGAGCACCCGCACGGTGCGGTCGACCTCGCGCCTGCCGAACAGATCCGCGGGCAGGCGCTCGGGAACGTGCGACGTCACGAGGCCCGCGCCTGCGCCGCCGGGGATTTCGCCAGATAGGCCACCGCCTGTGCGGTGGAACCCACCGTCTCGGGGTGATAGCCGGGTTCGAAGGTGCTCAGCGCACTCCGCAACAGCGAGGGAACGCCGGGCAACGCGCCGCGCCACATCGCGCCGGAGATTCTCGCGAGCAGACGGGGATAGCCGAGGTCGGGCAGGTCCCGGTCCTGGTGGACGAGGAACTTGGTGCCGCGCACCACCAAGGTCAGGAAGATGGGGAACACCAGCAGCATCAGTCCGGCGCGCCGCACGTACCCGGCGCCGAAGTAGACGGCCACATCGTGTGCGACGTGCCGGTGCTCGACTTCCTCCGCCCCGTGCCAGCGGAACAGGTCCGCCATGCGGGGATCGGCGCCGAACCGCTCGAGATCGGCGTTGAGCACCCAATCGCCCAGATAGGCGAAGAAGTGTTCCAGGCAGGCGATGAAGGCCAGCCGCTCGACCAGCACCTGTCGTTCGGCCACGCCGGCGCCGCCCCTCGGCCCGAGCGTGCGGCGGAACAGGTACTCGGCCTGGCGCAGGTAGGGCCCGGGGTCGATGCCGTGCACGGCGAGCACGTCGTGCAGCACCTTGTCGTGTGTCTCGGCGTGCATCGATTCCTGGCCGATGAACCCGAGCATCGCCTCGCGCAGCTTCTCGTCCCGCACGTACGGCAGCGCCTCCGCGTACGCCGCGCAGAACATGCGCTCCCCCTCGGGCAACAGCAGATTCAGCGAGTTGATCAGGTGCGAGGCGATGGGCTCGGCGGGCATCCAATGCAGCGGTGTGTCCGACCAGTCGAAGCGCACGTTGCGAGCGTGCAGCGCCACGGCGCCCGGGTCGGTGTCGGGCCGTCGCCCGGCCCTGCGAAGTAGCTTCATCGATACTCCTCGATCGGCACGCGCCCGCAACCGTCGCGCGATTCCTACATATCCGTAGTAAGGATCATACACATATATAGAACCTCGAGTAACACACAAAATGACCGAGTGCGCTGTACGGTGACACAACTTCGCGACAGTCGTCACACCCGCCGTTTCCGGCACAAAACTAGAACGTGTTCTAGTAGGCTTTTGCTATGGAACGTTTGACCGGATTGGATGCCAGCTTTCTCTACTTGGAAACCGGGACCCAGCATCTGCACGTCTGCGCGCTGTTGATCCTCGACCCGTCGCCGGGTGACTACTCGTTCGAGGGATTCAAAGCCGAACTGGCCCGGCGGATTCCGCTGATCCCGCAGATGCGCCGCCGCGTGTACGAGGTGCCGTTGAATCTCGACCATCCCGTCTGGGTGGAGGACGCCGACTTCGACCTCGACTACCACGTGCGCCGGATCGCCATCGCGGCGCCGGCCGGGCGCCGCGAACTCGCCGAGTTGCTCGGCGACATCGCCAGCCGTCCCATGGATCGCGATCGCCCGCTGTGGGAGATGTCCGTCGTGGAGGGCCTCGACGACGGGAAGGTCGCGGTGATCTGCAAATACCACCACGCCGCGGTGGACGGCATCACCGGCGCCAACCTCATGATGCACCTGTGCGATCCGGAGCCCGGCATCACCAAGGAGGTGCCCGAACAGCGGTGGCGCCCCGAGTCGAAACCGAACGACTGGCAACTGCTGGCCGAAGCGGTGGTGAAGTTCCCCACCCGGGCGGGCATCGTCGGCATGCTGCCGAAAACCGTCGGTGTGGTCGCCGGCTTCGCGCAGCGTCGTCGCGAGAACAAGACGGGCATGGCCGTACCCTTCTCCGCTCCACGCACGCCTTTCAATCTCGCCATCACCCCGCATCGCACCGTCGCGTTCACCCAAGTGGAGCTCGACGCCATCAAGGAGATCCGCTCCGCGTTCGGCGTCAAGGTGAACGACGTGGTGCTGACCGTCGTCGCGGGTGCGCTGCGCGATTACCTGGCGGGGCGTGACGAATTGCCGGACCGTTCGCTCATCGCGTCCGTGCCCGTCTCGGTGCACGAATCGACCCGGCACACCGCGGGCATCAACAAGGTCTCCGCGCTGTTCGCGCGGCTCGGCACCGACATCGCCGACCCGGTGGAACGCCTGCGCGAGGTCGCCGAGGCCAATCGCGGGGCCAAGGAAGAACACGAGGTGATCGGCGCGGATTTCCTGCAGGACTGGTCGAAATACGCGCCGCCGAACACCTTCCGGCTCGCGGCGCGGATGTACTCGTCGCTCAAGCTGGCGGAGAAGCACCCCGTGGTGCACAACCTGGTGGTGTCCAACGTGCCCGGGCCGCCGATGCCGCTGTACTTCCTCGGCATCCGGGTGGACGGGATGTACCCGTTCGGGCCGGTGTTCCACGGCGCGGGCCTGTCGGTGACCGTGCTGTCGAACAACGACAAGCTGAATTTCGGCTTCATCGCCTGCAAGGAACTCGTGCCCGACATCGCGGCGCTCGCCGACGCCGTTCCCGGTGTGGTCACCGAATTGTTGTCCGCGGCGCGGAAATCGGGCTGAGCGCCGGTTCCCTGTCCGCCACCGCCGCCGGACAGGGCGCCGATTCAGATCCGCGCCGCGACGGACTCGCAAGCTTCGAGCAGCACCGGCACGAAACGGTCGGCCTCGAGTACGCAACACGCGTGCCCGGCCGCGACACGGTGCACGCTCGCCCCCGGGATCATGCCCGCCATCTCCACCTGCCGATAGACCGGAACCGCCCGGTCCCGCGTGGTGACGACCACGGCCGTCGGCATCGTCAGGCTGTGCAGCCACGCGGTCGCGTCGAACCGCCCGACCACGGCCAGGATTTGGGTGAGCGCCCACCCGCTGGTGCTGCGGAACTCGCCGAACGCCCACCGATCCAACCGCCCCGGCGCCCAGGTGAGCACCGGAAGCTCGGGCAGGCGGCCCGCCAGCTTCTCGGCACGGCGGTAGGAATACGGCCCCACTGCGGCCGCGAAGGCGCCGAACGTTCGATGAAAAGCCTGCTCGCGCCACTTCTCGCGGAATCGATAAGGCGTCGCGCATAGCACCAGCCCGCTCACGCGATCCGGATGGCGGCGGCCGGCCAGCAGACTCACGATTCCGCCGAGGGAGAACCCGACGCAGACAGCGCGGTCGATGCTCAGCGCGTCGAGCACGGCCGCCACGTCGTCGGCGCAGTCCTCCAGATCGAACCGTTCGGAGCGGATGCCGCGCCCGTGCCACCGCTGATCGAACAGGACCACCCGGTATCGTCGCGCCAGCGCCGCCAGCGAGGGGAACCAGGTGAGGTACGCGGTGCATGCGGTGGCATGCAGGAGCACCAGCGTCGGCGCGTCCTTCGGCCCCGGGATGTCGACGACGTAGGTCCGACCCCGGTCCGCCAGATCGATCAGGCGTCCATCGGGCACCTCGGCGATGTCCGGCACCCGGAAACGTCCGCCCAACCGCGTCACGCTTCGGCCGGAGTTCGTCATGACGCACCTCCCGTGGTCACACCGCAGGAACTTTTAGAACGTGTTCTATACGATCATGGCACACCTGCGCGCCCGGGCTGCCGAGTTTCCCCGGCGACGCGCCAGGACAGCCGTGCCCCTACGCACCCCACCGTGCGGCGATCCCGGCGCGCCGCGCAACCGACGCGAAAATCGCGGGCCACATCGACCAGGCGAGATCGGCCGATCGCAACGCGCGACACCCACCAGACGGCTCGACGGAGACCGCGAGCGTCACCTACACCGAGCCGAATTCGACCTTCACCTGGCCTGAGTCCATATGTGCTCCGGTGCAGAGCGACCGGCGGCCGTCCGGCCACACTGTACGGCCGAAACCCGAACTCGTCCGGCCTCGGCGTCACCTGAAGGACCGGCCGAGCTAGACACCGGCGAGCACGAAGGCCGCGGCGCGCGCCCACGCGACGGCACAGCCGGACGCCCGTCCACCGACCATCCACCTGGGTTACTGTCGCGGGACGCGCCCGGCGGGGCGAGTTTCTGTAACGTGTTGCAGAAGGGTTCTAGAGACGGAGGTGCCCACATGGGGCGGTTGACCGGCAAGGTGGCGTTGATCAGCGGCGGAGCGCGCGGAATGGGCGCGGCACACGCCAGGGCCCTGGTCGCCGAGGACGCCCGCGTGGTGCTGGGCGACGTGCTCGACGACGAGGGCGCCGCGGTCGCCGCCGAACTCGGCGACAACGCCGCCTACGTGCACCTCGACGTGCGCGAGCCGGAGGACTGGCGCAAAGCCGTCGATGCGGCGGTGCAGCGGTTCGGCTCGCTGAACGTCCTGGTGAACAACGCGGGCATCGTGAACGGCAATTTGCTCGTCGCGTTCGAGCTGGCCGAATGGCAGCGGATCATCGACATCAACCTCACCGGCACCTTCCTCGGCATGCAGGCGGCCACGCCCGCGATGATCGAGGCGGGCGGCGGCTCGATCATCAACATCTCCTCCGTCGAGGGCATGCGCGGCAGCCCGGGGCTGCACGGCTACACGGCCACCAAGTTCGCCGTGCGCGGGCTCACCAAATCCACCGCGCTCGAACTGGCGCAGCACAAGATCCGGGTGAATTCCGTGCACCCCGGCCTGATCCGCACCCCGATGACGGAGAACATCCCCGAGGACTTCCTGCAGATCCCGCTCGGTCGCGCCGCCGACCCGGCCGAGGTGTCCGCCCTGGTGACCTTCCTCGCCGGCGACGAGTCGTCCTACACCACCGGAGCCGAGTTCGTCATCGACGGCGGTCTGACCGTGGGCGTGCCGCACAAGAGCTTCGGCTGACTCAGCCGCGGGTGGCCAGCAGAGCCAGCGGCGGCAGCGACACCAGCGCGACGCCCACCACGATAGTGGTCCATTTGTAGGCCACCAGCAGCGCGGCGAATTCGCGCAGGAACGCGCTCGGCAGGTAGTAGAAGGCGGTCCTGGCGCCCGTCACCTCGGCGTCGAGGTGGAGGCGGCGCGCCAGGATCGCCGTGCGCAGCGCGTGGAAATTACTCGTCACCAGCACCATGCGCGTGGCGGGGCCGCGCTCGCCGAGCAGCCGCTTGGTGAACAGCAGATTCTCCTCGGTGGATTCCGACCGGTCCTCCAGCACCACACGGTTTTCCGGCACGCCGCGGCCGATGAGGTAATCGGCCATCGCCGAGGCCTCGGAGACCTCCTCGTCGGATCCCTTGCCCCCACTGGCGATCAGCAACGGCGCACGCCCCTCGGCCGTCTCACCGCGGTAGACCTCGATCGCCCGGTCCAGGCGCGCGGCCAGCAGCGGCGGCACTTCCCCGTCGACCAGTCCGGCTCCGTGCACGACGATCGCGTCCATCCCGGGCCGGTAGGGCAACAGGCCGTAGCAGAGCGAATACAGCAGGAACGCGGTGAACAAGAAGCCGACGTAGCTGATCGCCATCGTCAGCGATGCCAAAAGCACGGCGAACCAGAAGTTTCCGGTGAGGAGAGCCAGGCCCAGCACCACGTACGGCACCAGCAACGCGATGCCGAGCCCCAGCGGCAGCAGATTCGGGACATGCCAGCCCTCGCGGCGCACCAACTGCGCGCCGTTGGCGATCGACAACCCGGCGAGTACCAGCACCAGCAACGGTGACAGCAGTACCACCAACGGTGCGAGCACCACCGGCAGGTCGCCGTCGACGATCCAGCCGACCGCCCACGCGCCGACGAACCCTGTCCCCAGAAGCAGCAACACCCCGTGGCCGAGTCGCCTTCGGTCCGTGCCGAATCGCACCGCGAACACACCGAGCAGGACGACGCCGACGACCAGCAGAAGCACCGGGCCACGGTAACCGACCGGTGAGCGCTGCGCCCGGCCGTCCCCGAGCGGCGCGGCTACCTCGGCTTTTTCCGATCGTCCCCTACAGTGTGCAGGTCCGGGCATCGGTCGCCGTCGACCGGCATCCGGGATGCATTCGACTTCAGCACACCAGCTTTACGCACCAGCACGTCGTGAGGAATGGGAGTCGACGAAGGACATGCTTCGATTGGTCATCGCCACCGCAGCGGCCGCGCTTTGTGTGATCACACCGCAAGCCGCGGCGCAGCCCATCTATCCCGCGCCGGATCCGGATCCGTTCTACGCCACTCCGGCCGATCTGGACCGCGCCGCGCCCGGCGATGTCCTCGCCGTACGGCCGATGCCTGCGCTGCCGACGTTCCCCGGCTCGACGGTCACGATGATCAAGTTCCGCTCGACCAACTCCGCCGGTGAGTCGATCGCGGCCACCACCACCGTGCTGACTCCGCCCGATCCAGCCCCCGGTGGGCCGCTGCTGTCCTATCAGCACATCATCAACGCACTCGGCACCCAGTGCGCGGTCTCCCGTGTCCTCTACACCAGCGACCCCAATCTGGCAGTGCGCGAAGCGCCTGCGCTCAACGCCCTGCTGCTGCGCGGCTGGTCGGTCGCTCTGCCCGACCACCTGGGGCCGACCAGCGCCTACGGGGCCGCGAAACTCGGCGGCATGATCACGCTGGATGGACTCCGCGCGGCCCGGCGGGTCGCGGAACTGGGATTGGCGGACAGCCCGATCGCCATGCTCGGCTACTCCGGCGGAGGGATGGCGAGCGCATGGGCGGCCGCGCTCGCGCCGACCTACGCGCCGGAACTGCCGCTCGTCGGCGTCGCCGCGGGCGGGGTACCGATGAATCTGGTCAAGATGATCGAGGGCCTCGGCTACGCGCCGCACGCGGCCTTCGGTCTCGCCTTCGCCGCCGCTCTCGGACTGGAGCGGGAATACCCGGCGCGACTGCCGGTGAGTGAACAGCTGAACTCGGAAGGGCTGTCGGTCCGCAACCGGATCGCCGACAGTTGCACCAACGAGATCCTGCTGGCCGGCGCGGGCCGGGGAATCGTGGACGTCGCGGCCTCGAATTCGCTGGCCGACGACAAGCGCGCACGGGGCGTGCTCGAGGAGAACAGCCTGGAACACTACGAAGGCGTCCCGGCCGTTCCGGTCTACCAATGGCGCGCCGAGATCGACGCCCTCATTCCGGTGGAGTCGATCGATGCCACGCTCCGGCGGTACTGCGACGCGGGCGCGCGAGTGCTCTACGAGAAATTTCTCAGCCCGGACCACTTGTCCACCGCGGTGCTCGGCATACCGCCCGCCATCGATTGGCTGGACGCACGCTTCCGCGGGGTGCCCGCACCGACCAACTGCTGACGGCGGCCCGGCCGACGGCAGTGCACGCCGACCGGGAGCGGATCGTTCCGCCGCGCCGCCACATCGGATCTCGCGCCGAGGACTAGACGTCCTTGCCGCTCTCGTAGGCGCTCTGGCGCGCCTCGTCGAGATCCGCTTCAGCACGGGCCTTTTCGGCCTCGGCTTCCTTCTGCGCCGCGTCCCGCTGGGATTCGGCCTTGTCCTGCTGTGCGCGACCCTCTTTCTTCAGGTCCTCGTCACCGGTGACGACGCCAGCGGCTTCCTTCGCCTTCCCCTTGATGTCTTCCACGACACCCTCGACAGCTTCCCGGGGTCCGCTCTGATGCTCCGGCATCACATACCTCCCAATTCCTAGTCGGCTGACATCCGCCGCATACCCGACTCCGGCGACGTCAATCGTCGTGTGACGCCGACCACCCCCGATCGGCCTGACGCCGCCGCGGACTGGCCTCGCCGACTACGTTCCCGGTGGCGGTTTTCCGGCGAGACGTGGCGTAAATGCCTCTGGGAAGGGCTCGCTCGCCTCGATAAATTCGGTTCGCGAAGGAGTCCGACCGCAAGGAGTTCAGCCATCATGAATTATGTCGCGCCGGTGCTGATCGGCATTCTGTACGCGATGGTGATGTCGGTGATCCCGGAACCCCATCGTCGCCGCTTCAATGCCGTCATGGTCGCCGGTGCCGGGGCGGCATATCTGAGCGGCGGTGGAGCAGGCGGCTGGGAATTCGTATTCACGGCCGTCGCGACCTACTGCGCCTACCGCGGACTGGAGTCCTGGACCTACATCGGCACAGCCTGGCTCCTGCACACCGCATGGGACCTGTTGCACCACTTCAAAGGCAATCCCATCATCCCGTTCGCGCACGACTCATCCCTCGGATGCGCGATCTGCGACCCCGTCATCGCCGTGTGGTGCCTCTACGGCGGCCCCTCACTCTTCGGCTTCCGCCGCAATGCCGCCGTTTCCTGAACTGTCCTCCGCGCAAGCCATTCAGCTCGGGTGATCCGCACCCGCGCTTCGGTCAGAGGTCATCGATGTCGATGAGCGCGTCCTGCAATGCGCGGGCGACCAGAGCGGCTTTCGTCGGCGCGGGGCGGCCGACCGCGGCGTACTTGTCTCTGATCCGTGCCAAGTGGGTGTTGACCGTCCCCAGCGAGATGTACAGACGCCGCCCGACTTCCACTTTCGAGTCCGAAGCGATCCACGCCAGAAGCACTTCGATCTCCCGGCTGCTCAGCGCCGGACGCTCCCGCTCCAACGCGACGGGCAGCTGGTCGTCCCTATGGTCGAAGGCGATACTCATGAACTAATCCTTTGTAATCCTTTGATGTTGCGATTTATCGGAAGGCCAAGTGCCGATGCCAATAGCGCGCGGGCGGCGGGCCGGCCCTGGTGAACACCCCTGGAGGACGATTTATCCACGCAGCGCTGTGTGCACGTAAGGGCGGGATGGAAAGACGTGGATTGAACCGACCAGTTCGTCCCCCTCGACTACATCCGTGCCGGATGTCTCGCGGTCACAGATCTGCCTCCGACCGAAACACCACGGTTTTGCGAAGAACAGTCTGCACTCGCCCCGAGCTGCGCGGGACTCGAACAGCAAACGTTCGGTCGTATATCCGACCGTGCGCATCCGACAACCCGGCCGTGGAAGATTCTGGTTGGTTTATTTCCCCATATAGTCGGGTTTTCGCCCGACTGGAACCACGCGTGCGCAGCGATCTGACGCTGAGCCGCGTGTCGATGATTCGTGTCGGTCGGCGTATTCCTTCCCTCCTTGCCGCAGACGCCGGCGTGGTGAGATCTTCGGCCACGAACTACGGCTCCAGCATCGGGTGGGCACTCCGCAGGGAACAGGGGTTGCCTGTTGCCGTTCCAGAGAGCAGCGGGCAACCCGCTGGGATACGGCGAAGCCCCTGGCCGTCGATGCGGCCAGGGGCTTCCCGTGGTGCGATTCGTTCAGTGCTTGGTCAGTTGCGGCGTCGCGGCCTCGGACTCGACCGCTTGTTCCGGAGCCGCCGCCCGGCTCGGCAAGAGCACCGCCATGACGATCACGACCAGCGCCAGCGCCGCCGAGACGAGGAAGGCCAGGCGCATCCCGTCGAGGTGCGCGGTGACGAGGTCGGTGCCCTCGGCGGCGAGCGAGGTGGCGCGGGCCGACATCACCGTCACCACCAAGGCGGTGCCGAACGCCGCGGCGACCTGCTGCAAGGTGCCCAGCATGGAGCTGCCGTGCGAGTACAGATGCTGCGGCAGCGCACCGAGACCGAGCGTGAACACCGGGGTGAACGCCGCTGCCAGCGACACCATCAGCAGGATGTGCAGACCAAGCAGTTGCCAGTACGGCATGGTCATCGAGATCTGGGTGAACCCGGCCAGCGATGCGGCGATGCCGATGGACCCCGGAATCACCAGCGAGCGTCCGCCGAACCGGTCGAACAGGCGACCGACGGTCGGACCGAGCAGGCCCATCGCCAGCCCGCCCGGCATCACCAGCAAGCCGGTGGCCAAGGGGCTCAGGCCACGCAGATTCTGCAGGTACAGCGGCAGCAGGATCATCGACCCGAGCATCGCCATGAACGCCACCGACATCAGGATCAGCGCCTTGGCGTAGGTGCCGGACAGCAGGACCCGCAGATCCAGCAGCGGAGTGCCGGTGCGCTGCAGGCGCAACTGACGCCACACGAACCCGGCGATCAGCGCGGAGCCCGCGGCGACGATCAGCGCCGGACCGGCGAGGTTGTCGCTCTCGAAGCGGCTGAGCCCGAACACCAGTCCGCCGAACCCGAGCGCGGCCAGAGCCACGCTGGCCGAGTCGATCTGCCCGGCCTGCGGTTCACCCACGTTCTCCAGCTGACGCAGCCCCAGCCAGGCGATCACACCGGCGATCGGCAGCACCAGCACGAAAAGCCAACGCCACGAGCCGATTTGCAGTACAGCTCCGGAGATCACCGGTCCCATCGCGGGTGCCACCGAGATGGCCAGGGTGACATTGCCCATCACCCTGCCACGGTCGTGCTCGGCCACCACCGTCATCAGTGTGGTCATCAGCAACGGCATCATCACCGCGGTGCCGAAGGCTTGGACGACCCGGCCGAGCAGCAGCACCGCGAACGACGGCGCGACCGCCGACAGCGCGGTACCCGCCAGGAAGACGGCCATCGCCGCGGCATACGCCTGCCGGGTCGACACGCGCTGCAGGAACCAGCCGGTGGTCGGGATGACCGCCGCCATCGTCAGCATGAACGCCGTCGACACCCATTGCGCGGCCCGGTCGGTGATCGCGAGGTCCTCCATCAACCGCGGAATCGCGTTGATCATGATGGTCTCGTTCAGGATCACCACGAAAGTGGCGAGCACCAGCACCCGGATGACGGTCGGTGTCCGCCCTCCCGAGGCGGGAGCGGATAAGTCGACGGACATCGGATACCTCCGGAGCAAAGGGTCGCTGACAGGAACATGTGGCCCGTTGCCGAGTCACCGGATCGCGTCCCGGCGCCACAACGATCGAGACGGTGTCGAATGCACGAACTCATCGGGCGCGGGTCAGTATTCCGGTCGGCACCGACACAAATCACCTTCTTTTCCGGTCGATCCTCCCGTCCTCGCGCCGGAAACCGCTGCTCAACAGGTACTCGCACATCCATCGAGAGATAATCGTGAGTCTGGTCACCATCTGCCGAGTTCGAGCGTCGGTGGTCGCGGCTGCTGCTACGCCGCCGAACCAGGCAGCCGCGGTGTCGCCCGAATCGAGCATCGCCACCGCCTCGCCCCGGTCGATCGGATCCAGCCGCTGGTAGGTATTCATCGTCCAGTCGTTCCGTCGGCGCCGGCTCGTTCCTGATGGGCATCGTCGCCCGGATTGGCCGGTGCGCTGCTGATCAAGGCGCTGACCCAGCGGGTGGCGGGGTCGATGTCGAGCAGTACCGCTTTGAGCAGCAGGGTGAGCGGGATGGCGAGCAACGCGCCGAGTGCGCCCAGCACCCAGGTCCAGAAGACCAGCGCCAAGAAGGTCACCGTCACGCTGAGACCGACCGCGTCGCCGACGTACTTGGGCTGGATCAACGACTGGATGACGAAGTTGATCACGCTGTAGACCACGATCACCCAGATCATCAGCGTCGGACCGCCTTCGAGCAGCGCGAGCAGCGCGGGCGGAACCAGACCGACGACGAAACCGACGTTGGGGATGAAGTTGGTGATGAACGACAGCACCGCCCACAGCAGTGGCAGCGGGACACCCAGCCACCACAGCGCAAGCCCGTCGAATACCGCGACGATGAATCCGAACACCGTGGACACGATCAGGTAGCGGCGAGTTCCCGAGGCGAAGGTCTCGAACGCGAACGCGATATCGGGGCGCACTTCGGTGACGATCTCGACCCGCCGTCCCATCGATGTGGCGTCGAAGGCCATGAACAGCAGCAGCACGATGACGAAGACGAGGTCGGACAGCACGCCGGCCAGTCCGGTGAGGGCGGATTGCAGCACCGTGGTCAGCCGGCCCAAGTCGACGCCGCTGAGCAGGTCGCGGATCTGGTCGCCGCCCACACCGGCGTCGGCGAGCGATGTGCGCACCCCGCCGAGCAGATCATCGAATTCCGCGGCATAACCGGGCAATTCCGTGGCCAGTTGCGCGACCGACACCACCAGCACGCCCAGCAGCCCCACCACGATGGCATAGACCGCCGCCAGCGCCAGCGCCATGCCCACCCAGGCCGGCAGTCCGCGCCGCCGCGCCCAGGCGTGGATCGGTTGCACCGCGACGGTGAGCATGAGAGCGAGGAAGACCGGACCGACTATGCCCGCGAACACCTTGATCCCGGCGATCGACACCACCGCCCCCGCGGCGGCCATCAGCACGATCAATCCACGCGGGATGGACCACCCGTCGCGCTGCCCGACGGGGGTCGCGTCATCCATCTCCGATGCCACCGGCGACTCCCATCGCACGTTGCTGCTCGTCAGGACCTGCTGGAGGATCGTATGCCCGCGCGGGCCCGCCTTCGCTCATTCACAGGGGGTGCGGCGCGACAAAGACTGCCGCTCGGCAGGAATCTCCCCCGTCCGGTGTCCACATCTGTCGATCCGACTCCCCCCGAACAGGTGAGGAGTTCGCCTTCCACCGGACACCGCTGCCCCACGACCCGGCATGGTCGCCGCGCCTGACCCCGCCGCCGCTGAGGTGAGTCGACGAACGAACCTGGGACCGGATGGACGGCGAGCGCGTGGAAGTGTCTCGAGTCGAGGTCTTGGCACGATCCTGCTGGTCACATGGTTGATGCCGCAGCTGGGGAGCTGACCTGAAGCGCTCGGTAACGCCGATTACAGCGCGATTGGAGGTTCGGGTTGCCGCCAACTCAGATCCGTGACCCCGACGACTTCTTGACTGATGTTCAAGAAGCCCTTACCGTAACCGCGACCTGCTTCTTGGATGACGTCCAAGAAGAGTGGTGGTGAAGCGGGAGGACGCGAGTCATGGAAATGAGTGGGCCGGCCGATCGGCACGAGTCGGCAGCGGTGCGGCGGCGTGAGGTCTCGTTCACCTCTGGCCAGGACGAGTGCGCGGCGTGGTTGTACACCGCGCCTGACCTGAACGGCCCGCGCCCGATGGTGATCATGGGGCACGGGCTCGGGGCGGTGCGGGAGATGCGCCTGGATGCCTACGCGGAACGGTTCGTCGAGGCGGGGTGGTCGGTGCTGGTGTTCGACTACCGTCACCTCGGGGCCAGCGGCGGAGCGCCGCGCCAGCTCCTCGATATCGGCAAGCAACGCGCCGATTGGCATGCCGCCCTGGCCTTCGCACGCACACTTCCGGAGGTCGATGTCGACCGGATCGCGTTGTGGGGCAGCTCTTTCGGTGGCGGACATGTCCTTCAGGTCGCTTCCGAAGACACCCGAATCGCGGCGGTGGTGGCCCAGTGCCCCTTCACCGACGGACCGGCGTCGTTGCGCTCGCGTATCCGGACCGGCCCGCTGAGCGTGGTAGCGCTGACAGGGGCGGGCATCCTCGACACGGTCGGTTCCTGGTTCGGCGCGAAGCCGATCCTGGTGCCGATGGCGGGGACGTCCTGGATGCCCGCGTTCGTGGCCTCACCCGACGCCCTCGCCGGTGCTTCCGCACTCCTGCCTGCGGGGACCCGGCTCTCGCGGCGCACCAGCGCGTTGTTGAGACGGCTGCCGTCGGTGCGGGCTCAGGTGTCGAAGAACATCCAGCTGACCGAGATCGACGGTGGGGAAGAACCCGTGACCGGTGTCGGTCGCGACAGCATGTGGGGTGTACTGCGCGGCCCGGACGGTGAATTCGATGCCGCCAACGCCCTGGCCGCACGGCTGGTGCTGCACCTTCCGCTCGATCGGCCCGGTCGCGCGCTGGCTCGCTTCAGCACTCCGACGCTGCTGTGTGTCTGCGACAACGACGCGGCCGCGCCCGCGAAGACCACGAAGCGTCGCGCGCAGGGCCTGGCACACGTGCAGATCCAGAACTACCCCTGCGACCACTTCGGCATCTACCTGGGCCAGCACTTCGAACGAGCCGTGCGTGACCAACGCGATTTCCTGGCAAGACATTTCGACAACACCGCACGCAACACGCAGTAGGTCGCCCCTGGCTCGTGGACGTGCGGAGAGCAGGCACTCAGTCGGCGGCTGCGGCAAGACTGCGAGCGCTGTTGAGCAACGTCTCGATCACCACGCGCCGCTGGGCCTGCTCCGTCGGATGCGTCAGCAAGCCCTCGACAACGAAAACGCCGATCGCGACCAGCGGATCCAGTTCGGCAGCGGGCACGCCGAGCTCGATCAGTTCCGCCCGGAACAATCCCTCGGCCAGCGCGTGGAACTGCTCGTGCCATTCCTGAATGGACGCGGACTTCTCGGCGCGCATGTGCACCGTGCTGACCAACCGCCCCAGTTGCTCCAATTCCTCGACCAGCCACAACAACCGATCAGACAGCCCCGAGCCCAGCAGTTCGCTGTAGGAGGCCATCGAGTCGGCCAGGACCGCGTCCAGAACCGCGATCAATACTGCGTCCTTGTCCTGGAAATACCAGTACAGCGTGTTCGACACCACTCCGGCGTCGCGGGCGATCCGCGACATCGACGCCGCGTCGTATCCCTCCTCGACGAACAACCGCCGAGCAGCCACCACGATTTCCGCGCGCTTCTCTTCCCGATCCTGCGGACGTCTGTTGCGAGGCATCTCCAGTCCTGACCTAGTGCCAGCCCCGATGCTATCTTGACCAGCCTCCAAGAAGGGCCCCGGCAGGGGAACCGTTAGGAAGGCGACGGTCCGACGAACATCCTCAAATGCCGCTTATCGAACGCTTTTCCCCTGGTCATGATCAGTGAAGGCCATGCTGGATACTCGGTCGTCGATCGCTTGGTGCGGCCTGATCGTGTTGGATGTGACCCGGAATCGATGGACCTCCATATCCAGGGCATCGCCGTCGGCGATGACGCCGCGGAACAGGTGTTCGAATTTCAAGGTAGCGAAAAATTTCTCGATCCCACCGTTCGTCTGAGGCGACCGGACCCTGGCTCGGGCATGCCGCAACAGCGGATCCGGCCCGTCGAACGCAGTCTTGAACACCTCTCCGCGGAAGCAGGGGCCATTGTCCGACACCACAGCGATCGGCGCCGGTGCCAAGCACCGGCGACGGCGTCACCGAGGGCAACGGCAGCATCCCCGGCTTCTACCACGCTCTGGTCGGCAAGATCCAAGACGAGTTCGGCAGCAAGCTACCCAACGGCAACAAGGACAAGCTCGCCAAAGCCGCATCCACCTGAAAGACCTTCGCCGAACACCCCACCATCACCGGCGCCCCCGCCCGAATCACCGCAAACAGCAACATCTTCGACGACATCCAGGACAAGAAGGGCCTCGAAGCCCTCCTCGGACACCTCACCACACTGAACAGCGGTGCCACACAACTCGCCGCCGCATCCGTCAACCTCGCCGCACCCGTCGGCGAATACAGCGAAGCCACCGCCGATGTCCGCGACAAATTCAAAGAAGCGGTCACCAACGCCCTGGTAGCGGCCGGAGCCGCACCGGCTGCGCATCCGCGATCTCGGCGACCGGATAGCCGGCGGCTGTGGGGCCGTTGAGCCTCCAAGTGCGCGGCGATCTCAGCCGATGACGAACCGGTTCCTGAGGTTGGCCATGCGGTCCGAGATGACCAGGTCGAACGTCCGGAGCGCGCCGTCGTTCGAGACCTCGCCGCGGTTCTCCAACACCGACCACAAGCGCGCACGATCGCCGCCTTCGCGGATGAACACGACCCAGATGCGCGGCGGGACGACAGGGAAGATCCGGGGGTTCGTCGACTGCTGGCTGGTGTACGCCAGGATCTCTGCGTCCGATGAGTCCGCATGGATGCCCTGCAGGCCGGTGTCCTCGTGCTCCTTGACGTACGCGTGCCGGATCACCTGCGCGTCCGCGGGCTCGATGCCGGCGCTCCGCAGGATCGGTCCCAGAGTCAGTGTCATCCCAGCGCTATCGCCCCGAACTCGTCGCGGAATCTCTCCGCATCGTCCGACACTTCACTAAACCGACCCGTACTGGTAGCCAGCCATACGAACGCTGAGGACTTCCGGAGGTTCCAGGTTCGGATACGAATCCGGCCTCCAACCGTGCAGGATGAACTGCTGGTCAGAGGCCGTTTTCTGCTCCCCCATCTGGACTCGAACCAGAAACCTGCCGATTAACAGTCGGCTGCTAATACCTGGCGCGAGCTGCCCATTCTCCGAAAAGTGCTGGTAGGGACAACTTTATGGTTAGACCGGTCTAGCCCTGTCTTGCCTATCGTATGCTACAGTTAAGCTACAGCCATCGGCAAGGGGATGGAGTGAATATGCCTCCGAATAAACGACGTCGGCCGCGCGGCGAAGGCGCGTTCTACAAACGCAAGGCCGACGCTCTCTGGATCGGCGCCATCGCGTACGAAGACGACGACGGACAGAAGCGCCGCGCCACCGTGTCGAGTTCCGACAAAGCGATAGCCATGCAGAAGTTCCGCGCTCTGCGTACGGAGATCGACGCCGGGACCTACACGCCACAGGCCCGGATGACCGTTGAGAAATGGCTCACCTACTGGGTCGACGAGATAGTCAAGCCCAACACCGAGCCGAAGACCTACAAGGGCTACAAGCAGATCATCGACAACCAGATCGTGCCCTACGTCGGCAAGACCAAGCCACTGCCCGTCACGCCGGCAGTCGTGCGCGGCAATCTGAAGTGGGTGGGCGAGAAGTGGTCGGGCCGCATGGTGCAGCTCACGCACTTCGTCTGGCGCAAGTCGATGGATGACGCGATGAGGGAGAACATCGGCGTTCGCACCAATCCCGTCGAGCACATCCCCAAGCCCAAGGCCGCACCCAAGGTGTCGGGCCAGGCCCTCAAGTCCGACGATGCACGCAAGGTGCTACTCGCCGCGATGGACGCCGGGGATCCGATGGTCACGCGCTGGGCCGCGGCGTTCATGCTCGGCGCCCGACAGGGTGAGTTGCTGGGTTTGGAGTGGGACCGCGTGAACCTCGAAGAGCTGACTGTGGATTTGAGTTGGCAGTTGCAGGCCATGGCCACCAAACCTGGCGCGTCGCTCGACGATCCCGACCGGTTTGATGTACCGCCCGGCTACGAGATTCGGCCGCTGTATCGGAAGTTCGCGCTGAAGAGACCGAAGTCCGAGCGTTCGAAGCGTCTCACCCCGTTGCCCCAGCCATTGGCTGCGATCCTCGCGGAGTATAAGAAGACTGCGCCGCCCAACCCATATGGGCTGGTGTGGGTCACCGAGAAAGGCAACCCGATCCCGCAGAAGTACGACAACACGTGGTGGCATGAGGCACTACAACGGGCGGGGGTCCCGGATGTACGCCTTCACGATGCTCGCCACACGGTGGCGACTCTCTTGTTGGAGATGGGAGTGGAAGAGTCAGTTCGCATGGCGATTATGGGCCACTCTTCCGTCGCCGCGCAGCGCATCTATGCGCACGTCGATCTATCGCTCGCACGCAAGGCGCTTGGCAACCTGGACGGACTACTGGCTATTGACCAGTAAAGACAGCCGGACGGGTTCGTGGGCAACCACCGTCATGACGACCGTGGGTTGCTACAGGCGACAAACCCACTCTCCGCCTCGAAGGCGGAAAGTGGGTTCACTCCGGTTGGGAGGTCCCCGCTTCGAGTTCAGCGACCCAGGCCCACACCGTCCGCGGGTTCCACCGCAGATGGCGACCAACACGGATAGGCCGAGGACCGTAAGCCTTCTTCTGCCACTCGTAGACCGTGTACTTCGGGACCTTAAAGAACCTGCACATGTCGTCGATGTCCCACAACATGTCAGGCTCGAAGTGTCCATTCGCAGGCATGGAGGCAGACAGTAGGTCGATGGACCGTTGTGAGCAGGCGACACACCCTCGGCGGGCCGGCTAAAAGACGTCCGGGGCGGGTCCGGAGTCGTCTGCATCCACCCCTTCGCCGGGCAGCCGCACGACATCGTGGGCGACCAGGTCGACGAGCCCCTGGAGGTCGTCGCGCTGGTAGGGCTCTTCGGCTTCGAACGTCTCCCGCCAGCCTTTGCGAGAGATGCGGCCCATTCGCTTCCCGACCCACTTTAGATAGTCGTCTGGGACTTTCGGACTGGAGTACTCGTGGTCGGAGACCGTGGGCAGCAAGTCTGGATGATCGCGTAGCAACCGGTCGACCTGAGAGAAGGCCCAGGCCATATCGCAAAGTGACTTGCGTGCGTCGTGCATACTTTTGTTTGCTTCATCGCGGGCGTTCTGTAGCCGCTTGTGCGTCGGCTGCAACTCGAAGACCAGATCGGCGATGTCAATCTCAAGTATGTCTGCGATGATCGCAGCTTCCCCGAGGCCGGTTCGACGCCTTCCGGTCTCCAGCCGTGTGATGGCAGTCGGGTCAAGTCGGATACCTCTTTCGCCCAGCGCGTCGGCTAACCGACGCTGAGACCACCCGAGTTCTTGCCGCGACTCTCGCACCGCTTCAGCGAACGCAGCCTCAAACAACTCGACCGTACTTCGCTCCTCCTGCATGATTCGCAGCGTACTGCTTGACACGCAGCAAATCAATGTGCTTCACTACTTATGCGATCATCGCAGCGCGCTGCGATCTCAACATCACCTGAAGGAGGTCACGCAGGTTGGTCGCGACACACCCTTATGAATCCCCTCGCCTGCTCACCTATGACGAGGTTGCGGAGATGACTCGGCTCCCAGTCGGAACGCTCCGCTACATGCGGCACAACGGCTACGGCCCGAAGTCGTTCAAGCTCGGCCGACAGGTCCGCTTCGACTACGAAGATGTCCTGGACTGGATCGAGGAACAGCGCAAAGAAGGCCGCAGCAAGTGCACCTGCAACGAGAACGGTACCCTGCCCAACCGCCAAGCTAGCCAGGGTACCGCCGTCTCCAAGACTCGCACCTTTTCCAACAAGAACGGGCACGAGCCAATTAGCCACTCTACAGCAGGCGCAGCATGAGTAAGGCAACCCTCGCCCGTCTCGGCGCCGTGAGCACTGAGCAGAACCGCGCCGAACGACGCCGCATCCGCTACGGAAAAGGCGAAGCCGCCCAAATGCTGTCGATCTCGCCCCGCCAGCTGGACCGCTTGCGTGAGCGAGGCGCAATCATCGCCCGCATAGACGGCGGACGAGTGTTCTTCGACCATGACGAACTCGTCTCGTATGCCAAATCGCAGCCTGCGGAGGTCGCCTAGGGGCCGACGCCCCTAGCAACCATTCCCCCACACCGCCAGCCGACCCCCCTCGGCTACGCGGCGCCACAACTGGACCCCGTCGCGGAGGCGGCAGTCCAGCACCTTCCTGCCCGCACAGCCCGCGGGCACACCCCTCGCACCCAGGAGTCGAGATGACCACCGCCACGAACATTGTCGTTCGGTTTACCACCACGCTCGGCATCGGCACGCCCGCAGAAGACGCGTTCGCCTTCAACCCCTTCGAGCTGAAGCGCGCTGCGGGTGACCAGACCATTCAGAAGATCAAGGGCCGCAAGCCCGCCCGGCTCACCGCCGAAATCGACATCGACTCGGATGGGCTCGCCACGATCCGCCCCCGCTTGGGCTACACGCCCGACGACCTGATCCGCATCCTCGGAGTCGCGGCCGACGCAATCGAAGTCGAAGCCTTCGCCAACACCACGATCGAAGTCCTCGACGAGTTCTGAGCCCAAATGAAGTGGGGCGCGATGGCAGTCGCGCCCCACTTCGGAGTTCTCGCTGCCCGCTGTACGAGATTGCCCACCCGCCAATATACGGGAGACGCTTAGCTTTGAGCACCAGCAATGACTTTACCAGCAACTCCGAAGCTGGTCAACGCATTCCGACGGATATCGACGCACCTGAAGTGGCCGTTGATGGTCTTTCTGACGACGGCAACCCAATTCCTATACGGCATTCTCCTGCCGTACAGAAGGCTTTCGAAGAATGGGCGCGCGGATACACGCCCACGATTGCGGCGCAACGGCACTTCAAATCGTTGTTCCGGACGGCCTTCACACTCGCCGTGGAGCGTCTCCTTGAGCGCAGCGAGGAAGCAGACGAACTCGAATTGCTGGAGCTGTACCGGGAACTCGGCGAATACCTCGAACGGCGCGACGCTCAACTCCGAACTGATCTCGCGGGTGACCGCTGGGTCGACACAGGAAGGGCGGCTGCGTGAGCATCGAGGCTTGGAAATGGGCGTCGACCTATATTCCGCCGAAGACCTCGCCGAAGATGAAAAGCATCGGCGGCGCGGAGCTGTTCGTACTCTGCATCTTCGCGGACTACGCGGATGAGCAGGGCCGCGCGTCCTACCCTTCGCAACTTACTGTCGCATACCGGGCACGCTGCACCGAGCGCAACGTCACAGAGATCGTCAAGAAGCTCGTCGACGCTGGCCTACTGGTGAAGTCCCCTGACCAATCCCCTGCCGCTGGGTTGCCCGCGGACAACCGGCCGATCGTCTACGACTTGCCGATCAATCTCGTTCGCCCCGACACGATCGACCAATGGCGCGAGGAAAAGCGGGCACGGCTCGCCGAGCGGGCTGAGAAGCGTCGTCAGAAGAAGGCGGTTGCCACGGGCGGCGACACCGACGATGCCATTCGGACCGAAGTAACGCGTAACAACGGTCCGAAGCAGGACGTAACCACGGACCGAAGTACCGCGCATCCACGGACCGAAGTGGAACGTTCCCACGGACCGAACCACAGTTCGGACAAACCATCCTTTAAACCATCCACTGATCCATCCCTTAACCCGTCGCGCGCGAAGGACGATCGAAAGCGGCAGCCACGCCGCGCTCCCTCGGAGCAAGAGTTGATGAACGAGCCCGGCTTGCCACGTGATCGACTCGGCTGGCCGATCGTTCGCGAGCTAGTTCCAGACCATCTCCTCACGGACGCGACTTGCGCCGACCTCTGCAAGCGGATCGGCCTCCTACTGCGCGAGGGCAAGCCCGAAGACCTTGTGCGCAAAGCAGTGACCTCATGGGCCACCGATCCGAAAGCCGAAGCCCCCGCCTCGATCGGCTGGCACTACACGAAAGTCGCCAAAGCTGCCACCGCCGAAGCTTCCCCGGCCGACGACCCCCGCGCGCGCCTGCTCGCCAGGATCGGCCAGCCCCAGCAAGCCCAGCCCGCAGCCTAACCAGGAGCACCCCCATGCAGCCCACCCCCGAAATAGTTCACATCGCTTGCGACGTCCTCGAAATCGCCGAACGGCTCGACCGCAAGAACATCAAGTTCGACGACCCCACGTCGGAAGCGTGGGCGTACTGCTTCGCCGGTCAGCCCGTGTGGCCCAGCGAAGCCAGGGCCGCGGTCTACACCCACTATCAGCAGGCCAACGCCTTCCCGATCAAGCCCGGTGACGTCATCGCCTACTGCAAGCGGCAGCCCGTCTGGTCGTCGGCCGACCACGTGAACGACTTCCTCAACACGTGGTCGCAGTACCCCAACGGCCGCGCGATCGAGGATTTCAGCGGGATACCGCAACCGGACTTCGAAGCACCCGACGACGTTCCGCGCGAGGAACGACGCGACTACCGAATCCGGCAGCTCACCCAGTGGATTGACGACAACCGCAGTGAGCTGGTCGCAGCCATCCTCCAGAAGCGTCACAAGGTCGCGGCGGTGGACCTGTGATTGCCTTCCAGCGCATCGTCGACGCATTCCGCGCCCAGGGCCTCAACGTCAAAGACAACGGCCACGGCCGAGCTGCCGCCCAAGCGCCCGGACACTCAGCCGCCGACCTGTCCGTGTCCATCCGCGACATCGGCGAACAGGTGCTCTTGCACTCCCACTCGGATCCAACAGACGTGGTCCTCGAAGCAGTCGGCCTCACCCTCGCCGACCTATTCGATACTCCGCGTGGTGCCACCTACGAATACCCCGACAACCGGACCGTCTATCGCACACCGAGCAAGCAGTTTCGGCAGTCCGGGAACACCCACGGCAACAGCTTGTTCCGCGTCGACACCCTAGCCAATGCCTCCATCGTCTACGTCGCCGAGGGCGAAAAGGACGTCCTCGCGCTCGAATCGGCGGGCGCCGTTGCCACGTGCACCGCAATGGGCGCAGGCAAAGCCCACCTGTTCGACCTGACCCCGCTGCACGGCAAACAGGTCCGCATCATCCGCGACATGGACGCGCCCGGAAAGGCGCACGCCGCACAACTGGTCGAACTGCTCGACGGCCACGCCGAGGTGACCGTATGGGAACCAGCAACGGGCAAGGATGCCGCCGACCACATCGCGGCAGGCTTCACGCTCGACGACTTCAAACAGTCTCACAGCTTCCAGAAGCCGCCCCTTGTGATCATGCTGGAAAAGGCATTGGCGGCAGCGCAAGAGCTGCCAGCAAACGACGTGATCGCGACACTGCATAGGCAGCTTGCGGCCTTCACTGCCGCCGAGCAACCGGACCATCTCCGGGACTTCGTCGACCTCATCCCCGAGTGGATGGAATGGGTCACCGCACCGCCCGAGATGGTTCGCACGATCGCGTCACCGTGGCCCGAGGTTGACGAAGTGCTGAACGGCGGTATCCAGCCCGGAAAGTCATACCTGTTCGCCGGACGTCCAGGCGGCGGCAAGTCCCTCGCCCTCACCAACTATGCCGCCTATGCGGGCATGCGTGGCTACCGCGGCTTGTTGGTGTCGGTCGAAATGGGCGCGATGGAGATCATGTCGCGGATCATGGCTGACCGCAGCCGCACGTCATACAGCCACATCACGCAACGACGGCTCGACGACTTCGAACTGGGGCGAGTTTCAGAATTCGCCACTGACGCTCATGATGTGAAGCTGAAGATTTGCACCAAGACGCCGATCACCGTTGATGAGATCCACGACATTGCGCGTCGCATCAAGCACACCGAAGGCTTGGACTTCGTCGCCGTTGACTATGTCCAGTTGTTGAAGGCGTCGACTAAAAGCATGCCCAGGCAAGAGCAGATCGCGGACATTTCGCGCAACCTCAAGGTGATGGCGGGCGATCTCGACGTTGCTCTCATCAGTGCGTGCCAGCTGAACCGTGGTGCGGCGAAGGACAAGCGACCCCCGGAGCTTTCCGACCTCCGGGAAAGCGGCGCGCTGGAGCAGGACAGCGACACCGTGATCCTGATCCACCATCCGCAGATCAACGACCAACCCACCGGCGATGTGGAATTCCACATCAAGAAGAACCGCGACGGGCGTGAGTCGATCGTCACGCTCGACTGGCAGGCGCATCAAGCCCGCATCGCCTCGCGCGGCCAAGCCTAGCCCTAGAGCGGCGTCGGCGGGGCGAATGAGCGTCCCGCCGATATCCACATCCATCCACAACCAGGAGGACAAATGACCGAGCCCATTCCACAGCCCACCGCATACGTCGTCGCGCGCCGCGAACGCGTAGAAGGGCCTTGGTACGCCGATGGGGACGGCGGCGTCGAGCACGCGACCTACGACGAAGCCGCCGAAGCCTGCACCACCGCCCGCATGCAAACCGGCGTCAGGTACGAGATCCAACCCGTGTACGCCCCAGCGCCCGAACCCGAGCCGGAGCCCGACCCCGAACCGCCCGCCAGCGACAGCTGATTCAACCTTCAGCGAGCCAGAGGGTACGCGAAAGTGCGTACCCCCACGCCCAATCAGGAGGACCCATATGGCTATTGCGCCGTGCCAGCATCCCGACTGCCGCGACGTCGACGGCAATCCCCGACTCACCCACGACGGCATCTGTGAAGGCTGCCAGCGGCGCACAGCGCGCCTGCTCAGTCGACTCGTCACGGACTGGGTACACCTGCACGTTGACATGCCGACGCCGCCGCGCCGCAAACGCGCCGAACGAACCAGCCGCACCCGCGAATATGGCCACCCCGCCGAGTGGGCTTCTGTCACCGCGGCGCAGATCGCCCGTGCGCTGAACGAGATCCACGCCGACCTCACAGCGCTCCGCGGCGAAACACTCGCCCCAGACGTCTGGGCTTCCGAACTCGTCCGCGTGCGCGCCGCCTGGACCTACCTGGAGCCCCGGACGGCGGAACTCGCTGCCCTACCCGACATCCGGGACCGCATCGTCGAACTGCGCGACCTGCACGGCCAAATCCGTTCCCGGCTTGGCCTGACGAAGCCGCGGCAGATCCTGCCGGCGCCGTGCCCGGCATGCGAATTGCGGACACTGCTGCGCACCATCGAGCCGCACAACGACCAAATTCAGTGCGGGAATTGCGGGCATCTGATCCAGAATGACCACTACGAGTTCTACACTCGCGTGATCTTGGACACAATTCTGGAGAAAACACCCGAAAACGCTTGAAATCGCGAAACGGTGTGCTAATATGATTTCACACCTGTGCGTGTAGTTCAGGCTGCTCAAAAACAGTCGCCACGCAGAAATCAGGGCCGGACGTCCACAGGAGACACATGGACGCGATTCTCGGCACCGATGGAATCGAAACACTACTCAACACCATCGAAGCCTCGGCAATCTTCGGCGTACAAGCCGCCACCATCCGCAAATGGGCCAGCCTCGGCAAAATCGAAGCCCAAGGCCAAGACCCACAAGGCCGGAAACTCTACCGACTAATCGACCTCGCCCGATACGAGAAGCAAACACGCCACGCAGCCGGACGAGACACATAACCCAAAGGGTCGCATCTCAGATTCGGCCCCAAAACTCGTGGGACCGGGCTCCTGGTGTGTCCCACGACGCCCCCGCTAGACGCTGGAACCGGAAGCAGGCGGGCCGGAGCTGAGCACCTCCGAAATCAACTGCTCATTCTCGTTCTACGGCTGACCGTCCCGGACTTCAAGTCGGAACACCGCAGGCAACGCATCCTGACCCTCTATACGGCACTGGAAGGCATACCAGCCCAGTCCCGCATTGGTCGGGAACCCGAACGGCATCATTGCGAACATCCCGCGGTCTGGAATCGACATATCGCCGCGAAGAATGTCCCGTTCCAGACCATCCGGACCGATCATCCGGATAACCAACTCGTACACCCGCCCGACGTCGTCCGGGCCAGTATCAAGCAGCAGCACTAGATTCGCCGGCGGCAGCGGCAAGCTCGTCCACGCCCATGCACCACCGAAGACGTTCAACTTGCCATCGTCGCGCATCTCTGCGCGATCAGCGAGGAACGCACCAGTGATGACCATCGGGGATCGCCTCCTTTGCTTGGTCCGCCCAGCCTACGCGTCACACCCGGCAACAGAGGAGCGTCATGCCCGAACTCGCCCAACACCTCACCCTCGACCTCGCCAAGAAAAAGCTGTACATCGACGGCATCGACTTCCCCTGGTACATCAGCGGAGACGGGCTGACCATCAACAACCTTCCCCCTTCGGTCTACATGCCCTCCGTGACGCTCACCTTCTACCCGAGGGACGTCAAGATGGACTGGGCGAACAAGAAGCTGTGGGTCGACGGACAGGAATTCCCCTGGCTGATCAGCGAGGAGGGGCCGATCGTCGAGAACATCGATACGCCCGATGCACTCCCCAGCGTGACCCTCACATTCTTCGTGCGCAACGTCGAGGTCATCCCCAAGAACAACCCGGAGCAGGCCATTGAGCACGCCGCATGACGACTACAAAGTTTTGACGCTCAATCTTTCCGAACACCAGCCAAAGCGGCCAACGCTCCGGCAGGTCTGGAAGCGCGAAACCCGGCTCGGCAAAACCCTCGCCGCAACCGTCATCGCCCTTGCCGCACTCGCCGCGGTCAACATCACCGCCTGGACCGTCAACGGAATCCTCGGCAGCGGCTTCGAATACGACAACATCCGCAGCAGCGTCGCCAGCATCACATTCGCGACCGCATTCATCGGCTACCTGTACTGGCGCCGATACGCCCTCCGACTCGAAACCGAAAGTCGTCCCGGTGCGCTACTCGGCCGGAACACGGTCGAACTGATGATCTTCTGATGCGCAGCTGGATACAGGACCGCATCGACGCAATCACCCTGCGCGTCATCCAGGCGTTGATCCGCATAGCCCGAATCCACATCCCCTGAGTAGGACCACAAGCCATGGACATCGACCTGGACACCATCGTCACCGTCATCCGCGTAATCCTCGCCCTGATCGAGCTGTTCGCCCGATGAGCCGCAAGAGCACAGCACCCACCCCGGTAGGCGTTGAGGTTCCCCCGCTTCCTTGGAGGGCTTTGAGCATGGTCCGATAGGACCGGGAAGGAGCCCCGCGTGGCAGCACCGAAGAAATACCCGGACGAGCTGAAGGCACGAGCGGTCCGGCTGTATCTGGA
>NZ_VUOS01000043.1 GCF_009829325.1 Nocardia sp. CY41
CGGACCGGCAGTAGCGGTTCGATCACTGTCCACAACTCGTCGTCCACGATCCACGGGGCCGCCACGACGAAACATACTGCACCGCAACGAGAATCACCGCCACTCTACAGAACCTGTTAGGGGCTCTACGCACCGGCTGCCTGAAATCGGTCACCTCCGTCGCGGACCGAGGCGTCATGCCCGAAGACGTCCTTGCCGAACGGCTCCTTTTGGGGATCTACGCCTACGGGACCTACACCGGTATCCGGTCGGTCGCCGGCGGCGACCACGGCCACAGCGAAGAGGACATCCGCTACGTACGCCGCCGGTACCTGACGCCGGAGACTGCGCACCGAATCGCCATCGAGATCGCCAACGCGACCTTCCGGGTCCGGCGCGCGAGCGTGTGGGGCGAGGGCTCCACCGCAGTGGCCAGCGACTCGACGCATTTCCGGTCGTGGGACCAGAACATCTTCACCGAGTGGCACTCCCGCTACGGCGGGCGCGGCGTGCTGATCTACTGGTCGGTGGAGAAGGGCTCGGTGGTGATCCACTCCCAGCGGATCGACTGCTCCGCCAGCGAGGTTCACGCGATGGTGGAGGGCGCGGTCCGCCATGGCACCGAGATGAAGGTCGAAGCCAACTATGTGGACACTCACGGTCAGTCCGAGATCGGGTTCGGCATCACGAAGCTGCTGGGCTTCGACCTGCTGCCCCGGATCAAGCGGATCAACAAGTGCAAGCTGTACCGGCCCGCGGCCGGCGAGCCCGGGATGTGGCCAGGGCTCGGACCGGCGATGACGCGCCCGATCCGGTGGGAGCTGATTGCACAGCAGTACGACCAGATGGTGAAGTACGCGACCGCGATCCGCACCGGCACCGCGTCGACCGAAGCGATCTTGCGCCGGTTCATGAAGGCCAACGCCGCCCACCCGACCTATCAGGCGATGATCGAGCTGGGCAGGGCGCAGAAGACGATCTTTCTATGCCGGTACCTGCGCAGTCGAGAACTTCAGCGGGAGATCGAAGAAGGGCTCAACGTCATCGAGTCGTGGAACCGCGCCAACAGCGTGATCTACTACGGCAAGACCGGCGAACTGTCATCTAACCGGGCCGACGCGCAGGAACTCAGCGTGCAGTGTCTGCGAATCGTGCAAGCGTCCCTGGTCTACGTCAACACCCTGATGATCCAAGACCTCATCGACGACCCCGACACCGGCGACATCCTGGTCACCGCCGCCGACAAGCGCGGGGTGACCCCGCTGTTCTGGGAACACGTCCTGCCGTACGGGGAGGTCAAACTGAACATGACCAACCGGCTCACCCTCAGCGGTCGCTGAAGTGGGTCACGTACTACCTTGCAGCCCAGGGAATTCCAGCCCAGTGTCCAGGCTCACCGGATCTCCGTGGATGCCGAAGCGGGGATTCAGTCGCTGGTAACCGACCCGCAGCCCGAACTCGCCGCGCCGGGCGGCCGTCGAGAGATCGGGCACCGGATCGGTTCTATGGCGTTGGCAGGTCAAGCTTGGTCGCTAGCGCTTTCAGCAGTTCGACTTGCTGTTCCGGGTGGGCGGGTACGAGATGGAGCGCGATGTGCATCTCGTCGGCGCCGACGGCCATGGCGTGGTCGAGTTCGTTGAGCACGGCGCCGGTGAAGGCGCTGGGAGAGAGTTGATGACGTGCCGGGATTACGTTCACCACGACGGTGCCGGTGCCGCCCGCGGCTCGGTACCAGCCGACATGGGTACTGGTGTCGTCCCAGTCGACAGCGGTGGTGATGTAGCCGTCTGCGATGCGGGCTGCCCGTTCGATGGTGTGGCGGGTGATCGCGCCGATGAACAGGGGGATGGTGTTTCCGGATGGTTTCGGGCCGACCATGGAGGGCGGGATCTGGTAGTGCTCACCATGGAACTCGACGGGGTCGGGGGCCCAGCAGGCCCGCATCGCGGCGATGTGCTCGACGAATCCGGCTCCTCTGCGACTGGCCGGTACACCTGCGGCGGTGAATTCCTCGGGGATGTAGAACGGCGGCACCCGGGTGCCGCCGCCTTGGCCGACACCGACATCCAGCCGTCCCCCGGACAGCCGGTCGAGGGTGGCCAGCCTGCGGGCCAGGACGATGGGCGGTTGGAAGATCGAGTTCAGAATGTCGGTGGTCACGCGGATCCGCTGGGTGTGCGCGGCTGCCCAGGTCAAAACCTCCAGTGAATCCCAGGCGTGGGACTCGGGCAGGCCCGCATCGTTGTTCCAATGCGGTCCGGTGGGGATCAGGAGCCGGTCACTGGCGGACACGGCGTGGAACCCGAGTCGTTCGGTGGCCTGCGCCACCATGACGATGGCGTCTGGGCCGGCGTACGGGTCGATGTACGGCAGGCTGACGCCGATGCGGGGAAGATTCATTCCTATACTCCCGTAATTGCTGATGGACACCGAACGCCCAGGTCAGGCGTTCTCCGACAGATAGTCGGAGCGGTCCAAAGATTTTTGCGGTTCCCAACACCGCAAGAATGCGTCACCGGCTCCGACTTGGATCATGAACGGCACCTCGACCGAGTGCCGCCGACTGTCCGAGGAGACGACGTGAAGTTCTTGTTGATCATGCACAGCAACCCGCAGATCTGGGACGCGCTGACCGAGCAGGAGCGCAACGAGGTGATGAGCGGCCACGGCGCGTTCATGGAGACCGTCAAGAAGTCCGGGGAGATGATCAGCACGACCGCGCTGGCGGACCCGTCGCAGAGCGCCGTGGTCCGGGTGCGCGGCGGTATACCGGCTGTGACGGACGGGCCCTACCTCGAGGCCAAGGAATACCTCGGAGGCTACTACCTGGTGGAATGCGCAACCCGCGAACGCGCGTTGGAGCTGGCCGCGCTAATCCCGGATGCTCGTGTCGAGGGCCTCGGTATCGAGGTGCGGCCGGTCGTCTTCGCAGGCACAGCCGAGGACTGAGCACGCGGTGAAGTTCCTGCTGAATCTCTATCTTGACGCCGCGGCCCTGCCGGGAGACGGTTTCGACCACGAGGGGTTCCTGGCTGCGGCCGGGCAGACAGGGGAATTGATCACCGGGCACCTGTTCGCCGACCCGTCGATCAGTGCCGTCGTCCAGGCCCGGGGCGGCGTGGTGACGGTGACCGAGGGTCCGTATCGACAGAGTCCGGATCATGTCGCCAGTCAGTATCTGGTCGACTGCGAAAGCCGTGAGCGCGCGGTGGAGCTCGCCGCACTGATATCGAGCGACCGGACCAGATGCGTGGAGGTGCGACCGCTAATGGACTCGGCCGGGATGGAGATGTGAGCACGCACGCACGCCTCGAGAACCTGCTACGTGACCTGGCGCGGCAGGTCCTCGGGGTGCTCCTGCGCCGCTACGACGGGTTCGAGGAGTGCGAGGACGCGGTCCAGGAGGCACTGCTCGCCGCGGCGACCCAGTGGCCCGTCGAAGGCATCCCGGAAAGCCCGCGGTCCTGGCTGTACACCGTCGCCGCCCGCCGGGTGGTCGATCAGATACGCAGCGAGCAGGCACGCCGCCGCCGTGAGATCAGCGCAGCGGTACGGGAGACACCCGACGCTGACCGCCCGCCACCCGGCGACGAAACCTCCGGCAATCAGGACGACACGCTCACGCTGCTGTTCCTGTGCTGCCATCCCGCGTTGACCCCCGCTTCGCAGGTCGCGCTCACGCTGCGTGCGGTCGGCGGACTCACCACTGCCGAGGTGGCGCGGGCCTTCCTCGTGCCGGAGGCCACCATGGGTCCGCGGATCAGTCGTGCCAAGCAGAGGATAAAAGCGTCCGGAGCATCATTCGCGATGCCGAGCGCTCAGGAGTGGGCGCAGCGGCTGGACGCGGTCCTGCATGTGCTCTACCTGATCTTCAACGAGGGCTACACCGCCAGTTCCGGACCCGACCTGCACCGCGGCGAACTCACCACAGAGGCGGTCCGACTCACCCGTATGCTGCACCGATCCCTGCCGGACGAGGGTGAAGTCGCCGGGCTGCTGGCGCTGATGCTTTTGACCGACGCCCGCCGATCGGCCCGCACCGGACCGGACGGCGCCCTCATACCAATGGCCGAACAAGACCGGAAACTGTGGGACGCCACCATGATCGACGAAGGCGTCGCACTGGTCACCGACGCCATGTCCTCCTCGCCGCTCGGCCCCTACCAGCTGCAAGCGGCGACCGCCGCGCTGCACGTCCAGGCACCGCGAGCCGAGGACACCGACTGGGAACAGATTCGCATCCTGTACGGAATTCTCCGACGGATCGCACCGAACCCCATGGTCACGCTCAATTACGCCGTCGCGGTCGCGATGACCCGCGGCCCCAGGGCTGGACTCGAACTGCTGGAAACACTGGACAGTGACCCCCGGATCGCCGGCCACCACCGCCTCTACGCCGTCCGCGCTCACCTCCAAGAGCAGGCAGGCGAATACACCGCAGCTCAAGCGAACTACGGAGCGGCGGCTCGCCGCACCACAAGCCTCCCCGAACAGCGCTACCTGCAGAACAGGGCAAACAAGTTGGATCGACCCTGCTAGCCAACGAAGACGCGCCTCCGCCGACACTGTTCCACATCCAGGGAAGTGGAACGAGCAAAGCCGCGCCGATTCAGTCACGGCCAGTGAGCGGCGACCTGGGCGAACCGGCACAGCGTTCGTTCCGGAAGTCGTTCCATCGAAAGCGTTCCGAAAGGCTCGTACGCTGGCGAACTCCGGTACATTTCGGGGATGGCGAGCACACCAGCACACCCGGCCGGCGGACTCGAACTCGGCTACGCCCGAGTCTCCACCACCAAACAGAGCCTCGAACGCCAGCTCGACGCCCTCGCCGACACCGGACTGCCCCACGAACGGATCTACGTCGACAAGAAGACCGGCGCGACCGTCGACCGGCCCGGACTTGCCAAACTGCTCGATTACGCACGCCCAGGCGACATTGTCGTCGCTTACACCCTCGACCGACTCGGCCGGAACCTGCGCGAAGTGCTGAACCTCGCCCACGACCTCGGCGAGAAGGGCATCGGCGTGCGCACCCTCGCCGACCCCATCCCGATCAACACTGCCGACGAGGGCATGGCCCGCATCGCGTTCCTGCTCCTGGCGCTGTTCGCAGATGGAACGCACCTTCACCGCCGAACGCGCCGCCCACGCCCGCAGCGTCGCCGAATCCAAAGGCCGCCACATCGGCCGGCCCACCGCATGGCCCGACGACAAGATCGACTACGCCCGACTGCTCCGCGAGCAGGGAAACAGCCTCGGCGAGATCACCAGCAAGACCGGCATCCCGAAGACATCACTGCACCGCTACCTCACATCGACGTCCAAACAGGAGTGACCCTGGCGGCTACCAGGCCAAACCGGGCTTCATGTACCGGGTGACACGATCGTTAACGGCACCCCGATCACGAAGACTGCGCCAGAGCCCTGATCTTCACGTGGATGGCATCGATGAACACGACCGGATACACGCGATCGAGAGGCCGGTTGCACCGTCGGTCATCTCCGCGACCACTTTGATGCTCCTATGGTTGTCAAGCTGCTGAGGCGAGCCATGCTCGGTATATGTCGGCGAGTTGGTCGTCATACGATTGGCCGCGTTCGAGGCGGGACAGAGTGCCGGGCCAGACGCCGAGATGTCGTGCGGCGGCGGTGAGGGTGATGTTGCGGCTCTGCCGGGCCGGGCGCAGGTCACCATAGTCGGGGATGCAGACGGTGCGGGTCAGCAGTCGATAGACCTCGCGGGCGATCGCGCGTTTGAGCAGTCGCAGAATTTCCGGTTTGGAGCGGCCGGCCTGACTCTGTCGTGCGGCATATGCTCTGGTTGGTTCGTGCCGCGACATGCGGCACAACGCAATACGATGCAGTGCATTGTTGGCAGCACGGTCACCGCCGCGCGAGAGTCGATGCCGCACAGTCTTTCCTGACGATGCTGGGACTGGTGCAGCACCGCACAATGCGGCGAACGAGGCCTCGCTCCTGAGCCGGGCCGGGTTGTCACCCGCAGTGACCAGCAGCTGGGCAGCGGTGTCGGGACCGACGCCATAGGCCGACCGCAACGCCGGACACAGCACCGCGGTCAGCTCGTCCAATTCGGTGGTCAGCGAGGCGACCTGCTCGTCCAGGAAGGCGACTCGCTCGGCAAGAACCTTTGCAGCCATGAGGGTCCCGGCCACCAACGAGTCGGTCTGAGCTCCGGGACGGATTCGCGTCAGTGCTGCGATCAGCTGTTTGGTGGCGAGTCTGCGAAATCGGTCACGCACCGAATCCGGCGCGGTCACCAGCAGGGCCTTGATCTGGTTGATCGAAGCGGTGCGCGCCTTCACCGCCGAGCGGCGCGCACCCAGCAAGGCTCGCACGACACCGATCCGCTCATCCTTCGGCTCGGACACCCCGTGGCCGGACAGCGCAGCCCGGGCTGCCGAATACGCGTCCGGCGCATCGGACTTGCCGCGTCGACGCCGTATCGCCTTGTCGGGCCCGCAGACCTCGACGACCGGCATTCCCTCCGCCACCAGCGCTCTGGTAAATCCGGCACCATAGCTACTGGTTCCTTCCACGCCGACGACACGAACAACGCCGTGGCCGGTGAGGAATTTGATGGCAGCACGATACCCGGCCGCCGTGGTGGCGAACTCGTGATCGGCCACAGGCCGACCGGTCGGCGAAATCACCGCGACGTGAATGGTGTCGGCATGAGTGTCGGCGCCGCCGATGATCTCGTTCGTGTCGTGCATCCTCGCTGGTCCTGCCATTCGTCAGTGGTGGATGTCAGCACACCGGGCGGACAGGCAGACAAGACATTGGCGAGGCGCAACCAGGCCCCTATTAGGTCATCCCTCCCCGGCCGGAGCACTCAAGGGCGTTCCCACCCGAGCCGGCGGACCAAAGTAAGGACAACCCAGCAGGGCGTCAGTCAGTGATTGAGCAACGACCCGGGCGGGAACACATCTCATCATCAATGTCGGTAATCGCGGAGACGGTGTCCTTGGACACCGAAGCGCCGTAGATCTCGGAGAAATGCGCCGAGATCTCCCCGGTCGTCAACCCCTTCGCGGTCAGCGACAACACGATCTCATCGACCCCCGACAACCGCCGCTGACGTTTTCTGACGATCTGCGGGTCGAACGACGAGCTGGTGTCACGCGGCACGTCGATCTCCACCGGACCGATCTCGGTGACCACCGTCTTCGACCGAGTCCCATTGCGAGAGTTGCCTGTCCCACGCCCTGCCGGGTCGTGTTTCTCATAGCCGACGTGCTCGGTCATCTCCGCCTCCAAAGCGGTTTCCAGCACGTTCTTCGTGAGCTGGTTCAGCAGCCCGCCCGGGCCGAGTAGTTCCACGCCCTGCTGTTTGGCCTGAGCCAGCAGCTGCTGGGCCAGCTTCTTCTGATCCACCGCATCCACCACGGATTCGAGTGTCTCCGACATCAAATGATCCTTCCCGCCGAACCCTCAGGCTCGGGCAGTCAGACCGAGATCAGATCCACCGGAGATCAGACACTCCCGGCAACTCGTCGCACACCGCGTGGAAGACGATCTTCGGCGCCGTGTGAGGAGACAGTATGTGAAGTGGACTGTCGTCCGCGAAGGTCCAAGACATCGCTATTCAAGCTATCAGGTGGTGTCGGAGCCATTGGTTGATGGCGGCGATGTGGGTAGGGGCCAGAATGGCTCCGACGCCATGGAGGCGAGCCGAACAGCCCGACCTTGCTCGACTTTGACACAGGCCCCTAGTTGAGGGGTCACAGACCCAGATCGACGCGGGCGCTGCGTTGTTCGCGGTGCCGGTCGTAGCGCAGGGTTGTGGCGGGGTTTTTGTGTCGGGCCAGGGCCATCACGTCTTCCAGTGACGCGCCGCGGTCGAAGGCTTCGGTGATCGCACCGGCGCGCAGGCTGTGTCCGCGCATGCGGGCGACACCGGCGGCGAGGGAGCGTTTTTCGATGATGCGGGCGATCGACTTGTCGGTGAGCGCAGTTTCGTGGGGCCATCCGCCGTGGTTGACGGGCCGGAACAGGGGCGCGGTGGGGTCGGCGGTGCTCGGCCAGTCCCCGGTGCAGCGGTGGGTGTGCGGGTCGGTGGTGGTGTCGGCGCGTAGGTGGCGCCCGACCGCGATCGCGACGGCGTCGATCACGGCGTCGGGATCGTTGATGCCGTGGCGGCGCTGGCGGCGTCGCTCGCGGGCGGCGGCGTGGTCGCGGGCGTCGACGACGGCGATCCAGCGCTGCAGCGTGCACCACGGGCAGCATAGGGCGTCGACGCTGCGGCCGCGGGGGATGTAGACGTGCTGGATCTTCGTGCGGGAGGTTTTGCTGCCCCGGATCCTTACGCGCAGTAACCGATCGTGCTCGGGGCTGTCGACCAGCGACAGGTCTTCCAGGGACAGCGCCGCGGTCTCGCTGCGGCGCAGTGAGGCGGCGTAGGTCACCGCGATTACAGCGATGTCGCGGCGCGCGGCGATCTGCTGCCGGATGGTGCGGGCCGTGGCATGCGCGGCGGTGACCATCGGTTGCAGCACCGACAGGGTGGCGGGTGGGGCCTGGCGGGTGCTGGCCTGGTTGGTTCGCTCGTTGCGCACCCCCGTCATGACGATGCGCACGGCGGGGTCGGCGGTCGGGTCGGGCAGTCTGGCGTCGCGGTGGGCCCGGGCAATCGCGGCACTCCGCACGGTGACGGTGCTCGCGGCGATGTCGTCGCGCTCGGCCGCCAGCGACAGGTAACGCTGGACGGTGTCCGGGTCGGCGGGCAGGGCGGACAACCCCATCTCCTCGCACCAGGCGGTGAATCCCCGTAGGACGGAGTCGTAGGTGCGGTCGGTGGCCGCCGACGCGGCGGCGTCGGTGTAGTGCTGGGCGGCGGCGTCGGCGGCGACCAGATCGGGGTGGTCGTGCGCGGCGGCCACCAGATGCAGCCGGGCCGGGCCTGCCGATGTCATCGCCCACCCCCGGATGCGCAGGCAGGCCGCAGCGCTGCCCCCGGCCGCCAGCCCGGCGCACCGCTGCCGGGCCCGCACGTTGCCTTCGGCGTGGGGGCGGTGGGGACCGTGGGGGTCATCGCGTGCGGTCTTCCGGTGCCGTGGCGGCCAGTTCGGCGGCAGTGTCGCGGAACCAGGCGCTGGTCTGCGGGCAACCGGCCTGCACGTCGGTGCGGCCGCCGCGTATGCCGTACAGGTCGTAGGCCCAACGGCGCAACATGCTGTCGCAGGTTTCGTCGCAGTCGGCCAGGATCTTGTCGTCGTCGAGTAGCAGTGCGACGGCGAGGACTTCGCCGGTGCTCCAGGTGTATCGGTAGTCGTCCCAGTCGTCCGCACGTACCTGACGGGCGCGGGACAGCAGCTCGGTGCGCCGCGCCGCGCGCTCGGCGTCGCTGGGTGGGGCGAACGGGTCGCGGAAGTCCTCGTCGTCGAGGATGCGGAGCGGAATGGGGACCGAAGGGTCGTCGGCTATGGGCATCGGTCAACCCCTCGGCTCGGACGTGGCAGTGTAGTCGTCGGGGTTTAGTCCGCGGGAGGCCAGGATCGCTTGCAGCGCGTCGTCGTGTTCGCCCTTGCGCTCGAGATAGGCGGCGATTCTCGACGTCGCCGGACAGGTCCAACGGGGGCACCATCGCGTCCAGGACCGCGCGGGCGTGTGCGTGGCCGAGCCCGGACAGTGTGGCTCGAGGTCGACCGGGGTGCCGTGGGCGATGCTCAGCGCCAGCCGCAGCAACCGGTCCTGCCCGCCGTAGAGCGGGCCGATCTCCTCGCCCGCAGCGGCTATGCCTGCCCAGTCGACCCAGGCCGCCTCGACGTCCTGGTTCTCGTCGTCGGGCACGGTGTGGGTCTGGATGTAGCGGCGGACCTCGCGGCGGTCGAGCAGGCCCGCGAAATCGAGCAGGCCGATCGCGGCCGCGTGGAACCGGTTGTCGCTCAATGCGCATGCCGCGTCGAGGCGGCAACGCGGGTCCTGGGTGGAGGTGATGGTCATGATGCGCTGTCCTCATCGAGGTAGAGGGTGTTGAGCGGGGAGGAGGCGTGGTGGGCGAGGGTGCGCTGCGGTGCGGTCGCCGCGGCGAGTTCTCGCACGGCTTCGGCGGCCAGCGTGGCTTGGACGTCGGCCGGGTGTGGCGCGGAGCTGGCAGCGCGCAGGGCCGGGTCGGCGGCGAATCGGTCGACGTGGGAAGCCAATTGCCGGCACAGCTGCGGGAGCGCGTCGAGGGCGTCGCCGGAGGTGGCGCACGATCACCGCGGCGTCCTCCGGGTCGGGCATCACGCGGTCCGAGGCATTGAGGGTGGCGTGGTTGGCGTAGCGCAGCAGCTGCAGCGCGAGCATCGCCTGCGCGAAATCCTGCGCCCGGTGGGGTCCATCGATGGGCCACAGTGCGGTGACGACGGCTTCGCTGTCGGTGGAGGCGGGCATGGGGTCTCTCCTCGGTGTCGGTGCCGGGCGGTGAGTGGGGTCGGCCCGGAGCAGGCGCGCCTCGGCGAGCGACGGCGGGCCCGGCCGCGCGCGCCGGGTCCGCGTGTGCCGCGGCGGCGGCCGCCGGATCACGACGGCGGCTCGTCGGCGCCTGCGGCGCCGGGATCGGTGCTGCCCGCTCGGGCCGATCACCCGTCTGCCGGGTGAGGGTGATGACCAGACGTTCGCGCATCGCGGCGAGCTCGTCCAGGGCGGCGTCGAGGCCGGTGAGGGCACGCTCACCCGCGCGGGCGCGGCCTTCTTCGGTCAGCATGGCCCGGTCACCGCGAGCGGCCCAAGTGCCCACCGGCATCCCGACCGCACTCGCGGGGCACACGGCCCACTCGAGGGCACGGGCGATCGCCAGGCACCCGCGGTAGTCCGGGCAGTCGCGCAGCGCGTGGTGCGCCCGCTCGGCCGCCTCCTCTTCGGCGCGGCGGCGCCGTTCGGCGGCGATCTGCTCGTCGGTGCTCACACGAGACCGTCCATCGGGGTGCGCGGGAAATCGGTGCCGTGGTCGCGGCCGGTCGACGCCGGGTCGACGGCCCGCGGTGTCGTGACCTTCTGCGTGCGGCCACGGCCCGGCATACCGGTCGACAAGGAATCGTCACTGTGACGGCCGGTCGCGACCATCGTCGGTGCGCCCGGCCACATCTCGCCGCCGACGACATCGCCCCGAGAGTCGCTGTCGAGGATGAGGAGTCGGGGCGGCGGTTCGCCGGGCACGGCGCTGTCGGCGCGCCCGGGCGTCGATCAGTCACGGTCGGGTCCCCCTGACATGGTGGCGGAGCAGCGGATTCGTCCCAGCGTAGCGGTGACCGCCGACCCATCCGGCCGATCACCGGATACATCGTAACTGAAAAATAGGCACGATCAGGGCATTTGAGCAATTGACGTCCGTTAATCCGCATTATCGGACGTCAACCTGAAGCCGTTCGCGAAAGTGGGTACCATGAGTGAAATAGCAATATTTTACATTGTTCATGCGCAGCGACACGAACTGTTGATGCCTTTGACGTGCGGATACGGAACTGGCGTCACTGACGCTTTCCGGCTGTGTGCATCTGTTTCCCTGTCAGATGTCAGTAGATGCGCCGGTCGGCGGGGACGTTCCTCTCGGAACTCGGCACGGAGCTGCGGGCCGCGTGACTCCATGCGGGTGGGGCCGGTCACTAATTGAACGATGGGTGAAGCTTCCACAGCGCCAGAAGGGTCTTGCTCAGGGCCGGAGGCAGGGGGACATCGGTGCCGGCGGCGAGTGCGCGGTTGAAGCTGTGTGTCTGGCCCGGGGACAGGTGCGCGCGGATCGCGGCTGTTTTGCGGCTGCGGTGGCCGCGTTGTTCCCGGATGAGCTGGTAGGTGCCGGTGCCGCGGGTCGGTATGGGAGACAGTGCCTGTGAGTAGGTGACCGCCGGGCGCAGGATGGTGTGACGGAGTTCGTCGTAGCGCAGCAGTACGGTGTCGATCGGGTATCCGGTGTCGCCGTCCGGGAGTTGGAAGGCGTCCACCGGAAATTCGGGTATGTCCTGGATTGTCTCCGCGATCGCGGCTCGTTCGCTGGTTGTGAGGTCGTCGTATTCGGTGGGGACCACTATGACGGCGGCGACGCGACGGGGAAGCAACCCGGTTTCGGCGGAGACTGCGTTGACCCCGGGGAGCGGAGTGGCACGTGGCGCCTGGTCCCACACCTGCTGCAGATACTGCAGGTATTCCTCGGTGATCAGTGTCGCGTCTACGGCGATGGCGTCGATGTAATCGCGGGTGTCGCGCACAAGGGATTTCACGTCGGTAATGACGACCGCTTCGTCGCTTGCCTGCGAATGTGCTGAGGCGTTGGCTGATCCGATGACCGCGCGATCGGCGGTAGCAGCGACTTTGGCGTGCAGCCGTGCCGACGTTTTCACGGTGACACCGCGAGCCATCAGCGTGGCGATGGCCGCTGGTGAGGTGGCGTGCGAGGCGACTGCTTCCTTGCTTGCGTTGACCACCAGAAGATCTCCGCGCCGCAACCCTCGCAGCAGCCGAGGACCGTCGATACCGAGATAGGCGATCGCGGCGGCACGGGGGCCGGTGCTGGCCAGTGCGGCGCTGATGCGTTTCCACGGTGTCGTTCCGACGAACTCGGTACCCATGGGCCGATCATGGCATCGCAGATCGTGGCGCACACGGCAGTCACCGCGCGTAGTGGGCGGCTGCCAGCCTGGTCACTCCAGCGGCTCTCGCTCTTCGTGTAACTCGACGTCCAAGACGTACTCGAGGTTTCTGATCTGGTCGGCCACCTCTGCGGGACAGGAGATCACGACGCGGTCGGCGCCGCAGAGTTGTACGACCTCGGCATCGGTGGTGGCGAGCCAGTCGAAGAACTGTGTCCGCACCCCGCGCGGCGTCGCACTCTCGCCTCGAAGGCATGGATCGAGGCGGACGAGGTAGGTGCGGGGGGACGTGACGCTCTCCTTTGCTGTGGCGGCCCGGTGGCGCTGGCGGGGTCGCGGGCGAGCGGCCGCCTGGCGGGAGGGCGGCCGGGGTCCTTGCCCTATCCGGCGGCGGACCTGTTGCTCCAGTGTCGTTCACAGGTCGGGTTCTCGAGCGTGGCCGGTCGGGAATGGAATCGGAATGCGATCACCGGGCCGGTAGGCTTCGATCGCTCCCAGATGAGCGGTGAGCCCGGCTAGCGTGGTGATGCGGCTTCTGCCGCGCGGTTCGCCGACGAGCAGAACTTCGACCGCGCAGCCGTGCACGGTATCCCCCGCAACGGAACGGTCCAGGATGGTCACGATCGTGGTGATGGGTTCGCGTCCGCGGTCGAGGTAGCCCGCTCCGGCGTCGGAGGGACCGTAGCTCCAGGTCAGGATCTGCGGGCCGGAGCATTCTTGGATGAACGTCCAGCCACACAGGCGCAGCATGCTGTCCAGCCCGGCGAACACCCGCATGTCCGACCGGGTGACGGGGTGGCCGCATCGGGTGCCCAAAGCCTGTCGCACCGAGGACGGCGGATATCGGCGATGCCAGATCTGGGCCTGCATCGTGGTGACCAGCGCATCTTCTCGCGGGTTGCGCCTGCGGAAACCACGCCAGAACTGTCCGTCACCTCGGTGTGCGGTCTTCGTCTCCTTCACTCTGGACATGGGCACTCATGCTCGCAGTGCCAGCGCCCGGACCTCGGTAGACACGCCCGCCACGGGACATCGGCCAGCAACGCCGGTGCACCGGTTGGACCTGCGGCCCGGTTGCCGGAGGCATCCCGGCAGCGCCCGACCGAAGTGACTCAGGCCCGTTTCCCACCCTCCCCAGAGGTGGTGCGAGGAGCTGCCAGCGTGCGGCGCGGTTCGGCGGCAGCGCTCGTACTCGAAGGTCAGGCACCCAACCGATCGGTGATGGCCGAACAATTGCCCTCCGGGTGGTCGCGGCTGCCGTGCCGAAACACCGAAGGACATGTGTGACTTCAAGTTTCGGGCATTGCGGTGGCGAGGAGATCTAGTATGGCCGCCGTCTTGGGCGCTTTCTCCTCGCTCGGGACATCGCATGAGGACGGCACGGCCCACAGCGATGCGCGGCAAGCAAAGCCGATGGGCATGACCGACCGACGCACGCCCGTGATCCACACAGCTCCACGGTGATGGCAGGCCCGCTCGACTCCAGCGAACCCTTCCGGGGCGGGCCTTCACGGTGAGGCCGACATGTACCGGCCCCGCAGCTCCACGAATCCGCCGAAGACGGCTTTTCGTGCGATGAAGCGTGTTACCGACCGGTAGGTGTGGGTAGTCGTGGGAGTGGTGCACCTTGCGCCGACCCGATGCTGTCACACACCGGAGGGACGAGATTCGCATGAGCACACCGGATACCTCTACTTTGCTGGCGCAGTTGCGTGCGGTCCTGTCGTTGACCAACACCGAGATCCAGGTCGCCGAGACCCGCATCGCCCAGGCCCGCACCGAAGCGGTGCGGCGGGAACTGTCCGAGAACGCTGACAACGCCCGCGCCCGCGCGCGGGATATCGAGGCCGCCATCCGCGATCTGGGTGGAGTCCCGGAGTTGGTCGGCCCGTTGCTGGGTCAGGCTGCCGCGGCGGTCAAGGCGATGGTCGAGCAGGCGCTGCCGTTCGATGAGGCCCTGCTCGGTGATCTGACTCTCGAACACCAGTTGGTCGACCGCGCCCGCTATATCAAGGCCCTCGCGACCACCGCCCAGTTGCCTGAGGTGGTGGTCTTGGCGGAGCGGTTGATCACCGCGCATTCGGCGACGGTGGACTGGCTGACCACCGTCCTGGCCGAGGACGCCCTCGGTGGTCCGGCCGCGCTGCGCCGTACTCCGTTGCAGGCGGCCGCTGGGACCGCGGTGAAACTGTTCAACCTTCCGGTCACCTGGTCTGCTCGGGGCTTGGACCGGGCCTTGGATACCGTGCGCGCCACCCCACCGGTGCTCGGCGGGCTACTGGCCCAAGGCGCGCGGGCGGGTGATGTCGCCGTCAAAACCCTCTCCGCGTCTCGTGACGCCGCGCTGGAGACCGCTGAGCAGGTCACTCGCCGCGAAGGTGCCGACGCCGCTGCCGATGCCCTGCGGTCGATCCGCACCGGCGGGGTACCCGAGCCCCGCGAGTTGCCGATCGGTGACTACGACGAGCTCAACGTCTCCCAAGCCGTCGCCGTGGTGAAGGAACTCACCGACCCCGCCGACATCCGCGCGATCGTCGCCTACGAGGAGGCCCACAAGAACCGCCACGGCGTCGTCTCCGCCGCCCAGACCCGACTCGCCGCCATCGCCCAAGAAGTCGCCGGCCTCATCTGACCCTCGTCGCTTGCGGGACCGCAGCGCGGCTGGGGCCACCCTGGTGCCGCCCTGCTCGGCGACAGCCCGGTCGGTCGTCACCGGGCGAGCGGAGTACATGGTTTCCCGGACCGCTTCACCGCTACTCGCAGGCGATGCCGTCGTTATCTTGGTCGAACCCGGCGGGAAGACAAACGCAAGTCCCGGTCATCCCGGCAGCCATTCAGACGCGGGGAGCCGGGTTGTGTGTCTGTGCCGACCCTTCACGGCCACGCGTCGGGCGTTGCACAGCCGTACTCCCTGCCATCGCACGGTCCCCGTTCGGTTGCCGCGCTCGATCAGGTCCGTTCTTCGGGCTGCGGACTCACCTGCGTGATAGGCGCTTCCACGGCTACCCATTGCTGGCGGCCGGTGTCCCAGCCCAACACCTTTCCGTGCAGCGCGGGATCGGTGGGGTCGAGATCGAGCAAGGCCAGGCGCGCCTCGTCCGGAAGGTCGGCGGTGACCAGAATCGCGGCCGCGTCCACGTTCTCGATGTGGAGCACGGTGACCACCTCCACGTCGTCGTGCGATCGCCGTGCCCGCCGGAACCAGCGTTGGCGCAGCTGGGCCGGAAGCGCTGCCGCGTTGTCGGCGGCGCGCTGGCCGAGCGCTTCGAGGAACGCCTTACCGAACACTGTCGCCACGGGCGCCAGCGCGCCGAACACAATAGCCGACCACTGCAAGACATCCGCCGGCAGTGAGCCGACATCGCCGGGCGGCGGACCACCCGCACGTGACGGTCGCACAACATCATCACTACCGGCGTGCCCCGGGCTCGACTGTGGCTGATTCACGGTGAGCTTCCCCCTCGGTTCAGTGCGCACCGATAGTACGCCACTGCGCCTGTGTTCCACGCGAGCAGCTGATGAGCTGGCGGTCGCTGAGCGACCAGTCGCCCACTCACGGTGTAGAACGCGGGCTGGGTTCGGGCTAGCAGTTCAGTGCCCGGCGAATCTCGCGGCGCTCAGCGTCCTCGCGAAGGAGAACCTGCTGGTGGAGGTCGGGGTCTCGGTGGGATTCGATCCTCGACCGCACGATTGTGGCGAGGATGTCCGGCGCGAGGGCTTCAGCCTGGGTTGTAGTGCCGGTGAACGATCTGCGATCGGTTGGTTTCGGCGGCGCGGTGGGCAAGTCGTATGCGGTCACCTGGTCAGCGGTGACCGCGACCCGTTCAAACTCCACCTCCGCGCCTACGGCTGCCGCGAACGCGTGCACGTCCTCGGCCAAGGCGGTGAACATATGTTCACCACTGGGATCGTGGTCGCCGATGTGCAGGACTCGCGTGCGGACCCGTCGTGACGCGGCCCGCATCGCCGCATCGTGCTTGCCTGACAGGCCGTCGAACCCGCCGCCGGAGTAGCAGGCGATGCCGTAGTCGGCGCCAATTCTGGCCAGCTGGGGAACCATTCCTGCTGTCTCGCACCACAATTCGAGACAGACTGATTGACCGTCCTGCCGGTCCACGCGATAGTCGTCGGCGGCCGCGGCGACGCCGCTCCAGAAGTCCCCCAGTCCAGCGTAGGCGGGTGGGCCATCCACAGCGATCTGAGTGTCGTCGCGGATCGAGCTCCAGCCGATCCTGCCCGCGCGGCGGGCCATGCCGACGTACTCGCACATCCGCTTGTAGTCGCGCTCGGTCTTGTCCAGAGCTCCGTCGGTGAGCAGCACGTAGAACAGCTGGCGCAAAGAGACAGGAAGGTGCGCACCGTAGCGGTCCAGGGCACCCTCGACCGCTCCCAGCACTCGCAAGGTCTCCCGCTTCGGCCGCCACTGGGGCTGCGGCCCGCGGGGACGCCGATCCGGCATCGCCCACCTTCTCCCATTGGCTAGTCAGTCTCCAGAGTCCGCCATATGGCGTCCTTTCCCTCAAGGTCCCCATGGGGCTGCGTGCTGGCGATCGTCCATGAGCAGCAGTCAACCCACGGCCAGTTGGCCATCACCGATCCTCCCCCGGCTCCTCTCGACGCTCCGACAATGCCCAATGGTTATGCGCTACTATTCGCACATGCGTTCGATAGGGGCGGCACGTCGGAGCTTCTGCGTGTGACCGGGTATCACTACCGGCCGGTGACTTATCCTCCCCGGCCAGTCTGGGTGCGTCTGGACGCATTGCTGATCCGCGATCCTGAGATGCCCCGGCATACGAACGGCGCCGGGATATTGATGCGCGGGGAAGTCGCCGGCACACTCACGCAGTGGATCCCGACTGGTTCGGGCGTGTCACCTACACCGTGGAATACGTCGATGGCCGGGCGCCGCTGCGGATGTGCGATCAGTTGGTGCCCGCTTACGCACTGCGCCCGCGCACTGACGGCGACTGACCCGCCGACGCCCGGCGAGGACGTGATGTGCTTACAGTCGGACTCGCTGTTGCGGGCGCGCTTCGGTCATCAGTCACCTTGGCTGCGGTAGTTCATCGACTGGGGGCTTCGTCGCCGACTTCCGTCGAGCTTGTCCCGGCCCGGGTAAACCTCTCGCCAAATGAACTTTCATCGCCACCGTTGACTGGTAGTTCGTTGATCCGCCAGACCCGACAGTGTTCCTCGGCCACTACCGGACCTCACTCCCCCATCCTCGCGCCGCTCACTGCGTTTGCTGCCGATGTCTCCGCAAGCATGGGTCGGGCCGATGCCGAGAGGCAAGCGATCGTCTGAGCTTGCGCCAAGCGTTATCACTGTGGGCGGGGCGCTCGAGTACGTTGCGTCTATCGCGCCTGGAGCATCCCTTTACATATGAGCGCTTCGCTCGTCAGTGCTAGCAGCCACCGCAACGTCTAAGCTCCAGAAGGCTGGTGCAGCCCTTCTGCGAATCGGTCCGAACCCGGACCGAATGCCCGCCCGATCGAACGAACAGTACGCCACGCGTCGAATCACGTCGTCCGAGAGACTTCGTCGTCTTCAGCTTGTCTTCGTTAGTGATCAGGCCCGTCTGCTGCAATCGCTGTACTCACGTCCGGCCCTGGTAGTGAGAGATGCTGCGGAGTTCGTCGGAAATTCAGCCTAAGAGAACTGTATAGGACCTATACAGCTAGGCAGCGGTGAGCCGAGTGTCATTCGGGTGCATATCCGTATAGGACCTATACATCAGCACCGTGCCACGCAGGACCTCCTGTATAGGTCCTATACGGCGCGCCGGTCAGCGAATGAAAAGGCCTGCTGTATAGGAGCTATACAGCAGGCCTTCTCGATTCAGGGGGCGCTTCAGACCGCCGCCGAATTCTCCAACTTGGCGACTAAGAGCCGCGACACCTCGGCCACCATGTCGATCGGAAGCTCGTCGATCAGAACGTCTACGACCTTCGCTGGGGGACTCTTCTTTGGAATCTTGACTGCCGCCCGGGTAACCAGGCCGACAGCTGGCTCATCGTCCTTGTCCTTCTCCCGCAGGCGCGCCGCCGAGTATGGGGGGCCGAGTTCAAGCAGCTTCTGCTGATCCTCATGTGAGAGCTTCGCCAGGCGCCATGCCTTATCGGCACTGAGCTCCTTCGCGGCCACTAGAGCCTGGAAGCCCCCGATCAGCTTGAGTAGTTGCAGCCGTTGCCACACCAGGCCATGGGAGAAGCCGAGCTCATCAGCGAGTGTGCGGTAGCTGACGCCGGACTGCTCCTCAAGGATGTCCTGGATCTCCATTGCCTCGAGGATCGGATTGAGGCTCTTGCGGTGGTGGTTTTCGATCAGGCCTGTCTTCTTCACCTGAATTGCATCGCCTACGCCGTCGTTCCGGACGAATGACAAGGTCTCGATGCCTCTGGCCTTGGCGATCGCGTAGCGTCGGTTGCCGATGATGATGATCCACCACACGTCAGGACCGATCTTCTCACGGTCCTCGGGGTGATGCTTCAGCCAGACGTCGATTGGACACACGGTCAGGGGTTGTAGCACACCGAATTGCTTCAGGGTCGAGCCGAACGCCGCAAGCTCGTCGTCCTTCTCGGGGTCGTACTCGTCGGACAGCCGCGGGTTCGCCGGGCGAGGGGCGAATCGGTAGAGCGGGGCTTCCCCGGTCTTCCCATCCGCTACCGCGTCTGGCGAACCTTCTGGCGCAGTGTGCTTCACGGTGTCGGGCCGCGCCGGTGGAGCCGCCGCGACCACCTTCGGCGAGGGAGGGGGCGTCGAGGCCCGAGGTACTGCGGGTGCTGCCGACCCTGGCACTACTCGTGCTCCGCGCCGGTTGGCTTCCTTCTTCTGCTTCAGCGCGTCCATGCCGTTAGGCAACGCGACCACCTACTTCCGTCGCAACTTGCAGCATCGCCGTCATCCACTCGGCCTTCGACTTCGCCAGCTTCTTCGCACTCGTCGCGGCGGTCTTAGCTGCCCTCTCCTTGAGTGACTTCTCGAACGGGATCGGGGTGAGCACGGGCAACTCGTAGGTTTCGACGATGCGCTCAAGCAACTTCATATGCCGATCGGAGGGCATCTTCACCTCGTTGAGCAGTACGACAACGTCGTGACCGCGCATCTTTTCGGCGAACCCTTCCAGGGCCTCGATCGTCTCGTTCTCGAACTTCATGACACAGACCACCAAATGGGATGCGGCGATGACTCCGTAGGCTGCGGAGCCGGTGCCCGGGTGGGTGTCGAAGATGAGGCAGCGCCCGGATTCCTTGGCCCACTTCACCACGGTGTCGGTGATCTGCTGTTGCGGCGGCTGCCCGTTCTCAAAATCCTCACCGCACGGAATGAAGTCGGGGCGGCCGTATCGCGCGCCAGACAGCGGGCGGGGCATCTTGCCAGTGGTGAGGCCAGTAAGCATAGGGGATGCCAGCCGGTCTTCATCGCGCCAGTTCAATGCGCGGGATCCGTTGCCTTTGTTCCAATCCGTGTCGCAATAGACAGCGTCCAGGCAGTATGCAGTTTCGATGGCGTTCCGCGTCTTGCCAACACCACCCTTGTCACCGGTGAACGTGATCACTCGGCCAGCCAGATTTTCGCGCCCCCACTCTCGCAGGGAGCGGATCGAGCCGAGGACGTCCACCGACGAATCGCTGGCGTACATCTCGTCCTCGTCGGAGTACTCAAACTCGGACGGGTCGAGGGCGGGTTCCTCGGTAATTTCATAAGGCGTAGCTGAAGTCAACAGAATCCTCCAAGTACATCAGAGGTGAGGGATGAGATGAGATGTGCTTGCGGGGCTAGTGTTGCACAGTAGGGCCGCGAGTCGTGTAATCCGTTGGAGAGTGACGGCTTCGCGTCTCTACATCACGCCTCCCCGTAGCAGCCCCGGTTCCACTCACACCGAACCCACGACGGATTTATCGTGTACACACACGATAATGATAATCTCGTGTATACGCAATAGATGGCGACAGGAAGCGGCGAGGGTCCATGTGAGCGGCGAACCGGAGGAAGAGCGTCACACGCCAGGTCATCGGGTCCGTGTGCCCAAGCCGATGTGGGAGGCATGGGGGCGGGTCAACGCTCGGCGCGGGATCACCCGCACCGAGCGCATCCTCGACACACTGCGTGCTGACATCGACGCGTACGGTGACGACACCGACCGCGCCGATCTACACGAGGGCGAGAAGGAGTTGGCCAAGCGTCGGGCACGCATGTCTCCTGGCCGGCCGAGGCGATCCGACCACTGAATGCTGCAGGGGACGAGAGTTTTACGTCACTGTGACGGAAAGCCTCCATCGGTAAGGACGCACATGGGGTCAGTGCGTCATCTGCTGGCGGCATCAAGTCCCCGCGCGCTCAGCTTCCGGGTTCGTCGCGTCTGGGCAGTGTGGGATGGGGCTTGGCCTCCCGCGACCTGGCGGCACCGAGAGGCGTCTCTTCGGTACTCAGACCTGAATGCGAACTGCCCCGAGGGCTTCGGAGAGTAGCGCCAGTGCGGCCTCGTCCGTGTCTTCGATGTCGTCGGTGTCTGCGATGGCGGCTGTCTCGTTGCGAGCGGTTGGGGGCGGTGGACTGAGGTAGGGGAGTGCGCCAGGCGCTACAGCCGCCATGTAGGCGTCGTGGTCTGCATATACTTCCGCGATCGTCGTGTAGGCGTGGATCTCGCGGGAAGAGAAATTGCGGGCGATGACATCCAGGAATTCCCAGAATTCTGCTCGTTCCCTGCGATGTCGGGCAATTCGGATGTCGCGGGCCTCGTCGACAGCTGCGGTGAGTTCGGGAATCTGGCGGGGTGATCGCCCTGTCCGGCAGATCCAACCGTAGCCGTAGTCGACAAGCCCGCGTGCAGCGAGTTCCCGCGTACTGCGCGACACCGTTGCCGAGCTCACGCGAGCCGCGGCGGCCAGCTCCTGCGGCCGGACGGTCGACTCCGTGCTCTCAATAGTGGTCAGGATGTGGTAAACCCACCAGGCGGATAGCCCGATATCGCGCCACACTGGGTCGATCTGCTCCAGACGGGCTGCCATCACTTCCCATTCGGCCGCTCGCACGATTTCGCCGTCCAGTCGCGGTTCGACCAGGGTGTACTCGTCTCCTGTTCGTTGAGGGGCATTCCAGACAGCCAGTCGGCGAACTGGTGATCCTTCGGTTTCCCTGAAGATCCGCAGCACGGTGACCACGGTGTCCTCACACACCGCAGCTGCATCCGACAGAAATCTTGTCCCCAATGCAGCAGATGGCTTGCCAGTCAATTGCATCCCGTGAGCAACTGCGCTGGCAACGGCCAGTGCACTGAATAGTTGTGGACCTCGAAACCGACCGCTGAGCAGCACCCATTTCCATGCTGAAGCGAGCTTCCGTTTCAGAGAAACTTGTGGAGCCTCAATCCCCCCTGTGTTGCTCTGGTCGGTTTTATGTTCGGAGGTAGACGATTTCGCGCCGATTGGTGTTCGCCACCTCTCGACGTACTCCCATGCCCGACTCCAGTCGATGCTGAGCTGCCGTCCGTGGTCATGGCGTGTGCGGTAGCCATCCCAGAATCCGTCCCAGTCGGGATCGCCATAGGTGGCCCGGACGTCATCGAGACTCCAGCCTCGAGCGACGTGCGCCCGAAGGACACCGAGTCGGGCTTCGCTCGGCGACCACGTCTTGCCTGCGGGTGTTCGCCGGTCCGGCACTACCCCGCGAGAGCAGAATGGCCGGATCCAGCCCTGTAGAGGCGCTTTGGTGGTGACGCTGGCTGGCAGGCGATCAGCGCCTGTCGGCCCCGGCACATACGCCACTGGGGCCGGCTGCTGGCTGTTCGTGTGCACACTGGCGTCGACATCGCGAACGTCGGTGCGGGTGCTGAGGTAGGCCTGGGGGTCGAGGAGTGCATTGAGACGCGCGACCAGGCCCGGTTCGGACCGCTTGGTGAAGACCTCGACGGCATCTTCGATGCTGATGTCGACCAGCTCGCGGAATCCACCACCGCGGCAGCGGGCGCCCGGCGGAGTGATGCAGCCCTGAACCGGGTGCAGCATGGGGCTGAGGTCCAGGGTCGGCAATTCGGCTTCGAGTAATTTCAGCGGTCTCCTCAAGCCTTTGAGGCTCAGTTCCTCGGCGAGGGGAACGTAGATGTGCATGCCGCCGCGGGGGGAGCGGTCGACGACGTACCGCGCCCTGCACTGACGGAGAAGCGCTATCGCGCGGGCGGCGTCTCGGGCTACATCGGCTCGGCCAGCAGCGTCCGACGTCGCTGACTTGCTCGGATCCAGATCCAAGACGAGCAGCCGCGTTTTGCCGTCGCGGTAGATCGGAAGTGCTGCGGGTGCGTCAGGCAGACGTTTCCACCGCAACTTCGTTGCCTTGGGGGCGTATTTTTCGATCTCAGCGACGTAGAGCCGCATCGACTGGCGCGCGGCGATGTGGAGGGCCAGCCCCACCCACACGTTCTCAGCGTCTGCGAGCTGGTGAAGAGAATGAGCGGCCCCGTGGTGGGGTGCCGTCATCAGCGCTGTGGCGCTGTTCCGATCGAAGGAATGGTCGTCATCGGTTACGACACGGCCGGAAGCGGTTGAGTCCCGATTTGGACGTGCGGTATCCTCGGACCCAGGTTCCGTCAGCAACAGAGCGTCCTAACTCATGTGGATGCTGGTGGGACTCGCTGTGGGGATGAGTTGGCCCTCATCCCCCATGGTTTTCGGGAAGCCCGTCCAGCCTTGAGCAAGCTGGGTGGGCTTCTCCCATGTTTCGGGAGTCCCTGGGTTCTATTCAGTTCGGTCTGGTGAGGTTCTAGTGGTCCTCCGTCTCAGCTCCCAGCCTGGAAGGCGAAGAGTCAACTTGCTTTGCGAACCTTCTGGGGCACATCCATGAGCGTCGGCTGTGCTTCCAGCTCGGCAATGTCAGGAAGCGCTCGCAGAGCCTCTTCCACCACCTGCCACAGGTTGACGTTCTTTGCCTTCGCCACATCTTTGGCGCGTTGAGCCACCGACTTGTCGATCTGCACGAACAAATCAGCGAGATCGGCCGTGTCACGGCTGATTCGCGGCGGGCCTACACGTTCTCTCCGGCGGGGCATAGCGATATAACTAGCACCTCGGCGGTGGATTGCGCGCGCGACTCGCCGAAAGCCTCGCGACGAACATCGCTGACCATTGGCTGCCGATCTCTCCGGGGTGGTGCCAGGCATCCCGATGAGGCACCTCGGCCGTAGCCCACCTGACTCAGCCATCACCAGCAGGGTCACCGGGGTGATCACATGACGAAACCAGCTGAGCACGAACTCGATACTGCGGGCCGCGGTGGGCGCCTCCCGGAGCGTAGCGTGCGCGACGGTGACGATCTCGCGGATCGCGAGGTCGAAGCCTGTGGCGAGCGTGCACTGCGCGATCGCAGGGCCAAGTGGCGCCGCCAGTTCCACGGGCGGCTTTCTCCCATTGGCGGCTGGTGGAGTGATCATCGGCCAGCTCACAGACTGAAACTAATAGGAATCTCAGAGGAATGTCAACGCACATAGCTTGCATCCGCGTCGGACGCAGCCGCCGATGCGAGTCACGCAGGGCGTAGAGACGAAGCTTGCGCAGCCAGGCAACCCGGACAAGGGAGGCGCCTGGGCGTCTCTTTCCCCTCACTTCGCCGAGACCCATTGGTGCGTCGAAGTATCCAGCTGCCTCTGGCTTCGCGTTGTCTTCATGCTTTGACATCACATGGAGCTGGCGTGCGCCCAGCCTCGGGCGGTGGCTCCACCGCCGCGAGCGAGCGGGACCAACATCCATCAAATTTCCTTTGACATACCTACATACTTCCCTTTAGATTCCCTTTCAGGGAGGACGTCCGGGGGAGGAGATCCTTGTCCGGCCGAACGGCTGAGGTGCAGAGCACGCGGCCGTCCGCCTCTCATTCCGGGCGGCGCGAAGGACGCACGCCCGATTACGAGGGAAAGGAATCTCCAACCATGGGTGCAGTCCTGAGCGTTGTCACCTTCGTCTTGAACGCCGGAGCCACGCTGGCGTACACGGTCAATCAGATCGTGCACGCGGTCCTGCCGTTCCTCTGATCGCGGCTCGCCCGGCGGCTGCATTGCCGTCGGCTGCTGGCGAGAACATCGTGGCCCTCGCCCCGAGTTCCCTGTTGCGGGCGATCGGATGCGACGGCCCTGCGATGCGGGCCCCTACGGGCACTCGGGCTCAGTGATCGAGCACCGAGTGTTCCGTGGGGGCCGCTGTATTTCGGCGGTCTGCCCCGGCATGGGCGGACCGACCGCTTATCGAGTGATCCCGCAGCGCCACGTGTGAACCTTGAGGTTCGACGGCGCTGCCGTAGCCGTGAGGAATCAACTGTGCGCCACGTCGTCGCGCTGACCGCCGCTGCAATAGTTTGCGGCGGGACGGCGCTCGCGGAAATTCCTGCCCAAGCCGAGCCGCCGTCGCGGCCCACTGCCCTTCTCGACGAGACCGCCCCCGCTTCGCAGGCCGCGGAGAGCCGAACTGATGTTGTGCCGAGGGCAGAGGTCGGCCGCATCGAATCTGTCTCCGCTGGCCTTGGCTCGGACGGTGCAGTGCCGGTAGCACGTTGCCCGGGTCTGTTGGTGTTGGGAGTACAGGGCACCGGCGAGTCGACGCCCGCGGCGAATCCGGACATCACCGGCGGGATGCTCGGCACGATGGTGGGGCCGATGCTCGCGCAGGGCGTGGACATCGCGCACGTGAATATCCCGTACGAGGCCAGCTTCGGCGGTGCTCCGGGGACGGGTCCGGGAGCGGCGCCGTTCGCGGCATCGGTCGACCAGGCGACAGCCCGTTTGAATGCGACGGCGGCGGAGGTTGTATCTCGCTGCCCGCAGACGATGCTGGCCGTGGCCGCCTATTCGCAGGGTGCTGTGGCCGGTGCCGAATTCGCTCGGCAGGTCGGGGCCGGGCAAGGTCCGGTGCCCGCCGATCGCGTGGCCGGGGTGGCTCTGTTCAGTGATGGCACTCGCCCGGCGGGTGGTGCCCCCTTTCCTGGGGCGCCGGGGCAGATGACTCCTTCGCCGGCGCCGGGTACCGATGGTGCGGCGACGTCGCAGGTGCGGGTTCCGGTGCCCCCGGCTAGTGGCGGCATCACACCGAATGAGGTCGGGTTCGGCGCGCTGTCCGGGCGCGTCGCGGAATTCTGCGCGCCTGGGGACCTGGCCTGTGATGCCCCGGGTAGGGCTGCGGTGCTGCGCACAGCGGCGGGTCTTGCCGCCCGCGCGGATCTGCACGATCCGCTCGCCGCTGTGAGCTCGGTCAGCGCAGCCTGGCATCAGACAACCGCGGCGGCTACCTCGACGGTGCTTCTCAACGATATTCAGGTCGACGGAACAGGTGTCAATTACGTTCCTGCGGCGAGTGTTTCGGATCGCATCGCCGATGCGGCCGACCCGCGGACCCCTGCGCCGGGTGCGGACCAGGCGCAGGCGACGGCGGACAAGATCAGCCGCATTGTGGCCGCGGTAGCGGCTGATCCGCTTCGGCAGTTGCCGCAGCTGGCTGGGCAGCTCGGTGCGGCGGTCCAAGCGGAATTGGCGGCCAACGCTGATCTGTTGAATCCGGCGACGATCTTGAGCTATGCCGACCCGGTCGGCAACCACACCAGCTACGCCGGTGACGGGGCCACTCAGCAGGCGGCCGAGTGGTTCGGGGCGCTGTCGCGCGATATCGCCACCGCGCGAGGTGGGCGGTGAAAGCGAACCGGATCGCCGCTCGCTCGGCCGTGAGTATCTGCATCGACGGCGTCTGCGAACCAGTGGCGCTGGCTTGGGGGTACAGCAGCTGATGAGTCATGACGCCATCGCCCTCGTCATCGCAGGCGGACTATTCCTGACCGTCACGGTCATGACGGTGATCGGTCTGCGCGGGCCACGCGCTGTGGGGCAAGCACCGGCAGGCGTGGATATGCCCGCAGTTGATGCTCGCTTCGGACAGGAGATACGGCAATGAGGTACCGAAGCCGATATCAGAACTGGCTCGAAGCCATGTACGGGCTGCGGGTACCTGCGTCTGCGCAGTGGCACTGCGATGAGCTGGGGATGTGGATGCGAGAACTCGAGATCCGCGTCGGCGGATCAGGGGGGAACGCGGTCGAAGTTGGCCGGTGACGAGACATCAGCTGCGGTCCTCAAAGCGCTCGACGCGGCCCGTGGCCTGCAACATGCGGGCGCTGGCCTGATCGTGGTGCTGTTTCGGGATGCCGAGGTGGCTGCGACGCTGCATTGGCGGGCCGACGGTTGGGTAGCCGCGACGATGGTCGGGTTGGCGCGATCGCTGGGAGCGGATGGGGCCGTGCTGATCGTGGTGGGCTCTCCGCGGGTCGTCGGGGCGGTCATCGTGGCCTGCGATGTCGCGGCCGAGGAGTTGATCGGTGCGGGGCTGATGGTGGCTGCTCGCATTCATGTACGCGCTCTTACCGATAGCGGCATGCTCTGGACGGACCTGTCCGGGGCGGCGGCACGCGATGGGTCATTGCCGCCCCGGGACGGGGTATCTGCCGTGCCGGGGCGGGGCCGTAACAGCGGCGTGCTCGGATTCCTGCGCCGACGTTGATCACGGCGCCGGTCCGCGCATTCGGGAGTTCGGCCGCAACACGAAGGCGACGGTCGCGGCGGCTACCTGCTGCCACCAGGGTTCGCAGGCGAAGGGTGTGGGCTTCGCCTTACGACGACGGCGCACATCGGGCCTCTCACGCAATCTGACTGCGCTACCCCCATTTCGATACTTCCGCTGCTTCTGAGGTTCCCCCGCATTGTTGGAGGGCGGGGTAATCAGGTTCCAGCCGGAACCGGGTGATGGTAGCTCGCCTCGAATTCATCAGGTGATCGCCAACCCAGCTTCTTCTGGATGCGCTGGCTGTTGT
>NZ_VUOS01000044.1 GCF_009829325.1 Nocardia sp. CY41
CCACCGGCGTCGACGGCGCCCGGAACGCCCGCGCCGCGAACACCGGCTCCGGCAACGCCGCCCGATCCAACTTCCCCACCGGCGTCAACGGAATCTCGTCCAGCACCATGATCGACGCGGGAATCATATACGCGGGCAAGGACTCGGCGATGAAGTCGACCAACGCGGCGGTGTCGACGCCTACCGTGTCGTCCTTCGGCAGCACGTAGGACACCAACATGGTCAGACCGTTCGGTTGCCGCTTGCCCAGCGTCGCCGCGAACTCGACATCCGGATGGCGGCTCAGCGCGTCATCGATCTCGCCCAGTTCCACGCGGAAACCGCGGACCTTCACCTGGAAGTCCGAGCGACCCAGGACCTCGATACCGCCCGTGCTCAGGCGGCGGGCCAAGTCGCCGGTTCGGTACATGCGCGAGCCCGGATTGCCGACCTCGCCGCCGAACGGATTGGCCACGAATCGCTCCGAGGTCAGGCCCGGCCGGTTGAGGTAGCCCTGCGCCAGCGCGGGGCCGGACAGATACAGCTCGCCGACCACGCCGGCCGGGGCCGGGCGCAGGCGGGAATCGAGCACGAACAGGCCGAATCCGGGTATCGCGTTGCCGATCGTGATCATCTCACCCGGCACGAGGGGCGCGCTGCTGGTCGCGATGACCGTCGCCTCGGTGGGACCGTAGCCGTTGATCATCGCGCGGCCGTCACCGCTCCACCGGTTCACCAGGTGCGGGCCGAACCGGTCGCCGATGACCATGACGACACGCAGGTCCGTGAGACCCGCCGGATCGACCGATTCGAGCGCGCCGGGCGTGATCAGCATGTGGGTGACGCGTTCGCGCTGAAGGAGTTCGGTGAGTTCGAACCCGCCGAACACTGTCGGCGGCGCGATCACCAGCGTCGATCCGGTGGCGAAAGCGAGCAGCAGTTCCAGCACCGACACGTCGAAGTTCGGCGAGCAGATGTGCATCACCCGCGAGCCTTCCGCGACGTCGTAGCGCTCCCGTTCGGAGGCCACCATCGCGCCCAACCCGGCGTGGGTGACCACGACGCCCTTGGGCCGTCCGGTCGAGCCGGAGGTGAAGATGACGTAGGCGGGATGATGTTCGGTGAGCGGCCGGACCCGATCGGTGTACGACACCGGGTGTGCGGGCCGCCGCGCGATTCGCTCGTTGTCTCCCGGATCGTCGAGTTCGATCCACGGGATGGAAGTACCCAGCGCCGCACGGTATGCGGAAGTGGTCAGGCCCAACGCGGCTCCGGAATCGGACACCATGTAGGCGATCCGCTCAGGCGGGTAGGTGGGGTCGATAGGCACGTAGGCGGCGCCCGTCTTGGCAACGGCCCACACCGACAGGACCGACTCGAGGGAGCGGCGAATGCCGATGGCCACCACGTCGCCGGGGCCGAGTCCCCGGTCGATCAGCTCGCGCGCCAACCGCGATGACGATTCGTCGAGCTGCCGATAGGTCAGCTCGACGGTATCGGCGGAATCGCCTGTCGGGCTGAATCGGATCGCGACCGTGTCGGCGGCGGATTCGACCGCGCCGGTGAGCAGCTGCCCGAAGAGCAGACCGCTGGAACGGCGACGGCGGTTTCCACGCGCGGAACGGCGGTCCATCTTCATTTCCCGTGCTTTCTCACTCAGGTGGCGCCGGCTTTCCTGGCCGAACACCATCGATCCAACCCACAACCTCGCTACTTGCTCGCAATGGTGTCGCAGACAGACCGGTGCTCCTCTCACGAGAAGCACCAGACCCTCTGCCCCCGTCGGGGGACAGTACACAGCCGGTCACCCACCCACGCCACGGCATACTGCAGCGCCTGGCGAATTATGCTGTGTTTCACACCTTTCGCCCACCAAGTGCTGAAATGCAGCGCAGACCCCCATGATGCGCCTCGATCGGCCTGCTCGTGCGGCGTACGCGCCTCTCCGCTCCGGTGGGGGGAGGAGGTGCGGCGTGTCTACGAGATGCCGAGCCGCAGGAACCGTCGCAACGGCATCCCGGCCGTATCAGAAGGTTCGTGTCTCGGCCACCGCGGCCTTCCGGGCTGCGCCCCAGCCGGCCGCTGCCCGCGGCATCAGGGGAAGGTGCAAGCGGGAGCGCCGCCCGAGCTGTCCACATATCCGGCGCGCAACATGCGTAGCAGCAGACACAGCGCTTGGGTGGCCGATCCCGCCGAGGCCGACCCGGTATCCGCGATGGTCGCCTGCTGCTCGAGCGGCGCGGCGGACGCGGTCGATAGCGGTGCGAGGACTGTGGCCGTCACGAGGAGGCTCGCGGTGATCGCCTTCATGAGCAAGGAGTATTCGGCGAATGCCACCGCGCCGCACGACCCCAGTCATCGGGGCGCACCGGCACGGCGCCGCCGGTGCGCGTCGTTGCTCAGCGGTGGCCGATCACAGCGGTTGCAACGACCACGGCACCGCTTGGATCGGCACCGCCGCGGTAGGCGGGTTCATCCGGCTCGTCTTGGATCCCGTGGTGAATTCGGGATCGGTCCCCATGATGACGCGGCCCTCGTTGTTGACCAGCAGTACCCGATCATCGAATTCCCGGAATCGCGGAAGGAGGAAATCCTCGATCGATGCGACCGGAACGTCGGCCCCGGCGATTCCGAGAAAGGCGCCCGATCCGGCCGTCACCGGTAGAGCGAAGGTGCAGACGTACTGATCGGTGCAGGCGTAATCGAGGCACGGACCGTGCACCCAGCGCCGTGCCTGGTCGCGCGGGATCTCGAACCATTCCATGACCGTGTAGTCGTAGAAGTACTCGTTCTGCGGATTCAATTCCAGGACGAGACGTTGCGGTCCGCGGTCCGCGTCGATCGACCACCATTCCAGATATCGAGGACGATCGGCGAGAACGGCGTCGGCCATCACCAAGCCCGCGCCTGCGAACAGTTTTCCGCGCCGCTCGAGCTCCGCGACGATGGTGTCGCGCAGCGGCGCCAGATCGGTCGATCCGGGGGTCTGCCGCAGCTTCTCGGTCAACCCTTCCCACAGCGCCGCCAGCCCGGCACCGATCGTCCCGAGCGATTGATAGACCTCGTCGGCGAGTTCGGTGACGGCGTCGGCGAGCGACTCGACAGTCACCGGAGTGGAAAAGTTATCGGAATCCCGCATCGATCAACTGAGTTCCAAACGTAGGGCCACGAGGCGGCGGATTCGTGATTCGATCTGTGATTCTGCCAGTTCTCTCGCCCGGGTGTCGTCTTCTTGTTCGATGGCATCCACCAGATCGCGATGAGCGACGGCCTCCGTCGCCGGATCCAGATTCAGCCGGGGCAACCAGAGCAAGGCCGAGAGCTCGGCCTGCAGAGCGACCTGCGCGCGCGTCAGCCGGGTGGATTGCGCACACACCGCCATCTCGATATGAAAGCGGCTGTCGGCCCGGCGCGCCGAAATGGGTTCACTGCTGGCTTTCAGCCGATCCGCCAGAGACCGGAGGCGAGCTATATCGGCCCGCCCCCCGCGGCGCGCGGCGAAGACGGCCGCCGCTCCGGTGACGGCGAAGTGTTCGTCGCCCAGGTCACGCAGCTCCTGGATGCTCATCTGCTGCAACCGCGCTACCGAGGCGCCCTCCAGGACGTCCGCCGCGCCCCGGATGAAGCTCCCGCCGCCGCGTCCACGCTTGGTGTGCACGATGCCGCGTTGCCGGAGCACTGCCAACGCCTCCCGCAGGGTCATGGTCGACACGCCGAGTTGGTTGGCCAGATCGGTCTCGCTCGGCAATTGCTGACCGTCGGCCATCAGACCGAGGCTGATGGCAGCACACAGGCGCTGTACCACGGCGTCGGTTTTCGGGCCGCCGCCCTCCAGCGGCGACAGTACGGCGCCGAGAGCGGTCAGACCGGCGCTCTCCTGCTTGGACAACGCGACTCCTCGATGGGGCTGTACCCCCGATCCTAGTCGCGAACACTTGAAATATGAACTCTGAAATTAGAGGTACACCAGCGGTGCGGCGCGGTCGGCGGCAGCGAACGCGACGCAATCGTTTCCCGACCTCCCTTGAGCTATGACATCTAATGTCTTATGTTATAGGTCGTGAAGCTGCCCACCAGGGCACCCGGACGCGTTGGTATCACGATCGAAGCAGGATTTCTCCATGTGCGAGAGCCAGAGCAGTCATAGCGAGCACCCGAAGCGGCGTCTCCGCAACCGTGACGAGTCGTCGGCCCGGGACGGCGGACATGCCTGATATGCACCACACAGAAGTCGACGGCGTGCGGGTGACGTGGCGTTTTGTCCAGCACCACCTGATCGCGATCGTCTCCGTGGACAAGACCTGCGATGCCTCGCCGGTCGCCTCCTTCGGCCCGGGGAACTATCCCGATCTCGCGCAGGCACGCGAACTCCTTCCGGAATTGACAAGGCTGTGGGACGCGGTGCGCCGCGAATTCTGGGCGAAGCTCATCCCGCCCCTGTGCGGCCGGCCCGCATGGGCGTGAACTCGCGGACACCCCGCCACGCACGCTAGGCGTCGTGCCGGACTCGGTCGGCGACGCGGACGACTGCGCGCCAGGCTCCGAGGCCGGGCGCGCAGCTTCGTACCCGCGTGGACTGGATCTCAGTCCCGCGTGACGGCCCCGTCCACGCGCCGCCAGATGCCGAGCGGGTCGTCCGCGCGAATCTCGTCGGCGAGGCGGTCGTCGGGGACGTTCTGATAGGCGACCGGGCGCAGGAAGCGCTCGATGGCGCGGCTGCCCACGGAGGTGGTCGATGGCGCGCTGGTCGCGGGGAACGGGCCTCCGTGGACCATCGCGTGGCCCACCTCGACACCGGTCGGCCAGCCGTCGAAGAGCACCCGGCCCGCGATCAGTTCGAGCTTGTCCAGTAAGGCCCGGGCCAGTTCACGATCCGCCGGCGTGGTGTGCACCGTGGCGGTGAGCCGGCCCTCGAGCGTGTCGACGAGAGCGGCGAACTGCTGTGGACCGTTCACCCGGACGATGACCGAGGCGGTCCGAACACTTCTTCCTGAAGCTCCCGGTCGGCCAGGAACCGCTCACCGGTGGTCACGAACAACTGCGGCACGCCAGTGCAGGCGGCCCCGGTGTGGCCGCCCGTCGCGACTGTCCGCACGGCCTCGGTGTCGGCCAGGCGGCGTACCCCCGCGGCGAACGCGGCGGCGATCCCGGGGTTGAGCATCGGTGCACCGGAGCCCGCGGCGACCGCCGCGCTCGCCGCGTCGACGAAGTCGTCGGCGGCGGGGCCGTCGGCCAGGAAGACCAAGCCCGGGCTCGTGCACAGCTGACCGACACCGGTGATCACGCCGGGCGTCCGATCACCTTCATACCCGCCTCGATGATGCTCACCGCGTAGCCCGGCTTCCGGTTGCGCAGGTCGCCCTACCGCATCGCCGACGGCCTGCCCACCTTGCCGTCACAACCCGGTCTCGGCGTCGAACTCGACGAGGAGCAGGTGACCGCCGCGAACGAGCTCTATCACCGCGAGGGCTTGCTGGACATGTGTTTGGAACCACCGTGAGGAGGCATTACCCGAGCGAAGAAGCTCGACAAGGAGGTTCAGATGTCGACTGGAGCATGGGTGATCATCGTCGTCATCGCCATTGTCGTCCTCGCGGCCATTGTCGCGTTGCTGGTGGTCCCGACGCTGCGCAGGCAACGACTACGCCGCAGGTTCGGACCGGAGTACGACCGGACGGTCCAGGAACTCGACGACCGCAAGACCGCCGAGCAGGAACTCGCCGAACGCGAACGCCGGCATGCGCAGTTGCGCTTACGCGAACTGTCGGAGGACGAGAAGCGGGTCTATTCCACCCGCTGGGTAGAGGTACAGGAACGTTTCATCGATGACCCCGCCGGGGCATTGACCGAAGCCGACCGCCTCGTCACCACGATCATGGCCGAGCGCGGCTATCCCACGGAGAACTACGAGCAGCAACTGGCGGATCTTTCCGTCGAGCATGCGGAGCCGTTGGGCCACTACCGCGCGGCGCACGACATCGCGACCCGCCCGGCGGGCAGCGCGGTGTCCACCGAGGATCGTCGCTCGGCGATCGTGCACTACCGAGAACTGTTTCAGGACTTGGTCGGCGTGGCCGGCCGGGAAAACAAGGACGTGAAGTAATGAGCACCGAGTCCGAGCGGCGGACCTACACCACTGAAGCACAGCAGGATTCGGCGAAGGCGGGGGAGACCCGCGCCGAGTCCGGATACGACCGAACCGGCGAAACCGGCCATGGTCCCGAAATCGAGCCCGGCGCGGCCCGGCACGATGCCGAGCAAACGGCGAGCATGGAATCGGTCGACGCGGCCGGGGGCGCATCGACCACCGAGCAGACGCCCGTTCACGGGGCCCGCGAATCCGAACCGCTCCGCGAGAACGTCTCGGCAGGGCAACACGCACCGACCACCGAACGCCCCGAGCACCTCGAAGACTCCGGCCGCAGCGGCGTCGCGACGTCCGAGCAAGCGGTTCCCGCCGGCTCGGCGATCGGCTCCGGTGTCACCCAGTCCGCCGCCGCGGCGGAAGAGCAGCCCGTGCCGCTGTTCGCCGAGACCGATCGCGATCGCTTGCGCACGCAGTGGCGGGAGGTCCAGGTCACCTTCGTCGACAGTCCGCGCGACGCCGTCCACCGGGCGGACGAACTGCTCGGCGACATCATCCACCAGTTGACCACCACCTACGAGCAGCGCAAACGCGAACTGGACGAGCGGCGCGGAGACACCTCCGACACCGAAGGCCTCCGGCAGGCGCTGCGCGGGTACCGGTCGTTCTTCGACCAGCTGCTCTCGATCGGCGGCTAGCCGCGGAAGTCGTCGTCCATGAGTGTCTTGCGAATGGCCACCGGAACGGTCGACCAAGCGGCGAACTGGGTCGCGCGGCAGGTGAAGGCGCGGGTTCCCACCGCCGATCCCGCCGATCGCGACCCCGGCTTCATCGCCGACACCATGGACATCGGCTGGCTGTTGGTCCGCCTCTACTTCCGGGCGGAGGTGCGCGGCCTGGAACGTATTCCCCCGGAGGGTCCGGTGTTGCTGGTGAGCAACCACTCCGGGGGAAACGTCTCGCCGGAGGTCATGGTGACCACTCTGGCGTTCGTCCGCCGTTTCGGCCCGGACCGGCCCTTCTTCCAACTCGCCCACGACATGGTGATGGCCTACCCCGTGATCGGCTCGTTGCTGCGCCGCTTCGGCACGGTGAGCGCCGACCCGGGCAACGCCGAGCGAGCGTTGCGCGCCGGCGCGGCGGTGCTGGTCTATCCCGGCGGCGACTGGGAGGTGCACCGCCCGACCCGGGAGGAGGATCGCGTCGACTTCGCCGGCCGGACCGGTTTCCTCCGTCTGGCCTGGAAGGAACGTGTTCCAATCGTGCCGGTGGTGAACATCGGTGCGCAGCAGACCCAGCTGGTGCTCACCCGCGGGGACCGGATCGCCCGCTGGCTGCGGCTGGACCGCATGCTGCGCCTGAAGGTGTTCCCGATTTCGATCGCCCTGCCCTGGGGACTGGACATCGGTGATCTCGCCGGACATCTGCCCTTGCCCAGCAAGATCACCGTCGAATTCCTGGACACGATCGATCTGCGGGCTGAATTCGGTGCCGAACTCGATCTCGACGCGGCCTACGAGCACGTCACCGGAATCATGCAGGGCGCGCTCAACAGGCTGGACGAGGAACGCGACCTGCCGATCGTCGGCTGATCACGATCGCCGGACGAATCCGAGCCGCTACCCGACAGTTTGTGGTACCGTTCGTAACACATATTTCTTTCCTGTGATGGAGGTCTCCCATGCGCGACGCGGCGCATGAAACGGTCGCATGGTTCGCCGCGCCGGGCGCCGAGGGCGGCGGAGCGGCGCTGGACCAAGTGGCGATCATGACCGGCGCTGCCGGGCTTGTCGCTCTCGTCTTGCTGTGGGTCGGCTATCTGCATCGCACCCGCCGGATCACCTGGCTCCAGCGGCTCGCCGATCGCCTCGGGCGACTGTTCAACCGCCCGGGCTGGGTCGCCTTGCCGCTCGCGATGTTCCTCGCGACGATCCTCACCGCTCTGTTGGGCTTCATCTGGGACGTCAGCCTGCACGTGGGCAACGGCCGGGACAACGGGCCGCTGGCCAATCCGGCGCATTACTTCATTCTGGCGGGCTTGTTCTTCCTGTTCACCGCAGGGATGGCGGCGATCGTGCTGCCACTGGACGAGAAGCCCGGCGCCGCGGCGGTGCGCATCACCCGCACCTGGTACGCGCCGGTCGGCGGCATCCTCATCGCGGGATCCGGCCTCTACGCCTTGATCGGCTTCCCGCTCGACGACGTCTGGCATCGGCTGTTCGGGCAGGACGTCACGCTCTGGGGGCCGACGCATCTGATGCTCATCGGCGGCGCCGGTCTGTCGCTGGTCGGTGTACTGCTGCTCGAGTTCGAGGGCAGGCACAGCCGACCCGACCCGGACCGAGCCGACGGCAGGCTGATGTGGCTGTTGCGGTCTTTTGCCTTCGGCGGCCTGCTCATCGGACTGTCGGTCTTCCAAGTGGAATACGACTTCGGAGTGCAGCAGTTCCGGCTCGTGCTGCAGCCGATGCTTATCGCCGCCGCTGCCGCCGTCTCCCTCGTCGCCGCTCGCGCCAGCCTGGGGCCGCTGAGCACCCTGGTGGTGGTGGGCTTCGCCGCTTGCGGGCGAGGCGGTCCATAAAGTGCACGATCACGGTGTCGCCGTCGCGCCCTGGTGCCGTCACGGCGGCGCAGCACCCCGACCGCGGGCACCGGATCCGGGACACCGCGCGGGATCGAACACGGCTCGGCCAGCGCGACCGCGACGACCCGCTCCGCCACCTGCGCCCACTGCCGGGTGCTGACCTGGCCGCGCAGCTGCCGCTCGGTCTCGGCGCGAATGTGGTTGAGCTTCCAGGTGGCGCGGTGGGCGGCGACGGTGTCGACGACGCGGCGCGCGGTCTGCTCGATCCACGCCTCATCAACCTCCGGCAGCTCCAGGCTGCCGGGTGCGAGGGTGTCGGTGAGCAGCTCCTCGACCGCAGCGCGGGAACCGAGCAGCTCGATCGCTTCGTGCTCCCAGGTGGCGCGCTGCTCGGCCAGGGCCGGGGTTCGTGCTTGCGGGCCCGGGTGGCGATGGTGGCCTGTTGGGCGAGTTTCCACACCTCGGCCGGGATCGGCGCGCGGCCGTGCTTGGCCTGGAACTGGCGGGTCAGGGTCGCGAGCTCGGCGCGGATGCTGGTCGAGCGCTGCGACCACAGCTCGATCAGTTCGCCCGCGACACCGGCGATCTCGCGGACCGGGCGCTTGCTGGCGTCGCGGGCGGGCCGGTCGGTGAACCGGACGCCGATCGCGTCGCCCAAATGCTGCTCGAGGCGGGCGTTGTAGATCTCGCTGGCGGTGACGGCATGCTGGTAGACCATCCGGCCATCCAGCGCCCGCCAACGCCCAGCCAACGTCCTGACCTTGTTCGACACCACAACGTGGGTGTGAAGGTTCGGGTCACCGGCGCGGGAATCACGGTGCAGGAACGCGGTCGCGATCATGCCCTCGGTATCGACCTGACGCACCCCGTCGGTGCCCAACCTCGTGTAGCAGCCATGTCTTTCGAGGCAGGAAAACGCATCCGCGATCGCGGCGGCGTGCGCGGCCTCGATCTTCTCCGCGATCTCCCGTGGCGCCAACGCCCACACCGCCGACACCGACTTCGCCGCCGAGAACGTCAGGTCGAAACCGGTGACGGCCCGGCGCTCCGGACGAGAATGCCGCGCCATCCAGTCGGTCAGCTCCGGCCCGTCACGCGGTTCACGACCGTGCTCCTGGGTGAACATCTCCCGCCCGATTCGCGTGCGGATCTCCTCCCGCACATCCTTCGGCACGGGCGCGTCCTCGGCCTGGCCCGCAGCGACATTCCACGCGGTCAGGGCCTCGGCCACGCGGTGCCGAAAGCTGCCCTCCGGCACCTTGAACCGGTAGAACGGCCGCCCTAGCTGTGTGGCCTTGCGGGCAGCGGCCGCGAAGTCCCCGGCCGCGAGGCGGGCGGCGATGATCGCCTCCGCGTTCGGATGACGCCCCTCCCGGTACAAGGCGGCCATCTGCTTCTCGTCGACCGGATCTCCGGCGGCGATGTCGTCGAACGCCACCAGCCCCGAACCCAGCCAGATCCCCGGCACTTCACCGCGATCGGAGTAGTAGTCCGACAGGCTCGCGCGGCCCCGCTCGTGGCCGTCATGCACCGCAACGCATCTCGTGTAGTAGTCGACACCAGCGTCCGCGCTGAGCCTGTGCGGAGACATCACATAACCGACGGTACGGACAATCGCGACATTCGCAGGTCAAACCCACACAGCCGGTGTGTCGGTGGAGGGGGAGTATTCCAACCTTGGTCTATTCGGCTTGGGTTTGACTGTCTCGGTGGCGGCGAGCAGGTTGGTGGGAGTCGGCGGGGCGATGTCCGCGGCCGGACCCGCACACGGGACCGCTGCTGACGCGAAAGTTGAATCTGGATCTGATCGCCGAGCACTACGACGACCTGTTGCGATTGGCCGGATCGTTGACCGTCACGGTGCCCTAATTCGGGGCATCGTGCGGTACGCCGTTCAGCAGGTTCGGCTACCGAATTGCCTCGGTGGTGAGTCGGAACTGGTGCTCGCCACCGGGATTGAACAAGACGTCGATGCCGACAGGAATCACCTCTGGCAGTTGAGCGCCGAGGATCGCCCACCAGTGTGGCACGTTCAGTCGTTGCTTGTGGACCTCGGCAGTGACGACGAGTGCACAGGTCACGTCGTCTGGTGCGGGGGCGATGCACAGCTGGTCCTGGCTGTCGCATGCGAGTTGAACCACGGTATTGCGCAGGGTTGGGATGATCTGGTCGCTGCAGTCGTCTCCGTTGGCGATCAGTCGCAGCAAAGCATCAATGGGGTCGGTCGGGGTCGAGTCGTTGCGGGGGATATAGCGGGGGTTCGACTGGAACGGACCGAGACTTCCGTTTTTGTCGAGCCGCCAGCCTCCGACGATCGCCTCCACAGGTGGATCGCCTGATGGGTTTTCGGTTTGCCATGTCGGGTCGAGAAGGACGAACCAGTCGTCTCGCCGGACAGCGCCGGGCATTGGTTCCACGATGAGGACCTCTCAGTGCTCTGCGATCACTACGGACTGGGCTTACCCGGACTCGGAGGGGAGAACTTTTCGAACAGGGGGAGGGGGTTGCCTGCGTCGTCGTAGTGCTGCACAACCGCTAACTCGGAGAGGTTGTCCTGTGGCTTGGGCAAGATCACATCTCCGGTAGCGCCGTAGATATTGCTTGTAGCGCCACCATGCTGGTGGAGATGTTCGGCGGCTGCCCGGGCCACTGAGCCACCTGGCACCCCTGTCTCGATTGCGGATTCGCACGAAAGCATCACCACGCTCGCGCCCGGGTTGGTGCCCGCCGCTTGTGTGAAATGTTTATCGGCCATCAGTAGCCGGGCGTAGGTGTCGCCGTCGAGGTGTACATTCGTCCATTTCGGTCGCAGCCACGAACCCTTGTTGACGCTGACGACGAACTGTTCCGGGTTGGCATGGGCGAAGGTGTAGATCGGGAGCCTGCCGGATGCCATGACGTCCTCGAGCCATGGTGCGGCCTGCGGTTCGCTGTACTGGAACCGCCGCTTTCCATCCGTGCCGGGAGGCTGCTCGTGCGCGGGAACGACGAACAAATCGCCGCCTTTCGCCTTGATCCCGTTGACATCTATCTCGCTGGAAGCCCACGTCGTCACCCATTTCTCGTCGGTGGGTTTGCTGGGAAACGCCGTGCCGATCACTCGTCCATCGGCGCCCTTGAGCGGGATGCTCTTCACCTCACGGGGCGTGAACGACACCATCTTGCCCTCACCGATACCGGCGAATGTGCCCGGCCCCGACCCACCCCTCCCCTCGAGATTGGATCGTGCGATCAGCAGGCCACTGCCCGCGTCGCTTGAGGTCAGTCCACCAACGTTGTCCCCCGCTACGTGCGCGAACGACCTCCAGCGGTCAGAGACAGTTCCGGTTGCCCGCCCAAGCGCGGCACCAATACTGTCGGACACCCGAGTCAGCAGCACTCGGGCACGCATGGTTGACCTCCATTTCTCGGTCTCCCTAGGAGCACAACCCGTACCCTTGTCTCGCTCGCACCAGCGAATCGTCTGACTCATACTGTCCGCGGTATAAGCAGAAATCAGCGACAGCATCTCCAACTCTGGGAATAGCAGCTCCTGGTGGGTATCTGCTCTGACAGCCCCTGCTGGCCCCCCGGGTGACGGTCTGAGATGGCTCCCACTTGCGCCGCACCGGGCGGGGGTTGGCCCAGGGATCCTGAAGCTGTCAGGAAGTGCAAAGTAGCGGCCTGGTACTGGCGTCGTTCGGTGTCTTGGGTGTTCCGTTAGCCGATCGCCCACCGGAACACCACAGCGTGCGGATTGCCGACCAGCTCACGGGTGTTCCGTAGAGGTGTTCCGCGAACCATTCCGATGAACCCCCGCTATCTGGAACACTTTTCGGCATGGGTGAGCCGTTCCGCGTCGGATACTGCCGCTGCTCCACCGACGAACAAGACGTCGAGATCCAAACCGACCAGCTCCTCGCGCTTGGAGTCCCGCGCGAACGGATCTTCATCGACACCGGCTTCTCCGGCACCACCCGCCGCAACCGCGCCGGCCTCGACAACGCCCTCGCCGCAGTCACCTCGGCCGCGGCGGCCGTCACCGGACGGCAGGTCGTCTTGACCACGGCCGAGTTCGATCGATTCGCCCGCAACATGGCCGAGGCCGGCTCGTCGTCGAAGGCCATCGTCAGCTCGACTTGCCACAGGTGCTGCCAGTCGGGATCATCGGCTTCGATCTGCTCGCCGGGGTCGACCACAGCAAGTTGTCTGGTCAGCGTGAGGCCGAGACGGTTGTTGTCCCAGGAATGCCGACCCCATTGAATGATGAATCCATCACCGTCTTCGTCGGCCGGCGCGATCCCGTCGATCTCCGTTTGCGAGAACTCGACGAACGCACGCCATGCCGCCTCGACATCGGTTACCGCAGCAGGCCCGAGGCCATGCTTGCCCAGGAACTGCTCAAACGATTCGGCGGCTGCTCGCCATGGGATCGGCATAGCGAACGGTAGCAACGGCAGCTCGGATGGAACCGAGGCGACCCACGCCGCCACCCGCGACCTTCTCTCACACCCCGGGACAGGAACTGCGTTCTCGAGGTCGTGTTCGACCTGCTCGATACGTTCCTGGCCGAGCGGGGAACACCGAATAGAACGATCGTCTGCGGCATTACCGCACAGCCGCAACTCCATCGTGCCGGATCGCGGTGTATTGGCCCCAGTCTCGGGCGGAGAGTGCTGCCCATCGGACGGCGGTTTGTGGGGCGAGTCCGAGTAGATCGGCGAGGACGGGAACGGGCATTGCGGCGGCGAGCTGGAACATGGCTGCCTTGCGGGCGTGGGAGGGGTGGATGCCGCGGGCGACCAGCCGCGACCGCATGCTCTCGGTGGTGAGGTGCTTGCCGGGAACCCCGCCGGGGAACAGCCATTGGTCGGGGCGACTGACGTAGGAGGCCCATCCGGGGCGGGTGAGGTGGTCACGGATGAGCTGGTCCAGGGGGTCGGGTAGCTCGATGGGTTCGGTGTCGAACGTGACGGTCACCGCGTCGGTGTGGGTGGTGATCTGGTGTGCGCGCATGCGGCAGATGCGGGAGACCGGCTGGGCGAACAGCAGCATGAACAGGCCGCCGATGCGGGCGTAGAGGTGGATCGTGTCGTCGTGGAGCAGGGTTTCGACGTGATCCCACCGCTGCTCGTCGGACAGCACGACCTCCGGCAGCGACGTCGGAGGTTTCGGTATCTCCAGTTGCGCGGTGAGGAGGTCACCGAGCCACGATGGAATCCGCGCGACGAGTGGCTGGTAGGGCGGCAGAACACCGGTCGCGGCGAGGAGGTCGCGGATGTAGTTGACGTTCCGGTTGCAGGGCAGATCGTCGAAAGCGGCATGACTGATGGCCATTTCGCCGCGCGCCATCAGGCGCAGAATGTCCGGGCGTGAGGAGCGTCGCGTCAACCAGTACAGCGTGGTTTGTGGTCGGGGTCCGGTGAGCAGGGTGTTGTAGACGGGTCGCAGCTGTGGATGGACTTGGCCGGTGTCGTCCGACAGCAGGGCGGTGAGGCGGTGACGCAGGGTGCAGGTGGCGCAGCAGGCGCCGAAGACGTTGTCCTCGCGGCCGCAGTCGCGGCAGGCGAACGATGAGGTGTTGCCGGTGCAGGCTGTGCAGGCCGGCCGACGTTGCTCGTCGTAGAAAGCCAGGACTTTCTGCTCACCGCATCCCGGGCAGATCTGCGCCGTCCGCCGTCGTCGCATCCAGCACGCTTCGCAGAGACGTTGTTCGAGGAACACGCGCGTGTGTTTCGCCGATCGCCCGCACTGCGGGCAGCTCCTCGGTGGCACGGGTCGCCGCCCCATCAGGGCTGCGGCCGGCGCACTGTTGCCCGAATCGGCCGCAAAGTACCGATTTCCAAGCCCTCGTCGGCGGCGGTGTCGGTGCCGGTGGCGGCGACTTGGTCGTACTCGACGGCGGGTTCGAGCAGGTCGTTGGGTTCGCAGTCGAGGATGTCACACAACGCTGCCAGCAGATCGGTATTGATCCGCTGCGGTGCCGTCGTGACCAGGCGGTGCACGTATTGGCGGGTCAGATTCACCCCGCGTTCGGCCAGCAGCGGGACTAGTTCGCTGGTCTGGAACATGCCGCGGGTGGCCATCATCTGACGAAGATGCCAGCGCATGACGAGGCGTCGACCGGTCACCGGTCCTCCTTCCCCCTGCCGTGTTTCGGTGCGTAGACCCTGCTCAGCGCCGAACGCAGCGTCTTGTTCTTGAAGTCGCTGCTCACCGAGGCGTAGATCGCGGTCGTGGACGCGAAATGGTGGCCCACCTGCTCCTGCACGAACCGTTCCGGATACCCGAACTCGATCAGGTGCGTCACGTAGGAATGGCGCAGACAGTGCAGTGTCAGATCGGACTCGAGGCCGGCCTCGCCGCGGATCCGGGCGAACCGTCTCTCCAGGAAGTGGGCATCGATCCGGGTCAGGCGTTCGGTCAGCCACAACGCCGGATGATCCCCGGCCGCAAAGATCGGTCGCGCGTGCTCGACCCACTGCCGCATCCCGGCCACCACCCAATCGAACTCCGGCACCGTCAGCACGGTCCGCCGACGCGGGACACCACCACGTGTGGACTTGCCGTAGCGCACATGCACCGACCCGTAGGTGCCCCACTCGGGCACGTGCGGATTCGGCCGCAGATCCACCACATCCAACCGGCACAACTCGTTGCGGCGCAGCCCATAGGCATACGCGGCTTTGACCATCTGAGCATCACGCAACGCGGCCAGCGCCCCCTTGCGCCCTGACCCGGCGATCCGTTCCACCCGGTCATCGAGGAAGTCGAACAACTGCTGCAACTCGCTGTAGGACAACGGTCGTCGCCCTGGCCGGCCTTCATAGTCGGTCAGATGGACCACGGTGTTCCACTCGTGGCAGACCTGAACCGGCACCTGCCCGAACCGGTCTCGGCACTGGCGAACCCACTCATAGCGAGCATCGGTCAAGTAGTCGCAGAACATCCGCAACGTCAGGTGATAGCCGCGGATCGTGGACACCGCCAACCGTCCGCCCGTCTCCGAGGTCAGCGACACCGTGAAGTCCTCCACATCCGCCGCCGTCCACGCCCACGGGTAGGAACCGGTGAACTCCACGAACCGGCGCACCAACTTGATGCGCGGATCGATCGTCGACCGCGACAGCATCCGCGCAGCCTGCTGCTTCGTCCAACCCGCCAGCATGCCGTCGAACACCGCCGCAGGCTCATCGAGATGCCGCACACCCTCGACCAGAACCAGCCCCGCAGCACCAGGAATCTTGTTCAACAAACCCGCTCCCGACCGTCAACGGAAAAGCGACAATGTCGCCTCAAAGTAGCCGGGTTCGCGACGAAGTCAAGGACCACCAGGTCATCGGAATCGTGTCGCGCATACGATCAGCGATAGTCCACCAGCACTGCCGCCAGACGGTCACCTTTTAGTCGATAGTCCCGGTTATGCCCATGAATGCAAGAGGTGTGAACATGTGTTCGAAGGGTGGTAGGTGGAGCCTAGCGCAGATGGGTGGAAGTGCGCTGGCTGGAGTGGGTTTGGGGGAGGAAACGCGATGAGGATCGCGGGGGTAGAGAGTTTGGATGTGGGCACTGGTGGTGTGAGTTACCGACAGCTCCGGAGCTTCACCGTTACGCTCACACCACACCGAGACGGTGCTCGACCGCGAGCGGGCGCGCGCCGGAGGGAAGGGGGGTGCGGCGGGATGACTCAATACCGGTTCAAGTGCACGAACTGCATGCTCGGATGGCACGAGACTCCCTACTGCCCGTACCGGCGGCCCCAGCCGCCTGCGATCACCCCGGAGAGGATGGCCGCGGCGGGGCGACTTCTCCAGCTGGAACGGGAGGGCGTGATCGACCTGACCCCGTTCCGCCGCAGCACGTTCTGGTGGGTACCGCGCGCGCTCCTGGTGTTGCTCGTGTTCGTCGTGCTGGTGATCCTGATCTGACCGGGCGAGAAGAGGCCCCGATGCCAGTGTGGGACCTCTTCCGTCCTGTTCTTATGTCGGTGGTGCGTGGCCGGTCAGGCTCCGCGCGCGTAGTCCTCGTGCCAGGTCTCGAGGACCGACAGCGGCCAGTAGAGGCGATACAGGATGCGGTGGGGGGCGGGGAAGGGGGCCTTCTTCGGCGCGCCAACCATCCGGTGGCGGTGCGCGAGGGGAATTCGGTGATCGCCTCGACCCCGGCGATGTCGACCCACATGTCCCCATTCGGCAGTTCCGGCAGGCCGAGCAGGCGGCCGGCGGGGAGCTGCTCGCCGTCGGCGCGGGCCTGGCGGATCTGCGCGGATCGGTCCGCCAGGTCGAAGTGTTCGACCGGCCGGGTTCGGGTGGGGTCGGGCGGCATTCGGAAGTCGCTTTCTGTCAGGGCTTCACAGCATCGCCGACGAGTCTAGGACAGGTTTGCAGTGTCAAAACTGTAGCAGTCCACCGAGTCGCATTGCACAGTTTTATTACTGCACAGTTTTGACACTGCAAGTGTACGTCGTGCCCTTCTCGACGGCCGGATCTCGTTGCCGAGGATCGGTGCGGTGCTGGAGGGTGACCAGCCGTCGTTGCCGTATGTGGTCGTGGACGACGTGGGTCGGGAGATCGAGGAGTTCAGCAGTTTCTGCGGGATTTGGCGCTTACCGACGCGAGTCCGTTGACCGGCCGATCCTATGGTCATGACCTGCTGCGCTGGTGGCGTCTGCTGCGGTTGGTCGAGGTCGGATCGGAGCGTGCGACTCGGGGCGAAGTGGAGTTGCTGGTCGGGTGGATGCGCATCGCGCGGAATCCGCAGCGTGAGCGCAAGAGTGTTGTGGGGGGCGTGGCCGGGTCGGTGAACCTGCGCACCGGCAAACCGACGCTGGGCACGGGGTATGCGCCGGCGACGGTGAACCATACATTGTCGGTGCTGTCGGCGTTCTACACCTTCCACATTCATTTCGGTCGTGGGCCGCTGGTCAATCCGGTGCCGATGGACGCCGACAGGCGTCGGGTTCTGGCGCACCGCAGTCCGATCGAAGCAGAGGTCCGGTTCCGGCGAGCGCCGCTGCGCCAGAAGGCGATCGATCGCACACCACGCTCGATTCCCGATCGGTTGTGGGACGAGGTGTTCGCCGAGATGACCCACGACCGAGACCGTGCCTTGCTCGCGTTCTTCGTTTCCAGCGGCGCCCGCGCCAGCGAACTGCTCGGCCTGCGTGGCCGGGACATCGACTGGGCTGGTCAGCGGGTTTGGGTGGTGTCGAAGGGAAGCCGGGTGCTGGAAGCTGTTCCGGGGGCGGCGGAGGCGTTTCGGTATCTGGTGCTTTATTTCGGCAAGTTCGGGCCGCCGGCGCCGTAGGCGCCGGTCTGGCGGACTCTGCGGGGTGAGTCTCGGCCGTTGTCCTGTTGGGCGATGCGACGGGTGTTGCAGCGGGCCAACGAGCGGCTGGGCACGAACTGGAGCTTGCACGATTTGCGGCACACGGCTGCTGCTCGAATGGCGGCGGACCCGGCGTTGACGTTGCCGGAGGTCCAGGCGGTGCTTCGTCACCGGCAGTTGTCCACGACGACCCGGTATTTGCAGCCGCGGGTGGAGGAGCTGCACGACAAGCTGGCCGAGCATTACAGTCGGCCGCGGCCGCAGCAGAGTTTCACTCCCGGATACGACCCCGAGGACTTCCGGACGGTGTTCGGTGGCTGACAAGACACGGGCCCGGCAGCGGCCGGTCCGCCCGGAGATCCGCACAACCAAGTTCATCCGCCACGTCGTGATCGCTGCCCCGGCCCCGGCACCTGCTGTTGCCCCACGGCCTTGCGGTGTCCTCGACGACGCCGCGGCAGTCGAGATCCGTGAGGCGGCGAAGGCTGTCTGGTCGCGACCGCTGGCCCGTTGTTCCAGTCGCGATCAGGGGTTGCGGCATCTGTTGCAGCATATGGGCGAGTTTCCCGGACACAGCTGGCAGCAGCGGTGGGAATCCAGCGGGCTCAACGGACGAGGCTGCCCCGTCCGGGATCTGGCCGCCACCAGCGACCAGGGCACCGAACTGACGCAGGCGTTGGAAGCGCTGATCAGTATGCGGATCATCGCGCCGACGCTGGAGGCGTTCCGGGCCAACCAGTTCCGCGACTATCCGGAACGCTTCCGGATCGCGCAAGCCGACCCGCAGCTCGACGCCTTCTTCGCTGCGGTCGCCGCCGCCGAGACCAGCCCGCATTTCCGGCGGCGAGCGCTCTTCGACGTCTGCACCACGCTCACACCCAGGGGATCGCCTTCGCCGACCTCACGCCGGAGGCGTTCCTGCACTACGCCCGCACCACACGCGACTCCGGGCTGGCGGCCTACTCCTACTCCCACTACGTCGGGCATCTGGCCTGGCGGACCTGCACGAGTCCGGGCATTTCCCGCCGTCGGCGCCGCCCACGCTGCGCGCGGCCCTGCGACAGCCACAACTGAGCACCGCCGAACTCGTCGACCAATACCCGGTTGTCAACCGACCGGTTCGGCAGCTGCTGATCGACTACCTGGAACGGCGAAGCTATGACCTGGACTACTCGTCGGTGGTGAGCTTGGCTACCACCCTGGTTCTCAATTTTTGGAATCAGATCGAGAAGATCAACCCGGCGCAAACGGATCTGCGGCTGTCGGAACAGATCTACCAGCAGTGGCGGCAGGCTCTGCGCGTCCGCCACGACGGCAAGCTCCGCAAGGGTGAGGACGGCGTGCTGAATGGCGGTCCGCGCTCTCTAGTTCGACCTGCAAGCATGGGCTACCCAAGAGCCCGAGCGCTGGGCGATATGGGCTGCGCCCTGTCCCATCCCGAGCCGGGAAACCCGAGCCGGCGCAACACGGCGGCGTCGCACCCGAGAGCGCATGGCCGACCGCACCCGGTCTCTCAAACCACTTCTTCCCCTGCTGGTCGAACATGTCGAATACCAGCGTCGGCACACGACCGAGCTACTGACCGCCGCATCCCGCGCTGCCGCTGACGAACTGATCGCCGTCGACTCGCGCCTCTATCGACGCCTGTTCACTTCCGGCGACCGGACTCGGCAACGGCGACACGGGCAGGCCAACGTCCGCGTCCGGGAGGAAAGCAGCGGGCAGGCGATCAACGTGACCTTGCTCGAGGACACGGCGTTCTGGTCCTGGGCAATCGTCGAAACCCTCCGGCACACCGGACTCCGCAACGAAGAGCTGCTCGAACTGTCGCAGCTCAGCATCCGGCAATACCAGCGGCCCAACGGCGAGGTCATCGCGCTGCTGGTGGTCGCCCCGTCCAAGAGCGATCGCGAACGCGTCATCCCGATGTCGGTCGAGTTGTTCCACGTCATCGCCTGCATCATCCACCGACTTACCCGCGACCAGCCGACGGTCCCATTGTCGACCCGCTACGACGTCCACGAGCGCATCACCAGCGAGCCGCAGCCGTTTCTGTTCCAGCGTCACATCGGTCAACGCAACGAGGTCATGGCTCCCGGCGCGGTCGGTGAAATGCTCCGCCGGACCTGCGTCAGGCTCGCCGACAAACACCCCGAGTTCGCCGAGCGCCACTTCACCCCACACGACTTTCGGCGGCTGTTCGCCACCGATATGGTCAACCACGGACTGCCCATCCATATCGGCGCCGCCTTGCTGGGCCACCTCAACCTCGAAACCACTCGCGGCTACGTCGCGGTCTTTCAAGAAGACGTCGTCCGCCACTACCAAAGCCACCTTGCACGCCGCCGAGCGATGCGACCCGAACATGAATACCAGCCGGTCACCGACACCGAATGGACCGAATTCGAAGAGCACTTCGACAAACGCAAGCTCGAACTCGGCAACTGCGGCCGCCCATACGCAACCCCCTGCTCACACGAACACGCCTGCATCCGCTGCCCGATGCTCCACATCGACCCCAAAATGCTGCCCCGGCTCGAAGAGATCGAAACCGATCTGCTCGCCCGGCAATCCAGAGCACGAGCCGAAGGATGGCTGGGCGAACTCGAAGGCATCGACCTGACCCTCACCTTCCTGCGAGACAAACGAAAGGAAGCCGAGCGAGTCCGCTGCCACGGCCCCGTGACACTCGGCATGCCGGCATCGACGCGACCATGATCTGGCTTGCGAAGTGGGGAGGAGACAGCGCTGCACATGACGATGACTCGGATAGTCGGCATCTCGGCGCGCCGCGACGCCAGTCGCTGAACTCGCCACCGGTTGTTACCAGCGAATACAGTGACAGCAATGATGACAGCGACCAAAGGGCCAGTATTCAGCCGGACGCGACACTGGCCCCTGAACAGGGGCAAAGTACATTCAACCGGCCGGTACAGTGACCTCTCGTATCGGACCAACGGTGTGACCTGATCCAGCCATGACCGGAAAGTCGCTCCGAGAAACGTGGGGCTACGTATATGACGCGGTATTCCGCTCGATGCCGAAGGTTGGGGAACTGCGGGCAGCTCCACTGTCTCATGCAGCGGACGGTCTTCGGGCTGCGGTCTCGGGGGTCACACACGCCGACCAGACGTTGCCCGCCGGGTTGGCCGAGACTCCCGGTGACCGAGGGCACGATCCTCACCACCCAGTAGGGGCAACCGCTGCTGACGAGTTCCTGAGAAACACGTACCAGGATCGGTATCACACCGACGGCTCGGCCCTAGCCCGCGCATACGCTCGCTCGTTGGCATCGGTACCGGAGAAGTTGCACCGAATCGTCGCGCGTTATATGAAAGAAAAACCCCACGGCGGAATCTGGCTCGGTGATAGCAGCCTGTTGAAATTGGGCCATCCAGCATGGTCTACAGAGAACCGCGATACTGCGCCAACGGGTTGGTCGGCTGGTTCGACCTTTGACGACCCCAGCGGCGTGTATGACGCTCCCAATAGAGCAATACTCTTGGGCCGCGGCTCGGATTTCGGTCGTGGTGGAAGCGTTGATACACCGGTGCATGAGTTCGCCCATGCTCTTGACCCCGCTATCGGTTGGCGGGGCTCGTCACCCGCGTTCATCGAGGTTCATGCCAGAGTTCTCCCGCTCATACAAGAGACAAGCCCAGGGTCCGCTGCTTATTTCAACCAGCCCGACGACTTCAGAGGGCAAAGGGAACTCTGGGCGGAAGGCTTCGCCTGGTTCAACGCCACCCATCAACCCGATGGCTCCGCCCTGCCGGGAAGCTCCAAGCAACCGGCGTTCCTCAACTCCGTCGCCGCCGGCCTTCACCTGAGAGACTATTACCAGACCCAGTACTCGAGACTCGGCATCACAGATGAGTGAAGGGCATCCTCTGGCCCGGCGTCTCGACGACGGGCGTATCCTTTTGCGCTACTTCACACAAGAACCCGACGGCTCTATGATCCACGGTTCAATCGCCATCGGTCCCGACGACCCCGCATATGCGAACTGGGACACAGAGATCACACGCTGGAAACACAACCCTATACCCGTCGACGACTCGATCGACTACGAACCCATCGACTACGACAACCTTCCCTCCGTTTCTGACCTACACCCCGGTAACCGCGACTGACGTGACCAGTCCCCGATAGCCCGAGAAGAATCGGATGCCGCCGTCGGGGGTCGTGGTCGCGGCGTTGCAGGACCTGCGGGCTGAACCGGCGACCCATCATGACCAGAAACCGGCGCCGAACTTGTTGGACTATCGGCAACTACTACCTGAACCCCACGACCTGGCTTGCAAAGTGCAGAGAAAAAGTCGAGGTCCACGAGGCGAACCACCCGCACGCGCAGCACTGGATCGCAGACCTCGTCGATCCGGATGCGGCGGACTATCACTCTGCCCCGCGACCTGCCCGCGGCGGATCTGCTGGTGGCGGGGTGTCGTGTGTGAACCACAGTCAGGCGAACACGCAGAAGGCCTACGAGCAGGGCGTGAGCCTGTTCGATCTGGACGACCCCGACTACGAGGATCGCGTGACCCGCTCCGAGCGGGACCGGGCGACCGCCAATTGCGTGCTGCACTACGCGGATCGGAATCGTCCGCGCATGATCCTGGTCGAGTGCACGACCGAACTCCCCTCATGGGTCCGGCGATTCCGGGCCGCCGCAAGGTCGGTGACGGGTCGACGTACCGGTGGTGGCTGCGCGCCTTCGGCAACCTCGGCTACGAGCACAAGATTCTGTATCTGAACTCGATGTTCTTCGGGGTACCGCAGAGCAGGGATCGGCTGTACATCGTTTTCTGGGATCGCCGTCTGCTGGCGCCGGATCTGGATCATCGGCCGTTGGCGCGGTGCGGGCACTGCGACGAGGTCGTGGAAGCGGTGTGGTCGTGGAAGACCGGTGTGCCGCCGACCGGCGCGGTCCGCTACGGCACCCAGTACAACTACCGGTGCCCGCGCTGCCACCGCGAGGTCGTGCCGACGATGACACCGTCACTGCACGCGCTGGACCTCACCAACCTGGGCACCCGGATCGGGGACCGCAAGCGCCCGTTGCGGCCCGCGACGATGGCGCGCGCGGAACGCTGCCGAGCGAAGTTCGCCGAATTCCCGGCGATCCTCATGCCCGCCAAGAGCGTGCACGGCACCGAACGAACCCTGAGCCAGCCCCTGGCCACCCAGACCAGCCAGCAGGAAACCGCGCTGCTGTGGACCGGGCACGTGTTCGCCGCGCACCGCCACAACGGCGACGGCCAGCACTTGAGCCGCCCGATGGACACCGTGACCTCCACCCACGAGAAGGCGGTGCTGCTCGCGGTCAACAACTTCCAGGGCGCACCGCGCGGTGCCAGTGACCCGCTGCCCACCCAGGGCGGCTCGCAGACGCTGAGTCTGCTCTCGACGGGAGTGGTGCCGTTCCGGAAGAACACGCTGCCGACCACCTACGCCGAAGCGATGCCGACTGTCACCTCCGAGCAGATCCCCGGCGTGCTCACCGCCGCCGGGGTGATCAAGAACAACGGCGCCATCGACGAAGCGAAGTACCGCGCCCACCCGGTCGCGGACCCCCTGGGCACCATCACCTCGTCCGCGTCGCAGGCCCTGCTGTTCGGCGGCTGGTACAAGCAGAACGGGCCCTCGGGGACCGAGACCGCACCCCACCCGGTCATCGACCCGTTCGGGACCTTGACCTCCCGCGATACCACGGGCCTTCTCACCGCCGGATGGCGAGCTGCGCTGGCCGATCTCGCGCTGGAGGACTGCTACTTCCGCATGATGGCCGCCCACGAAGTGGGCCGCGGCTGCGGATTCGACACCGACTTCCCCGGCCACACCGGCGAGTTCGTCGTCTGGGGGACCGCACGCGACCAGGTCGACGGATTCGGCAACGCCGTCTCCCCGGCGGTCGGCGCCTGGATCGGGCAACGGCTGCGTGCGGTGCTGCACACCGCAGAGGCGATCGCATGAGCGTCCCGACACCGACTGCCGGGGGCCGACCGTGATCCCCGCGCACCAGATCTCAGCAGACCATCTACAACCAGAAGACAGGACACAACCTGAAATGACCGGCATCGAATGGACCGAGACCACCTGGAACCCGGTCACCGGCTGCGACCGCATCAGCGCGGGCTGCGACAACTGCTACGCCCTGGCGATGGCCAAGCGGCCCAAGGCCATGGGATCGGACAAGTACCAGCGCGACGGTGATCCGCGCACCTCCGGGCCCGGGTTCGCGGTGACCATGCACCCGGACGCGCTGGCGGTCCCGCTGCGCTGGCGGGCGCTGCGGCTGGTGTTCGTCAACTCCATGTCGGATCTGTTCCACGCGCACGTCGATGAGGAGGTCGTGCGGGAAGTGTTCGACGTCATCGCCGCCACGCCGCAGCACACCTACCAGGTGCTGACCAAGCGGCCGTCGCGGGCGCGGCGGCTGGCCGAACGTGGTCTGGAGTTCCCGCCGAACCTGTGGCTGGGCACCAGCGTCGAGAACGGCGCGGTCACCCACCGCATCACCGATCTGATCGCCACTGCTGGTGTGGCGGTGCGGTTCTTGTCGTGCGAGCCGCTGCTCGGGCCGCTGGATCTGGATCGGTTCCTGTTCACCCGCACGTGCCCCGGCGGCTGCGGCTGCCGCTGGCCTGATGACGGTGACCGGTTCGACTGCGCGTGCGGCGGCGAGTGCGCCGACTGGCGACCCGCCCCGGAGATCGACTGGGTGATCGTCGGCGGCGAATCCGGGCCGAACGCCCGGCCCTTGCACGCCGAGTGGGTGCGCGACCTGCGCGACCAGTGCGTGGCGGCCGGGACGGCGTTCTTCTTCAAGCAGTGGGGCGGACGCACCCCGAAGTCGGCCGGCCGCGAACTCGACGGCCGGATCTGGAACGAATTCCCTACGAATAGGAGTGCATCGTGCCGAGGCTGATGTCGGTCTCCCTGACCGAGAACGCGGTCCGCGACCGCAGAAAGACCGTCACCCGCCGCATGGGCTGGCTCACGCTGACGCCCGGCACCCGGCTCTCCCTGTGCCGCAAGGTCATGGGCCGCAAGCCCGGCGAGCCGCTGGTGCCCATCGCCGACGTCGAAGTCCTCGACGTCCGCCGCGAGCGCCTGGCGCTCATCTCCCCGGAGGATGTCGAGGCCGAAGGGTTTGCGGGTATGACTCCGGAGGCGTTCGTGGAGTTCTTCTGCGGCAGCCACAAAGGCTGCACCCCGGACACGGTCGTCACCCGGATCAGGTGGCGCTACCTCGACTGACCAGGCACGGCAACGGCCCCGGAATCCGTCTCCAGGCGGGCTCCGGGGCCGTTGTTGCCGTGGTGATCGCAATGAACGAAACCTGTTGGCGTCAGCGGCATCTGGCATATTCGATACATGACGACGGAGGCACAGGATCGGCGCGGCAGTTTGTGGACCGGCGACGACTACCAGGCGTTGTTCGCCGCGTTGGCGACTTCCGTCCCCGATAGCGAGATCGCGGCGCAACTGGGCCGCTCCCTCGACGGGTTGCGCGGTCGGGCGAAGTTTCTGCTGCTGGACAACTATTCGTCTGCGGTGGCCTTGCGCAAGCTGCGGCAGATGGCATCGGAGCCGGGTTTCGACTGGGAGCCCCTCGCCCGCGACGCGCACGCCTTCGCCAACAAGCCCTATTGGGATGCCAGGACCGACGAGCGGCTGATCCTGGCCTGGGCGCGGAATCCCGCGCCGAGCATGGCTGAGCTGGTCGAGGAGTTCGGTGTCGGCGAGCAGGACATCGCGAGGCGCTGCATCGCGCTCGAGCTCGCCCAGACCCGGGTGGAGATCGTCGACCACCTCGGCGCCGAACCCGGCGGTGATCTGGCCTACCAAGCCCGGCTGGGACGCGACAAGGCTGGCACCGCGGTCGGTGTCCTGGTCCTCACCTCCGCGACCGGCGCCGTGCTGCATTTGTCGCTGCACCCCGACATCGACACCGCCACACAGGCCTGCGGCGAGGTCGACGAGACCGCGCTGGAAGAGCTGCCCGCGGTGTGGACGATCGCGACCCGTGTCCTGGGCGAAGGGTCCACCCGTGCCACCAAGAGCGGGTCCTGGACCGAACGGCCGGCCACCGAACCCCACACCGACACAGTCAGCGACCCGGCCCCGGCCGCGGCCCGGGCGGTTCCCCGGTGGCGGCGGCTGCTGAAGCCACGAACCCACTGAACGCCTCGCCGACCTGGGTTGCCGTTCGCAGATCAGTCGGAGCAAAATGATTGTCGGACAGCGTGATTCCGTGGGCGCGTCCGGCGGGTGATCGTATTCTGTTGGGGCAGTGTCTGTATGCCGGTGTTCGACCCAGTAGGAGAAGCCCGGATGGACCGTTACCCCCGCCCTGTCCTGTTCACCATGCCGTGGATGCTCAGTGGCCTGTCCGC
>NZ_VUOS01000004.1 GCF_009829325.1 Nocardia sp. CY41
TCGTCCTGAGCCAGGATCAAACTCTCCGTTGAAGACTCACAATCACACCCCGAAGGATGCAATCAGATCAAAAACTAGAGTCCGAAAACCTAGCAAAACAATCGCCAACCGGAAAATTAGCTGACAAAAAATGTCCGACCCTCCACACGGGGAGCGGAAGAGCCGGAACCAAAATAATATTTGGCACTGACATTCATCGACACACTATTGAGTTCTCAAAGAACACACGCACACACCATCGCTCGGTTTGAACCGATTGACCGGTGAAGCAACTTTTCCAGCTTAGCTCAGCCTTGAACCCAGTTGCAAACTGGAGTCTCGTTCGAGCTAGTGTGATCGTCAGGCGCTCCTCGTCCTACCTCGTTTCCCTGACCTCTCACTCAGCGTTTCCGCTGAGCTCCTGGGCCCCGGGTCGGTGTCCGTGTCGCTCTGACTTGGAATAAGTTACGTGTCTGCGTGCATCATGTCAAATCGCCTGGTCAGCACACGTTTTCGCGAACACGTTTGTTACGTGCCGCCGCGGCGAGAACGCGGCGGCACTCAATCCGTCACGCCGACGCGCGTGACATCGCCACCCAGCGCCTGCAGCTGCTCGACGAAATTCGGGTACCCGCGGTCGATATGGAAGACGTCGTGCACTTCGGTGGTGCCATCGGCGACCAGGCCCGCGAGGACCAGGCCCGCGCCGGCCCGGATGTCCGACGACCACACCGGAGCGCTCGACAACCGCGGAATACCGCGCACCACCGCGTGGTGCCCGTCGGTGCGTGCGTCGGCGCCGAGCCGGATCATCTCTTCCACGAATCGGAAGCGCGCCTCGAAGATGTTCTCGGTGATCATCGACGTGCCGTCCGCGATGGACGCGAGCCCGATGGCCATCGGCTGCAGGTCGGTCGGGAACCCGGGGAACGGCAGGGTCGAGAAGTTCACCGCGCGCGGGCGCTCGGCCTGGACCACTCGGAAGCCGTCCTGCTCGAATGAGATGCGCGCGCCGGCCGACCGCAGCTTGTCCAGCACCAGCGACAGATGCTTGGGGTTCACGCCGGTGACGCGGATGTCCCCGAGGGTCATCGCCGCGGCGATGCCCCATGTCGCGGCGACGATGCGATCGCCGATCACGCGGTGCGTGGTCGGCGCGAGGCGCTCGACCCCCTGGATGGTGAGCACCGAGGTGCCCGCACCACTGATCCGCGCGCCCATCCGGACGAGCATGTTGCACAGGTCGACGATGTCGGGTTCGCGGGCGGCGTTGTCGATCACCGTCTCGCCCTCGGCGAGCACCGCGGCCATGAGGATGTTCTCGGTCGCGCCGACCGAGGGGAAGTCGAGGCGGATCCGGGCGCCTTGCAGCTCGTCGGCCCTGGCCACCACACAGCCGTGCTCGATCTCGCTGGTCGCACCGAGCAGGCGCAGTCCGGCTTGGTGCATATCGAGCGGGCGAGAACCGATGGCGTCACCGCCGGGCAGCGCGACGACGGCGCGCTTGCACCGCGCCATCAGCGGACCCAGCACACACACCGACGCGCGGAACTGTGTCACCGCGGGGAAGTCCGCGTGGTACTTCGGTTCGGCGGGGGTGGTGATGCTGACCACGCCGCCGTCGATGGCCACGTCACAGCCGAGGCCACGCAGCACATCGCCCATCAGCGGCACGTCGAGGATGTCCGGGCAGTTCGTGATCGTGGTGGTGCCCTCGGCGAGCAACGCAGCGGCCATCAGTTTGAGGACGCTGTTCTTGGCGCCCCCCACCGTGACCTCACCGACGAGTCGATTTCCGCCGGTAACCAAAAACCGTTCCATGCCGCCTCTCCGCGTATTCGGCGCACTGTTGGTGCAAGGATAGTTGGGGCGGCGCACTACGGTGCCGCCTCTCCACGACTCCCCTCGCCGCCGGACGTATTCGCCGTTGGAGCGAGTGCCGCGAGATGGGCGTTCTGCGGTGAACGAGGGTGACCACGCCACCCTGCCTGCCATACCCCGTGATCGCTCCGGTACTCGCCCGGGACTGCCGGGCGTTCAGGCGTTCGACCGTTCCCCGCCGGGTTTCCACAGGATATCGCCGCCGGGATTGGCCACCCGGCCCAGGATGAACAGCAGGTCGGAGAGGCGATTGAGGTACTTGGCCGGCAAGACTTCGGTGTCCTCCGGATGCGCTTCGACCGCCGCCCATGCCGAACGCTCCGCACGGCGAGCGACCGTACGGGCGGTGTGCAGCAATGCCGCCAGCGGCGTACCGCCGGGGAGGATGAACGAGTCGAGCGCGGGCAGGCCTGCGTTGAACTCGTCGCACCATGCCTCGAGCCGATCGATGTAAGGCTGAGTGACTCGCAGGGGCGGATACTTGGGCTCCGCCACCACAGGTGTCGAGAGGTCGGCCCCGGCGTCGAACAGATCGTTCTGTATCTGCCGCAGCACGGCGAGCATTGTTTCGTCCGGCCCGCCGAGCGCGATCGCGACACCGACGGCGGCATTCGTCTCGTCGCAGTCGGCGTAGGCGACCAAGCGTGGGTCGGTCTTCGCGACCCGGTAGAAGTCGCTCAATCCCGTGGTCCCGTCATCGCCGGTCCGGGTGTAGATCCGGGTCAAATGCACGCTCACAGCACAACCCTAGCGGGCGCGGCCGGACCCGGCCGTCGGCCCAGGTGCGTGCTAGAGGCCCGGCATCCGACGGGTGCGGTCGGACGGGCGGGATTCCACCCAGGAGAGAAAGGCGGTCAGGGAGTCGCGGTCCAGCGCCAATTCGAAGTCGCCCGCGCGGTCCGACACCGCGATCACGGCGATGTCGTCGGTCATGATGTCGTACTCGTCGCCGCGCGGGCCGCGGCGATCACCGATCTCGATGCCCTGACGCCGAATGGTGGAGTCCGGGCCGAGCTTCAGGCTGGTGAGTTTGAAGAAGACGAGACGATCCTCGTCGTAACGCATCAATCCGTGCCGCCACCCCTGGCCACCGCGAGCGGGGAGGACACGCAGGAGCGCGGCAGTTCCGCCACGTCGCAGCATGATCAGGCGATAAGTCGAGGCGAGCGCGAGGAACACGAGCGTGAGCACCAGAATGATCAGCAGAACCATCCCGGTTTGCAATGCCGTACGTCCCTTCGCTCCGCCGCCGTGTCGTGCACACGGCAATCGATCGGCGATGTGTACAGGCTTTCCGGCTTGCGCCGTCGAGCCCGATGCTCACATCGCGTGCGGCCATTCAATCACGGCCCCGAGTTTACAAATGGCCCGGCCGTGTCCGACTCGCCTGAAAGACGCTGTCGGCGGTGAAGAAACGCTTCACCGCCGACAGCAGTTGTTCTCGATGAGAGGTTGTGGATTACGCGTTCGCGGTCTGCTCGACCGCGCGCACCCGAGCCTGAGCGGCCCGCTGCTGCTCCTCGCTGGCGTCGGAGTCGGCCAGCACCCGGCGGGCCTCCTCGACGTCCACCTCGTCGGCGAATTCCGCCGACTCGGCCAGCACCCGAACCGAGTTCGCGGTGACCGAGAAGAAGCCGCCGTGCACCGCGGCGACGACGCGCTGACCGTCGGTATCCACGATCGTCACGGTGCCGCCCTCGACCAGCTGGCCCAGCAGCGGCTCGTGGCCGGCCATGATGCCGATCTGGCCTTCGGTGGTCTGCGCGCTGACGAACGTTGCCTGGCCGGACCAGAGCAGTCGTTCGACCGCGACGAGATCGACTGACATTTCCGCCATCGGTGACTACTTCCCGAGGATCTTCTTGGCGGCCTTCTCGACGTCGTCGAGACCACCGCAGCTGTTGAAGGCCTGCTCGGGGTAGCTGTCGAACTCGCCCTTGCAGACACGGTCGAAGTCGTCGATGGTCTGCTCGAGCGGCACGACCGAACCCACCTGGCCGGTGAACTTCTCGGCCACGATGAAGTTCTGGCCGAGGAACTTCTCCAGACGACGGGCGCGGCCGACGAGGACCTTGTCCTCTTCCGACAGCTCGTCCATACCGAGGATGGCGATGATGTCCTGCAGCTCCTTGTACTTCTGCAGGATCCGCTTGACCTCGTTGGCCACCCGGAAGTGCCGGTCGCCGACGATCGAGGCCTCCAGGATGCGGGAGGTCGAGGTCAGCGGGTCGACGGCCGGGTAGATGCCCTTCTGCGAGATCGGGCGGGAGAGCTCGGTCGTCGCGTCGAGGTGGGCGAAGGTGGTCGCCGGAGCCGGGTCGGTGTAGTCGTCGGCGGGCACGTAGATGGCCTGCAGCGAGGTGATCGACCGACCACGGGTCGAGGTGATGCGCTCCTGCAGCTCACCCATCTCGTCGGCCAGCGTGGGCTGGTAACCGACGGCGGAGGGCATGCGGCCGAGCAGGGTCGACACCTCGGAACCGGCCTGGGTGAACCGGAAGATGTTGTCGATGAACAGCAGAACGTCCTGGTGCTGCACGTCGCGGAAGTACTCGGCCATGGTCAGCGCCGAGAGGGCGACGCGCATACGGGTGCCCGGCGGCTCATCCATCTGGCCGAAGACGAGGGCGGTGTCCGGGAGGACGCCCATCTCCTCCATCTCCAGGCGCAGGTCGGTGCCCTCACGGGTGCGCTCGCCGACGCCGGCGAACACGGAGGTACCGGAGAACTCCCGCGCGATACGGGTGATCATCTCCTGGATCAGAACGGTCTTGCCGACACCGGCGCCACCGAACAGACCGATCTTTCCACCCTTCACGTACGGGGTGAGCAGGTCGATGACCTTGATGCCTGTCTCCAGGATCTCGGTCTTGCCCTCGAGCTGGTCGAACGACGGCGGCTTGCGGTGGATGCCCCACTGCTCGCCGTCCCGGCCCAGGCCGGGGGTGTCCAGGCAGTCGCCGAGCGCGTTGAAGACGTGCCCCTTGACGATGTCACCGACCGGCACCGAGATCGGCTTGCCGGTGTCGGTGACGGTGGCGCCGCGGACCAGGCCGTCGGTCGGCTGCATCGAGATGGTGCGCACGATGTTGTCGCCGAGGTGCTGGGCGACCTCGAGGGTCAGGGTCTTGGCCACCGAGGTCAGGGTGATCTCGGCGTGCAGAGCGTTGAACAGCTCGGGGATGGCTCCGCGCGGGAACTCGACGTCCACGACGGGGCCGATGACCCGGACGACGCGGCCTGCGGCGCCGCCGGTCCGGCTCGTGTTGTCTTGAGTGACAGCTGCGGTCATTGGTGTTGGTTCTCTCCGTGTCGATGTGCGGCCTTCGAGGGGCCCTTCGTGCCCGTCGCTCAGGCCGCGTGGCGCTTTAGTCGCGGTCCGAGCTCGACGCCAGCGCGTTCACGCCGCCGACGATTTCGCTGATTTCCTGCGTGATCTGGGCCTGGCGCACCGAGTTGGCCTCGCGCTGGAGCACGCTCGCGAGCTCGTTGGCGTTGTCGGTGGCGGCCTTCATTGCGGTGCGCCGAGCCGCTGACTCGGATGCCGCTGCCTCGAGCAACGACGCGTAGATGCGCGTGTTGACGTACTTCGGCAGCAGCGCCGCCAGCAGCACATCGGCGTCGGGCTCGAATTCGTACTGCGCGTGGACGTCCGCGGTCGGTGAATCCGACACGATGTCCTCACCCAGGTCGAAGTTCTCGTCGACGTAGCTCACCTGGATCGGCGCCAGCCGGCGCACCTCCGGGGTCTGCGTCAGCATCGAGACGAAGCGGGTGTACACGACGTGCAGCTCATCGACACCGGCGATGTCACCCGTCCCGTTCGGAGCGGGGACCGCTCCGTCGGAGCCGGCCATGAAGGCGTCGACCAGGTGGTGGCAGGCGGACGAAGCATCGGTGTACTTCGGCTGCTGCGAGAACCCGGTCCAGGCCGACACGTACGAGCGGTTGCGGAACGCGTAGTACGTCAGGCCCTTGTTGCCCATGACGTAGAGCACCGGCTCCTTGCCCTCGTCACGCAGGGTGGTCATCAGCTCTTCGGCGCGTTTGAGCACGTTGGAGTTGTAGCCACCGCACATGCCGCTGTCACTGGTGATCACCAGCACGGCCGCCCGGCGCGGGTTGGGGCGCTCGGTCAGCAGCGGGTGCGACAGGTTCTTCGACGCGCTCGCCAGCTCGCTGAGGACCTTGGTGATCTCCTCCGCGTACGGCTTCGCGGCCGCGACCCTGGCCTGGGCCTTGGAGATACGCGAGGTCGCGATCAGCTCTTGGGCCTTGGTGATCTTCTTGATCGAATTCACACCACGAATGCGGGAGCGCAATTCACGCAAGCTTGCCATCAGCGGTTCACACTCCCTTCATTCGCTGCGTGGAATGGGCGGCATCCGCGGGGCACGAGGAGGTCGCGCACGCGTCCTCCTTCGTGCCCGTCGCGCATACCGCGGATCGAATAGCGCATTTGCCGGCTCGCGTTACTTCTCGACGTGCTTGCGGGTCACCGACAGCGACTCGACCTCTTCGTGGTCGAGCTGGCCCGCCTCGGCCTCGTTCACCACGGGGGTGCCGTCGGAGGTGAGGAAGGTCCCGAGGAACTTCTTGGTGGCCGCCTCGACCTGCTCGGCCGCCTCGCCGTCGAGCACCTTGCCGCCCTCGATCGCCTTGAACGCGTCGGCGGCGCTGCGGTGCAGCTCCTCGAGCAGTTCGGCGTTGAAGCGGCGGATGTCGGCGACCGGAATCAAGTCGTAGTGGCCGCGGTCGACCAGGTAGATCGAGATGATCTGGTCTTCGACGGGCACCGGCGAGTACTGGTCCTGCTTGAGCAGCTCCACCCAGCGGGCGCCGCGCTCGAGCTGGGCCAGCGAGGCCGCGTCGAGGTCGGAGGCGAACGCGGAGAACGCCTCCAGCTCGCGGTACTGCGCCAGCTCCAGGCGCAGCGAACCGGCCACCTTCTTCATGCCCTTGGTCTGGGCGGCGCCACCGACGCGGGAGACCGAGGTACCGACGTTGATCGCGGGGCGGACGCCCTTGTTGAACAGGTCGGACTCGAGGAAGACCTGGCCGTCGGTGATGGAGATGACGTTGGTGGGGATGAACGCCGAGATGTCGTTGGCCTTGGTCTCGATGATCGGCAGACCGGTCATCGAGCCCGCGCCCAGTTCGTCGGACAGCTTCGCGCAACGCTCCAGCAGCCGGGAGTGCAGGTAGAAGACGTCACCGGGGTAGGCCTCGCGGCCCGGCGGGCGACGCAGCAGCAGCGAGATGGCGCGGTAGGCCTCGGCCTGCTTGGTCAGGTCGTCGAACACGATGAGCACGTGCTTGCCCTGGTACATCCAGTGCTGGCCGATGGCCGAACCGGTGTAGGGGGCCAGCCACTTGAAGCCGGCGGAGTCGGAGGCCGGGGCGGCGACGATGGTGGTGTACTCCAGCGCGCCGTGCTGCTCCAGCGCGGCCTTCACGCCCGCGATGGTGGAGCCCTTCTGGCCGATGGCGACGTAGATGCAGCGCACCTGCTTGGTCGGGTCGCCGGTCTCCCAGTTGGCCTTCTGGTTCAGGATCGCGTCGATGCAGACCGCGGTCTTGCCGGTCTTGCGGTCGCCGATGATCAGCTGACGCTGGCCGCGGCCGATGGCGGTCAGCGCGTCGATCGCGGTGATGCCGGTGGCCAGCGGCTCCTCGACCGGCTGGCGCTCCAGCACGGTCGCGGCCTGCAGCTCGAGCACGCGCTGTTCTTCGGACTCGATCTCGCCGAGGCCGTCGATCGGCTGGCCCAGCGGGTTCACCACGCGGCCGAGGAACTTGTCGCCGACCGGAACCGAGAGCACGTCACCGGTCCGGCGGACCTCCTGGCCCTCCTCGATCTCGGCGAACTCGCCGAGGATGACCGCACCGATCTCGCGGTCCTCGAGGTTCAGCGCGACGCCGAGCACGCCGCCCGGGAACTCGAGCAGCTCGTTGGCCATCGCCGAAGGCAGGCCGCTGACGTGCGCGATGCCGTCACTGGTGTCGGTGACCACACCGACTTCTTCGATGGAGGTCTCGGGGGTGTAGCTCTTGGTGTAGCTCTCGATCGCGCTACGGATCTCGTCGGAGGAGATCGTCAGCTCCGCCATGTTCTTCCTGCTCTCGCTGTCTGGGTCTGAATGTCGGGGGTGGTGGAAGCGCGCTAGGTGAGGGCCCGGCGCATCTTCTCCAGTCGGCCGAGGGCGCTGCCGTCGATCACGTCGTCACCGACGCGCACCACGACTCCGCTCAGCAAACTCGGGTCGACCTGGATGTGCACCGTGGTCGCCTTGCCGTAGATGCGCCGCAGCGAGGCGGCCAGCCGGTCGCGCTGCTGCTCGGTGAGCCCGATCGCGGCGCGCACGTGCGCGACGATCTGATCGCGGCGCGCGGCCGCGAGGTCGGACAGCTCGTCGAAGGCGGCGCTGATGCCCGACCGCTGCCTGGTCACCACCTGCTCCGCGAGGGTCGAGGTGATGGGCTCCGTCTTGCCTGCGAGCAACCGTTGGATCAGTTCGCTCTTGGCCGAAGCCTGCTGCGAACGATCCGACAGCGCCTGCTCCAAGTCGGGGTTGTCGCCGATGATCCGGCCGAGCCGGAACAGTTCGTCCTCGACCGCCTCGATCCGGCCACGCTGGGCCGCCGACTCCAGCAACGCCTCTTGACCGAGCAGCACCAGGGTGTCCACCAGATCGGAAGTGCGCGACCAGTTCTCGGCCACCGCGGTGGTCAGCACTGCCAGCGTGGCAGCGCTGACCTTGCCGCCGAAGACCCGCTCACAGAGTTCCGCACGCGCGGAACCCGGCACCGACACGTCCGCGAGCGCCACACGCAGCGAACGCTGGTCGTCCAGCACGGCGACAACGGCGAACAGTTCCGAGCCCGTCGTGGCCGCAGCACTGTCGCTTCCGGTCAGAGCGGCCCGAAGCGCCTCCCGAGACCGGGCACTGGCCTCGCGGCTCGCTGCGTACATGCTTCTCACTTTCGCGTCGTTACCTTCCGACCCCGATGCCTGCGTCGGTCTGGTCGAGCTCGTCGAGGAACCGGTCGATCGAGGCCGCCTGCTTGGCCTCGTCGGACACCGACTGCCCGATGATCTTCTCGGCCAGGTCGACGGCCGTGCGGCCGACTTCGTGGCGCAGCTCGGTCAGGATCTGCTGGCGCTGGGCTTCCAGCTGGGTGTGGCCCGCCGCGATGATGCGGTCGGCCTCGGCCTGGGCCTCCGAGCGCATCTGGGCGAGGATCTCCTGGCCCTGGGTGCGCGCGTCCTCACGGATACGCGCCGCCTCGAGCCGGGCGTCGGCCAGTTGCTGCTGGTACTGCTGCAGGGTGAGCTGAGCTTCTTCCTGCGCGGCTTCCGCGCGAGCGATGCCGCCTTCGATCTTCTCGGAGCGCTCGTCGAGCGTCTTCATCAGGCGCGGGATCACGTACTTGTAGAACAAGATCCCGATGATGACGACGCAGACGATCGACCAGACGATGTCGTACGTTTCGGGGACGAGAGGATTCACTTCCTCTCCCTCCGCCGCCGCGAGCAAAACTGACTCGTACATCGGAATCAGAAAATGAAGCCGGCGACGAGACCGATGAGGGCCAGCGCCTCGGTGAACGCGATACCGAGGAACATGTTGGTCCGGATGGTGCCCTGCAGCTCAGGCTGACGCGCGATGCCCTCGATGGCCTTACCGACGACGATGCCGACGCCGATGCCGGGGCCGATCGCGGCGAGACCGTAGCCGACGGCGCCCAGGCCCTTGAAGGTGCTCTCGTTCGTGGCGGCTTCCTGGGCCAGGTAAGCGAGGCTCATGAGTCTTCCATTCCCTTTCTGTTGCTCACCCGCCGGTCGGCGTGGTGTAGCAGGTTTCCGGTATTTGTGTCGGTCAGGTCAGTGATCGGCCGCGTGCTGTGCGAGTCCGATGTATACGGCGGTCAGCAGCGCAAACACGTAGGCCTGCAGGAAGATGACCAACAGCTCGAAGAGCGTGAAACCGAGTCCCGCGAGCAGCGAGAACGGCGAGAACACCTTCATCCACGCGGCGGCGTCGAACAGGAAGAACCAGGTCGCGCTGAAGAACAGCACCAGCATGATGTGGCCGGCCAGCATGTTCGCCATGAGTCGGACGGTCAGCGTGAACGGGCGCAGGATGAAGGTGGAGACGAACTCGATCGGAATCAGCAGCACGTGCAGTGCGGCGGGAACGTTCGGAACGACGATGCTGCTGCGCATGTAGTTGAGGAATCCGTACTTCCGGATACCGACGTAGTTGAACGTCAGGTACGCGATGACGGCCAGCACCAGCGGCATGCCGATTCGGGCGTTCGAGGAGATGTTCAACCCCGGAACGACACCCGAGAAGTTCAGAAAGAGGACCGTGAAGAAGATCGTCGCGATCAGCGGGAAGAACTTCCGTCCCGATTCCTTCCCGAGGACCTCGTCACAGATCTGCTCCTTGACGAAGACCAGGCCGATTTCGGCGACATTCTGCAGGCCGCGCGGAACGATCCGGGGCGAGCGGAATGCCAGCACCATCACGACGGCGAGAACGGCCGTCATCAGAATGCGGATCAGCATCAATCGATCGAGTTCGAACGGCGTTCCCTCGAACAGCACAGCTGGAGGGAAGAAGTCGGTAAGCGACGGCGCATGGAACTCGGCCGCCAGAGTGGTGACGCTCAGCGTTCTCTCCCGTGTTCGGGCCGCGGGTACGGTCATTCCCGCGGTTCGATCGGACATTGACGATCAATTTGGGTCGACTCAGGTCGGCTCGAAGTTCGTCAGCAGCTGTGCGGTGGTTCGCATCCACCCGGCGTCTGTACGTGTGTCGGCGACATTCGTCGACATGCAGAACCGGAACACCCCTCGGAGCCCGGCACGGCAGTAAGCATAGCGGCCCATGCAGGGGATCTCGGCGGTGACCCCTCACTGATCCCCGACTTGGTCGCTTGCTTACCAATACTTTACCAAGTCATCTACGACAGCGTGTAGGGGGTGGGGGTTTTCGTTACTCCCGAGTACCGGACGCGGGCTCCGAGTCCGTCGTCGTCACGTACGGAACCTTCTGGCGGACAACGCCGTACGTCTCCGCGCCGAGCACGATGATCAAGGCCCCGACCACGGTCAGGAACAACACGACCCGGTCGTAGAAGTCGAATCGCTGCAGGACCGCAACGACGATCAGCGCCACCAGGATCTTGAGCACCCAGCTGACCAGCATGACAAGACCGGCGGTGCTCGGCGGCAGTTTCGCGCCGAACAGCACGACGGCGGCGGTGGTCAGGATGAAGCCGCCGCCGATCGCGGCGCCCAGCACCGCACCCCACACGCCGGCGACACCCGAGACGGCGGCGCCGAGCGCGACGGCCAGAACCACCAGCACGCCCAGGCCGATCAGCCCGTAGCGCAGCGCGGCGCGCAGCGGCGCGTCGGGGCCGGGAACGGGTCGGGGTGTGAAGCTCACAGCCGCCGACTTTACCCGGACGCCGATCCGTCGCCCGCCGGGTCCCCACGCCGCAGCCCCGGAATGGCGGTGATCACCAACGCGAAAACCAGCCCGCCCGCCATCAGCAAGACGACCAGCCTGCGATCCATCAGCGACGTGCCGACCGCGCCGAAGGCGAGCACACCGACCCACAAATAGATCAGCAACACCACGCGGCGATGGGAATGACCGATCTGCAGCAGACGATGATGCAAGTGCATCTTGTCCGGCGTCGAGAAACTCACACCCGCGCGAACCCGGCGCACAATGGCGAGCAACAGGTCGAGCACCGGAATGAACATCACCGCGCCGACCAGCAACAACGGGGAAAGCAGACCGACGATGTCGCGCGGGCCGTAACCCTGCAGCGGAATTCGCCCCGACGCGCCGGTCGACACCGCGGCGAGCATCAATCCGATCAGCATCGAGCCCGAGTCGCCCATGAATATGCGCGCGGGCTGGAAATTGTGCGGCAGGAATCCGAGGCATCCGCCGGCGAGCGCGGCGGCCAGCAACGCAGGCGGATAGGTGTCCACCGAGCCGCCTTGCTCGTTCATCAGGCCCAGGCAGAACACGAAGACGGCCAGCGCGGCGATCAAGCCCAGTCCCGCCGCGAGGCCGTCGAGGCCGTCGACGAAATTCATGGCGTTGACCAAGGTGACGGTGACGGCGACCGTGACAAGTCCGCCCTGCAATCCGTCCAGCACGACCGTGGTGTTGCTGAACGGGTTGTAGATGACGTACCAGCCCAATCCCATGACGGCCATCACCCCGGCCGCCGTCACCTGGCCGGCGAACTTCGTCAGCGCGTCGAGCCCCCAGCGATCGTCCACGATCCCGACCAGCACGATGACCGTTGCGGCCACCAGCACGGCGATCGGAATGTTGGGTTTGTAGTCGAAGCCGCTGCGCAGCGCGGGCAGTTGATGGGCGAACAGCACCGCGGCGACCACGCCGATGTACATGCCGACACCGCCCATCCGCGGAATCGGTTTGACGTGCACGTCCCGGTCACGCGGCACGGCGACCGCGCCGAAGCCGATCGCCAGCACCCGCACCCCGCCGGTGGCCAGGAAGGTCACCACCGCCGAGATGAGCAGCACGACGAGCAGCTCCCGGAGCGGAACGACAGCGCTCGAACCCATCATCCGAGCTGCGCGGCGCCGGTGAGCGCTTCCGGCGACATGCCGAGCACCTCGGCGATGTCGGCGACGGACACCGCGCCCACGCGCAGGACGCGCGGCTGGTCGGCGGTCAGGTCGACGATGGTGGAGGCCACCGCGTGCTCGGCCGGGCCGCCGTCGAGGTACACGCTCACCAGCTCACCGAGCTGATCGCGGGCCTCGGGCGCGGTCTTCGCCGGCGGCTGCCCGGACACGTTGGCGCTGGACACCGCCAGCGGACCCACCTCACGCAACAATTCGAGGGCGACCGGGTGCAGCGGCATCCGCAGCATCACCGTCCCACGGGTGTCACCGAGATCCCAGGCGAGCGAAGGCGCTTGCTGGACAACGAGACTCAGACCGCCGGGCCAGAACGCCTGGATCAGCTCGCGCGCCTGCGGGCGCACCGAGAACACCAGGCCGTCGATGGTGTGCCAGGAACCGACGAGCACCGGCACCGGCATGTCCCGGCCGCGGCGCTTGGCCGCCAGCAGCGCACTCACCGCGGTCGAATCGAACGCGTCGGCGCCCAGCCCGTACAGGGTGTCGGTGGGCAGCACGACCAGCCGTCCGGATTTCAGAGCGCTGGTGGCTGCGGACAGTCCGGCGGCGCGCGAGTCGGGATCCGCGCAGTCGTAGACGGTACTCACGGCAACCATCCTGGCATGCTGGGCCGCCTCTCCGAGAACTCAGGCCGTACTAGTGGGGGAAACGAGAGTTGCGTTCAGGTCTTGCGTCGGGTGCCGAGCGAGTTCTCGGCGTGGTCGGTGAGTTACCCATGTGCTCGCGAAATCAGTCGTCACCTGGGGTGCGGCTTCGCCGGGTCAGGTGCGGGTGGCGGCGACGAAGCGGGGTTTGCCTGCCAGGTCGGGGTGTTCGACGACGTCGGTGAAGGCGCCGGTGGCGGTGAGGAGGGCGGCCACGCCGGAGCCGTTGGTGTCGTCGTGCTCGATGGCGGTGGCGCCGCCGGGGCGCAGCAATCTGGTGATGTTCGGGATCATCTCGCGGATGACGGCCAGGCCGTCGGGGCCGCCGAACAGGGCGACGGACGGGTCGTGCTCGGCCACCTCGGGGTCGAGGCGTGCCCCCTCCGGGATGTAGGGCGGGTTGGACACCACCACGTCCACCCGGCCGTTCAGGTCGGTGAGCAGGGTGGGATCGGTGGCGTCGTCGGCGTAGAGCGTGATGGGGGTGTCGCCGGCGGCGATGCGGTCGTCGGCGTTGCGTCGCGCCCAGACCAGGGCGGCGGCATCGAGTTCGACGGCGTGCACCTCGGCGTCGGGGCGCGCATGGGCGAGGGCGAGGCCGAGCGCGCCCGACCCGGTGCACAGATCGACGACGATCGGCGCGTGATCGTGCGGCAGCGCTTCCAACTGCGCCAGCGCCCACGCGTACAGCAACTCGGTCTCCGGGCGCGGCACGAAGACGCCGGGGCCGACCGCGAGGTCGAGCGCGCCCATCACGGCCGTTCCGGTCAAGTGCTGCAACGGTATCCGCCGCGCCCGGCGGTCGACCAGCGCACGGAACTCGTCCAGCTCGTCCGGCGATACGAGCGGGCTCAGCGCCAGCCTGGTCCGCTCCACGCCGAGAACGTGCGCAGCCAAGTGCTCGGCGTCGGCGCGGGGACTGTGCACCCCGGCGGTCCGTAACGTCTCGATGGCGTCGTTGAGGACGGGGCGCAGCGCGACTCGGGTCGTAGACATGACAGCGACTCTGCCCGAAAGGTAACTACTCCGCGGCCATACGCGCTTCGCGATCCGCCTTCCCGAGCGCGTCGAGCAGCGCGTCGAGGTCCCCGTCGAGCACGGCGTCGAGGTTGTGCGCCTTGAAACCGATCCGGTGGTCGGTGATGCGGTTCTCCGGGAAGTTGTAGGTGCGAATCCGCTCGGAGCGGTCCACCGTGCGGATCTGGCTGGCGCGGCCCGCCGCCGCCTCCTGATCGGCCTGTTCTTCCGCCAGCGCCTGCAAGCGGGCCGCGAGCACCTGCATGGCGCGGGCCTTGTTCTGCAACTGGGAACGCTCGTTCTGGCAGGTCACCACGATGCCGGAGGGCAGATGGGTGATGCGCACCGCGGAGTCGGTGGTGTTGACGCCCTGCCCACCCTTGCCGGAGGAGCGGTAGACGTCGATGCGCAGATCCGACTCGTCGATCTGCACCTCTTCGATCTCGTCGGGCTCCGGGTAGATCAGCACGCCGGCCGCCGACGTGTGGATGCGGCCCTGCGATTCGGTCACCGGGACGCGCTGCACCCGGTGCACACCGCCCTCGAACTTGAAGCGCGACCAGACACCATCGCGCGCCGCGTCGCGGCTCTTGATCGACAGCGTCGCCTCTTTGTAGCCGCCGAGGTCCGACAGGGCGGCGTCGAGGATCTCGACCTTCCAGCCGCGGCGCTCGGCGTACCGCACGTACATGCGGGCCAGGTCGGCGGCGAACAGCGCGGACTCCTCGCCGCCCTCCCCGGACTTCACTTCCAGCACGACGTCGTCGCCGTCGTGCGGGTCGCGGGGGGCCAGCAGGTCGGCGAGGGCCTGTTCCAGCTCCTCGACCTGGCTTTTCAACTCCGGGATCTCCGCGGCGAACGCGGCGTCGTCGGCGGCGAGCTCCTCGGCGGCCGAAAGGTCGTCGCGCGCCGTCTCGAGCTTGCGGTAGGTGGCCATGACCGGGGCCAGCTCGGCGAACCGCTTGCCGACCCGGCGTGCGGCGCCCGCATCGTTGTGCAGCGACGGATCGGCCAGCTGCGTCTCCAGGCCCGCGTACTCGGCCAGAATGTCGTCGATGGCGGACGGTTGCGTCACGGTGCTTCCTTCTCCTGGTCCCTGTCCATACAAAACACCGACGCCCGGCCTGCGCAGCAGGACCGGGCGTCGGCGAGGAAGCTACTTGGCGTCGGCCTTCTTGCCGGCACGCTTGCCGTAGCGGGCCTCGAAGCGGGCCACGCGGCCACCGGTGTCGAGGATCTTCTGCTTGCCGGTGTAGAACGGGTGGCACTGCGAGCAGACCTCGACGGTGATGTGTCCCAACTCCTTGGTGCTGCGAGTCTGGAAGGTGTTGCCGCAACCACAGACGACCGTGGTGTCGACATACGTCGGGTGAATTCCTGCCTTCATGGATGTCCTCTCGATTGTGGTCGCCGGGTCGCCTGCGCGAACGCGCGAAGCGTGAACCGGAACCGACTAGGCGGGAGCTCTGCTCACCTGAGCAGACGCAACGACCGTTCAGTATGCCAGAACTGCCGTTACGCTCCCAAAACACCCCCGGCGCGTGGTTTGTTCCCGCCCCGCGTACTCCCCTGCCGTTCGCGCCCCTGGAAGTCCGGGCACGCGAATCCGCGCCGCCTCCGGGACGCTGAAGTCGGGTAGTCCGCTACTCAGGAATGCGAACAAATTCGTTCATAGAGTTGCGTACCTGGTGCACATCGGCGTGCCGAGACAGGAAGGAGACCCCGTGAACATCCGGATCGCGTCCGCGATTCTCGTTCTGCTGACTCTCGCGGTCGCCGTCGGTTTGTCCGCCCTCCCCGAAGACGCACACTATCCGGCGCCGGCGAACGCCGTGTACATCCAGACTTCCGAACCCGACCATGCCCCCGATCCCGAGCCGTGTGCGCTGATCCTCGGTGTCCTGATCTGTGGCGCTGCCACGATCGGACTCGCCTTCTTCACCCCACGAACGCCGAGAGGGTCCCGCACCAGCGGGACCCTCTCGGCCGTTGACCTGACGACAACTGATTTCGCGAGCACATGGGGAACTCGTCGGGCACGCCCAGAACTCGAGGCGCTGACCGCCGCCCCTGAGCGCTACTCTCGCGGCTCCAAGCCTGTACGGCCTGAATACCCGGAGAGGCGGACAACCCTATTCGTCGAGCGCGCCCGGCGCGGTCTTGCTCACCTGCATCAAGAACTCGAGGTTGTTCTTGGACTTCTTCAGACGGTCGATCAGCAGGTCGATCGCCTGGTGCGAGTCCAGGCCGGACAGTACGCGGCGCAGTTTGTGCAGTACCGCCGCCTCGTCGGGGCTGAGCAGTAGCTCGTCCTTGCGGGTACCGGACGGGTTGACGTCCACCGCGGGGAACACCCGGCGCTCGGCGATCTTGCGGTCCAGCTTGAGCTCGGCGTTGCCGGTGCCCTTGAACTCCTCGAAGATCACCGTGTCACCGGTCGAACCCGTCTCGACCATCGCGGTGGCGATGATCGTCAGCGAGCCGCCGTTCTCGATGTTGCGCGCCGCGCCGAGGAACCGCTTGGGCGGGTACAGCGCGGTGGAATCCACACCACCGGAGAGGATTCGACCCGAAGCGGGCGAGGAGTTGTTGTACGCGCGCCCGAGGCGGGTGATCGAGTCGAGCAGCACGACGACGTCCTTGCCCATCTCCACCAGGCGCTTGGCGCGCTCGATGGCGAGTTCGGCGACGGAGGTGTGGTCCGACGGCGGCCGGTCGAAGGTCGAGGCGATGACCTCGCCCTTCACCGAGCGCTGCATGTCGGTGACCTCTTCCGGACGCTCGTCGACCAGCACCACCATGAGGTAGCACTCGGGGTTGTTGGTCGCGATCGCGTTCGCGATGTCCTGCAGGATCGTGGTCTTACCGGCCTTCGGCGGCGACACGATCAGGGCGCGCTGGCCCTTGCCGATCGGCATGATCAGGTCGATCACGCGGGTGGTCAGCTTGTTCGGCTGGGTCTCCAGGCGCAGGCGCTGGTTGGGGTACAGCGGAGTGAGCTTGCCGAACTCGGGACGCCGCTTGGCCGCCTCGACGTCGCCGCCGTTGACCGTGTCCAGCCGCACCAGCGGATCGAACTTCTGGCGCTGGTTGGACTGTTCGCCGTCGCGCGGAGCGCGCACCGCGCCGGTGATCGCGTCACCGCGGCGCAGCCCGTTCTTGCGGACCAGGTTCATCGACACGTAGACGTCGTTCGGCCCGGCCAGGTAGCCCGACGTGCGGACGAAGGCGTAGTTGTCCAGCACGTCGAGGATGCCCGCGACCGGCTGGAGCACGTCGTCCTCGCGGATCTCCAGCTCGCGGGACTCGCCGCCGCCGCCGCTCTCGCGGTCACGCCCGCGACGACGCTCCCGGAAGCGGCGTCCACGCCGTCCGCGACCGCCCTCTTCGTCGTCGCCGCCGCGGCCGCCCGCGCTGCCGTTCTGGTTCTGGCCCTGGCCACGTTCGCCCTGGGCACGCTCGCTCTGCCGGTCGCCCCCACGCTCGCCCTGGCCACGCTCGCTCTGCCGCTCCCCCTGGCCACGCTCGCTCTGCCGATCGCCCCCACGCTCGCGGCGGCGCTCGCCGCCCTGTTCGGCGTCCTGCTTGGACTCGTCGGCACGGGTCTCGGCGGGCGCGGTCTCGGTGGCGGATCGCGCCTGGTCACGGCCGCGCCGCTGCCGACCCCGGCCACGCTGGCCGCTCTCCCGGCCGGACTCCTCGGTGGTCTCGGTGGCCTGCGCCGACTCGGACGCGGCGTCGGCGGGGGCCGTCTTCGCCGGGGCGGGAGCCTCGCCGGGCGCGGCCGAAGCCGCGGGCGTCACGTCGAGGGTCGCCTGCTCGGCCTTGGCCGGCGCCGGCTGCGCCGCAGCGGCGGTCTTGGCGGGGGTGTCGGCCTTCGCGGGGGCATCGGCCTTGGCGGTTACCGCGGACTTGGCCTCGCCTTTGGCGGGCTTCTCCACCTTCGCCGCCTTTCCGGCGGCCTGATTCTCCTTGATGGCGGCGATCAGATCGCCCTTGCGCATTCCGGAGGTGCCTCGGATACCGAGCTCCCCCGCAAGCGCGCGCAACTGCGGCAACAACATTCCAGTCAGCCCCGATCGTGCGACGTCGGTGTGTTCGCTCATCTTCGAAATCTGTCCGGATTCACTTTCGCGCTCGCCCGTCGGGTTCGATTCCACGCCGGGTGTCGCGAGCAGGTCCGTATCTGTCACGGAAATCCTTTCCTTCCCTCGATCGCCGTGTGCTGTTTCGAGGGTTCGTCCCGCAGCCCGGGCATTCTGCCGGACTGGGATGCGTCCGTCCGGGCGCTGTGTGCCGTATCACCTGCCCCGCCGGACCGGCGGCTTCTCCACCAATGGTGAAAGGTGGGGAGAGATCATTCCAGTTGCGCAGCTACGCAGCACCCCCATGGCCTGGAGGCTCGAGCCTGGAGCCTGCTGGAGCGATTGCCCTGATGAAGCACCGGCGTCTGATGCGCACGATGTACGGACTTGCCCAGAATAGCTGTCCATTGCGAATCTCGGCAAGACAGACTCGCCGTCAGTCGACCAGGACGCCCTCGGCGATTCCCGGCTCCACCACGCGCAGGCCGTCGGCCGCCGCCAGTTCACGGAGTTCTGCCGGGAATTCGCTGGTACCGAGGGCCAGGATGGTCGGTCCCGCCCCGGAGACGGTGGCCGCGATGCCCGCCGTGCGCAGGCGGGTGATCCACGCGGTGGTCAACGGTAGCGCGGGAGCACGCTGGGCCTGATGCAAGCGGTCCGCGGTAGCGGGCAGCAACAGGTCGGGGCGCTGGGTGAGCGCCACGACTGCCAGCGCGGCGCGGCTGACGTTGAACGCGGCGTCGCCGTGCGGCACGACGTCGGGCAGCAGGCCGCGGGTGTGCGCGGTGGACGAGCGCTCCTCGGGGATCAGCACCACCGGGCGCAGCGCGGGATGCGCGTCGAGCCGCACCGCGCGGTACACGCGGCCGTGATACTCCGTGGCCGGAGCCTCGTCGGCGGGGCGATCGCTCTCGGTCCACGACACCACGATCCCGCCGAGCACACTGGCCGCCGCATTGTCGGGATGACCCTCGAATTCGGCCGCCAGCTGGACCATTCGGTCCGCCGAAGTGGCCAGCGCCGGATCCAGCTTCGCGGCGAGGGCACAGCCCGCCGCCAGTCCGCCGACCGCGGCGGAGGCCGAGGAGCCGAGCCCACGCGAATGCGGAATCACGTTGCGGCACACCACATCCAGTCCGTCGGCCCACACCCCGGCCGACTCCAGGCCGCGCTCGATCGCGCGGACCACCAGATGCGAAGGGCCCCAAGGGACATCGTCGGCGCCCTCGCCCTCGACCCGGATGGTGAGACCGGAATCGGTGGTGCGCACTTCGATCTCGTCGTAGATCCCCAATGCCATGCCGAGCGAGTCGAACCCGGGACCGAGGTTCGCGGTGGACGCGGGTACCCGCACGGTCACGGTCAGACCGGCGGGCAGCGTCGCGCTCATGAGCTGGCCGTCGCGCGAACTCAAGTCAGGCCAGTTCCAGTTCGGCGGCGACCGCGACCGGGTCGACGGAGATCGGCTGCACCTGCGGCATGCCCGACAGCGCGGTGTCGGGATCCTTCAGACCGTTGCCGGTCACCGTGCACACCACGGTGAGCCCGGAATCCAGCCAGCCCTCCTTGCGGGCGGCGAGCAGGCCGGCCACGCTGGCCGCCGACGCGGGCTCCACGAATACGCCCTCGGTCGCGGCGACCAGGCGATACGCGTCGAGGATCTCCTCGTCGGTGGCGGCGCGGAACGCGCCACCGGACTGTTCCTTCGCCTCGACGGCGCCGTTCCAGGAGGCGGGCGCGCCGATCCGGATCGCCGTGGCGATGGTCTCCGGATCCTTCACCGGGGCGCCGTTGACCAGCGGGGCGGCGCCCGCGGCCTGCACGCCGAGCATGCGCGGCAGCGCGCCGGTGACGCCGTCGGCGTAGTACTCGCGGTAGCCACGCCAGTACGCGGTGATGTTGCCCGCGTTGCCGACGGGAAGGGCGTGCACGTCGGGCGCCTTGCCGAGCACGTCGCAGATCTCGAAGGCGGCGGTCTTCTGCCCCTCGATACGCGCCGGGTTCACCGAGTTGACCAGGCCTATGCTGGGGAAATCGGCGGTGACCTTGCGGGCGAGCTCGAGGCAGTCGTCGAAGTTGCCCTGCACCTGGATGATCTTCGCGCCGAGCATGACGGCCTGGGCCAGCTTGCCCATCGCGATCTTGCCCTGCGGAATCAGCACGGCACAGCTCATGCCCGCGCGGGTGGCGTACGCCGCCGCGGAGGCCGAGGTGTTGCCGGTGGACGCGCACAGGACCGCTTGCTGGCCGCGGTACTTGGCGTCGGTCATCGCCATCGTCATGCCGCGGTCCTTGAACGAGCCGGTCGGGTTCAGGCCCTCGACCTTCAGGTACACCTCGCAACCGGTGATCTCGGACAGGTGCGCCGCGGGCACCAGCGGCGTACCGCCCTCGTACAGCGTGACCGGCTCCCAGTCGGCCGCGCCCGCGAGCCGGTCGCGGTAGGCCGCGATCAGGCCCGGCCAGCGGGAGTGCACTCCCGCCTGGGGCGCGACACCCGACGTATGGCCCTCCGGCTCCCGGCCGCCGCCCCTCATGGAGTCGCTGCGCGACGCTGTGGTCATTCTTCGGTGCCTTCCAATCTCAGAACGCTGGTCACAGATGTGACGGATGCCATTTCCGCCAGGGCGGCCACGGTGTCCGCGAGCGCCGACTCCACGGCGTGGTGGGTCACCACGACCAGGCGCGCACCCGAGCCGTGCCCTTCTTGACGGACGGTCGAAATGCTCACCCCATGTGCGGCGAATTCGCCCGCCACCGCGGCCAGGACTCCAGGACGGTCCTCGACCTGCAGGTTCACGTGATAGCGGGTGGGCGTATCGCCGATCGGCGCGATCGGTAGCTCAGCATAAACCGATTCGCCCGGAGCGCGACCCCCGTAGAACTTGTTCCGGGCCGCCATCACCAGATCGCCGAGGACGGCCGACGCGGTCGGCGCGCCACCCGCACCCTGCCCGTAGAACATCAGCCGTCCGGCGTTCTCCGCCTCGACGACCACCGCGTTGAACGCCCCGTTCACCGCGGCCAACGGATGCTTACGGGGAATCAGCGCCGGGTAGACGCGCACCGAGACGCGCTCCTTGCCGCCGTCCTCCGGGCCCGGCTCGCCGGGACCCGCGTCCACGCGCTCACAGATGGCCAGCAGTTTGACCGTGCAGTCGAGCGCCGAGGCGGTTTCCAGATCCTCCGCGGAGATGCGCGAGATGCCCTCGCGGTACACGTCGGCGGCGGTGACCCGGGTGTGGAACGCCAGCGAGGCGAGGATGGCGGCCTTGGCCGCGGCATCGTAACCCTCCACGTCGGCGGTCGGATCGGATTCGGCGTAGCCCAGCCGGGTGGCTTCGGCCAGCGTCTGCGAGTAGTCGGCGCCGGTCTCGTCCATCGCGGAGAGGATGAAGTTGGTGGTGCCGTTGACGATGCCGACGACCCGGTTCACCCGATCGCCCGCCAGCGACTGGATCAGCGGGCGCACCACGGGGATCGCGCCCGCGACGGCGGCCTCGAAGTACAGGTCGGCGCGGCTGCGCTCGGCGGCGGCGGCGAGTTCGCCGGTGTAGTCGGCCAGCAGCGCCTTGTTCGCGGTCACCACGGATTTGCCCGCGTTCAGCGCGGCCAGGATCAAGCGGCGCGGCGGATCGATGCCGCCGATCACCTCGACCACCAGGTCCACGTCGTCCCGTGCGACCAGGGCGTCGGCGTCGGTGGTCAGCAGATCCGCGGGGATGCCGCGGTCGGTGTCGAGGCTGCGCACGGCCACCCCGCGTAGCACCACCGGTGCGCCGACGCGGGAACGCAGGTCCTCGGCGTGCTCGCGCAGGATGCGGACCACCTCGGTGCCGACATTGCCCATGCCGAGGACCGCGACCCCGATCGGGCGATCGGTCCCCCACACGCCGTTCTTCGCGCTGGCCGTCACGCTTCCACCTCCAAGCTGAGCAGGTCCGCCACCGTTTCCCGGCGCAGGATCAGGCGCGGCTGTCCGTCCCGCACCGCGACGACCGCGGGGCGGGTCAACTGGTTGTACCGGCTGGACATCGAGTAGCAGTACGCGCCGGTGGCGGCGACGGCGACCAGGTCGCCGGGGCCGACGTCGGCGGGCATCCAGGTGTCCCGGATGACGATGTCGCCGCTCTCGCAATGCTTTCCGACGACGCGCGCGACCACCGGACCGGCCTGCGACGACCGCGAGACCAGGCGGCAGTCGTAGTCGGCCTGGTACAGCGCGGGCCGGATGTTGTCGCTCATGCCGCCGTCGACGCTCACGTAGCGGCGGCGCAGACCGCCGTCGAGCGAGACGTCCTTGATGGTGCCCACCTCGTAGAGCGTCACCGTGCCGGGACCGGCGATGGCGCGGCCGGGCTCCACCGCGATCGTGGGCGTGGGCAGCCCCGCGCGTTCGGCTTCGGCCGCCACCAGTTCGCGCAGGTTCGCCGCGAACTGGTCCAGCGGCGGCGGGTCGTCCGACGGCAGATAGGAAATACCGAGTCCGCCACCCAGATCCAGCGTCGCGATCTGCGCGGTGCGCTCGATGCCGAACTTGTCGATCGCCTCGCGGAGCAGGCCGAGCATGCGCCGCGCGGCGATCTCGAAGCCGTCGATCTCGAAGATCTGCGAGCCGATGTGGCTGTGCAGGCCGACCAGGCGCAGGTTGTCGGCGTCGAAGACGCGCGCGAGCGCCTCCATCGCGTCGCCGCCCGCGATCGAGAAACCGAATTTCTGGTCCTCGTGCGCGGTCGAAATGTATTCGTGGGTATGGGCTTCCACACCGACGGTGACCCGGACCAGGACGTCCTGCACCACGCCCGCGCGGCTCGCGACGGCTTCCAGGCGCTCGATCTCGATGAGCGAGTCGACCACCACGTGACCGACGCCCGCGGACACCGCGGCTTCCAGTTCCGCGACCGACTTGTTGTTGCCGTGCAACGCGATTCGCTCGGCCGGGAAGCCCGCGTGCAACGCGATGGCGAGCTCGCCGCCCGAGCACACGTCCAGCGAGAGGCCCTCGTCCCGGATCCAGCGGGCGACCTCGCCGCACAGGAACGCCTTCGACGCGTAGTGCACGCGCGCGTTCGCCCCGAAAGCACGGACCATGTCGCGGCAGCGGGAGCGGAAGTCGTCCTCGTCGACGACGAACAGCGGGGTGCCGAATCGCTCGGCCAGCTCGTACACCGGCACGCCCGCGAAGTTGACCACGCCCGCGTCGTCGCGCGTGGCATTGCGCGGCCACACGTTCGCGGGCAGGTCGATCATCTGCCGCGGGTCGCTCGGACGCTCCGGCAGATTCGGCGCGTGCGGGATCTCGGCGTGCCGGGGACCGGCGGGATGCGCGCTCATTTCCGCTCCTCGCTGCGCTCACTCACTGTCGTTTCCTTCCCTCGGGTCGACCGGCCGGTCACATGCGCTCCGGGGCGCTGACGCCGAGCAGGCCCAAGCCGTTGGCCAAGACCTGGCGCGTGGCGTTGACCAGAGCCAGCCGGGCGGCGTTCGTCGGGGAGACCGGGTCGTCACCCAGCGGCAGGACGCGCAGGTTCTTGTTGGTCTGGAAACGGTGGTACGCGCCTGCCAGCTCCTCCAGGTAGCGGGCCACCCGATGCGGTTCGCGCAGGCTCGCCGCGCTCGCCACCACGCGCGGGTATTCGCCGAGGGTGCGGATCAACTCGCCTTCCTCCTCGGCCGACAGCAGCGCGAGATCCGCTGCGACGGAACCGTATTCGAACTCGGCGGCATTGCGCGCGATGGACGCGGTCCGCGCGTGCGCGTACTGCACGTAGTAGACCGGGTTCTCGTTGCTCTGGCTGGTCCACAGGTTCAGATCGATGTCGATGCTCGAGTTCACCGACGAACGCACCAGCGAGTACCGCGCCGCGTCCACGCCGATCGCCTCGACCAGGTCGTCGAGCGTCACCACGGTGCCCGCGCGCTTGCTCATCTTCACCGCCACGCCGTCGCGCAGCAGGTTCACCATCTGCCCGATGAGCACTTCGACGGTCGCCGGGTCGTCGCCGAAGGCGGCCGCGGCGGCCTTCAGCCTGCCGATGTAACCGTGGTGGTCGGCGCCGAGCATGTAGATGCACAGATCGAAGCCGCGGGCGCGCTTGTCCTGGAAATAGGCGATGTCGCCCGCGATGTAGGCGGCCTTGCCGTCGCTCTTGATGACCACCCGGTCCTGATCGTCACCGTATTCCGAGCTCGCGATCCACCAGGCGCCGTCCTTCTCGTACAGGTCGCCGGAGTTCTTCAGCCGCTCCACGGCCTGCTCCACCGCGCCCGAGGCGAACAGCGAGCTCTCGTTGAAGTAGACGTCGAAATCGGTGCCGAACTCGTGCAGCGACTCCTTGATGTGCGCGAACATCAGCTCGACGCCCTCGGCCCGGAACAACTCGAGGCGCTCTGGCTCCGGCTTGCTCAGCACATCCGGGTGCGCGGCCACGATCTTGTCGGCGATCTCGCCGATGTAGGCGCCCGCGTAGCCGTTCTCCGGGGTCGGCGCGCCGGTGGCGGCCGCGGCCAGCGAGGCGGCGAACCGATCGATCTGCGCGCCGTGGTCGTTGAAGTAGTACTCCCGCACCACGTCCGCGCCCTGCGCGGCCAGGATGCGGCCCAGCGCGTCGCCGACCGAAGCCCACCGGGTACCGCCCAGGTGCACCGGGCCGGTCGGGTTGGCCGAGACGAACTCCAGGTTGATCCGGGTGCCCTTCAGCGCCTCGGCGGTGCCGTACGCGGCGCCGGCGGCGAGCACCCGCTCGATGATCGCGCCCTGTGCGGAAGCCGCGAGGCGGATGTTCAGGAAGCCGGGCCCGGCGACCTCCGCGGCGGCGATGCCGTCGTCGGCGGCGAGCGCGTCGGCCAGCCAGGTCGCGAGGTCACGCGGTTTGGTGCCGGCGCGCTTGGCCACCTGCATCGCGACGTTCGTGGCATAGTCGCCGTGTTCGGGGTTCCTGGGACGCTCCACGGTGACCTCGTCGGGCAGGACCGCGGGGTCCAGTCCGCGTTCGACAAGCACCTTCGCCGCGGTCGAGCGAAGGAGATCTGCAAGGTCAGCTGGAGTCACGAGTCTCTATCCTATGGTCTTGGCGGGTGTACACCTCGGGGTGGGCACTGCGCAGCCAGCGGATCCATCAACGTCGAAAGAGCACACTGAGCGATGCCTAGCAGTCCCAGCGCCAAATCGGCCAAGGCCGCCAAGGCCGCGGCGAAGTTGTCCGCTCCCCGCAAGCGGGGCAGACAAGGACAGCTTCCGAAGAAGAACCGGCAGATCCCCTGGCTGGCCATCGGCGCGGCCGTAGTAATCATCGCATTGATCGGCGCCCTGGCTTACAACCTGGTCCCCAAGTACCGGGAAAAGGCCGATCTGGACAAGTTCACCCCGAGCGCGCAGAAGAAGGACCCGTCCGACGGGATCCCGGGCGTGGTGAAGAAGGAATACCCCGCCGGTCTGCACATCGGCGCGAACCAGCGGGTGGCCTACGACCAGGCGCCGCCGTTCGGCGGCCCGCACGACCAGTCCTGGGCGACCTGCACCGGCGTGGTCTACAGCAAGCCGATCCGGGTGGAGAACGCGGTGCACTCCCTCGAGCACGGTGCGGTGTGGATCGCCTACAACCCGGACAAGGTGAACGCCGACGGCATCGCGACGCTGAAGGCGAAAGTCGAGGGCAAGCCGTACACGATGATGTCGCCCTACCCCGGTCTCGACTCCCCGGTGTCGCTGCAGTCCTGGGGTCATCAGTTGAAGCTGGACAGCGCGGACGACAAGCGCGTCGGCCAGTTCATCACCGCGCTGCGGCTGAACAACTACACCTACCCCGAGGTCGGCGCGGACTGCTCGACCATCGTCTTCGACACCGACAACCCGCCGCCGTTCGACCCGACGCCGCCCGGACCCGACGCGGTGCCGATGGACGGCAAGGGCCTGCAGCCGGACCAGTCCGAACTCGGTGGCGCGCCCGGCGGGCTGCCAGGTGTGCCGGGCGTTCCCGGTCTGCCGGGGCTCCCCGGCATGCCCGGCGCTCCGGTGCCTGCGCAGCCCGCGCCTGCCCAGCCCGCACCCGGCGCGGGGCAGTAGTGCCCGGCGAGCGGGGGGAAGCGGGGCGCGAAGCATCCGCGGGTGCCGGCGATCGCGAAGTCACCGGATCCGACGATCGCGCGGCGTCCGACGAGTCCCGCACCCCTGAGGTCACCGGGGCCGACGGTCGCGACGCGTCTTCCGAGTCCGGCGGCCGCGCAGCAGCCCTCGGATCCGGGGCTCGTGCGGTGACCGGGTCCGGCAATCGCGAAGCTTCGGGGTCCGATGACGGCGTGACCCCGACCGGATCCGGCGCGCCTGGAGTCACCGGTTCGGCCGGTCACCACACTCCCGAGATCGACGAGCGCGGAGCTACCGCCCGGTCCGGCGTTGACGCCGTCGGGTCCAGCAAGCACGGAGCCGCCGGATTCGATCGGCAACCAGGCGCCGAAGCCGACGCACCCGCCGCGTCCGGCCCGCGTGCGGCAGCTGCCGGATCCAGCGATTCCGGAGCCACCGGAGCGGATGGCGAAGCGACAGGCGATTCCGGTTTCGGTGGACAGTTGCGCCGCCAACGCACGGCACTGCTGGCTCTCGGCATCATCGGCGCCATGCTCATCGGCTTCGCGATCGGCGTGCTCGCCAGGATTCCGCTGGACGGTGCGAAGGAGCCGGAGCCGGGCCCGGTCGACACAGGCTTCAGCCAGGACATGTCGGCCCATCACGCGCAGGCCGTCGAAATGGCGGGCGTGGTGCTGGTTCGTTCCACCGACACCGAGGTACGGCGGCTGGCCTACGACATCCTCACCACCCAGCAGAGCCAGATCGGGCGCATGCAGGGCTGGTTGCAGTTGTGGGGCGAACCCGCGCAGGGCGTGGACGGTTTCATGGGCTGGATGAGCGAGCCGATGGGCGGCCACGACCATTCCGGAGCCGATATGCCGCACCACTCCGGGCCGGTCTCCACCATGCCCGGCATGGCCACGCCCGCCGAACTAGCCGCGCTGCGCCAAGCCACCGGACCCAAGCTGGACACGACGTTCCTGCAGCTCATGCTGCGCCACCACCAGGGCGGCCTGCCGATGATCGATTACGCCGCTCAGCACGCCGACACCACAGCGGTGCGCACCCTCGCCGAAACCATGGCCACCACCCAGCGCGGTGAATCCGACTTGATGACCACCATGCTCACCGCGCGCGGAGCCGCCCCACTCCCCTGACCCGAAACCCTCCCGCCGTCTGCCCTTTTTGGCGGACGGCCGCCGATACGATAGGCTGACCCAGCCCGATCGGACCGCCATCCAGGCCCCGACCGAGCCCTATCCCGCCCTCGTAGCTCAGGGGATAGAGCGTCTGCCTCCGGAGCAGAAGGCCGCAGGTTCGAATCCTGCCGAGGGCACGCACGACAAAGGCCCCATGACCAGCACACTAGCTGGCTGGGGCCTTTCTCGTCCCCACGGTCAGCCCGCCTCGATGACACGAGACGACACAACCTCGCCGAAAATCCTCGCCGCCTCCCTCAGCGCTTCGTCCTGGGAATGGGTGTAGATCCTCGACGTGACACAGGCGTCGGCATGGCCCAGCCAGGCAGCGATCACCGCGAGCGGCACCTTGCGCAGGTGCATGGTCGCGCCGCAGGTGTGACGGGCATCATGCAATCGGATGTGCCGGACGCCGGCCTTCTCGACCGCCTTCGCCCACCGATGCGTCAGGGTGTGCGGATGGTACGGCGCGCCGTCCTCGTTGCACGCGACGGAGTCACCGTCCCCGTACGCATCCCCGAGCTGCAACCGATCGGCCGCTTGCCGACGATGCGCCCGCCGAAGAACCTCCCCCCTCTCGTCATCCATCGGCGGGGTACGTACCGACGCCTCCGTCTTCGGGTCGCCCTCCACCGCCTCGCCACCGGCCGACGCACGCCCGATGCGCATCACGAGCGTCTTGCGCTCGAGATCCACTCCGCTCCAGCGCAACCCGCCGAGTTCACTCCGCCGCAGGCCGCACCGCGCCAGGACCACAGACGCCCGTCCCGATCCGCCTCGAGACCGGCCAACAGCTTCGACACTTCCTCCGGCGTGTAGGTCAGCGGCTTGCGCTTCTTGCCCGCCTTCGGTTTGATTGCCCGAGCCACGTTATGCGCCAACAACTTCCGTTCGATCGCGTAGTCCAGACTTTCGACGTCGTTTCGACGGTCCGCTTCAGTGATCGAACCACCCACGGACGCCGGACCTACACAACGCATCTGGAACGGTGGACATGACCGACCCAACCCGCCTGGCCCCGCAGACTTCCGAACCGCTCCAGTTCGTCACCGACCTGCTTGGAGACATCGGACGCCCTCGACCCGACTTGCGAACACTTACCGATCCGCGCGAGGCCGCTCACCTCATTGCCGAAGAAACCCGGTCGCGGATCACTGCCGTTCTCGACAAGTTCGGAGGAACGCCGGTCGTGCTGCTGAGCGGCGGCGTCGATTCGATCTACGTCGCGGCCGTCGCGGTCGCACTGGGCGCGAAACCGACAGCGATCACGATCTCGACCGAAGGCCAATCAGACGAACAGAACGCAGCAACCGCGGCCGCAGCCCTGGATCTAAGGCATGACCTCATCCGCCTGACACCACAGGAGGTCAGCCAACTGTCTCGTGACACGATGCGGCGACTCGGCACATCGGAACTGTGGGAGGTAACCGCAGGCATCCCGATACTCGCCGCTCGTAGCGGTTTCGACAAGATCGCACAACTGGGCCCGATCTTGAACGGTAGCGGCGCGGATGCGATCCTCGGTGGCGGCAAGCGACTCACCCATCCAGTGGCATCGCTCGACGCCGGAGACGAGCTCGACCGAATCATTCGAACGGAGTCGGCCGCGAACTTCAGATACGAACGGCTCGTCCCACATTTCTATCCAGCCCTACTGGATGAGTACGCCGATCGGCTGGTCCACGTATTCCAGACCGTGCGATGGTGGCAGATCGCCGAACGATTCGCCCCTTCATCACTTTTCGCGATTCGTGACGGCATGACCGTGGACAAACTCGCCCTTCGCCTGGCCTGTGAAGAACAGCTTCCATCGGGAGTGAAGCATCTCGCCTGGGCGGTGAAGTCACCGATCCAGCGTTCGTCCGGCCTGATGTCCGTCCTCGCGACTGCCGCCCGGTCGCACGCCGCCGACCTTCCAGGAGCACGAACGTACTCCGACCCCATGACCGAGGATGCCGAAGCCGTAGCAACGCGCTTGTATCTCTCGATCTTGGAGCACAGCTAGCGATACCGCTCGGCCGTCGCCACGCGCGTTGCGCGAGGTGTTGCCGAATTCCGCCTGCGACCTGCCTCCGGGGCAGCAGGCCGCCGGTTGCCGAGGGCACGCCACACAACGGCTCCCGACCGGATTCCTCTGGTCAGGAGCCATCGCCGTGCAAGCCTTCGGCCGCGCTCAGCTGCTGCCGAACACGCCATTCGGTAGGACGCCGTGGAGCAGACGCCAGAGCGGATCATTGCCGCGACCGTTGTCGTGATCGCCCGGCCAGTCTTTGCCTCGGAAGTCGAGACGGTCGTCCCAGCGGTCGTGCCCGATTTCCGTGCCGACCGCGGCGGACGTCGCCGGAGCGGCCGAGGCCGGAATCGTCGATATTGTCAGCGGAACAGCGGCGATCGCTCCAGCGACGATTGCGCGGGCCAATATCCGGCGCGGGGCGGTGGATGTAATTGCCGAAATCACCGGCAGATCCTTTCTAGCGACAGTAAAGCGTGCACCCACGCCTCCATCGAGGCGACAGGAGCAGGCCGGAGATTCGACAGCGCCCAGGTACGGGCGTCGAGTCACCGGCCAGGGTCGACCATACCCCGATGTTGGTACGGAGGAAGCGTACGGGCGAAACCCCCCACCCCCGGCTGTGCTTTCGATGCCGCGTCAGTCCAATAGCCGGTGACAGACGCTCGCGTCCGCGCCGCGACCGTATGCCCGTTCGAAGTCCGCATAGTCCGGATCTATTTTGTTGTCCAGGTAATACGGGACGAGAGCCGCCTCGACGCTGTTGCACACCCATGTCTCACCCGATCCACTGTTTCGCATCTGGAAGGTGATCCAGTGGTGGCCGATCAATGGAGCGCCGGCCGAGGCCGTGCATTCGCGACCTCTGACCGAGTCGAACTGCGGTTGATCGAGCGTGTAGCCGCAGGTGTAGGTCGGCAGAGATCGGGCCTCCGCGGCGGGGGCCGCCACCAGACCGGCGGTAGCGGCCAGCAGCAGTATCGGCAGCCCGAGTCGGACTGTGCGGGTTGTGTTCATCGCGGTTCCTGTTCGAAATAGAAATCAATACTTCTCGGCACTCATCAGCAGCTGTCGCGCGCACCGCGCGGTCAGATCGGACGACAGTTGCTCGCGTCCACACCGGCGTTGAGCACCGCCTCCGCCTCGTAAGATCCCATTTCCGGATGGATCGGCTTGCCGAGGTGCGGGAACGCGCCACCGCATTCCCATTTCTCACCGGTGACGCTGTTCTCCATCCGGACCGGATAGAAGTAATTGCCGTCCAGCGGAGCGCCCCGAGACGCGACGCACTTGCGCGCTCGCATCGAGCTGAATACCTCGAGGTAGGTGGTGATGGGCGTGTACTTGCAGGTATAGGTCGGCAGCGGGGGTTGCGCCACGGCAGTGGGAGCCGTGGCCAGACCAGCAGTCGCGGCCAGCGCGAGCAGGGGAAGTCCCAGGAGGGTGAGACGGGTTGCGATCATCAAGACTCCTGCGCGAGAAAGAATCACTGTCGCGCGACCCTCACAGGACGGCCTGAAGAAATTCTTAACAACTGGTAAGCACGGGCGCTCGACCGACCGCGGGAGGCCGCCGCGCTCAGCCCCACGCCGATAGCGCAAGTGGCACACCACGGAGAGGTCTACTCGACGTTTGCCGCAGCCATGTGCCGCTCGTCGACTCACCTGCTGGAGGCGGGGGTGAATACGATGGCGTCGGCACTGTGTGAGGTGGCGGGCGTATGGGTACGCGGAGGAGCGTGAACAGGATTGGCTGACGCTGGGACCCGGCGCGGGTGGGTAGTGCGCTGGGGCGTGACTGGGGTTCTGGTGGCGGTCGCGGTGGTCGGGATCGTCGTGGTGGCCGGGATCAGCGGGAGTAGGCCGCCGTTCGATCCGGACGTGGTGCCGGGCACTCAAGTCGTCTGGGTGACGGCCCCCGCGGGAGCCGATCGGGGGACGTTGGAATTGTGGCAGCGGAACCGGTTCAGGCGATGGGAGCGGACGTTGGCGGTGCCCGCCTGGGTGGGCAAGGCGGGGATTTCCCGGGAGGCGCGGGAGGGGGCGGCGTATACGCCGGAGGGCACGTTCGCGTTGACCGAGGGCTTCGGCCGGTTACCGCACGCGGGCGCGAAGCTTCCCTACCTGTCGGTGGATCCGTCGAATACCTGGTGGTGGGTGTCGGACACGGAGAGCCCGCTGTACAACCAGAAATATCGCTGCGCCGAGGGCGAGTGCCCGTTCGACACCACCGTCAGCGAGAATCTCGGCCGGACCGACCCGCAATACAACTACGCGCTGGTCATCGACTACAACCGGTTTCCGGTCGTGCCGCAGCGGGGCTCGGCCTTCTTCGTCCACGTCGAGGCGGGCAGGCCGACCGCAGGGTGCGTCGCGGTGGGCGATGACGTGATGCGCACGCTGCTGGCCACGCTCGAGCCGTCGAGGAAGCCGGTGATCGGCATGTACGCGATCTGATCCGCTGTCAGCCGGTCGGCTTCGCGGCGATGCGCAATGACTCGGCCCAACGAAGCGACGTCCGCTCGCACGGCACGCCCACCACACTCAGCCCGCCGACCGTCACGGCACAGCCACCACACCCAGCCGACCGACCGTCGCGGCAAGGCCATCCTCCCGAACGTCGAATCCGGCGATCGACCAGCCGATGGCGTTGGGACGTGGACAAGGGATCTCTCGAATGCCGCCGTCATATGAGCGAAGGGCTCCGGAAGCCGGAGCCCTTCTCGAATGGTTGGGTGTGCGATCAGAGGGTCACGGCAAGGGTTCGGTGGGCTTGTCGGTGGCGCTGAGCACGCCCGCCTTGGTGAGGTAGGTGAAGGCGGGGGCGGTGAAGCCGGGCTGGAGGAAGTAGAAGTGGGCCTTGGTGACGGTGCCGTTCTCGGCGGCGTCGCACAAGGCGTGCAGGGCGGTGGGGTCGACGGTGAGCGCGGTGAGCTTGCCCGCCTCGTAGTCCATCTCCACCCACTTCGCGTGGATGGCGGCGCTCATGACGCTGCCGGTGAAGTCCTCCCGGCTGGAGGCGGCGCTGAGGCCGAGTTCCAGGCCGTCGTCCAGGTCGGTCGGCGTGTGCTGCCAGCGGCCGAACTCCCACCAGCGCACGAAGCTCACCAGGCCTTCGACGCCGGCGGGCAGCTTCGTCGTCGGTTCCACCGAGCGCACCCAGGCCGGCGCCGCGCCCAGCGGATCGTAGGAGGTCCCGGCGACCTCGTTGTCCTCATCCCTTCCGAATAGCAGCGCACGGTCGCCGGGATATCTGACCAACGAGTACCAATTGCCCTCACCGTCGTCGTTGATCAGCCGGCCGCCTTCCACTCCGGCCGTCTGCCCGATCTCTTGTCCGCTCGCGGCCCGATCGGTGTGGGTAGCGGCGGTGATCACGTCCAAGACGGTCACGCGCGCCCACAGCACCTCGGGATGCGGCAACTGAAATCCCATGCCGGGCAACGTATCACCGGCCCCCCACCGCGACAACCGATCGGCAACCGGCCGGACAACCCGCCGCGCCACGCCTGGCCGTCCTGGCAAACCAGGACGGAAGGGCTCCTCACAGGGGTCTCGCAGATGCACGAATAAACGGCAAATGCGCAGCAATGAGACCCGGCCCGGCGCAGCGTTCCACCTGCCGGATTTTGCGCAACAGACTCGGTCCAGAGTCCCCGGCACGCCGGGAGTCAGCGCGACTACGACTCCGGCCGCGTACGGCACGCCTGAGCGGTGGACTGCCGACCAGGTCGGTCCGGTCCGATGCGCTCACACCCAGAGCCGCCACGCGAAGAACACCCGGCCTGGGCGGCGGACCGCGGACCGAATCGCCTCCGATTCGGATCGCCCGCACGCCGGGCCACCAAGCGAGAACACTCCGCCTGGTGACGGACCGCCGACCCGGATCGGCTCCGGTTCAGATCGCCTGCCTGCCGCGAAGGAAACCCAGCCAGCGCGGCAGACCGCCCACCAGATCGGCTCCGATTCCGATCGCCCGCCTGCCGAGCCGCCACGCGAGAACACCCCGCCTACGCGGCAGACCGCCGATCAGGTCGGCTCCGGTTCGGTTTGCTCGGCGCGACGCGGACGCAGGGCGTAGGCCGGGACGAGTTGGTCGCGCACGTGCAGGTCGGGACGCCCGTCGGCGAACTGGATGCTGTAGGTCACCCGCCCCATCCAGTCCCCGTCGACCGTGGGCAACCAATGCGTCAAGGTTCCGGGGCGCTCGCCGCGCATGATGACTCCCGCGCCGTTCACATGGCGCGGAGTCCCGGGGTCGCGGACCAGGATCGCGTCCAGGCGCACCCACACCGGCCGCGGCGGGTAGGTCAAGGTGCGGTAGTAGTGGCCGGTCCGGTTGGGGTAGACCAGCTCGGGTTCCGTTCCTTCGGTTCGCGGCGTTTCATCGCTGATCGAACCCATGTTCGAATGTTAGCCGGACATATGCGGCAAGCACCAGGCAACCCGGGCGCAAAGTGGATGACATGACGACGACCACACCGCCACGGAGCACTCCTTCTAGTATGATCCTTCTAGAAGGAACATACTAGAAGGAGTGGAAATGTCCGCGAAGTTCGAGGTCGTCAAGGGTTTCTACGCCGCGACACAGACCGGTGACGGACCCGGAATCCTGGCCCTGCTGCATCCGGAGTTCGAAGCGCGCACCGCGCCGGGCCTGCCGTGCGGCGCGGGCGGCGTCTTCCACGGCCCGCTCACGGTGCTGGCGCGCGTCTGGGGCGCGGTCGCCCGGGAGTTCGACACCGCGCCGTACGACGAGACCTGGCAGGAGACCACCGACGGCACCATCGTGGTGACCGGTCACTATCGCGGCGCGGCGCGGGCCACCGGCCGCGAGTACGACGCCGAATTCGTGCACTTGTGGCAGGTCGACGACGACGGCCGCATCACGCGGCTGCACCAGTACACCGACACCGCACGCTGGCACGCCGCATTGGCGGCCTGAAAGACCGTCCGCCGGCCGGAGGGCACGCTCTCCCTCGGCGGCACCACCCGTCGCGGCTATCCGGCCTGGTTTGGTTTCCGGTCACCCGGGCACGCCTTTGCCGTACACGATCCTGGCACCCGGGGGTAGACCGGAGGACGAGATGGCTTATCCGCCGGGCGGGCAACCGCCGGATGATCGACCGCACCACCCGCAGCAGCCGTCGCCTGGCTACCCCGGACCAGGACAGCCCGTGCCACCACCGGGCCCGGGTTATCCGCCACCCGGGTACCCGCCGTGGGGCTACCCACCACCGCCCAGGAAAAGCAATACCGGCTTGATCGTCGCCCTGGTGGTGATCGTGGCCCTGGTGATCGCGGGCGCGGTGATCGCCGGATTCTTCCTGACCTCGCAGGGACGGGGTCCGCTCGCCACGGACGAGAAGAGGATCGAACTGGCGATCCGCGATTTCTACGAGACGTTGGACTCGCGCGGCTTCCGCGCCGCGGCCGAGCTGGCGTGCGCGCGGGAACGCGCCACTTTCGAGGCGATGACCGAACAGGAGAAGAGCGAATTCGACAGCACCTCGGTGTCGGTCACGATCGATAGGATCGAGGACATCGTCGTCATCGACGACACGGCTACCGCGAAGGTCACCGGCAAGCTCACCGTCGAGGTGCCCGGACGGCAACCCGATACGGAGACCAGCACGACCGAGCATCTGAAGAAGGAAGACGGCAAGTGGAAGATCTGCTCCGCGGAGGGCACGCGCTGATCGCATGCACCCGCGCATGAGCTGCTGCGGACCGAGCCGCAGAACCGTTCTCGGGGCACTCGCCCTCGCCACCCTCCTCCCCTTCGCCGGCCGCACCGAAAAATCCTCGGCACAACCGAATACGATCGTCGCGACCGATCTCGAAGTGGTGACGATCACCGATACCTCGGTGATCCTCACGTGGACCACGCTCGCGCCCGACCCGAGCGGACGGCTGATCCCCGTCGACGCGGACACCCAGGTGCGGATAGGTCCCGCCGATTCCGCGCGCGCACCGCTGCCGGTCTTCACCGACGACCGCCCGACCCCCTTCCACTACGCCGAGATCGGCGGACTCGAACCGGGCCGCGCCTACCGCTTCGAAGCGTGGTCGGCGGGTCTGCGCGCCACGCCCGCGCTGTCGCTCACCACCGCCGACCCCGCCGCGCCGGAAGCGCGCGGCGAGTTCACCACCCTCGTTCCACCGCCGGGCCGCCGGCTGCGGACCGTGGCGCTGGCCAACGACGTGCACTACGGCGAGCAGGTCAGCGGGCTGATCGCAGGCGACCTGCCGCCCGGCGTCCGGCAGGGCCCCGGTCTCGCGCCCTATCCCGAGGTCATGCTGGCGGCGGTCCTGGACGACCTGCGCCGCCCCGACCGCGCGGCCGAACTCCTGCTGCTCGCCGGGGACCTGACCGCCGAAGCCTCGGAATCCGACACTCGCACGGTGCGGGCCCGCCTCGACGCGTGGGGCGCGCTCGGCCACGACTACCTGGCCGTGCGCGGCAACCACGACCGCCCGCACCCGGGCGGCGAGTACGCCGGTTGCGCACCCGCGCCCGCCGACCATCACGACTGCTGGGCCGATGTCTTCTCCGCACGGCAGGAACTGGTCGAACACGAGATCGGCGGCCTGCGGGTGCTGGGCGTGGACACCAGCAGGCTCGACGGCGCGGGCGGTTCCATCGAACGTCCGCAGTTCGATCACCTGACCGAACGCCTGCGCGCCGACCCGGACCGCCCGACACTGCTGTTCGGCCATCATCCGGTCACGGCCGAGTCCGGGTTGACCAACCTCGCGGGTCCGGGATTCGTGCTCGACGGACGCGACAGCGCCGAGTTGCAAGCGCTCTACACCCACAGCCCCGGGGTCTTCCTGCAGCACAGCGGCCACACGCACCGCAATCGCCGCACCAGGCCGGACGCGCCGTGCGCGGTGGAATTCCTCGAGGTCGCCGCCGTCAAGGAGTATCCGGGCGGCTACAGCCTGCTGCGCGTCTACGAGGGCGGCTACATGGTCAATTTCTACAAGACTCGCACCGAGGACGCGCGGCGCTGGAGCGCGCTCACCCGCGGCGAGTACTTCGGGCTGCTTCCCGACTACACGCTCGGCACCTGCGCGGACCGCAATCACGTTGTGCTGCGCGATTTCTCGGGGCTGCGGTAGCGAACGAGAGGGTTCTTCACATCCGAGAACGTTTGCGCACGTCGGACGCGGTATCTTCCTTAGGTAAGCCTCAACATAGGCATGCGAGAGCGTCGGAAGGACGAGGATGAAGCCGGTCAGATGGAAGACGATTGCCGCTGGATTGGTCCTCGCGATGACGGCGCTCGGCAGCACGGCGTGCTCGAATTCCTCCGACGACGCGAACGAGATCACCGTCTACAACGCGCAGCACGAGTCGCTCACCAAGGAATGGGCCGACGCGTTCACCAAGGAGACCGGCATCAAGGTGACCTTGCGCCAAGGCGGGGACACGGCGCTGGGCAACCAGCTGGTCGCCGAGGGCGCGGCCTCGCCCGCCGACGTCTTCCTCACCGAGAACTCCCCCGCCATGGCGCTGGTGGAGAACGCGGGCCTGTTCGCCGACGTCGACGCCGAGACCCTGGAGCAGGTGCCCGCGCAGTACCGCCCGTCCACCGGCAAGTGGACCGGCGTCGCCGCACGCTCGACCGTCTTCGTCTACAACAAGAACAAAGTGCAGCCGGGTCAGCTGCCTGCCTCGCTGCTGGATCTGGCGCAGCCGCAGTGGAAAGGACGCTGGGGCGCGGGCGTTTCCGGCGCCGACTTCCAGGCCATCGTGGCGGCCCTGCTCGCACTGAAGGGTGAGGACGTCACCCGTACCTGGCTGAAGGGCATGAAGGAGAACGCGACGCCCTTCCCGAACAACGTCGCCACCATGAAGGCGGTCAACTCCGGCAGCCCGGACGGCGGCGTCATCTACCACTACTACTGGTACCGCGACCAGGCGAACACCAAGGAGAGCAGCGCCGACACCGCCCTGCACTACTTCAAGAACCAGGACCCGGGCGCGTTCGTCAGCGTCTCCGGCGGTGGCGTGCTGAAGGCGAGCAAGAAACAGGAGGCGGCACAGAAGTTCCTGGCGTTCATCGTCGGCAAGACCGGACAAGAGGTGCTGCGCGACGGCACGTCGCTGGAGTACCCGGTGGCCGCGGGCGTGGCCGCGAACCCGGCGCTGCCGCCGCTGACCGATCTCCAGGCGCCTGCGGTCGACCCGTCGAAGCTGGACTCGAAGAAGGTCACGCAGCTGATGACCGAAGCGGGCTTGCTGTAGCCGTGGCACTGCGGACCGTTGTCGCCGCGCCCCGGGTCGGCAGACCCGGGCCGCTGGTCACGGGCGTCGCGCTGTTGCTGGTGGCGGCGACGTTCGTGCCGCTCGGATACATCGTCTCGACGGTCTTCGCCACGGGCTTCGAGCAGGCGGCGGAGCTGGTGTTCCGGCCGAGGGTGGGTGAGCTGCTGAGCAACACGGCCGCGCTGGTGCTGTGCACCGTGCCGATCTGCGTGGCGCTCGGTGTCGGGCTGGCCTGGGTGGTCGAACGCACCGACGTGCCGGGCAAGTCGTGGTGGGGGCCGGTTTTCGTGGCCCCGCTGGCAGTTCCGGCATTCGTCAACAGCTATGCCTGGGTCAGCGTCTTCCCGACCATGCACGGCCTGTGGGCCGGTGTGGTGATCTCTACGATGTCCTACTTCCCGCTGGTCTATCTGCCCGCGGCGGCCACGTTGCGCCGCTTGGACCCGGCGGTGGAGGAGTCGGCGCGGGCGCTGGGCTCGGGGCCGGTGGCGGCGTTCGCCCGGATCGTGCTGCCGCAGTTGCGCTTGGCGATCCTCGGGGGCGGGCTGCTCATCGGGCTGCATCTGCTCGCCGAGTACGGCGCCTTCGTGATGGTCCGGTTCGACACGTTCACCACGGCGATCTTCGAGCAGTATCAGTCCAGCTTCGCCGGTCCGGCGGGCAGCATGCTGGCCGGTGTGCTCGTGCTGTGCTGCCTGGCGCTGCTCGGCGCGGAAGCCGGGCTGCGCGGCCGGGCGCGCTACGCGCGGATCGGCAGCGGGGCGCCGCGCGCCGCGACCCCGATCCGATTGCGCCTCGCCACGGTACCGGTGCTGGCGGCGCTCGTCGCGGTGACAGTGGGTGCGCTGGGCGTGCCGCTGTGGACCATCGGGCGCTGGCTGCGCATCGGCGGAACGGCGGTGTGGGACCTCACCGACATCGGCAACGCGCTCGGGCAGACGGTGGCCCTGGCAGCCGTCGCCGCGCTGCTCACCACGCTGTGCGCGTTCCCGGTCGCCTGGATCGCGGTCCGTTCCACCTCGGCGTTCGCGCGGTTGATCGAGGGCGCCAACTACATCACCAGTTCGTTGCCCGGCATCGTGATCGCGCTGGCCATGGTGACCGTGACCATCCGGTGGGCGCCCGCGCTCTACCAGACGGCGGGCATGGTGATCGCCGCCTATCTGCTGTTGTTCCTGCCCCGGGCCCTGGTCAGCGTGCGGGCCGGGCTGGCGCAGGTGCCGGTGGGCCTGGAGGAGGCGTCCCGTTCGCTGGGCAAATCGGCGCCCGCGACGTTCTTCCTGGTCACCCTGCGGCTCGCCGCGCCGGCCGCGGCCGCCGCGGCCGCACTGGTGTTCGTCGCCGTAGCGACCGAGCTGACCGCGACGCTGCTGCTGGCGCCCAACGGAACTCGCACGCTGGCGATGCGGTTCTGGGGCTTGTCCGGCGAACTGGACTACGCGGCCGCCGCACCGTACGCCCTGATCATGATCGTCGCCGCGGTGCCGGTGACCTACCTGCTGTTCACCAATTCGCGGAAGGCGGCCGGGATATGAGTCGCGTTGTCGTCGCCGAGGTGTCGAAGACCTTCGGGCACACCCGGGTGCTCGGCGGGATCAGCCTCGACGTGCCGGATCACACCGCGACCGCCGTGGTCGGATCGTCCGGGTGCGGCAAGACCACGCTGTTGCGCGTGATCGCCGGATTCGAGTCACCGGACGCGGGATCGGTCTCGATCGGAACGCAAACCGTTGTCGGCGAGCGTATCTCGGTGCCGCCGCAGCGCCGCAACATCGGTTACGTCGCCCAGGACGGGGCGCTGTTCCCGCATCTGACTGTCGGCCGGAACATCGCCTACGGCCTGCCCGGCTCGGGGCGCCGCAGCCGCGGGCGGGTGCAGGAGCTGCTGGAGATGGTGTCGCTGGACGCGTCCTACGCCGACCGCAGGCCGCATCAACTCTCCGGCGGTCAGCAGCAGCGCGTCGCGCTGGCCCGCGCACTGGCGCGCAAGCCGTCGGTGATGCTGCTGGACGAGCCGTTCAGCGCACTGGACGCGGGCCTGCGCGCGACGACCAGGCAGGCAGTGGCCGACACGCTGCGCGAGGCGGGCATGACCAGCATCTTGGTGACGCACGACCAGGAGGAGGCGCTGAGTTTCGCCGACCAGGTGGCGGTGATGCGGGAGGGACGCTTCACCCAGGTCGGCACGCCGGAGGAGGTGTACGCGACGCCGAAGGACCTGTTCACCGCGCGGTTCCTCGGCGATTGCGTTCTGCTGGACGCGGTGGTGGAGGCCGACGTGGCCAAATGCGCGCTGGGCCGGATTCCGGTGCAGCGCGGCGCTGCGGGCGGACCGGCCACCGTCATGCTGCGCCCGGAACAGCTTGTCGCGCATATCGCTTCGGAGGACGAGTCGGAGACCGGCCGGGTTCGTGGCGTCGATTTCCGCGGCGCCGATGTCGTCCTGACGATCGACTTGGACGGCGCGAGCGCCCCCATCCGGGTACGCCGCGCCAGCGTCGCCGCCCCGGTGACCGGGCAGCGGGTGCGCCTCGAAGTGGTCGGCACGGCCGTGGCGTACGCCGAACCGAACGACGCCGCCTGAAGCGACGCTCGATGGTGTGCCTCGAAATGCCCGGCTCGGCGGTGGCGTACACCGAGCCGGGCATCGAGGGCTTGGAGCGAGCGGCGGGAATCGAACCCGCGTTAACGGCTTTGCAGACCGTTGCCTAAACCACTCAGCCACGCCCGCCTCGCACTAGATAGTGCCCGGGGCGGGTAGGCCCCGCCTACCATTGCGCTCACGGTGATCCGAAGGCTGGTCGGATGTCCCCGTCCGCCCGTGGTGACATGGAATGATCGGAACATGTCTCGGCCACGCCCGCTTCCGAACGACCCGATCGAGGAAGCCCACCGCCAGTGGGTCGGCCACGGCTGGGGCGATGTCGCCGACGGCATGGCCGCGGTGACGTCGCTGGTCCGGGCCCAGCAAATCGTGATGGCCCGGGTGGACGAGGCGCTCAAGCCCACCGGATTGACCTTTTCCCGCTACGAGTTGCTCATGCTGCTGAACTTCAGCAAGACCGGCGCGCTGCCGATGGCGAAGGCCAGCGCCCGCTTGCAGGTCCATCCCACCAGCGTCACCAACACCGTGGACCGGCTCGAAGCGGCGAAGCTCGTCGAGCGCGTGCCGCACCCCAGCGACCGCCGCGCTACTCTGATCGAAATCACCGACGCGGGACGGGAATTGGTGGCCAGAGCCACCGAGGAACTCAACGCGAAAGTTTTCGCGCTGCCCGGTCTCCCACCGGAGCGGCTGCACACGCTCCTGCAACTACTCGCCGAATTCCGACATGCCGCGGGCGACTTCGAGACGGCGGAGGGAACGGCGCGCTGGTCGGCCACGGCCACAGACTGATTCGGCGTACCGGTCGGTCGCATACCGCACTCGACCGATCGGCGGGTGACAATCGGGCATCCATCCGGCGAATTGCCGGGCACGCCGTCTTGGCAGCGGAGGCGAAAAGGTCCACCATGGAGAACATGGTGCTGGTCTTGGGGGTATCGGCGGGCGCTGGCGGCGCCCACGCGATGCTGACACACTCCGATCAGCCACACCTACCCCCGATCGATCGCTGCGAAGTGCCGCGGCGGGCGGGCGGTGGTGTCGAGGAGTCGGTCTTCGAGGCGATCCGCCGGATGAACGGCGCCGCCGACCGGCGCGACGAGCTGATCTCGGGCACGGCGGTGACCTGCCGCTGTCCGCTGCACGCCGACGCCATCCGCGCGGGCGTGCGCGGCCGCGGCGTCACCATCGTCGATGAGCCGCTCGCCCAGCTGCGCTATCTGCGCTTCACCGGGCAACTGCCGGACAGCGGCTCGGTGATCCTCTACGACCTCGGCAGCTCGGGGCTCACCATCACCCATGCCGACTGCCGCACCGACACGATTCTGTCCAGCAAGCGCAGCACGGTGCTCGGCGGCGACGGCTACGACGCGCTGCTGCGCTGGCGGCTGGCCCGCGACGGCGTGCTCACCGACACCTCGACCATCCGCCGCCACCGCGAGGAACTCAGCGAGGCCAGGGTGGTCACGGCGATCGACGACGGCACCGGCGACCGGGCCGTGGTCACCCGCAGCGACCTGGCCGAACTCTGCGCGGCGGGTATCCACCACTCGGTGTCGTTCGTGCGGCAGGTCATCGACGAGACCGGAGTGCGACCGGAAGCCATGGTGCTGCTCGGCGGGTGCACCCGCAGTCCCAGCATTCGCGCCGAGCTGGCCGAGCTGATCGACCTGCCGATCGTCTACGACCCGGAACCCGAGATCGTCTCCGCGCGCGGCGCGGTGCTGCTGGCCGCCGAACGCCGCAGCGGCGACGTGCGGATGGCGCGGTTGCGCGCCGGAGCCACCCTGGTCCCGGTGGGCGTCGACCGGCGCAAGCTCATCGCGGCGGCCGCGGTCACTCTCGCGCTGGGCGCCACCATCGCCGGACTGCTCGCCACGAGCAAGGAGGCGCCCCGGCCGGAAGGCGACAAGGGACCCCCGCCCGCGGAGATCGTCGTGCCCACGCCCGGAGCCTTCGGATAACGCGACGATTCCGCCCGGCCGGACGGACCGGGCCGGGCGGAATCACGAGGTCAGCGGTTGGTGAACTTCGCCGGACGCTTCTCGACGAAGGCGCTCATGCCTTCCTTCTGGTCCTCGATCGCGAACAGGGAGTGGAAGACTCGGCGTTCGAAGCGCAAGCCCTCGGCGAGGGTGGTCTCGAACGAGCGGTTCACCGCTTCCTTGGCGATCATGGCGACCGGCAGCGACATCGACGCGATGGTCTCGGCGACCTCGAGGGCGGTGTCCAGCAGTTGCGCGGCGGGCACGATCCGCGAGACCAACCCCGCCCGCTCGGCCTCCTCGGCATCCATGTTGCGGCCGGTGAGCACCAGGTCCATGGCTTTCGCCTTGCCGATCGCGCGGGTCAGGCGCTGCGAGCCGCCGATGCCGGGGATGACGCCCAGCTTGATCTCCGGCTGTCCGAACTTCGCGGTGTCGGCCGCGAGCAGGAGGTCACAGATCATGGCCAGCTCGCAGCCGCCGCCCAGCGCGTAGCCGGCCACCGCGGCGATGGTCGGCTTGCGGAACTGCGCCAGCCGGTCCCAGCGGGCGAAGTAGTCGTCCATGAACATGTCCATGTACGACTTGGGCTGCATCTCCTTGATGTCGGCGCCCGCCGCGAAGGCGCGCTCCGAGCCGGTGATCACGATGGCCCCGATCTCGTCGTCGTGCTCGAGCTCGTCGAGCGCGGCGATGACGTCGTCGAGGACCTGCGCGTTCAGTGCGTTCAGCGCCTTCGGGCGGTTCAGCGTGATCCACCCGACCCGGCCCTTGCGTTCCAGCAGAATCGTCTCGAAGTCACGCCCGCCGGTCGCCCGGCCGCCGCCCCCCACGGAATCGCTCTGCGATGCGCTCAATTCTTCAGCACCCTCTTGGTCGGAACGGTTACGGATATCGGTGACGATAGCCGAGAAGTCCCGTCCGGCGTCCGTCTGGTTGAAGCGGTCGTAGATCGTGGCGGCGAGCAATCCGAGCTGCCCGTCGACGTTGTTCTCGCGCAGCGCGTTCGCGGCCAGACCCAGGTCCTTCGACATCAGCGCCGTCGCGAAACCGGGCTGGTAGTCGTTGTTGGCCGGACTGGTCGGCACCGGGCCCGGGACCGGGCAGTAGCTGGTCAGCGCCCAGCTCTGGCCGGAAGCCGTGGAGACCACGTCGAAGAAGGACTGATGGCTCAGGCCCAGCTTCTCGGCCAGCACCAGCGCCTCCGACAGCGCGATCATCGACACGCCCAGCAGCATGTTGTTGCAGATCTTCGCCGCCTGGCCGACGCCGGAGCCGCCGCAGTGCACCACCTTGCCGCCCATCACCTCGAGCACCGGCAGCGCGGCGGCGAAGTCCTCGGCGGCGCCGCCGACCATGAAGGTCAACGTGCCCGCCGCCGCACCGGCGACCCCGCCGGAGACCGGTGCGTCCAGTGCGCGGTGCCCGGCGGCGGTGGCGCGTTCGGCCGCGACCTTGGCGTCGGCCACGTCGATGGTGGAGCAGTCGATGAACAGCGTGCCCGGCGCGGCGGCCGGAAGCAGCTCGGCGTACACGTCGAGGACGAGTTTGCCGTTGGGCAGCATGGTGATCACGGTGTCCGCCGCGGCCGCCTCGGCGGCCGAACCGGCCACCGTCGCGCCGTCGCGCTCCGCCTGTTCCCGCGCCGCGGGCACCGGGTCGAAGGCGAGCACCTCGTAGCCCGCCCGCACCAGGTTGGCCGCCATCGGCCCGCCCATGTGGCCGAGGCCGAGGAATCCGATTCGCTTGCTCATCACGCCACCTCCGGGGTCGCCAGACCCAGCTCTCGATCGCCCAGCTCGGCGAAGTATGCGTCCACCTGCGCGTCCGTCACCGCCTCGAGCGTCGCGGGCGACCATTGCGGGTTGCGATCCTTGTCGATCACCTGCGCGCGGATGCCCTCGACCAGATCGTGCGACGACAGGGACGCGATGGAGACCCGGTACTCCTCGTTCAGCACCGCCTCCAGACTCGGCGCGGTGCGCGCCGCACGCAACGAGCGCAGCGTGACCTTCAGCGCGACCGGGGATTTCGCCAGGATCTCGGTGGCCGCCGCCTGCGCCTCGGGCGACTCGTGCGCCTGCAGCCGCGCGAGGATCTCCTCGACGGAATCGGCTCCGTAGCACTCGTCGATCCAGCTCTGCCCGGCCGCGAGCGCGGATTCCGGTGCGTCCGTGGCGAACTTGGCGATCGCGATGTCGGCGCTCTCCGAGCGCAGCGTCTCCAGCAGGGCGGGCAGATCCGCCGACGCGACGAAGTAGTCGGCGAAGCCCGCCGCGATGGCGTCGCCCGCGCCCATGCGGGCGGTGGTCAACGCGACGTGCGTGCCGATCTCGCCGGGCGTGCGGGCGAGCAGGTAGGTGCCGCCGACGTCGGGGACGAAACCGATGCCGACTTCGGGCATGCCGATCTTGGACCGCTCGGTGACGATGCGGTGGCTGCCGTGCCCGGAGAGCCCGACGCCGCCGCCCATCACGATGCCGTCCATGATCACCACGTACGGCTTGGGATAGCGGCCGATCAAGGCGTTGAGGACGTACTCGTCGCGCCAGAACCGCCCGGTGGCCGAATCCGCCGTATTCGCGCCGCTTTTCGCGTCGGCGTGGATCGCGACGATGTCGCCGCCCGCGCACAGGCCGCGCTCCCCCGCGCCGGTGACCACGACGGTGCGCACCGCGTCGTCCTCGGCCCACTCGCGCAGCGCCTCGGTGATGGCCAGAGCCATCGAGTGATTCAGCGCGTTGATGGCCTTGGGCCGGTTCAGCGTGATCAGGCCGAGCCCGTCGCGCCGTTCGAGCAGAACTTCCGCTTCGTTCATGCTGTGTCCTTTCCGGCATGAGCGGACCCCTGCGTGGTCACGCTGCGCTGCCGCCTCCGGGCCTGACCGCTCATGCCGTGTCCGATTCCGGCATGAGCGGGGCCCTGCGTGGTCACGCTGCGCTGCCGCCTCCGGGCCTGACCGCTCATGCCGCTCCTACCAGTGCGCGGGCGACGACCACCCGCATGATCTCGTTGGTGCCTTCGAGGATCTGGTGCACGCGCAGATCCCGGACGATTTTCTCCAAGCCGTACTCCGCCAGGTAGCCGTAGCCGCCGTGCAGTTGCAGGGCCTTGTTGGCCACCTCGAAGCCCGCGTCGGTGGCGAAGCGTTTCGCCATCGCGCACAGCTCCACCTTGTCCGGCGCGTCGGCGTCCAGTGCCGCGGCGGCCCGCCACAACAGCGTGCGGGCGGCCTCCAATTCGATGCGCATGTCGGCGAGGTCGAATTGCAGCGCCTGGTTGCGCAACAGCGGTTTGCCGAACGCGTGCCGCTCGGCGAGGTACGGCACCGTCTTGTCCAGTGCCGCCTGCGCGCCGCCGACCGAGCACGCGGCGATGTTGAGCCGGCCGCCGTTGAGCCCGTTCATCGCGATGCGGAACCCGTCGCCCTCCGCGCCGAGCAGGTTGGCCGCCGGGACCCGGGCATCGGTGAAGATCACCTGACGGGTCGGTTGCGCGTTCCAGCCCATCTTCTTCTCGTTGGCGCCGACGGAGACGCCAGGGGTGTCGGCGGGCACGATGAACGCCGAGATCCCGCGCGCCCCCGCGTCACCGGTCCGCGCCATGACGACGTAGACGTCGGTGGCGCCCGCGCCGGAGATGAACTGCTTGGCGCCGTTGAAGACGTAGTCGTCCCCATCGCGAACGGCTTTGGTGCTCAACGCCGCCGCGTCGGAGCCGACGCTCGGCTCGGTGAGCGCGTAGCTGGCCAGCAGTTCCATCGCGGTCAGCCGGGGCAGCCAGCGGTGGCGCTGCTCGTCGTCGCCGTAGCGGTCGATCATCCACGTCGCCATGTTGTGGATGGAGATATAGGCGGCGATGGCGGGGCAGCCGGTGGCCAGTTGCTCGAAGATGCGCACGGCGTCGAGCCTGCGCAGCCCGGAGCCGCCCACGTCCTCGCGCACGTAGATGCCGCCCAGGCCGAGCGGGCCCGCCTTGCGCAGCACGTCCACCGGGAAATGCTTCTGCTCGTCCCATTCCAGCGCGTTCGGGGCGAGGAATTCGTCGGCGAAGCCGCGCGCGGTGTCGCGGATCGCCTTCTCGTCGTCGTCGAGTGCGAACATCCGCGTCAGTCCATCGTCGGGATGACGAACGCGTTGCTCTCCTTGAGCCCCGCGGGCCAGCGCTGCGTCACCGTCTTGGTCTTGGTGTAGAAGCGGATCGAGTCCGGGCCGTGCTGGTTCAGGTCGCCGAAGCCGGAACGCTTCCACCCGCCGAAGGTGTAGTACGCGATCGGCACCGGGATCGGCACGTTGATGCCGACCATGCCGACCTGCACGCGCGCGGCGAAGTCGCGGGCGGTGTCGCCGTCGCGGGTGAAGATCGCGACACCGTTGCCGTACTCGTGCTCGTTGGCCAGCCGCAGACCCTCTTCGTAGTCCTCGGCGCGAACCACGCTGAGCACCGGGCCGAAGATCTCCTCGCGGTAGATCCGCATCTGCGGGGTCACCTTGTCGAACAGCGTCGCGCCCACGAAGTAGCCGTCCTCGGCGCCGTCCACGACCAAGCCGCGGCCGTCCACCACCAGTTCGGCGCCCTCATCGACGCCGATCTGGACATAGTTGTTCACCCGGTCCACACCGTCGCGCCCGACCAGCGGGCCGTAATCCGCGCCCGGGTCGTCGGACCGGCCGACGTTGAGCTTGTGCACCCGCTCGGTCAGTTTGGCCACCAGGCGGTCGGCGGTCTCCTCGCCGACCGGGACGGCCACCGAGATGGCCATGCAGCGCTCGCCCGCGGACCCGTAGCCCGCGCCGATCAATTGGTCGGCGACGTCGTCGAGGTCGGCGTCCGGCATGACGATCGCGTGGTTCTTCGCGCCGCCGAAGCACTGGGCGCGTTTGCCGTTCGCGGTCGCGGTCTCGTAGATGTACTGCGCGATCGGGGTGGAGCCGACGAAGCCGACGGCCTTGATCCGCGGATCGCGCAGCAGCGTGTCGACGGCCTCCTTGCCGCCGTTGACCACGTTGAACACACCGGGGGGCAGACCGGCCTCGAGGAACAGCTCGGCCAGCCGCAGCGGCACCGAGGGGTCGCGCTCGGAGGGCTTGAGCACGAACGCGTTACCGGTGGCCAGCGCGGGACCGGCCTTCCACAGCGGGATCATGGCCGGGAAGTTGAACGGGGTGATGCCCGCGACGACGCCGAGCGGCTGGCGCATCGAGTACACGTCGATGCCGGTGCCCGCGCCCTCGGTGTACTCGCCCTTGAGCAGGTGCGGGATGCCGGTGGCGAATTCGATGACCTCCAGGCCGCGCTGGATGTCACCCTTGGCGTCGGCGATGGTCTTGCCGTGCTCGGAGGACAGCAGGGCGGCCAGGGAGTCCATCTCGTCCTGCACCAAGGTCAGGAACTTCATCAGCACGCGCGCCCGCTTCTGCGGGTTGAACGCGGCCCACACCGGCTGCGCCGCCTCGGCATCGGCGATGACCGCCTCGACCTCGGCCTTGCTCGCCAGCGGCACCCGCGCCTGGACCTGGCCGAGATTGGGATCGAAGACGTCGCCGAAGTTGCCGGACGTGCCCGGCACATGCTGCCCGCCGATGAAATGGGTGAGTTCGCGAACCATGCCAGTCCTGTTCTCGTAGCGATCGGGTCACCGCAATGCGGTATGCGGTCATCCTATAGTTGGACGTCCAAGTATCAGCAATGCCCCGGGGTCGATGTGATTCATCCCACGCCTTCCCCAGGTGAAGGTTCCGATGCGCCTCCGGCCCGCCCAGGCGGCTCAGCGGCACAGCCTGCCCAGACGATCCACAGGCGGGGCGTACCCAGGCGGCCCAGCGGCGGAGCGTACCCAGGGGCCCGTGGATCACGACCTTCGGATTTCCCGATCGAGCCAGCGGTAGCCGAGCCTGATGTCACCGATCCGGCGCCACCGCCCGATGGCCGCCTGCGCGATCGGCGGAGCCATCGGCTCGTCCGCCCCCTACGGCTTCGGCACGGGAACGGCCGGATCGCCTTCTTTCTCCCGCCGCGGTCGCGCCAAACGGAACGCGCCCAACGTCAGCGTGATCGCGCCGATCGCCACGACCACCGCCGCCGCGCCGAGCGAGTCGCCGGTCCAGTCCGAGACCGCCTCCCCCGCCGCCACCGCGATGGCCACACCGCCGCCGACGACGAGCACCGCCGACCGCTGGGTCGCGTACAGCGCGAAGCAGACCACGGCGATGAGCGCCGTGATCCCGTAGGCCCAGATCCGGCCGTCGATGTCGAGAGTCTGCGCGGCCGCGACGGACGTGACGATCGCGATCAGGTAGCCGACCCGGACGTCGATCAACGCGCCGACCCGAGTCAGCGCGAACCACATCCCGCCGAGCACCAGCACCGCCACACTTCCCCAGCTGTCGTCGAGACCGAACACCTCGGTCGCCAGCCCCGCCACGGCAGCGGGCACGAAGCAAGCGCAGACCAGCATTCCGATCACTGTAGGCAGCGCCAGGTAACCGAGTACGGCGATCACCGCTCCCGCCGCACAGGCGAATACCCACGCGGCATCGGTGCTCGCATGCTCGAGCGCGGTGCCGACAGACCCGGCGAGCGCGACGGATCCGAGCGCGAAGAGCACGGCCGCCAGCCTCGCCCTGGCACTGTTCGCGCTCGCGCGACCGGTCGGCACCCGTGCGAGCAGAACGCCCCCGAGCAGCAGACCAGCCGACACGACGGCGAGCACTCCCACCCGGAGCGGCCGGTCGAGCGCGTCCCAGGACGACGCCGCGACCAGGGCGATCCCACCGAACAGCAAACCGGCGCCGACATACGAGGCGATCTCGGCGAGCACCTTCCCGCGCGCCACCGCCGCCGCCCGCTCCACGGCGAGCGCCGCGAGCACCGCGTCGGCTTGGTCACGGTTCAGCACGCGCTCGGCGACCAACCGCCCTATCGCGGCTTCCGCCCTGTCGTCGCTCACCATGGGCCCAGTATGTCCGAGTCGGCCGCCATGACAACACAATCGGCCGGAGCGCGGAAGCCGCACGAACAACCGCCGTCTACTCGTCACGCCGAGGCGCGCGCCAGAACTCGGTGCGCGCCTGCGAGGTCGATCGCTACCGAAAGCCGTCATCCGGAACCGGCACCGCGGCAGCGACGCGAACCACCCGGCGGCGACCGCTGGCGATGTGATGACAGTCACCGTACGATTAGTTTGACGTCCTAGTATCGGGCGCCAATGGAATCCCCCGGAGGAGTCCCGTGGCCGACAACAGCGCGCTCTACACGCCCGCCCACCCCGTTCGCTTCGTCACCTCGGCGGCCCTGTTCGACGGGCACGACGCGGCGATCAACATCATGCGCCGCATCCTGCAGAGCCAGGGCGCGGAAGTGATCCATCTCGGCCACAATCGCTCGGTCAGCGAGGTGGTCGACGCCGTGCTCACCGAGGACGCCCAGGGCGTCGCGGTCAGCTCCTATCAGGGCGGCCATGTCGAGTACTTCGAATACCTCGCCGACGCGCTGCGCACGGCCGGGGCCGGGCACGTGCGGATCTTCGGCGGCGGCGGTGGCGTGATCGTGGCGGAGGAGATCGCGCGACTGGCCGAATCCGGCGTGACCATCTTCTCCCCCGAGGACGGCCAGCGGCTCGGCCTGCCCGGCATGATCAACCAGCTGATCCGCGCCTGCGACATCGACCTCGCGGCCGAGCCGCCCGCGGCGGACGCGGTGCTCGCCGGCGAGCGCGCCGCCTTGGCGCGCGTCATCACCTGCCTGCAGGCGGACGCGCTGCCCGAGGCCGATCGGCGGAAGCTGGCCGAGGCCGCGGCGGCGCGAACCGTGCCGGTGCTCGGCATCACCGGCACGGGTGGTTCCGGAAAATCCTCGCTCACCGACGAATTGGTGCGCAGGTTGCGATCGGACCAGCAGGATAAAGTGCGCGTCGCGATCCTCGCCGTCGACCCGACCCGGCGGCGCGGGGGCGGCGCGCTGCTCGGCGATCGCATCCGGATGAACGCACTCGACGGCGAGCACGTCTTCTTCCGTTCGCTGGCCACCCGCGGTGGACACGAATTGCCGGACAACATCGATCTCATCGTGGCCGCCTGCAAGGCAGCGGGATACGACCTGGTCGTCTTGGAAACGCCCGGCATCGGGCAGGGCGACGCCGCGGTGACCGACCACGTCGACGTGTCGATGTACGTGATGACGCCCGAGTTCGGCGCCGCCTCCCAGCTGGAGAAGATCGACATGCTGGACTACGCGGACGTGGTGGCCATCAACAAGTTCGAGCGCCGCGGGGCCGCGGACGCGCTGCGCGACGTGGCCAGGCAGCTGATCCGCAACCGCGAGGAGTTCCACGCCGCGCCGGAGGACATGCCGGTCTTCGGCACCAGCGCGGCCACCTTCAACGACGACGGGGTGACAGCGCTCTACCAGCACCTGACCGGGTTGCTGGCCGGACACGGCCTGCGGCTGGAGCCCGGCGCGCTGCCCAGAGTGGACACCCGCACGTCCACGCGTTTCGCCCAGCTCATCCCACCCGCACGGGTGCGCTACCTCGCCGAGATCGCCGAGACCGTGCGCGGCTACCACGCCGAGACCACCGCCCAGGTCGCCGCCGCGCAACGGCTGCAACGCCTCGAGCAAGTCGCGGCCGAGCTGCCCGACGACACCGCGGTCGCCGAGCTCGCCGAACGCGCCCGCGCCGACCTGACGCCCGCGAACGCCGCGCTGCTGGCCGAGTGGCCCGCGCTCGCCGAGTCCTACCGCGGGGAAGAACAAGTGGTCCGGGTGCGCGACCGGGAGATGCGCACCCGGCTGCGCCGGGAGACGCTGTCCGGCAATTCCATTCCGCGTGTCGCCCTGCCCCGCTTCACCGACCACGGTGAGCTCCTGCGCTTTCTGCGCGCCGAGCACCTGCCCGGACGGTTTCCGTTCACCGCCGGGGTTTTCCCGTTCAAACGGGACAACGAGGATCCGGCGCGCATGTTCGCCGGCGAGGGCGACCCGTTCCGCACCAATCGCCGGTTCAAAGTGCTCAGCGAGCATTCCGACGCGAAAAGACTGTCCACGGCGTTCGATTCGGTGACGCTCTACGGCCACGACCCCGCCGAGCGGCCCGACATCTACGGCAAAGTCGGCACCTCGGGCGTATCGATCGCCTCGCTCGACGACATGAAGGTGCTCTACGACGGATTCGATCTGACCGCACCGAGCACGTCGGTGTCGATGACGATCAACGGCCCCGCGCCGACCATCCTGGCCTATTTCCTGAACACCGCGATCGACCAGGCGCTGGACCGCTTCGCGGCCGAGCAGGGACGGCCGCCGACCGACGCCGAGGCCGCCGATCTGCGCGCCCGCACGCTGGCCACGGTGCGCGGCACGGTGCAGGCCGACATTCTCAAGGAAGACCAGGGCCAGAACACCTGCATCTTCTCCACCGAATTCAGCCTGCGCATGATGGCCGACATCCAGGAATGGTTCGTGCGCAACGGCGTGCGCAATTTCTACTCGGTGTCGATCTCCGGCTACCACATCGCCGAGGCGGGTGCGAACCCGATCAGCCAACTGGCCTTCACCCTGGCCAACGGATTCACCTACGTGGAGGCCTATCTCGCGCGGGGTATGCACATCGACGACTTCGCGCCGAACCTGTCGTTCTTCTTCTCCAACGGGATGGATCCGGAGTATTCGGTGATCGGCCGGGTGGCGCGCCGCATCTGGGCGGTCGCCATGCGCGATCGCTACGGCGCCGACGAGCGGTCGCAGAAGCTGAAGTACCACATCCAGACCTCCGGGCGGTCGCTGCACGCGCAGGAGATGAACTTCAACGACATCCGCACCACGCTGCAGGCGCTGATCGCGATCTACGACAACTGCAACAGCCTGCACACCAACGCCTACGACGAGGCGGTCACCACCCCGACCGAGGAATCGGTGCGACGCGCGCTCGCCATCCAGCTCATCATCAACCGGGAGTGGGGGGTCGCGATGAACGAGAACCCCTTGCAAGGCAGCTTTCTCGTCGACGAACTCACCGATCTGGTCGAGGAGGCGGTGCTGGCCGAGTTCGAGCGGATCAGCGAACGCGGCGGAGTGCTCGGCGCGATGGAGACCGGCTACCAGCGCGGCAAGATCCAGGACGAATCGATGCGCTACGAACAGCGCAAGCACGACGGTTCGCTGCCGATCATCGGCGTGAACACCTTCCGCAACTCCCACGACGAGCCGCACCGGGAGCTGCGGCTCGCGCGCGGCACCGAAGCGGAGAAGCAGTCCCAGCTGCGGCGGGTGCGCGAATTCCAGCAGCGCAACCGGGACGCCGCCCACGCCGCGCTCGCCCGGCTCGAAGCGGTCGCCCGCACCGACGACAACATCTTCGAGGTGCTCATGGAGGCGGCTCGGGTGTGCACGTTGCAGCAGATCACCGACACGTTCTTCACCGTCGGCGGGCAGTACCGCCGCAACGTGTGAGCAGAACCTTCCGCAGCAGGCTCGGTCGGCGTCCCGGCGCGGCCCGGCCGCGCTCGCGAGCCGGGCCCGCGGCACGGATCGCCGAGCGAGACGGTCGCCGCGGGTTCCCCGCCCGCTGCGCGCGGACATGTGACAATCGCCGAGCAAACCTTCGGCGCGGTTGGGATGACAGGTATGGACCTCTCGGGTATTCGGATCATCGACGCACACATCCACCAGTGGGACCCGTTCACCACACCGCGGGATTTCAGCACGCTGGCGAAACTGTTCCGGCTGCTGCCGGTTCCGGTGGACGCGGCGAAGCGGCTGGCCCCGCGGCGGGACCGCGAGTTCGTCGGCGATCCGGTCGCCTACTTGCGGCCCTACCTGCCGTTCGACTACCGCGCCGATGCCGGGAACGCGCCGATCGAGGTGATCGCGCACATCGAGGTCGAATGGTCGCAGCCGGGACCCCTGGGTAAAGCCGGGGAGACCGCCTGGGTGGCCGGACTGCCGCTGGAGGCGGCGCCACGGCTCGGCGCGATCCTCGCGGGCGGCGACCCGGCGGACCCCGGGTTCGCGGAGCTGCTCGACGCACACGCGGCCGCCTCACCGCTGCTGCGCGGTATTCGGACCATGGTCGCGCACCATCCCGATCCCGGCGTGCGATCGTTCACCGACGCCCCCGGCAAACTCGCCACCAAGGACTTCCTGGACGGCTTCGCGCACCTGGCCGAGCGCGGCCTGTCGTTCGAGGCGTGGGTGTACTCGCACGCCATCCCCGACGTCACCGCGCTGGCCGAACGGTATCCCGAAGTGCCGATCGTGCTGAACCACCTCGGCACGCCCGCGGGGATCTTCGGCGCGGTGGGCAAACACACCGGCGGCAATCCGGGACTACGCAGGGAGCTCCTGGTGCGGTGGCGCGACGATCTCGCCGCACTGGCCGCGCGCCCGAACGTGATCGCGAAGGTGAGCGGGCTGATGATGCCGATTCTCGGCCATCCGATCCCGCCGCGGGGCACACCGACGCCGGTGCCGCAGCTGCTCGACCGGATCGGCCCGCTGGTCGAACACGCCGTGGACGTCTTCGGCGCGGACCGTCTCATCTGGGGTTCCAACTTCCCGGTGGACAAGCCGGTCACCAGCATCGCGAACAGCATCGAGGTGATCGCGACCGCCGTCACCGGCCACGGCGGCGGACGGACGGAACTCGAGCAGGTCTTCCGCACCACCGCGCAGCGCGTGTACCGGATCGCGGACTGACCCGGTTGTCGGTGCCCGCGGCTAGCATTCGCCGCGTGAAAGCCACCGGCACGTTCTCCGTGAGTTCCTTCGTCCCGACCGAGGTGGTGCCCGATCCCACGATCACCACCGCGTTGCCGGTCGGCGTCGCCCTCATCGCCAAGCAATTCAGCGGCGCGATCGAAGGCCGCTCGTCCACCGTGTTCACCGCCGCGTTCGACCAGGCCACCGGTGTGGGCAGCTACACCGCGATGGAGTCGTTCGAGGGCACGCTCGACGGCGTCGCGGGCACCTTCAATTTCCTGCACGTCGCGAGCACCAGCGGGGCCGACCGTACGAACGAATTCTGCGTGATCGTGCCCGGCAGCGGCACCGGCGACCTCGCGGGCATCACGGGCACGGGCGGACTGCATGTGGACGCCGACGGCACACACCACATGTGGTTCGACTACGAATTGTGAGTCGCGCGGGCCAGTTGCGCGGTGAGCGTCTCGCGGGCGGTCGCCAATGACGGCCCGTACCAGGTGAGGGCGCGGCCTTCGACCAAAGCGACCGGGATATCCGGAAATGCTTCCGGTCCATCGCTTTCAGTGAAGACATAGGGTTCGTCGGGGAGCACCGCGAGCTCGACGCCTTCGATCAGCTCGGCCTCCGTGACGCGCGGATAGCGATCGGGACGATCGTCGTGCACCAAGCGCAGGCCCAGGCGGTGCGCGATGTCGCCGGTGAAAGTATTGCGTCCGACCACCATCCACGGATTCCGCCAGACCGGGATGACGGCGGCGCGCGCCGGTTCAGGAGGCGGTGCCGACCAAGCGGACCGGGCCTCGGTGAGCCAAGCCGGGATGTCGACGCCGAGCGCCTCCACGCACAGCCGGGCGAGCGAAACCATGGCCTGCTCGACGGTCTCGATCTCGGTCACCCACACCGGGATTCCCGCCGTGCGCAGACGTTCGACGTCGAGGCGGCGGTTCTCCTCTTTGTTGCACAACACCAGGTCGGGGGCGAGTTCTACGATGCGGCGGACATCCGGATTCTTTGTGCCACGGACCCGTTCGACCGCCAGATCGGCTGGATGCGTACACCATTGCGTGGCGGCGACCAAGACTTCCGGACACGTGCACGCCACCGCCTCGGTCAGCGACGGAACGAGCGACACCACCCGGCGCGGGGGTGTTCGCAGTTCCACCGGAGTACCGAGGTCGTCGCGGGGCGACCCGGCCGTTGGGCTCCTTCCTGCCACGCTGTCAGCCTATAACAGCAGGTTCGCGCAGGTCGGATCGCTTATCTCGACTCGGCGGAGCTGGGTGCGACGATCCGGCGGTGCGGGGTGCCGGTTCGCCAAGTTCGGCGCAAGGGCAGCGTCCGGGCGTTACTGGGGCAGTTCCGCATCGGGTCGCGCGGCGCGAGACTGGATAGCGGCACCCGGCGTCGGGAAGTCTCCGGTCCCTTCGCTCCGCCGGTATCGATCCCGCCCCGACAGACCGGCGGTAACCGACAGCCCCGATGCTGGGTGCCGACCAACGTCACCGGTCCAACAGCCGATAGAGGGCGGTGAGTTCGCGCAGGCCGGTCGCGGCGGTGGTCTCGTCGGCCGAGGTCATCCGCAGCGCCCTGCGCAGCAGCATCGGATCCAGATCCTCCGGAGCCGCACGGAATTCGACGGAGGGCAGAGCCGGCAAGGCGATGTTCTCGCCGTACGGGTCGTCATCGACGGCGGGGCTCGGCTCGCGTTCGATGCCGCCGATCAAGGTGTCCAGGTCGAGTCCGCGCAAGGTCAGGATCTCGCGTGGGCGTTCGTCGAGCCGCTCGGCCAGCAGGTAGCAGACCGCCGCCACATGCTTGCACGGCCAACCGGGATCAGGGCAGGTGCAGGTGAAATCGAGGTCGGCCGCGGTGCTCGGCAGCAGCAGCGGCCCGAGTCCGGTCGGCAACGCGCCCGAGGCGATCTCGGCGAGCATGCCGGGAGCCGCGCGGATGGTCTCGATGAGCACCTCGAGTTCGTCCTCGCGCAACGGGCGCACGGTGAACACCGCCGTGAAGGGCTTCGGTTGGCTGCCTTGCACTTCCGCCGTCACCGCGCCCGGCTCGATCCGGTAGTTCACCACCTGACCGGATCTGGCGTAGTTGCGGCCGCGCGTCAACCGGCCCGGCTCCGCCATCCGCTCGACCGATTCCACCAGCGCCTTGCCCCACCAGGTGCGCCCGAACCCGCCGCGCCTGCTACGTGCCTCCACACCGCCGCGCACCGGCAGCTTCTTCCCGTACTCCGAGTAGTCGACGAATGGACTCATTCGCCCACCGCCGCCGCTCCGAGGGTGAACAGGTCGCGCAATTCGTCGGTGCTCAGCTCGGTGATCCAGTTCTCCCCCGCGCCGACGGCCAGATCGGCGAGTTGCCGCTTGCCGTTGATCATCTCGTCGATCCGCTCCTCGATCGTGTCCACGCAGACCAGCTTGCGCACCTGGACGTTGCGCCGCTGGCCGATCCGGAAGGCTCGGTCGGTGGCCTGGTTCTCCACGGCGGGATTCCACCAGCGGTCCAGGTGCACCACGTGATTGGCGGCGGTGAGGTTGAGGCCGGTGCCACCGGCCTTGAGCGACAACAACATCAGCGGCGGGCCGTCCGGCGTCTGGAAACGGGTGACCATCGCGTCGCGCTTCTTCTTCGGCACGCCACCGTGCAGGAACGGGATCTCGGCGCCGAACCGCTCGGTGAGGTAGGGCGCAACCAGCTCGCCGAATTCCCGGAACTGCGTGAACAACAGAGCTTTCTCGCCGTCGGCCAGCACCGCGTCCACGACGTCCTCGACGAGAGCGAGCTTGCCGGAACGGTGCGCCCCGCGGTGCAGCACGCTCGACCCGTCACCCAGGAAATGCGCGGGATGGTTGCACACCTGCTTGAGCCGGGTGAGCGCACCGAGCACGGCGCCCTTGCGCGCCATGCCCTTCGCGTCCTTGATTTTCGCCAGCATGTCATCCACGACCGCCTGGTAGAGGGCGGCCTGCTCGACGGTGAGATTGGCCCGCACGGTCATCTCGAGCTTCTCGGGCAGATCGCTGATCACCGTGGGGTCGGTCTTCACCCGGCGCAGCACGAACGGCTGGGTGAGCCAGCGCAGCCGGCTGATCGCGTTCTGGTCGCGCTCGCGTTCGATGGGGACCGCGAAACGGGCCCGGAAGGACTGCGGGCTGCCCAGCACCTTCGGCACCGCGAAATCCATGATGGAGCGCAGCTCTTCCAGCCGGTTCTCCACCGGGGTGCCGGTGAGCGCCAGCCGATGCCGCGCGCGCAACGACCGCGCCGCCCGCGCCTGCCGCGTACCGGCGTTCTTGATGTGCTGCGCTTCGTCCAGGACGACGCGGTCCCAGTGCTGCCTGCCCAGTTCCTCGGCGTCGCGCGCCAGCAGCGCGTAGGTGGTGACCACCAGATCCGCGGCGGCGACCGTCTCGTCGAGTTCGGCCCCGGCTCGCCGGCCCACGCCGTGATGCACCCACACCCGCAGGTCGGGGGCGAACCGTTCCGCCTCGCGCTGCCAGTTGCCGACCACCGACATGGGGCACACCAGCAAGGTCGGGCCCGGCGGCTCGGCCGCCTCCGGCGTCTCCCGTTCGTGCACCAGCAAGGCGAGCACCTGGACGGTCTTGCCGAGCCCCATGTCGTCGGCCAGAATCGCGCCGCACCCCATCCGGCTCATGGTGGCCAGCCAGGCCAGGCCGCGCTGCTGGTAAGGACGCAACTCGGCCTTCAGCCCGACGGGCGCGGCGACCGCTTCCGGCTCTCGCGCGCGATCGAGCAGGTCACCGGCCCACCCGCCGGCGGTGACCTCGGTGATCGGCACCTGCGGCACCCGCGAGACGGCGATCTCGCCCAGCATGTCCGCGAAGGTGACCGGGGTGTCGTCGGCGTGCGCGGCGACATACCGGGCCGCGGCGGCCAGCGCCTTGTGATCGGCCTGCACCCACTGCCCGCGCAACTGCACCAGATCGGACTTGCCGCGCACCAGGCGTTCCATCTCGGCCGTGGTCAACACCATGTCGCCGAGCGCCAGCTCCCAGCGGTAGGCGACCAGGCCACGCAGACCGACCGTGCTCTCCGCGGCGGGCGTCGCGCTGTCCACGCGCAGGCGCATGCTCGGTTCGGCGACGCTCCAGGCTCGCGGCAGCAGCAACTGGACCCCGGCGGCGTGCAGGGCGTGCGCGCCGTGCGCGACCAGATCCAGCACCACCTCGGTGGGCAGCAGCAGGTCCATGCTGCGCGGATCGCTCGGCAGATCACGCAACCTCGGATACGCCCGCTGGGCCGCGCCGAGCTTGTCCACCGCGATCCGCACGAGATTCGGATCCTCATGCAGGGGAACTGTTCTGGGCGCCTCCCCGGTCAGGCGCAGGCAGACCTCCAGTCGCCACAGCGCGACGGACTCGTCGGCGAGCCCGAGTGCGCCGTCCGGTTCCAGCAGCCGCAGCACCAATTCCGGCTCGTCACCGGTCAGGCTCGCCCGCCAGCGCTCCAGCACCTCGGCGACCTGATAGCTGCCGTTGTCCAGCGGAGTGTCGCCGACCAGGGCGGCCACCAGCGGATGTGGCGAGTCCGGCGGATCGGCCAGCGACCGCGCGATCGGATCGGTGAGCTCGGTGACCATGTCGTCCAGTACCGCGGCCGGACGCCCGGCCACCCGCAGGGCCTGCGGCATGGCGACCGCGAGTTCGGCCAGCCAGGCCCGCTGCCGCTCCCCGCCGACCAGCCGCCAGCGCACCCACCACTGGCCGTCCTCCCGGCGCAGGTCCGGCACGACACGCCCGGCGCGCACCCAGCGTTCGATGCCGCGCGCGACGTGGGCGAGAAACCGCAGATCCCCCGCCACCAGCCCGGCGGGCAGTCGCTGCCGCAGCGCCTCCGCCGCCGCCACCGGGGCCATCGCGTGCGCGCGCACCCGCTCGGTCGCGACGACGCCGTTCGCGACGACCAGCACCTCGGCGCGGTGCCGGAACCTCGACGCCCGCAGCACGCTGCCCAGCGGATCCGGCAGCCCGGTGGACGGCGCGGCGACCGGCGAGTCGTGCCAGAGCAGCAACCCGGATCCCGGCGACCACAGTCCGTGCAGCATCAACCCATCCAAGCAGGCGGGTCCGACACGGCGGCGCGCCCAGTGCCCCGACCGTTGTGGATTTCTTCACGCAACGGGCACATACTGGAATATCCGCAGGTCATCGCAAACAACCGCAGCTTGGTGTCAAGGAAGCGGAGGAAGCAGCATGACGATCCTGCTCCAGGTTCTCGAGCAGAGCTTCACCCCGACGACCGCGTGGGAACGGCGGAAATTCACCTTCGTGCATGCCGACAAGATCGTCGGCATGCGGCTCGACGGGCAGTGCGGTGTGTGGCTTGACCTGTCGAGACCCGGTGAATCCCAGCGGCTGGCCCGCACCACCGACCCGCGCGAGGCGATCACGTTCCTGCTCACCACCTTCGCCAAGATCGCCGAATGCGAGGAGCGCGGCGGCTCGTGGGTGATCGGGCACGACGGAACGCATATCGAGTCGATCGCCGCCACCCGGTTCCCGCCCCGGGCCAGCGAGGTCGCCGACGACGATCTCCTGGCCCGCGCCTGGCTGTAGGTCCGCGGTAGCGGGTCAGCTACCCGTCGCGACCGGCCGTTTCGGATCGTTCGACCACTGTGACCACGACCCGGGATACAAGGCCGCCTCCACGCCCGCGACAGCGAGCGCCGCGACCTGGTGCGCCGCCGTCACGCCGGAGCCGCAGTACACGGCCACCGGCCCGGATCCGAAGCCGGCGAAGCGGTCGCGCAGTTCCTCCACCGCGCGGAAGCGGCCCTCGGCGTCGAGATTGTCGGCGGTCGGAGCGCTGAGCGCACCGGGGATGTGCCCGGCGCGGGGATCGATCGGCTCCACGTCACCGCGGAAGCGCTCGCTCGCCCTGGCATCCAACAGCACGCCCTTCCAGCGCGCGGCCGCGTCCGCGTCGATCACGGGCAGCTGACCGGGGCGCAGTTCGACGTCGCCGGGTTCGGGGTCGGGCTCGGCGCCGGTAGCGACCTGCCCGCTCGCACCGATCCAGGCGGGCAGCCCGCCGTCGAGAATGCGCACGTCCGCGACACCCGCCCAGCGCAGCAGCCACCAGGCGCGGGCGGCGGCCATGCCGCCGGTGGCGTCGTAGACGACGACCGGATCGCCCTCGCACAACCCCCAGCTGCGCGCGCACTTCTCCAGCTGCGCGGGGTCCGGCAGTGGATGCCTGCCGCGCGCGGGGGAAGGCGGTGCGGCCAGTTCCGTTTCCAGGTCGACGAACACCGCGCCGGGAATGTGACCGGCGAGGTAGTGCTGCGGCCCGTCCGGATCGCCCAGCGCCCAGCGCACATCCAGCAGGCGAAGCCGCTTGTCCGACAACGCTTCCCGCAGTTCCTCCGGAGTGATCAGTACCGCGCTCAACTCAGCTCCTCGTCCCGAATCGCGTCCTCGCGCACCGACTCCCCCACCCTACGCACCCGGATGTGCCGATGTCGCCGAACTCTCGTGCCGCGCGCCGCCCGCGGCGGCCAAGTCAGGCCAGTTTCGGCGCACTGGCAGGCGACACGCACTCGTGACCAGCGGCAATATCCGACCGATGTCGAACGCTTCCACTGCCGAAACCACCGCGACCGGGGAACCCGAACGGTCGCGGGCCGGGCTCGTGCCGCCGATCGGCGCGGGCGCGGTGACGGCGCTGGTCGGGTTCACAAGCTCCTTCGCCGTGGTGCTGAGCGGGTTGACCGCGGTGGGGGCGAGTTCCGCGCAAGCCGCGTCGGGCCTGCTCGCGCTGTGCGTCACACAGGCGATCGGCATGCTGGCGCTGAGTTACCGCTACCGGATGCCGATCACCCTCGCCTGGTCAACACCGGGCGCGGCGTTGCTGGCCGGGACGGGCGCGGTGGCGGGCGGCTGGCCCGCCGCGATCGGGGCGTTCGTGGTGACGGGCGCGCTGATCGTCGTCACCGGACTGTGGCAGCGGCTGGGCGCGCTGGTCGCGGCGATCCCGGTGGATATAGCGCAGGCCATGCTCGCGGGGGTGCTGCTGCCGTTGTGCCTGGCGCCGGTCCGCGCGGTGCAGACGAGTCCGGCGGTGGCGGCGCCGGTGATCGTGGTCTGGCTGGTGCTGCAACGGTATGCGCAGCGCTGGGCCGTGATCGCGGCCTTCGCGACGGCGGCGATCGGGGCCGCGATCAGCATCGCGGTGCAGCACCGGCACCTCGACATCGGCGCGATGGCGCCGCGGCTGGAACTGACGGTGCCGCACTGGAGCTGGCAGGCGCTGATCGGCGTGGCGATCCCGCTCTACATCGTCACCATGGCGTCGCAGAACATTCCGGGCACCGCGGTGCTGGCCTCGTTCGACTACCGGGTGCCATGGCGCGCGGCGATGACCGTCACCGGGCTCGGCACCGTCGTCGGCGCGCCCGCGGGCGGGCACGCGATCAATCTCGCGGCCATCAGCGCCGCGCTGTCGGCCGCGCCCGCCGCGCACCCGGACCCGAAGCGGCGCTGGATCGCCGCGTTCACCGCGGGCGGGATATACCTCGTGCTCGCGCTGGGCTCGGCCGCGCTGGTCACGCTGATCGCGACCGCTCCGGCGGGCACGCTGGAAACCGTGGCCGGCCTGGCCCTGCTGGCGACCTTGGCCGCCGCGCTCGGCGCGGCGCTGCGTTCGGAACACCGCGAGGCGGGCGTCGTCACCTTCCTCATCGCCGCCTCCGGCGTCGGCTTCGCCGGCATCGGCGCGGCCTTCTGGGCATTGCTCGCCGGGCTCGTCGTGCGCAGAGTATTGCGTCAGCCGGAACGGGAGCAGCGGGACCAGAGCCGACCACAGCCCGCGCCGGACCGAGCAGAGGCTGAGCAGTAGGCGAACTACGATCACAACGCCAGGCCGAACACAGCCGCCCACCGAGCCGGACACAGCCGCCATAGCCGACCGACGACAGCAGCCGGACCAGGGCCGCCCCAGCCCGCGCCGCTCCGAGACACTGCGAGACGAGCGCGAAGTCCGGACCACTGCCTGCGCCGGGGCCGAGGCGACTTCGGAGTCGGCGCTCAGGTTGATACCGTTTGCTATGCCCATCCCATGGCCAGCAGCCGCCCGCGAGCCTGGTCTGGACGCCCCGATGCGGGGTTCAGGTTCGATTCGATCGGCCCGCTGCGAGCAGCGGCGCTGGCCGAGGTGCGTGTGTCCAGGCGCAGCGGCAGGCACTCGTCGAGGGACCACGACTCCGGTGCATAGTGAGCTGACGTTCGAATGCGTGTGCTGAGAGATGCCTCCCAGTCTTGACGTCTACGTCCGGGTCCACCCCAGTGACCGCACCGCCGTGCTCTCCCGCTTCATCCACCGCTACGTCGACACCGAGAACCCGCAAGAGCCTCGTTTCGACGCCTTCGTCCGAACATACATCGCAGGCGAACCGGCTCCCGGCGACCTGGACGCTCTGGCGGAACTACGCCGCGATCCCTGCGCCGAAAGAGCATTCTCCCTCTACCTGCAAGCCAACGATTACTACCAGGCCATCATCACCCTCACCGAGGAAAACGACCTCGTCCTCGGCCTGTCCCTGGACGACCCGGACAACGACCCCGCGACACTGTTCCAGGCTTCAGCGCTGATGGCAGCGCTGGCCCAGGAGTTCGGCGCCACGAGCGGCGTTGCGGGCGTGGAACTACCCCCGCCTCAAAGTATCTCGGAGTGGGCGGAGGACGCGCTCGTGATGCTGCGATACGAAAACGTTTGAACATCCCTGATCGAGTGTGATGTCTACGGTCCCGCATTTCGACACCGCCGTTGGAGTGATGGCGCAGTGTCCTCGCTCAGACGTCAGACCGACCACCAAACAGGGGACAAGTTGATCGACCACACATCGCCCACTCTGTGCCCGGCAGGATCCTCCGCATCCACATCGGCACATCCGTAAGGATCAGCGTCGGCGACGACGAAGACCCTCGCGCCGGACTCGGGGACCCTGTATCGGTGAATGTCGGTGGTCGTCGCGTCGTGGTCCGGTTCGATGCGATAGCCCAGGCCGGTGATGAGGGCAGCCAACTCGTCGAACCCAACCCGAGGTGCGAACTCGCCGTACTCGGTTCGGAGCAACACTGGCACGGTGGATACCTCACCCGAGATCAGGCGGTGCGTCTGCACGCTGATGCCGAAGCAGGACCATTCGCCCTTGTCCTCCTCGAACGAAAGCTCCACAAGGCCGTAGTCCCGGCGCATGCGGGTCTGCACCCTGTCGTCGATATAGTCCGACCCCAGCTTCGCTTCCCACTCGGCAGGATTAGTGCCTATGCCGGCCTCCAACACTTCGCCACACGTCACGAAGTGGGCATAGAAACCCAGGTCTGACAACGACATCCTTTCGCTTGCCTTCCTCACGGGTCTGCGCCTCGTATCCGGCCGCGGACATCGCTATCGCTATCGCCGGGGCCGGGGCCGGGGCCGGGGCCGGGGCCGGGGCCGGGGCCGGGGCCGGGGCCGGGGCCGGGGCCGGGGCCGGGGCCGGGGCCGGGGCCGGGGCCGGGAGCAGCCTACTCCCGGAGCGCGGCTTGGAAGCGGCGCATTCCGTCGAGCCAGCGATCGTAGTCGGAGCCCTTGTGGCGGTACATCTTCAGCACTTCCGGATGCGGAAGGATCAAGAAGCGTTCCTCGGCCACCCCGGCGAGCACGATCTCGGCGACCTCCTCCGGGGACAGCACCGCGCCCGCGCTCTTGACCGCCTTCACCGCGAGTTCCGCCTCGGCGGCGTGCTCGGGCGGAACGAGGCCGCCCTCCAGCAACTGCGTGTCCACGCCCATCGGGCACACGCAGCTCACCCGGACTCCCTGGTCGCCGTAAGTGACCGCCAGCCACTCGGCGAACCCGACGGCCGCGTGCTTGGACACCGCGTAGGGCGCCGATCCGAGCTGGGTGAGCAGGCCCGCCGCCGACGCCGTGGCGACGAAGTAACCGCCGCCCCGCGCCAGCCATCCGGGAACGAGCAGCCGCGCGGCGCGGACGTGGGCCAGCACGTTGACCTCCAGCGCGGCCGACCACTGCTGGTCGGTACTGTCCAGACCCGCGCCGCCGCCGATCCCCGCGTTCGCGAAATACAGGTCGACCGGCCCGAACTCCGCCTCGGCGCGATCGATCGACGTGCGGATCACCGTTTCGTCGGCCACATCTCCGCCGATCGCGACCGCCCCGGGCCCGAGAGACTCCGCGACTCGCGCCGCGCTCGCCTCGTCGAGGTCGGCGAGCACTACACGCGCACCGGCGGCGACGAGCCGGGCGGCCAGCGCCGCCCCGATCCCCGCGCCCGCCCCCGTGACAATGGCAACTTTGCCCGAAATCTCCATCCCCGCACCCTAGCGGGGCCGCACCGGCCCGCTGTCGAGCATCCGGCGACACCGCCTCGGGCTGCGGTGGCGAAGAGCGGCGGCCGGAATGCCGCGCCGGTGGTCAGCCGGAATTCGCCAGCCGGTCCAGCAGCGGGGCGGTGCGCGGACCGACCAGCTCGCGCATCACCAGCGCCATGTTGGTCCGCTCGACGCCGGGGATCTTGAGAATTTGCCCGGCGATGCGATACAGGTCGTCGGCGTCCTGGGCTACCACCCGCACCGTGAGATCGGTGAGTCCGGTCATGCCGCACACCTCGGTGACCTCGGGCACCTCGGCCAGTTCGTCCACCACCGAGTCCAGCCGGTGCTGATCGACGACGACCGCGACGAATGCCGCCAGCGGATAGCCGAGCGCGCGCGGCTCGACGCGCCGCTCGAAGCTGCCCAGCACGCCGCCCGCCTCCCAGCGGGACAAGCGGGCCTGCACGGTGTTGCGGGACAGGCCGAGCCGCGTGGCCAGCTCCACACCCGTCGCCCTGGGGTTGGCGACCAGTTCCAGCAACAGCCTGGCGTCGGTGGCGTCCAGGCTCACGCCGACGTTTTCTCTGGTCATACCACGCAGTATGACATCACGCCGGGGTGCCGAATTGAGCATTCTGCCCATCCGCCGGTCGGCCACTTGCGCAGTCCGCATTCGGGTGGATGCTGTGAGGTAGACCACATTCTGTGCGTCGACGACCTGGTGAGGAGGTGATCGCCCATGCCGGGCAAGACCGAATTCGCGGTGCAGTTGGTCCAGCCGGACGGTCGCCGCGTCCTCGATCGCGAGCACGCCGCGCTGGTCGCCGACGTCGGGCCGGAGCAGGTGCGGGCGCTGTACGAGGACATGGTGGTCACCCGACGGATCGACGTCGAGGCCACCGCGCTGCAACGGCAAGGCCAGCTCGGCCTGTGGGCGCCCCTGCTCGGGCAGGAGGCCGCCCAGGTCGGCTCCGCGCACGCGCTGCATCCCGACGACTACGTGTTCTGCAGCTACCGCGAGACGGCGGTCGCCTACTGCCGCGGCGTGCCGCCCACCGATCTGACCCGGCTGTGGCGCGGCGTCGCCCATCACTGCTGGGATCCGCACGCGGTGAACATGACCAATCCCAACATCGTCGTGGGCTCCCAAGGTCTGCACGCGACCGGATACGCCTTCGCCGCCCACTTGGACGGCGCCGAGATCGCCACGATCGCCTATTTCGGCGACGGCGCCAGCAGCCAGGGTGATCTGGCCGAAGCGCTCGGTTTCGCCGCGTCCTGGAGCGCGCCCGTCGTCTTCTTCTGCCAGAACAACCAGTGGGCGATCAGCGCGCCGGTGCGGGTACAGAGCGCGACGCCGATCGCCCGCCGCGCGTACGGCTACGGCATGCCGGGCAGGCAGGTCGACGGCAACGATGTGCTCGCCGTGCTCGCCGTGACCAGGCAGGCGATCGCGCGGGCGCGCTCCGGCGGCGGCCCCTCGTTGATCGAGGCGCTCACCTACCGGATGGGTCCGCACACCACGGCGGACGATCCCACCCGTTACCGCTCGGCCGCCGAGACCGAGCAATGGGCGCGACGCGATCCGATCGATCGAATCCGCAGGCTGCTCGAGCGCGAGGGCCACTGGGACGACGCGTTCGCACGCCGGGTCGCCGACCGGTCGGACGCGGTGGCCCGGGCAGTGCGCGCCGCGACGGTCGGCCTGCCAGATCCCGCGCCGAGCGAGCTGTTCGACCACGTCTACACCACACCGCATCCGCTGATCACCGAACAGCGGCGGGCGTACGCGGAGTATCTGGCCGGCGATCCCGGCGGCTCCTCCGCACGAGGAGAAGGAGTCCCGCGATGATCACCACCTTCGCCGCCGCGCTCAACACCGGCTTGCGCCGCGCGCTGGAGGATGATCCGAAGGTCCTGTTGATGGGCGAGGACATCGGCCGTCTCGGCGGGGTGTTCCGGGTGACCGACACGTTGCAGAAGGACTTCGGCGACAACCGCGTCATCGACACGCCGCTGGCCGAATCGGGCATCGTGGGAACGGCTTTCGGCATGGCGCTGCGCGGCTACCGGCCGGTGTGCGAGATCCAGTTCGACGGGTTCGTCTATCCCGCGTTCGACCAGATCGTCTCGCACGTGGCCAAGATCAATTACCGGACGCAGGGAAAAGTGCACGCGCCGCTGACTATCCGCATACCGTTCGGCGGCGGCATCGGCTCGGTCGAGCACCACTCCGAATCGCCCGAGGTCTATTTCGCGCACACCGCCGGGCTGCGCGTGGTCACACCGAGCAACCCCGCGGACGCCTATTCGATGATCCGCGCGGCGATCGCGCTGAACGACCCGGTGATCTTCTTCGAGCCCAAGCGCAGGTACTGGGACAAGGCCGACGTCGACTTCGCCGCGCTCGACCGCGACGGCGGCCTGCCCCTGGATCGCGCACGCGTGTGCACGACGGGTTCGGACGCGACCGTCGTCGCCTACGGCGGAACCGTGGCGACCGCGCTGTCGGCCGCGCGGATCGCCGCGCGGGAAGGACACACGCTCGAGGTGATCGACCTGCGCAGCCTCTCGCCGATCGACTTCGACACCGTCGAGGAGTCGGTCGCGAAGACGGGGCGGCTGATCGTCACACACGAGGCGCCGGTGTTCGCCGGACTCGGGGCCGAGATCGCCGCGCGGATCACCGAGCGCTGCTTCTATCACCTGGAAGCGCCGGTGCTGCGCGTCGGCGGGTTCGACATCCCCTACCCCCCGGCTAAGCTCGAGAAGCACCACCTGCCCGACCCAGACCGCATTCTCGACGCGGTCGACCGTTCCCTCGCCGCGTGAGGCGGGCTTCGCCGTAGTGAGAGGTGCCGCGTGGAAAACCATGCCCGCCAGGATCTTCCGGCGTCCGTGCTGGAGTTCCGGCTACCCGACCTCGGGGAGGGCTTGACCGACGCCGAACTGGTGTCGTGGGCGGTGGCGGTCGGCGACACGGTCGAGTTGAACCAGCCCATCGCCGACGTGGAGACGGCCAAAGCGGTCGTCTCGTTGCCGTCGCCGTTCGCGGGCCGGGTGATCGAACTGCTGGCGCGGCCGGGCGACACCGTCGCGGTCGGGGCGCCACTCATCCGCGTCCAGGCGGCCGGAGCCGACGACACGAGCGAGACGGGCCGTACTTCGGTCTTGGTCGGCTACGGCCCCGAGGCGGAGGCGACGTCCCGGCGGCGTCCTCCTGTCGGGTCGGGCGTTTCGCGGCCGGACGGCGGAGAGGGGAAAGTGCCCGGCGCTTCGCGGTCCGACACCCTGGGCGATCGGGCGGCGGAACCCCAGGTCTCGCGATCCGACACCACGGCCGATCAAGCCGCAGAACCCAAGGTCTCGCGATCCGACACCGTGGGCGATCAAGCCGCAGAACCCAAGGTTTCGCGGTCTGGCGCCGCGGGCGGTCCGACCGAGCACCAACCGGAGACCGGGCTCGGCGCGGCGCGCGCGGCAGCGACGCCCGCCGCGCGGAAACTGGCTCGCGAACTCGGCCTCGACCTGTGGTTCATCGCGGGTTCGGGGCCCGGCGGCGCGGTCACCGTCGAGGACGTGCGCGGCGCGGTGCCCGTCTCGCAGCCGCGTCCGGCCGAACCGGCCACCGTTCCGGCCGAAGCGGTCCGGCCGTCCGCGCGCGAGGAACGCGCCCCGATCGGGGGCATCCGCAAACGCACCGCCGCGGCGATGCTGACCAGCGCGCGGACCATCCCGCAGGCCAGCACGTTCGTGACCGCGGACTGCACCGCCTCGATGGAACTACTCGATCATCTGCGCGGCACGAAATCCTTCGCGGGCCTGCCCCTGACCCCGCTGGCCCTGGTCGCCAAGGCGACGCTGATCGCGCTCGCCGACTTCCCCGGCATGAACGTCTACTGGGACGAAACCGCTCAGGAGATCGTCACCAAGCACTACGTCAATCTCGGCATCGCGGTGGCCACCGAGCGCGGGCTGCTGGTCCCGAACATCAAAGACGCGCAGACGCTCAACCTGCGCGACCTCACCCGGGAAATCGGCTGGCTCGCCGACACCGCCCGCGCGGGCGACGCGACACCCGCCGACCTGCGCGGCGGCACGTTCACCATCACCAACGTCGGCGTCTTCGGCGTGGACGCCGGTGTTCCGCTGGTCAATCCGGGCGAGGCCGCGATCCTGTGCCTCGGCTCGATCGGCAGGCGACCGTGGGTGGTGCGCGACGAGATCGCGATCCGGTGGGTGACCACCCTCGGCGTGAGCTTCGATCACCGCATGATCGACGGCGAGCTCGCGGCCCGCTTCCTGGCCGCCGTCGGAGGATTCCTGGAAGACCCGCTCACTCTGCTCAGCCGCGCGTGACGCCGGTGCCCGCGGCCGTCAGTCCGTGACGAGCGCCGCCGCGGCCGTGCGGATGACTTCCGGGATCTCGACCGGCTCGCGAGTCTCGGCGTCCACGTAGACGTGCACGAAGACCCCGGTGGCCGACAGTTCCAGCGCGCCGTCGCCCTCGCGGAAGATGGCCAGATCGTAGGTGATGCTGGAGCGCCCGAGCCGGGAGATGCGCAGCCCGACCTGCAACTGGTCCGGGAAGCTGATCGAGCCGAGATACCGGCAGGAGGTCTGCGCCACCACGCCGAGCGCGGGCAGGTCGCGGATGTCGGTTCCGGTGGCGTGCATCAACCACGCGTTGACCGCGGTGTCGAAGTACGAGTAGTAGGTCACGTTGTTCACGTGCCCGTAGTGGTCGTTGTCGGCCCACCGGGTCGGCACCGGCCAGAGCACCGGATACTGCTGCGTCACCCGGCCGACGATAGCTCAGCGGCGACGACGCCCAGCCGGTGGTCGCGCGGGGAGACGCCGAAGTGCCGCTTGAACGCGGTGCTCAACGCGAACGCGCTGCCGTAGCCGACTTGCCGCGCGATGGCCTCGATCGTGGCGTCGGACTCCTGCAGCAGATCGGCGGCCAGCGCCAGCCGCCATTCGGTGAGGAAGGCCATCGGCGGCTCGCCCACCAGATCGGTGAACCGGCGCGCCAACGCGGCCCGCGACATTCCCACCGCCTCGGCCAGGCCCGCGACCGTCCACCCGTGCGCCGGATTGTGCTGCAACAGGCGCAAAGCCTTGCCGACCAGCGGGTCGCCGTACGCGCGGTACCAGCCGGGCGCGTCGTTGCGAGCGAACCAGGCGCGCAGCGCCGCGATCAGCACCAGATCCAGCAGGCGGTCCAGCACCGCGCTCTGCGCGGGCTGGTCCCTGGTCACCTCGTCGACCAGGATGTCGAGCACCCGGCTGTCGAACTCGCCGCGCCGCAACACCAGCACCGGCGGGAGCGCGCGCAGCAGGCGCAGGCCGGCCGCGCCCGCGGACTCGTAGGTCCCGGTCACCATGAGCGTCGCGCCGTCCGGATCGGTCCCCCACTGCCGGACACCCAGACTCAATGTCTCGCAGAGGATCTCGCCGTCCGGCGTCTTCGTCACCTGACCGGGATGGATGATGATCTGCGGTTCGGTCGCCGGGTCGTCGGCCACCGTGTACGGCGCGGGTCCGCGGAAGACGGCGACGTCGCCCGCGCCCAGCCGGCGCGGCGCGCTCTCGTCGGTGACGATCCACGCGCCGCCGCGGATCATCGACAGCACGGTCAGCGGGGCCTCGTCCTGGATGCGCAGCGACCACGGCGGATTCAGCAGCGAACACATCAGGAACGCGCCGCGCGCGCGAGGGCCTTCGAGCAGACTGGCGAGCGCATCCACGTTGTCCACGGTAGACGATCACGCATGATCACGCGCCGTTGAGCCACGTGCCGTCTCGACCTCCTTGTGGGCCGCAGCCACCACGGAGACCTGGAAATGTTCCGACCATCTGTGACGTTCGACATAGTGAAAGAGACTCGCTCGCGGACGTGACGCGCAGTGTCGAGCGTCCCGCACGGCCGCACGACCAGGTCGACGATGCCCTGGGCCGGTTCCGCGGGCGAGGCCGGCCGCGGCGGATGTTCTCCCGGTACCGTCGACATGGTGTTGAGCCCGACGGTCGATCGCCCGGTCCGCGTCGCGCGCGCCGCGGTGTTCACGGTCTTCGCGTTGAACGGCTTCCTGCTCGCCATGTGGGTGGTCCATATCCCGGTCATCACCGACCGCACGGGCGTCTCGAAATCCACACTGGGCATGTTCATCCTGCTGATGGCCGGTGCGGGCATCGCCGGAATGCGGCTGGCCGGTCCGCTCGCCGATCGGTTCGGCAGCAGGGCGCTGGTCGGCACGGCCGCGTGCATCGCGTCCGTGGCGGTGGTCGGCCCCGGCCTCGCCACCGGCCCGCTCGGCTTGGCGCCGGCCCTGGCCTGCTTCGGTTTCGGCAACGGCGCGCTGGACGTGTCGATGAACACCCAAGCGGTGCTGGTGGAACGGGCCTACCGGCGGCCGATCATGGCCGCTTTCCACGCCCTGTTCTCCGGCGGCGGCCTACTCGGTTCACTGCTCGGAGCCGCCGCACTGCGGGCGGGTTGGGACATCCGGATGACCCTGGTTCTCGCCGCGGTAGGGTGTGTCGCGCTGACCCTCGCACTGGTACCGCGATTGTTGCGGGAAAGCGGGTCCGGCGCGGCCGCGCCGCACGACCTCGCGTCCGTGCACGCCACCGACCTCGACGACGCGCCGCCGGACCACGGTACGGACGCGCCGCCGGACCACGGTACGACCGCCCCCGCGAGCGCGTCCCGGCACGACGTCATGCCGCACGGCTCCGAAGCCGTGCTGCCTCCGCACCTGCCCGCCGGTGAGCGGCCGGACCCTCACCTGAGCGCCCGCGATCGTGGCAGGAAGGTGTTCGCACTGGCCGCTGTCGCGTTCGCGCTGCTCCTGGCGGAAGGGGTGGCCGCCGACTGGAGCGCCTTGCAGATGCGCGAGCATCTGGGCGCCGACGCGGCGACGGCGGCGCTGGCGTTCGGCGCCTTCTCCACCACGATGACGATCGGGCGTTTCGGCACCGACCGGGTCAGCCACGCCTTCGGCCGGGTCGCGGTGGTGCGCTACGGCTCACTCGTCGCGGCCGTCGGTCTGGGCGTGATCGTCGTCTCGCCGTGGATTCCGCTGACGCTGCTCGGCTGGACGATGGCCGGGCTCGGCCTCGCCGGCGGCATCCCGCAGATCTTCACCGCGGCCGGGAATCTCGGCTCCGCGCGGGCCGCGACCGACATGTCGCGGGTGTTCAGCATCGGCTATCTCGGCCTGCTCGCCGGTCCCACGATCATCGGCTGGCTCACCGCCGTGATGTCGCTGACCAAGGCGATGGTCGTGCCGATGATCGCGATACTGCTCTGCTGCCGGTACGCGAACGTCGTCGCCCCGCCACGGGCGGACTGACCGGATCAGAGATCCGACGTCAGTTCGACCATCGGCACCGCATCGATACTCATGCGGTGGCTTCCTCGACTATCCGGCCGAGCTTGCGGTATGCCCCCGGATGGATGCGCCGGTAGTCGTCGAGGACGACGGCGGTCTCCTCCGGACTCAGCACGCGGGCCGGCGCTGGAACCTCGAAGTGCGTCGAGATACTCACGTGGCAGTGCGGATCGGCGACGAGATTCCGGAACCACCGCGCCTGCGCGCCGAATCCGGACGCGATCACCACGCGGTCACGGCTCGGCCGGGACACCGCCTCCAGCACCGCATAGCGCGACCGGTCCGAGCGACGGCCGGTGTGCTCGAGCAGCAGGAGCCGTCCCCCGAACAGGAAGCCGAGCCGAGCCGATCGCTACTTGGGCGACACCAGGCACAGGGTGATCGGCTCGGGCTTCGGGTAGACGATCGTGTCGTTCTCGGTCGCCTTCGCTCCACACGCGGACTTGTCCGCGGTGCCGCGCACGATCCGGCCGATCTTGAAGTCCGCCGTCGAGCCGCAGGCCACCTTGGTGCTGGCGCCGAGGAAACCGCCGTCGATGCAGTCGCCCTCCTTGACGTTCAGCCGCAGGCACAGCGTGTACTCGTCACCGCCGGTCTGGTAGTAGCTGGCGTAATCCTTGGTGGGGCAGTCCGCGTTCGCGCCGTCGAGCCGTTGCGCCACCACGTAATTGGCTTCCGGGTCGGAGCATTCCTTGGTCGCGAACTCGGCCTTGATCGTGGTGCCCGACAACTTCGCGCACTGACCGATGTCGATCTTCTCGCCGTCCGAGCGGAACACGGTGCGGGCGCCGACGACCAGCAGCCCGATCACCAGGACCACGCCGAGTATGCCGAGGATCTTGCCGATACCGCTCCCGCCGCGATTCTGCTGAGGCGGGGACCCGGGCGGCGGGAACCCGCCACCGGGGTAGCCCGGCTGTTGTGGAAAACCACCTTGCGGCGGATAGCCCGGCTGCGGCTGGCCGGGGTACCCGGGTTGGGGATAGCCCTGCGGCTGACCGGGATAGCCCGGCTGCCCCGGATAACCCTGCGGCGCACCGGCAGGCGGCTGCTGCGGATAGCCGGGCTGGCCTGGATACGGTTGGTTCGGTGGTGTGGTCATGGATCCCCTCCCCGGGTCTCGCTTGATTCCGTGCGCACAGGGCGACGGGCGAACCCATGGAATCTAGCCGATCGGTGCGAGTACCGCCGTGCGGGATACCAGCCGGTTCGCCGCACCCACTCGCCGGATCGGCCTACCGGCGCACCGGCTTCGGCTCACCGGAGTCCTTCCGGCCGGCTCACAGGTACAGTCCCGGGTTCACCGCGTCCATGGCGACGGCGTCGATCCGTGCCTCGCCGTCGCGCACCGCGACGAGCTCGGCCAAACTCGCGCCGTCCGGAAACGCGGTGGCCGCATCCGGCTGCTCCCGCTCCAGCCAAGCCGCCGCCTCCCCGGAGGACAGCCGCCCGATCTCGATCCGCGCCAGGCACCGGCCCGGCCGCGTCACCGCGGGGTGCAGACGCGACAGGTCCTCGTTGGTGGTGATGGCGACGAGCACGTCCCGGCCCTGCCCGAGCATGCCGTCGGTCAGGTTCAGCAGCCGCGAGAGTCCCTGCCCCGCCGCCTCCTTCGCTTCCCCGCGGATCAGCTCGTCGCAGTCCTCCAGCACCAGCATCCGCCAGCGCGGCGCGCCCTGGTCGGCGTTGTCGACACCCGCGGCCACGTCCATCAGATAGCCGGGCTTGCCGAACATCACCTCGGGATCGAGCACGCAATCGAACTGGCACCAGGCTCCCCAGGCCCGGGCCAGCGCGCGCAGCGCGGTGGTCTTCCCCGTGCCGGGCGGCCCGTGCAGCAGCACCAGCCGGCCGCGGACGTCATCGGCGGTGAGCGATATCAGCCGGTCCATCGCGGCGGCGACCTGCCCCGCGTAGTTGCCGCGGATCGACGACCACTCGGGCGCCGAGATCGAGCGCGCGCGGCGCTGCGGGCCGTGCGTGTGCATGTGCCAGAAGCCCATCTCCACGGTCTCGCCCACTTCCGGCGGAGCCGCCGCGTCCCGGACCGCTTCGGCGAGCAACTCGTCGGCGAGCGTGTCGGTAACGGCGGTGACCTCGACCATCGCCGAACCGCCCGACCAGCGCACCGAACGCAGCGACCAGCCGGGGCCGACCACCAGCGTCGCCCCGCTGTCGTTGTCGCGCATCGTGCGCACCACGCGGCCGCGTCCTGGGCGCAGCGGCGCGTCCGGCCGCACCCGCTCCAGATGCGCGGTGCGCGCGCAGGGCTGGTCGCCGCGCAGGAACGGACCGAGCGCGAGGGCATCGATCGCGTCGCGGATGGAGTACGTGGAATCGACGACGACGGTCCACGGCAGCCGCTCGGCGGGATCGGCCGAGGGCTCCCCGGGACCGATCAACCGAAGAGGCTCATGACGTGCGGACACTCCGAGAATGATCCGGGGCGGCGGGCCACGATGTCCATCGAATTACGAAAGCGCCCCTCCGCCCGGGTGGGCGGAGGGGCGCGTCGGGGAAACCTCTGGCCTACAACGCCTTCAGTTCCTCGGTGACTGCTCCGACCGATTTCTTGGCGTCGCCGAACAGCATGGAGGTGTGGTCGGCGTAGAACAGCGGGTTGTCGATGCCGGCGAAGCCGGAGTTCATCGAGCGCTTGAGCACGATCACCGACTTGGCCTGGTCGACGTTGAGCACCGGCATGCCGTAGATCGGACTCGAGGAGTCCTCCCGGGCGGCGGGGTTGGTGACGTCGTTGGCGCCGATCACCAGGGCGACGTCGGTGCGGCCGAATTCGCCGTTGATATCGTCCATTTCCTTGAGCGCGTCGTAGGAGACCTCGGCCTCGGCCAAGAGGACGTTCATGTGACCGGGCATGCGACCGGCGACCGGGTGGATGGCGTATTTGACCTCCACCCCCTTGGCCTCCAGCAGCGAGGCCATCTCCTTGACCGCGTGCTGCGCCTGCGCGACCGCCATGCCGTAACCGGGCACCACGATCACCTGGTTGGCGTAGGCCATCTGGATCGCGGCGTCCGCGGCGGAGGTGGCCTTGGCCTGCTTCTGCTCACCACCCGCGGCACCGGGCGCGGTCCCGCCGCCGCCGAAGCCGCCCGCGACGATGGCCGGGATGGACCGGTTCATCGCCTTGGCCATCAGGTTGGTCAGGATGGTGCCGGACGCGCCGACGATCATGCCCGCGACGATCATCGCGGTGTTGTTCAACGCCAGACCCGCGGCCGCGGCCGACAGACCGGTCAGCGCGTTCAACAGCGAGATGACCACCGGCATGTCCGCGCCGCCGATCGGCAGCACGACCATCAACCCGAGCACACCGGCGGCCAGGAGCAACAGCACCATCCACCACCACGCCGCGCCACCGTCGGCGGCGCGCACACCGATCACCACTGCCGCGGCGACGGCCACCACCAGCAGCAACAGGTTCAACGGTTGCTGGAGCTTCCCGACGCCGATCGGGCGGCCGGGCAGGATCTCCTGCAGCTTGCCGAACGCGATCAGCGAGCCCCAGAACGACACCGAACCGATGATCGCGGCGAACAACGACCCGGCGATGATGTGCACAGTGGGCTCTTCCCCGTGCTTGAACGCCGAGAAGCCGGTGGTGTCCAGGAATTCCGCCCACGCGATCAGCGCGACCGTGCCGCCGCCGACGCCGTTGAACGCGGCCACCAGCTGCGGCATCGCGGTCATCTTCGTATACCGCGCGGGCGGCACGCCCAGCACCACACCGATCACGAGACCGGCGACGATCAGGATCCAGTTGGTGGTCTCCCGGATGGAGATCAGCGTCGCGACCACCGCGATGCCCATGCCGATCGCGGCGATCCAGTTGCCGCGCACCGCGGTCTTCGGCCCGGTCAAACCCATCAGGCCGTAGATGAACAGCGCGAACGCGACGATATAGAGGATGTTGACGAGGTTGTCCATTGCTCTACTTCCCCGCCTTCTCGGCAGCGTCGGCCGCGACCGGCTTCTTGCCCTTGAACATGCCCAGCATGCGGTCGGTGACCACGAAACCACCGACCACGTTCAGGGTTCCGAACACCAGCGCGACGAACAGGATGATCTGGATGCCGATCGACGGGTCTTCCATCTTGCCCAGCGTGACCAGCGCACCCAGCACCACGATGCCGTGGATGGCGTTGGTGCCCGACATCAGCGGCGTGTGCAGCGTATTCGGGACCTTGGAGATCACGGCGAAGCCGACGAACCCGGACAGCACCAGGATCGCGATATTCGCCAGCAGTTCGGTATACATCAGCTCTCCACCTTCGCCTCGGTCGCGTCCTTCGCCTCCACCGGGTCCTCCACCGACTTCTCGGCCCGCGCCGCCTCGGGCGCCTCGGCCGCAGCACGGGTCACGCAGGAATCCGCCAGCACCTGGTCGCCGAAATCCGGGGCGAGCTTGCCGTCGACCAGCATCAGCTCCAGCAGTGCCGCGATGTTCTTCGAATACAGCTCGGACGCGTGCTCGGGCATGGTGGCGGGCAGATTCAGCGGCGAGGCGATGGTCACCTCGTGCTTGACCACGGTCTGCCCCGGCTCGGTCAGCTCGCAGTTGCCGCCCGTCTCACCGGCCAGGTCCACGATCACGCTGCCGGGCTTCATGCCCTCCACCGCCGCTGCCGTGACCAACCTGGGCGCGGGACGCCCCGGCACCAGCGCGGTGGTGATCACCACGTCGAAGCCCTTGATCGCGTCTTCCAGCGCCTGCTGCTGCTTCGCCTTCTCTTCGTCGGTGAGCTCACGGGCATACCCGCCCTCACCGGCGGCATCGATGCCCAGATCCAGCCACTGCGCGCCCACCGACCGCACCTGATCGGCCACCTCGGGCCGCACGTCGTAACCGGTGGTCCGCCCGCCGAGGCGCTTCGCCGTGGCCAGCGCCTGCAAGCCCGCGACACCTACGCCGAGCACCAGCACCGTCGCCGGCTTCACCGTGCCCGCGGCGGTGGTCAGCATCGGGAAGAACCGCGTCGACTCCGACGCCGCCAGCAACACCGCCTTGTACCCCGCGACGTTCGCCTGCGAGGACAACGCGTCCATCACCTGCGCACGCGAGATCCGCGGAATCGCCTCCACCGCGAAGGCCTGCACCCCCGCCGCCTTCAGCGCGCCGATCTGATTGTCGGCGTTGCGCGGGGCGAGGAACCCGATCAGCGTCTGCCCCGACGACAGCTTGGCCACCTCGGCGTCGCTGGGCGGGGCCACCTTCACCACCACGTCCGCCGACCACGGATCACCGATCGACGCGCCCGCCTCGACATAGGCTTCGTCGGGAATCAGCGCGCCGTTCCCGGCTCCGGACTCGACGACCACCTCCACGCCTTGCTTCACCAGGCTCGGGATGATCTTGGGCACCAATGCGACACGTCGTTCGCCCGCGTTGGATTCGCGAACGACACCGACACGCGCGCCGCGCGGCGATGGATCGCCTACGCTCTGCGTTGTCTCCACTTGTCAGACTTCCTTCTCTTACTGAGCTTCAGGCAACGGGTAGACGACCGGACGATGTTACTGTCGAGTAAGTTCGCCCAAATCCTCGCCACTGTACCTGGCCCGCCGTGAGCCTAGCTGAGATGCCCGTCACACACGCCGGGCGAATCCCGCCGGTGCGCCGGACGTCACCGAGCGGTCCACCGGCCACCGAGCGGCGGTCCACCTTTTTCTCTTCTCGGTGTGATCGTGGTCGCCGCAGGTGAACACGGCAAGACCGTACAGAGAAGTTCGTTACCAACCTCGAGGTCAGGCGCCAGGCCGGGCGGGCGGCGCACAACGGCGCAGTGACGTGCGTCATGCCGATCGGCGGTCCGGGGTGTTCGGCTCGGCTCGTACGCCGTATGGTCCAGCGTGTGAACGACTGCGTCTTCTGCCGCATCGTGGCAGGCGAAGCACCGGCGGCGAAGGTGTACGAGGACGACACGCTGTGCGCGTTCCTCGACGTCCGGCCGATCGCCCGTGGGCACACGCTGGTCATCCCGAAACGACACGCCGCCGAGTTGGAGGATCTGGACGCCGAACTCGGCGCGCAGATCTTCCGGATCGGGCATCGGCTCGCACTGGCCATCCGGCGCAGCAGCCTCGCCGCCGACGGCGCCAACCTGATCCTCAACGACGGAACCGCCGCGTTCCAGACCGTGCCGCACGTCCACCTGCACGTGATCCCGCGCAGCCACGGCGACAAGCTACGGTTCGCCAAGGGATTTCTGCTGCGGCGCCCGCATGATCCGGTCGCCACCGCCGCGGCCATCCGAGAGGGCATCGCGGCATTGGAGAACGAGGGCGAAGGCCCGGAAAAGGAAATCGACGGATGACCGAGACGTTGGATCGGACCGCGCTGATCGAGCTGCTGGCGCAGCAATGGGACGCGATCGACGCCCTGATCGCGCCTTTGGACGAGAAGCGCTGGCGGACTCCGTCGTCGCTGCCCGGCTGGACCGTATTCGACGTCGTCGCCCATGTCGTCGGCACCGAGTCCTGGCTGCTGGGTGACCGGCCGCCCGCGCACGACCCGACCAAGCCGAAGACCGACGTCAGCACGCTGCCCTACGTGCGCAACGAGACCGCGGTGCTCAACGAGATCTGGGTGGACCGGCTGCGTCCCCTGTCCGGCGCGCGGCTGCTCGAGTTCTACCGCGGCGTCGTCGACCGCAGGCGCGCCGCGCTCGCCGCGATGGGCGACGCCGAATGGGAGAAGGAAACGATCTCGCCGATCGGGCAGGTGTCCTACGGCAGATTCATGCGGGTGCGGTTGTTCGACTGCTGGATGCACGAACTCGACATCGCCGACGCGCTCGGCACGCCGGTGGACGAGGGCGGGCCGCGCGGTCAGCTCGCGTTCGAGGAGTTCGCGGGCAGCATCCCGCGCGTGGTGGTGAAGAAGGGCGAGGCGCCGGACGGTGCGCGGATCGCCTTCGCGCTGACCGGGCCGCTGGCCAGGACCTTGCGCATCCAGGTGGCGGGCCGAGGGCGCTACGTGGATGCCTTCGACGGACCGGCCACGGTCGAAATCGGCTTGGACTCCGGGCTCTTCGTGCGGCTTGGCGGCGGACGCACGACCGCTGACCAGCACCTGGACGAGATCGTCATGCGGGGCGACGGCGAACTCGGGCAGCGCATCGTCCGCCACCTCGCCTTCACCATCTGATCCGCGGTGCGCCTGTTCCTGTCCAGCTATCGCTTCGGCGCGCACTACGACCGGCTCGCCGCGCTGGCGGGCCCGCCCGGCCGGGTCGCGCTGATCCCGAACGCCTGCGACGCCTGGCCGCAGGCGTGGGCGGGCGCGGTGAGCAGTGACATGTCGCCGCTGCGCAAGCTCGGTTACCGGCCCGAGGTCCTCGACCTGCGCGAGTACGTCGGCCGGGAAGCGGAGCTGGAACGGAAGCTGGCCGAATTCCCGCTGGTGTGGGTGCGCGGTGGCAACACGTTCGTCTTGCGCGCCCAGTTCGCGCGCAGCGGCGCGGATCGCGTCCTTCCCCGGCTGCTCGCCGCCGACGCGCTCGTCTACGCCGGTTACAGCGCCGGGGCCTGCCTGCTGACCCCTGACCTGCACGGGCTGGAATCGGTGGACGACCCGGACGAGGTCGCGCCCGCGTGTGGCGTCGCACCGCGCTGGGACGGATTGGGATTGGTGGACCGCCGGATCGTGCCGCACGTCGATTCGGCCACCGACCCCGACGGTGACTGCACTCGGCTCGCGGCCCGGTACCGCGCCGAAGGTGTCGCGCACTGGTCGCTGACCGACGACGACGCGATCGTCCTCGACGGCGAGCGCGTCGAAACGCTGATCGCTCCGGCGTCCTGACACACATCCGCGAGCGCGCGGTACTCACGGGTCGGGCTGGTCAGCGCTACTTCGGCTGGGGCCGCACCGCAACGTCGGGCGCGAGCGCCGCCTGCGGCTCCACCGATCGGCGGAAGACCACCCAGCGCATCGCGCTGTACATGTAGACCGCCTCGCATGCGCCCGCCAGCATCCGGGACAGGTGGTATTGCAGCCCCAGCGCGGCGAGTCCGCTGCCGACACCGAGGATGAACGCGAGGTAGTTGATCACGACCACCACGACGTACACCGCGGCCTGCCTGCCCACCGGCGCGTGGGAATGGAAATTGAACGTGCGATTGAGCACGAAGCTCAGGCCGAACGCGCACACGTAGGCCAGGGTCACCGCCGACCACACCGGCAGATCGAACCACCCGTGCAAGAGGGTGAGCAGCGCCAAGTCGACAGCGAAAGTGCCGCTGTTGATCAGCGCGAAGCCGAGGAAGGTCGGCGGGACGAGACGGTCCAGACCGAACGGCAGCCGGGCGACGACCGCCGCGCACCAGTGGGTGAACCGATCGGCGATGGTGTCGGCGGTCTCGGACAACTCGTGCACGCGACCAGGGTGCCAGCGGCAGATGTCCGGCAGATGAGCGGGCGGCGACCGGCCGGTGGCTCAGCCGATCTGGGCCTGGCCGGGACCGTCCGCGTCGTGGTCCAACCCGGCCCAGGCCGCCAGGCACCGTCGCCGCGCGACGTCGTCCGCGTCGGCCAGCAGTGCCTCCAGCAACTCGCGGGGCTCGCGGCGCCACAGGTCGGCCAGCTCCGCGAGGGCTTCCTTGCCGAAGACACCGGAGCGGTCCAGCGCGGTCAACCACTCCTCGTGCTCGCCCGTGTGCACCCGGCGCAGCACGTCCGCGTCGATGCCGTCCTCGACGAACTCGCTGGAGAGCATCGCGGCGACCAGTTCCCGGCGACTCGGTTGTTCGCCCTGCATCCGTTCCATCCCTCCACGTGGTACGCGGCGAACCGCATGACTGCCGGCGCCGCGACATGACGGCTCCGGGAGAACTCGATGCCCCGACAGTCAAGCCCCTGTCGGCATTCTGGTCTCCCGAAGGCGGTAATACCACTGTGGCGGGTGACATCACATTCCGGGGCATCCGGCCACGGGTCGGCCGATCAGCAAATAGCGGGCACGGGAAGCTAGCGTGAGGTGGTGGACCTGCATGAGTTGATCGCCGCTCTCCCCGACGGCACAGTGCTCTCCGATCCCGACCTGCTGGGGGGCTATCGGCAGGACTGGGCGCGTGACCCGGACGCCGGAACCCCGCTGGCCGTGGTGCGGGCCACCGGCACCGACGACGTGGCCGCGACGCTGCGGTGGGCCGCCGCGCATCGCGTTCCGGTGATCCCGCGTGGCGCCGGATCGGGGCTGTCCGGTGGCGCCACAGCCGTCGACGGAGCCATCGTGCTCACCACCGAACGGATGCGCGCGATCACCGTGGACCCGGTGACCCGGACCGCGGTGGTGCAGCCGGGCCTGCTCAATGCCGAGGTCAAGCGCGCGGTCGCGCAGCACGGTCTGTGGTACCCGCCGGACCCGTCGTCGTTCGAGATCTGCTCGATCGGTGGCAACGCCGCCACCAACGCGGGGGGCCTGTGCTGTGTGAAGTACGGCGTCACCACCGATTACGTGCTCGGAATGCAGGTCGTGCTCGCCGACGGCGCGGTGGTCCGGCTCGGCGGTCCGCGTTTGAAGGACTCGGCCGGGCTGTCGCTGACCAAGCTGTTCGTCGGCAGCGAGGGCACGCTGGGGGTGATCACGGAGCTGACCTTGCGGCTGCTGCCCGCGCAACCGCCGCAGAGCACGGTCGTCGCGAGCTTCCCGACGCTCACCGCGGCCACGGAGGCGATCCTGACGATCACCGGCGAACTGCGCCCGTCGATGCTCGAGTTCATGGACTCGGTGTCGATCAACGCCGTCGAAGACGAGCTGCGGATGGGATTGGACCGGCAGGCGGCCGCCCTGCTGGTCGCGCGCTCCGACGCGCCCGGCGAGTACGCCCGGCGCGAGGCCGAGGTCATGGTGGCGGCCTGCGAGAAGGCAGGGGCCACCGAGGTTTTCCACACCGAGGACCCTGCCGAGGGCGAGGCGTTCGCGGCCGCACGGCGTTTGGCGATTCCGGCCGTGGAGAAACTCGGGCCGCTGTTGCTCGAGGACGTCGGTGTGCCGCTGCCCCGGCTCGGCGACCTGGTGACCGGCGTGGCCGAGATCGCCCAGCGCAACGCGGTGACGGTGTCGGTGATCGCGCACGCGGGCGACGGCAACACCCACCCGCTGATCGTGCACGACCCCGCCGACGCGGACCACACCGCGCGAGCGCACCGCGCCTTCGGCGAGATCATGGACCTCGCCATAGCCCTCGGCGGCACCATCACCGGCGAGCACGGCGTCGGCCGTTTGAAGAAGGACTGGCTGCCCGACCAGCTCGGCCCCGATGTGATGGCCCTGACCCGCCGCATCAAGGACGCGCTCGACCCGGACGGCATCCTCAACCCCGGCGCGATCCTCTGACCGCGGAACATTCCGTACCGACAAGGAGTTCTACCCGACCATGACGACAAGGCTCGAACACAACGTCGCCGACACCCGCTACGAGATCTACATCGACGACACCCTCGCCGGGTACGCCGACTACGCCGAACGCGAAGACCTCAAGGTGCGCGACTTCCACCACACGCTGACCTTCCCCGAGTTCCGGGGCCGCGGGGTAGCCGCCCAAGTCGTCGAATTCGCCCTCAACGACTCCCGCACAGCGGGTTTCTCCGTCATCCCCACCTGCTGGTATGTGGAGCAGTACATCTCCCAACACCGCGAATACGCCGACTTGGTCAAGTAGGCGCAAGATCCCGTCGCGAGTGGCACACCCGCGAGAGGTCTACTCGCGATTTACCGCAACCATGCGCCACTCGTGAACCAACCCATGGTTCACCCTGGCGCTGATGGATACGCCGGGCTCGTGGCCGATTCAGAAGCGCGCGAGCTCGACGTCAGCTATGCCGGCGGTGAAGGCATCCCACTCGCCGGGCGTGAAGACCAGCGCTGGGCCAGTCGGGTTCTTGGAGTCCCGGACGCCGACACCGCCTCCCTCGAGAAAGGCGACCTCGACGCATGCTTTGTCGCCACCGCTACGGGTACTTTTGAACCACTTCGCCTCGCTGATGATGGTATTCACGGCGCAAACCCCCTTCAAGGGCGCTCGAATGTGCCATGGGCTATGTCGGCGGTGAAGGCGTCCCAGTCGCCGGGGGTGAACTTCAGGGCTGGGCCGGTCGGGTTCTTGGAATCCCGCACGCCGACTCCGCCTCCGGTCAGGAACGCGACCTCCACGCATTCCTTACCGGCCTGACTACGGCTGCTCTTGAACCACTTCGCCTCGCTGAGGACGGTATTCACGGTGCAAACTCCCTTGTCTCAAGGGCGCTCGAATGCGCCGTGGGCTATGCCAGCGCTGAAGGCGTCCCACTCGCCGGGCGAGAACATCAGCGCTGGACCGGCCGGGTTCTTGGAATCTCGCACGCCGACATGACCTCTCGACAGAAAGGCGACTTCGACACACGCTTTGTCAGCCCCGCTGTGGCTGCTCTTGAACCACTTCGCCTCTGATAGGTCGATATTCACGGTGCATACTCCCTTGCTATTTGCCGGAGCAGATTCTTGCTCTGATCCGGGTCCAGCGCCGCGCGTTCGAACCGTCGGTAGGCATCGACATACCGGTTCACAGCGCTCAGCTTCTCCAGGTACAAATCGCCTGTGAAGCTCTCAACGTAGACAACTGTAGGCTCCTTCGGTTGTCGCTTACCGTCACCCCCGGACTTCAAGATCACGAAGGGCCCAACGGCCACACCCATCGGAAATCCGGCCGAGAACGGAAGCACCCGGATCGTCACGTTGGGCAAGCCCATGAGGTCTACCAGATGACGGAGCTGGGCGGACATGACGCGATCATCGCCGACCAACCCGCGTAGCACGGACTCTCGGAGAATGGCGTTCACGGCGACGGGCTTCGTTTTACGTGTAATCAGCGCTTGCCGCTTGCGCCGAAGGTGCACCCGGCGCTCATGTTCCAGCGGTGTCTCGTCAGGGTAGCCAGCGCGAATCAGTCCACTCGCGTACGCGGGGGTCTGGAAGATCCCTGGGGTCAGTTCCGGTTCGTACCAGGTCAGCGACCGCGCGGTGGCTTCCAGGTCCACGAAGACATCGAAATTCTCGGGGATAAGGTCGCCGAACTCATGCCACCACGACTTCAGGCTGGCCTGCTTCGCGAGCCCGACCAGCGCGTTCGTGTACTCCTCGGTGAAGTCGTAGATCTTGCACAGCGCCTCGACGTCGACGGTGCGGATTCGCTCGGTCTTGCCGACCTCCATCCGCTGAACGGTGCTGACGCTCCACTGCATCCGTTCGCCGACATCGGCCAACGTCAATCCCGCCGCTTCGCGTCCGTTCCGCAGGTGCCTACCGAGCTGACGGCGAGGAAGGGTCGAGCCACCACTTTCGGCCATGCCGCGTTCCTGTCTACTTGGGCGGCCCGGGCTTCTCATCTCCGAGCCAATTCTCAGTGCAGAATGAAAAACGTGCTGGTGGAGCTGATGAGATTTCATCTTCACGTAGTTCACCGGGTTCGCCCAGTGGTTCCCTGATTGCGCGTCCGACCGGGAACACGGAAACGCGCCTCGCGCAACGCCGTTCGTTCTCCCTCCCCGGCTCCCAATCGAGATCCGCCGGAACGGGCGCGCCCTGAACCCCTTCGATGAAGCAGAGGTCTCGATGCGCCACATAGCGTTTGGGGACACCCCGTTGTCTCGCTGCCACTACTACCGGCAGATATGCGGTCTACCCGCGACCGTGGACCCGCCCCAGATCGGCCGCATCGTCGTGCGAACCGGGATGGTCTGGGCGATAACCATGCCCGCCGTCCTGGGACAGCACGTGAAGATGTGGATGCGTAACCACGGCCACGAGTTGGGGCCGATTCTGTCGCATCCGCGATCGAAACGGTGGACGTTCATCATCCGGCCGGATCTGCCGGACGACGTACCCCTGTTCGCCGAGATGTTCCGCTTGAACGTGTCCGTCATCCGCTACGGCGGGACGATCGCCTTGCCCAGCCCCGCCGACCGAGGAAACCAGTTCCGCGCTTGGGTAACACGGCCCGATACGGCATTTCGCCCTTCCGGCCGTGTGGTCGTCGCAGCGATCCGTAACTGCGTAGCCGAAAAGACCGCACGCCGCAGGCGGTTGGCCACCTATGCCTGACCGCCCGCCATCCCCCATCCCCTCCGAGCCGGATGTCCACCTGTCGGTGTTCTGGCACGGAGCCCGCCTCGACTTCGTCGCCTGTCTGACAGCCGCATGCCTGTTCGTCCAGGAATGGCGCGCCCACCACTGGCACGACGCAGTCGAAGTATCCACAGACGACACCGACGGCTACCCGAGACTGCCGTGCGAACGGCTCTACCTGGAGCCATAGAGGAGTTATGGCCAGGTGAGCGCGGCGGTCCCGGCCCGGTGCAGGTAAACGGCAGGAGTGGCCTGGGTCAGTCTGCGCTCCGCGGGCTGTCACCGGATCGGGGTTTGCGTGGTGTCCGCGAATCCAGTGAGCCGACTTCGGTCCGCCCCCTTCGCCCGTCCGGCGAAACGCACTGTGATCCTTTTGCCCATCGGATTCGACTCGTCCTGCTCGGCGGCTCTGATCAGCACGGAAGCGATCGCTTCGAAAGATTCGACGCCCATCAGTTCTCTGCTGGTCCCGGACTTCTCCCAGACGATCTCGACCGAGCCCAGCTTCGAGCGGGCGAAAGACAGACGTTCGGGCGGCCCCTACACCTCGACGGCCCGAAGAGGGCCTGAGATGCGTTCTGGGACCGCCCGAACGCCCGGACATCTACCGAAACATCACTTCAGCAGCGCGCGCGACATCACCAGGCGCTGGATCTGGTTGGTGCCCTCGTAGATCTGGGTGATCTTCGCGTCGCGCATCATGCGCTCCACCGGGAAGTCGGTGGTGTAGCCGGCGCCGCCGAACAACTGGACGGCGTTGGTCGTGACCTCCATGGCGACGTCGGAGGCGAAGCACTTGGCGGCGGCGGAGATGAAGCCGAGGTTCTGCTCGCCGCGCTCGGCGCGGGCGGCCGAGGTGTACACCATGAGGCGAGCGGCCTCGATCTTCATCGCCATGTCGGCGAGCATGAACTGGGTGTTCTGGAAGTCGGCGATCGACTTGCCGAACTGCTTGCGGTCCTTGGTGTAGGCGATGGCCGCGTCCAGCGCGCCCTGGGCCAGGCCGACGGCCTGCGCGCCGATGGTGGGGCGGGTGTGGTCGAGGGTCTGCAGCGCGGTCTTGAAGCCGGTGCCCGGCGCGCCGATCATGCGGTCACCCGGCACCCGGCAGTTCTCGAAGTACAGCTCGGCGGTGGGCGAGCCCTTGATGCCGAGCTTGTGCTCCAGCGGGCCGACCACGAAGCCCTCGTCGTCCTTGTGCACCATGAACGCCGAGATGCCGTTGGCGCCCTTCTCCGCGTCGGTCACCGCCATCACGGTGTACCAGGAGGACTTGCCGCCGTTGGTGATCCAGCACTTGGAGCCGTTGATGATCCAGTCGTCGCCCTCCCGCTTGGCCCGGGTGCGCATGCCGGCCGCGTCGGAGCCGGCCTCGCGCTCGGACAGCGCGTAGGAGGCCATCTCACCGTTGACGATGTCCGGCAGCACCTTCTGCTTCAGCTCCTCGGAGCCGTTCAGGATCAGGCCCATGGTGCCGAGCTTGTTGACGGCGGGGATCAGCGAGGACGACCCGCAGACGCGCGCGACCTCTTCGATCACGATGCAGGTGGCCACCGAGTCCGCGCCCTGGCCGCTGTAGGCCTCGGGCACGTGCACGGCGTTGAAGCCTGAGGCGTTGAGCGCGGTCAGCGCCTCCTCCGGGAAGCGGGAGTTGCCGTCGACGTCCTTGGCGTGCGGAGCGATCTCCTTCTCCGCGAGAGCGCGGATCGCTTCGCGCAGCTCATCGTGGAAGTCCTCGAGCTTGAACAGGTCGAAATCGGGGTTTCCCGCCATCGGGCTTCACTCCTGGTCGTCGGTGGTCGGCGCCGCTTTCCCTCGAACGAAAGCAGTGCATCGGCACTCAGTGCCATCTCACCGTCGAGTATACCCACATGGACGCCAGTCACGTGGGGAGATGATGTGGCACTCAGTGTCAGATCGGTCGCACTCCGGTTCAGCTCACAGGGTACCGAGCTTGCGAACCAGCAGGTCCGCGATCTGCCTGGGCGGGGCGTCGCGCGGGAACACCGCGACGACCAGCTCTTCGGGATTCACGGCACGGCCCCTGCCGCGCGGGATCGCGGCCAGCTCCACCCGCAGGTCGGCAGCGCCCGCGTCCGACTCGCCGCGCACCATCCGGCGCAGCAGGTAGTTGTGCGTCGCGGTCACGGCGGCGGCGAACTGCACCCGTGCCAGATCGGGGGCGTCGGGCAGCCGCTCGCGCAGGTAGTCGGTGAACAACCGCTCGTAGCGGAACACCGTGACGATCTCGCGCTCCCGCAGTGCGGGCACCCGCCGCACCACCTGATACCGCCGCGCCGCGATCTCCCGCCATTGCGTGAATCGTTCGAAGACCTGCACCACCGCCGCGCACACCGCCTCCCACGGGTCGTCGGCCGACGCGGCCAGGAACTCCGCCGCCTGCGCCAGCTGCGACTCGTGGTCGGCGAAGATCACGTCCTCTTTCGATCGGAACTGCCGGAAGAACGTCCGGCGGGAGATGCCCGCCGCTTCCGCGATCTCGTCCACCGTCGTCGCCTCGTACCCCTTCTCGGCGAACAACCGCAGCGCCTGATCCACCACCGTCAGTCGAAAGTGCGCGGTGTCGTCGCCTCCCCGCGTTCGAGCAATATCCCCTGTAGTCACGACCTCACACCGTAGTCAGCGGCCGGGAGAGCAAGTCCCCCACACCGGAACGTTCGCAGTCGGCCGCTGTATCAGCAGGTCGGCGTTCCTCTTCCTCCGTGGCTAGCCGCACACCGAAGACACGCCGGTCGCGGCGGCCGGACGGGGCACCCGGACATCTGTTGGAAGCAGGTGACCTCTGCTCCGCGCTGCGCGGACCGGGCACGCTGCCCACGGGCGCCACTGATCTCCTCGAGCTCGTCGGCGCGACGCTGACCGGTGCCATGGGCAGGGCGAGGTCTGCTGCACCGATCCGCGCCTGTCGGTCCGCGCCCGGCCGCGCTTTCCCGCACCGCAGGTCGCGCTCGCGACTCGGCGCAGCCGCCGGTCCCCACCGACGTGCCTGGTCGGCGCGATCGCCGGGCCGCCCACCGATGAAGTCGGGCGAGGCCGGACCGGTCGACCGATGCCGAGATGGGTCCGGTAGACGCACTCAGGGCCGTCAACCCGCATAGGTCGGACGGCCCTCGGCTTCGGCACCCGTCAGCTGCTGAGCGCTGCGGGGGTGCCATCCGCCGGTGATGTGCGCAACCCCGCCGCGCCGGTGGCGATACGACGCGTACGCAGCCCGCTGACCAAGCACAATGCGATGCCGAGCGTGAGCCAGGCCAGCAGGACCGCGATGGCGTGCGTAGCCCCGTGTCCGTCGAAGAAGGCGGTGGAGCGCAGCAACCGGCCACCGGCGCCGGGCGGCAGCGCCTGGCCGAGCGCGCCGGACCAGCCCGGCAGCATCTCGGGTGCGGTCGCCGTGCCCGAGAGCGGGTTGCCGACGAGCATCATCACCACGGCGCCGATCCCGATCCCGGCGTAGCCGAGCAGTGCCTCCAGCCCGAGGACGGTCAGCGCGGTGGCCGCGATGGACAAGCCGACGGCGCCGGTGTTGGCGAGGTAGGAACCGCTCAGCGAGCCGAGCCAGAACTGCAGGATCGCGGTCACGGCCAGGCCGCCGGTGAGCGCGAAGGCCAGCGCCCCGATGACCCGGCGGAATGTGCCGCGAACCAGCCGGGTCAGCAGCACCGCGGCCAGCAGACCACCCATGACCAGGGGCAAGGCGCCCGCGGACAAGCCTGCGCCACGCGGATCGTCGGCGGGCAGAGCGACGAGGTCGCGAACCGCCGTGCCGGGCTGCCCCGCCTGCGCCAGGCCGGTCGCGACGCCCTGCAGGGTCTGGGCGATCGCGGGGCCTGCGGCGGAGGCGACGACGACCTGCGGGGCGCCGGAGCTGAGATCGATGGCTCCGTACACCTTCCGGTCGCGGATGAGTTGCTCCGCCGCCGCGGTGTCGGCCACCTCGCTGATCTCGAAACCGCCGGGCAGGCGTTGATCGAGTGCGGTGCGCAGTTGCGCGACCGCGGGGGTCGGCCCCGCGACCGCGATCGGCACATCGTGGACCGACGATCGCACCGAAGGCCAGGCGAAGGCGATGAGCAGCACGCTGACGAGCGCCGTGAGCAGCACGACTGCTCCGGCCACCGTCGGCCAGCGCGACGGAAACGGATCGGCGAGCGGCGCCCGCGTGGTCATGTTCTCTCCTAGAGCAGTGGGGGCCGACTCAGCGCAAGGTCAGCGGGGTTTCGGAGTCGACGTGGGTCAGTTTCTGCGGGTTGCGCACGTAGTAGATGCCGGTGATGCGGGTGTCCTCGACGCGCATCGCGAGGACGCCGTCGAGTTCCCCGTCCATGTGCAGCGCCAGCGCGGGGCTGCCGTTGACCGTGGTCGACTCGACGGAGAGCGCGACGTCGTTCTTGGTGAGGCCGCCGACGATGAAGCGGGCCACCTTGTCGGCGCCGAGGACCGGCCGTGGCGTGGCCTGCTTGATGCCGCCGCCGTCGCTGATGGCGACGACGTCGGGGGCGAGCACGTCGAGCAGACCCTGCACATCCCGCGTCTCGAGCGCGCGCCGGAACGCCTCGGCAGCCGCCTCGGCCTGGCGCGCGGTGACCGAGCGGCGGGGGCGGCGGGCATCGACGTGGCGGCGGGCGCGGTGCGCGATCTGATGGACGGCAGCGGGTGTCTTGTCGACCGCGGCCGCGATCTCGTCGTAGCCGAATCCGAAGGCTTCGCGCAGCACGAACACTGCCCGTTCGGTCGGGGTCAACGTCTCGAGCACGAGCATCAGCGCCATCGATACGCTCTCGGCGAGTTCGACGTCGGCGGCCACGTCCGGGGTGGTGAGCAGCGGTTCCGGCAGCCACGAGCCCACGTATGCCTCCCTGCGGCGCTTCACCGAGCGCAGCCGGTTGAGCGCTTGCCGGGTGGCGATCCGGACCAGGTAGGCGCGCGGCTCGGTGACGTGCGCCGCGTCCACTCCCACCCAGCGCAACCAGGTTTCCTGCAAGACGTCGTCGGCGTCGGCCGCCGATCCGAGCATCTCGTAAGCGACTGTGAAGAGAAGGTTGCGATGGGCGAGGAACGTCTCGGTCGCACCGGCCGTGGCATGGTCGCCGCTGTCGCGACGCTCGGCCTCGCGGTCGGCCGGCCGTTGTCCATCGGCGCCACTGGTTGGTTCCATGAGGTTCCTCTTCTGTAGACGTTCGATCCGATTCGGGGAGGCACAAACCCAGCGCACACCGGATGCGCTCCCGCCCGGACGGTGTGGCAACGGCGGAACGACGCTGCCACATCCTGCGCAGTCGATGCGATCGCTGGGATAACTAAGTCGCCGGTTCGGCGACGACCGGCGCGCCGCCGCGCTGCGCCTGCAACAGCTGCGGCCGGTGCTTGCCGTCCTTCGGCCAGTGGTGCGACCCGGGCTTGTGCGCTTCGTTCACCAGATGCTTGACGCTGGAGGCGCAGGCGAACTCCTTGAGCTTCGTGCCGGCGAGCCCGCTGAAGTACAGCGGCATCGCAGTGTCGTCCTTGCGGCCGAGCTGGAAGATCCCGGCATCCCGGCCGAAGCTGAGGCACATCGCGGGGAACGACAGGTCGACCGGCGCGGGCTGCGCACCCGCGATCCGGTTCAGCACCGTGTCGGCGGCATGGGCCCCGAGGCAGCCCGCGGCGTAGGCGCTCATCCGGAATGGCAGGTCCGAGGGCGCCGCCGAATCGCCCGCCGCGACGATGCGATCGTCGTCGACGCTGGTGAGCGTCTCATCGGTGAGCAGGCGGCCGGCGGTGTCGGTGCGCAGCCCGCTGCGGACGGCCAGATCGGGCACACCGAAGCCCGCCGTCCAGATGGTGACCCGACTCGCCAACGTGCGGCCGTCACCGAGCTCGACGGCCTCCGGTGTCACCGCCGTGACCGCCGCGTCAGGGCCTTCCACCAGGGTGACCCCCAGCTTGGCGAGGTATTTGCGGGCGGTACGCCGGGCCCGGGGGTGCAGGTACGGACCGACGACCGCGCCGCAGACCAACGTGACGGTGCGACCCTGTTCCGCCAGCTCCGCAGCAGTCTCGATACCGGTGGGCCCACCTCCGACGACCGTCACCGCAGCCGACAGAGGCGTGTCGTCGAGCACCGACCGCAGCCGCCGCGCCGCCTCCAAAGTGGCTACCGGGTATGCGAACTCATCCGCACCCGGCACCCGAGAGGCTGCGCTGCCGCTGCCCACCGCGTAGATCAGATAGTCGTAGCCGACCGCGCCGCCGTCGGCCAGCGTCACGCGGCGCTCCGCCGCGTCGATCCGCGTCACGCTGTCGACGACCAGCCGCACTCCCTCGGCCAGAACTTCCTGATAGTCGACCACCGCGTCGTGCGTCCCACCCACCAGCTGATGCAGCCGCAGCCGCGGAACGAACGCGGAGCGCGGATTGATCACCGTCACCCGCACGTCCGCGCGCTGTGTCAGGCGATTGGCCGCCATCACTCCGGCATATCCGCCGCCGATCACAACCACATCGATCTTGTCGCTCATGGTGTCTCCTTCGCTCCGAGAGGCTCGAGCACAAGACACCGCGTCTCCGAACTTCCTGACACTCTGTGATGCAGATCACTTTCTGAGTCGCATCAAAGAATGCCGAACGGTGCGTACGGGCCTGTTTCGAATATTTCGTTTGCTTCGTATACTGCGATAAGGAGGTGATCGGTGTGGCGAACATTCGAGACGCAAAGCGCGCCGAACCAGGAGCGATCGATGCAGACGTCGCAGCTCGCGCGATGCGTCGGATCAAGGACTATCTGATGCGGCACCCCGGCGAGCACACCATTCAGGTCGCCCCTGAGCATCCAGGTGATGACGCCTTGGTGTTGCCCCGAGAGGCCGTCAGCATGTTGGCATTCATCCTGGCGCAGGCCGCGGAGGGACGCGGTGTCACCGTGGTGCCTTCCCATGCCGAACTCACCACGCAGCAGGCGGCGGACATGCTGAACGTGTCGCGCCCTTACGTCGTAACGCTGCTGGAAACAGGCGAGATTCCCTTTCGCCGGGTAGGGCGTCATCGCCGGATCCGATACGACGATTTGAAGCAATACCAGCGGCGATCCGAGGTCAAGAGCCGAGCCGCGATGGACGAATTGGCGCAACTCGGCCAAGACCTCGGCATCTGACCATGGCCTTCGTTGTCGTGTACGACGCCAATGTGCTGTATGGCAATACGCTGCGGGATCTACTCATCCGCCTCGCGCGGGCGGGTGCCGTGCAGGCGAAGTGGACTGATCGCATCCTGGACGAGGCGCTGAACAACCTGTCGGCGAAACGGCCGGACATTCCGGTGGACCGGCTGGCTCGACTGCGCACGTTGATGAACGATGCCGTGCCGGATTGCCGAGTCTACGGATACGAGTCTCTGATCGAAGCGGTGAAGCTGCCGGACCCGGATGATCGGCATATCCTCGCGGCAGCCATCGCGGCGAAGGCGCAAGTCATCGTGACGTCCAACCTGGCGGACTTCCCGGACGATGCACTGGAACCCTGGCACCTCGAGGCGAAGAGCCCCGACGATTTCCTGCTCGACCAGATCGATCTGGACGACCGTGTGGTCTGGGCGTGCATTCAGCAGATCGCTGATTCACGGACCAATCCACCGGAGACCACTGAAGACGTGCTGGACGCCTTGGAGAACGCCGGATTAGTGGAAGCGGTCGCAAGCTTGCGTGCAGGCAGACGCGACCGCTGACCGTCTACCGCTCAGCCCAAGAGCTTGGTGCGCAGGGCGTCGTCCTTTTCCAGGACCATCTGCTCGAGACCGGCCTGGAACTGTTCCATGCGGGTGCGCAGGGCCGGGTCGTGGGCGGCGAGGATGCGGGCGGCGAGCAGGCCCGCGTTGCGGGCGCCCCCGATGGAGACGGTGGCGACCGGCACGCCCGCGGGCATCTGGACGATGGACAGCAGCGAGTCCATGCCGTCGAGGTACTTCAGCGGCACCGGCACGCCGATCACCGGCAGCGGCGTCGCGGAGGCGACCATACCGGGCAGGTGGGCGGCGCCGCCCGCGCCGGCGATGATGACCTTCAATCCGCGATCCGCCGCCGACCGCGCGTAGTCGAGCATGCGCTGCGGGGTGCGGTGCGCCGAGACGACGCCCACCTCGAAGCGGATCCCGAACTCTGCCAGAGCCTCGGCGGCCGCCTCCATCGTCGGCCAGTCGGAGTCGCTGCCCATGATCAGGCCGACAGCCGGGGCGATGGCCAGTTCTTCACTCATGCGGATCCCATCCGTCGGTCCAAATCGCGTGCGACATCCAGTGCGCCGCCCGCTCGGCCTTCTCCCGGACCTCGGCCACGTCGTCGCCGAGGATGTTGACGTGCCCGATCTTGCGGTCGGGTCGTTCCCCCTTGCCGTACAGGTGCACCTTCGCCTCCGGGATCCGGGCGAACAGGTGGTGCAGCCGCTCGTCCATCGACATCGCCGGGGCCTGCGGCGCGCCGAGGATGTTCGCCATCACGGTCACCGGGGCCAGCGGCGCGGTGTCACCGAGCGGGTAGTCGAGCACGGCGCGCAGATGCTGTTCGAACTGCCCGGTGCGTGCGCCGTCCATTCCCCAGTGCCCGGAGTTGTGCGGGCGCATGGCCAGCTCGTTCACCAGCAGCTCGCCGCCGGTGGTCTCGAACAGCTCCACCGCCATGACGCCCACCACACCGAGTTCCTCGGCGAGCCGCAACGCCATGGTCTCCGCCGCGGCGGCCGTGTCCTCCGGCAGGCCGGGCGCGGGCGCGACGACCACCGCGCATTGGCCCTTGCGTTGCACCGTCTCCACCACCGGCCAAGTCGCCGCCTGCCCGAACGGCGAACGGGCCACCATCGCCGACAGTTCGCGCCGCAGGTCGATCTTCGCTTCCGCCAGCAGCTGGACGCCGCGCCCGAGCTGGTCGGCGACGATCGTCGCCGCCGCGTCGGCGGACTCGGGCATCCACACGCCACGCCCGTCGTAACCGCCGCGCACCGCCTTCAGCACGATCCGCCAGCCGTGCTCGTCGCCGAACCGCACGGCGTCGTCGGCCGCGTGCACCGCGGTGAACGCGGGCACGGGCAGCCCGAGTGCGCTCAGTTTGGTGCGCATCGCCAGCTTGTCCTGCGCGTAGACCAGCGCCTGCGGCGGCGGCTGCACGTTGACGCCCTCGGCGACCAGTGCCTCCAGGTGCTCGGTCGGCACGTGCTCGTGGTCGAAGGTCAGCGCGTGCGAGCCGACCGCCGCCTTGCGCAGCGCGGTCAGGTCGGTGTGGCTGCCGAGCACCACCTCGGGACTGACCTGCGCGGCCGGGTCGTCGGGGTTCTCGGCGAGCACGCGCAGCCGCTGGCCCAGCGCGATCGCCGCTTGATGGGTCATGCGCGCCAATTGACCGCCACCGATCATGGTGACGGTGGGCATGGCCGATGGATCGAAGGAACGTGCGCTCACGTCGGACAATATTGTCATGTCCGGCGCGAATGATCGGTACCGGTACACTCCGGTCTTGTGTCATTCGTCGACGACGTGGTCAGCGTCCTCCCCAAGCCGCTGCAAGATGTCGCGTACCGGCATCGGGAATTGATCAAGTTCGCGATCGTCGGCGCGACCACGTTCGTGATCGACAGCGGCATCTTCTACATGCTGAAGTGGACGGTGCTCGCGGAGAAACCGGTGACGGCCAAGATCATCTCCGGCGTCATCGCCGTGATCGCGTCCTACATCCTGAACCGGGAATGGTCGTTCAAGAATCGCGGCGGACGGGAACGGCATCACGAAGCGCTGTTGTTCTTCGGCGTCAGCGGGGTCGGCGTCGTGCTGGCGTTCACGCCGCTGTGGATTTCCAGCTATGTCTTCGACCTGCGTCAGCCCAATGTGAGCTTCACCGTCGAGAACATCGCCGACTTCATCAGCGCCTTCATCATCGGCAATCTGCTGCAGATGGCCTTCCGTTTCTGGGCGATGCGCCGCTGGGTCTTCCCAGATGAAATGAGCGAACTCGAAGCGGAATTCGTGGATCTCGTGGAAGAGGAACTCGGCCGCGGCTGAGTCACCGCGGCTCTGGCGCCACGGTGTTGGCCGGGCGGGCCTTCGAGGACCCGAGGAACACCGCGAACAGCGCCGGCCTGCGCCGCTGCAATTCCAGTCGCCCTCCGTCCGCTTCGACCAGCGCCCGCGCCAGCGCGAGCCCGACGCCGGTGGAACCGCCCGCGGAGAAGCCCCGGTCGAAGATGTGCGGGGCCAGCTCGTCGCGCACCCCGTGCCCCTCGTCGGCGACCTCGACACAGACCAGCGGCTCGCGATCGGCGCCCGGCCGCACCGAACGCACCGACACCGTGCAGGTGCCGCCGCCGTGCATCAGCGCGTTGTCCACCAGCACCGCCACCGCCTCGCGCAGCCGCGAGCCCGTGATCGGGGCGCGCAGCGACTCGTCGCCGGTGAGCGTCAGCGTCCGGCCCGCCTCGGTGAACGGGTGGGTCCATTCGGCGACCACGCCGCGCAACTCGTCCATCACGGGCAGCGGATCGCGATCGGCCGCGTCCTCGTCGCGGGAGGCCCGGACCAGGTCGTCGATCGCGTCGGTGAGCCGGTCGACCTGGGCCATGGCCTCCTCTGCCTCGTGCACCACCTCCGGGTCGGGATGCGCGGACAGCTCGTCCAGCCGCAACCGCACGGCGGTCAGCCTGCTGCGCAGTTGATGCGACACGTCCGCCACCAGGGCGTGTTCGCGCTGGAGTCGTCCGGCGATCTCCACGGTCGCCGAGTCGAGCACGTCGGAGACGCGATCCAGCTCCGCGATGCCGTGCCTGCGCGGATCGGCCCGGAAGTCCCCCATCGCCAGCCGCGCCGCACGCGCCGCGACATCCCGCAGCGGATCGGCCACCCGCCGGGCGGTGACCACCGCGACCGACACCGCCGCGCCGAGCGAGGCGAGCACCGCCAGCGCGACCACCGCGACGGCTTGGCGCTGCATGGCGTGCATCGGCGCCGAGGGCACCTCCAAGCGCAGCGACGCGGACTTGCCCATCGACAGCGACTCGACCAGCGGGTCGGGCACCTCGGCCACACCGACGTCGCGCCGGGAGGCGTTGTCCTGTTGCGACGGGTAAACGATGGTGAGCCTGCCGTTCTCGGGCACCAACGGCGCGACCGAGCGGATGTCCAGCTCGCCGGACACCGTGCCGTCGCGTTCCTGCGCGATGATCTCCGTGGCGATCCGATCCAGCCGATTCTGCAGGTCGTTGCGCGTGATGTCCTCCACCCACAACCACGCCGTATAGATGAGCGGCACGCCGAGCACCACCGTGGTGAGGGTCAGCACGGTGAGCATGGAACGCAGGATCCGGCGGCGCACGTCAGTCGGTGTTCAGCCGGAATCCGACGCCGCGGACGGTGACGATGCGCCGTTCGGCCATGGGGCCCTCGTCACCGATCTTGCGGCGCAACCAGGACATGTGCATGTCCAGCGTCTTGGAACCGCGCAGCTCCGCGTCGCCCCAGACCTCGCGCAGGATGGTCTCGCGCGGCACCACTTGACCAGCTCGGTCGATCAGCACCTTGAGCAGCTCGTATTCCTTGTTGGCCAAACCGATTTCGACGCCGTTGACCAGCACGCGCCGGGCGGCGGGTTCCAGGCGGATGCCGCCCACCTCCACCGTGTCGTCGCCGATCCCGCTGCGCCGCAACAGCGCTCGCACCCGGGCGAGCAGCTCGGCGAGCCGGAACGGCTTGCCGACGTAGTCGTCGGCGCCCGCGTCCAGCCCCACCACGAAATCCACCTCGTCGGTGCGCGCGGTCAGCATCAGCACGGCCAGGTCAGCCCCGCGGGCGCGCACCTGGCGGCACACCTCCAGCCCGTCCATGCCGGGCAGGCCGAGGTCGAGAATGAGCAGGTCGTGGCCGCCTTCCAGGGCTCGCTGCAGCACGGCGGGGCCGAAACTCTCGACGGTGACCGAGTAGCCCTCGCGGCCGAGCGCGCGCGACAGCGGGGCGGCGATGGCGTCGTCGTCCTCGGCCAGCAGTACAGCGGTCATACGCCCAGGTTACGGGCTCACCGGTAGCTGGGACGGTCGTCCCGGCGCTCGTCCCAGCCGTCGCGATGGCGTTCGACCTCGAACACCTGGTGGTACAGCAGCGCGTGCACCTGCTGGACCGACGGGATGTCGTCGTACTCCAGCGGCTCCGAGGAGGACGACTCGATGATCAACGTGCCGGTGCCGAGCAGCCGGTCGAACAGCCCGTGCCGGAACTGCACACTGGAGATCCGGCTCATCGGGATATCGATGCCGGTGTGGGTGAGCACGCCTTGCCGCACCAGCACCCGCCGGTCGGTGACGATGAAATGGGTCGATTTCCAGCTGACAATCGGTGCGACACAACGCCATAGCAAAATCGCCGCATACACCACGAGCACTGTGATGAGCAGCGCCGAACCGGTGGTGCCGGTGGCCTTCTGCGAAACGAGTCCCCCGGTGAAACCGGCGAGCGCCGTGGCAACGATGAGTGTCACGATCGGCCAGAAGAGCATTTTCCAATGCGGGTGGCGATGCAGCAGCAACCGTTCGTCGGGTGCCAGCACATCCTCGGGATAACCCATGTCAGGAACATTACCGCGTGAAGATCCCGGAACGACCGACACCGCAGCGCGTCATGCTGCACAATCGGCAGCCTGCGTGTGACGATTCCGCGCAGTGGCTCTCTGTATCGCGCAACGCCCGGCTCACCATCACCGCCGATCCGACCGTGGAGGAACGCGTGACCAAAGACCTGACCCCGCTGCAGATCCTGACCGAACTCGAACCCGTCGCCGAGCAGAATGTGCACCGGCACCTCGCCATGGCCAAAGACTGGAATCCGCACGATTACGTGCCGTGGAGCCAAGGCCGCAACTTCGCCGCCCTGGGCGGCGTGGACTGGGAGCCGGAGCAATCGCGCCTCAGCGAAGTCGCCCGGGTCGCCATGATCACCAACCTGCTCACCGAGGACAACCTGCCCTCCTACCATCGAGAGATCGCGCTGAACTTCTCCGAGGACGGCGCGTGGGGCACCTGGGTCGACCGCTGGACCGCGGAGGAGAACCGCCACGGCATCGCCATGCGGGACTACCTGGTCGTCACCCGGGCCGTCGATCCGGTCGCCTTGGAAGAGGCGCGGATGATCCACATGAGCACCGGCGTCCAGTCGCCGCAGGGGTGGGGCGGGTTCCTGGCGAGCGTCGCCTATGTCACCTTCCAGGAGCTGGCCACCCGTGTCTCGCACCGCAATACGGGCAAGGCGTGCGACGACGCCGTCGCCGACCGCCTGCTCCAGCGCATCGCCGCCGACGAGAACCTGCACATGATCTTCTATCGCTCGGTGTGCGGGGCCGCGCTGGACCTGGTGCCCGATCAGGCCATGCCCGCGATCACCAGAATCATCACGAATTTCCTGATGCCAGGCGCCGGGATGCCCAACTTCCGCCGCTACGGCGTGCTGATGGCCAAGCACGGCATCTACGACCTGCGCCAGCATCTGGAGGAGGTCGTCGATCCGGTGCTCAAGCAGTGGAACGTCTTCGAACGCTCGGATTTCGGGCCGCGCGGCGAGCAGGCGCGCGACGAACTGGCCGAATTCGTGGAGAAGCTCGGCAAGAACGTGATCAAGTTCGAGGAGCAGCGCGACCGGGCCCTGGCCCGTGAGGCCGCGCGAGGCGTGGCCGAGCCCGTCTGAGACCTCGGACTCGGCCGAGCACGCCGGCTCAGTACCGGGCGCGCAGATGCGTGACATCGCCCGCGGAAACCGCCTGGTCGCCGATGAGCAGGCGGCCGTAGTCGTCGACGCCCGCGGCGACGCCGGTCAGCGTCCGGCCACCGGGTAGCTCGGCGCGGACCTCGGTGCCGATCGTGGCGCACCGCTCGCGGTAGGCGGCGGCGAGTTCGTCGGTCGCCCAGTCCGCGTCGCGCCACGCGGTGAAGCGACGGACGAACTCGACGAGCAGAGATCGCACGAGCACCGTGCGATCGGTCTCCCGCGCGTCCGCGATGGTCAGCGACGTGGCGTGCGGCACCGGCAGTTCGTCCTCGGTGAGACTCACATTCAGCCCGAGCCCGATCACTACGGCGGGCGCGCCACCGCTCGATGCGACCTCGGCCAGGATGCCGGCCACCTTGCGGCCCTCGATCAGCACGTCGTTGGGCCATTTGAGTTCCGCGGCCACGCCCGCCGTGGCCCGCAGCGCGTCCACCACGGCGACGCCGGTCAGCAGAGCCAGCCAGGCCAGCGAGGCGGGCCCGATCCCCGGCAACCGCACCAGCAGCGACATCGCCAGTTGCGCCCGGGGCGGGCTGACCCAGGGCCGCGCGTGCCTGCCCCGGCCCTGCACCTGTGTCTCCGCCAGCAGAACCACGCGGTCGACGTCCGGATCCGCCGCTCGCGCGATCAGATCCGCGTTCGTGGACCCGGTCGACTCGACCACATCGATCCGTGAGAAGAACGACAGCTCGGGCGAGTCGACGGCACTGCGCCGCAACTGCTCTGCATCCAACGGTGGCCTCTGCACACCGGCAGGCTACTCGCCGTGCGGGCGCTACCCGACCAGGTCGTAGCCGGAGAGGATCGGGTCGCGCGCCGCCGCGCCCATGCGGTCGGCGTCCTCCGGCTCGCCTTCGGCGGTCTCGGCCCAGCACTCCGGTTCGCCGTACTTCGGCGCCGTTTCGGCGGTTCGCGTCCACGCCGCGGCGGCGGCGTATTCGGCGAATGTTCTACCCCATTCCCACATGACGCGCTCCTCCCCCTGAGCCCGGAAATCATTCGCCCTCAGGCTATCCGGACCCCGTCGGCGGGCGATACTCATTTTCGCCTTCCCGACCCTGCTACCGACCAGGAAGTTTGCCCGGGAAAATTGATCTAGCTGCGGTTTTTACTCACCGGTAGCCCCCGTCTGGGTTAGAAGGAAGCACTGGTACTGGTTACACTCCGAAGCCATGACGAGTGTCCAGCAGCAGCCCGCATCAGGTCCGGCGGGCTCCCCCGATATCCACACCACCGCCGGGAAGCTGGCTGACCTGCGGAATCGGCTGGAAGAGGCCAAGCACCCGATGGGTGAGGCCGCGGTCGACAAGGTGCACGCGAAGGGCAAGATGACCGCCCGCGAGCGCATCCTCGCCCTGCTGGACGAAGGCTCTTTCGTCGAGCTCGACGCACTGGCCCGCCACCGCAGCGTCAACTTCGGACTGGAGAACAACCGGCCGCTCGGTGACGGCGTGGTGACCGGTTACGGCACCATCGACGGCCGCGACGTCTGCATCTTCAGCCAGGACGTCACGGTGTTCGGCGGCAGCCTCGGCGAGGTCTACGGCGAGAAGATCGTCAAGGTGATGGACCTCGCCCTGAAGACCGGCCGCCCGCTGATCGGCATCAACGAGGGCGCGGGCGCCCGCATCCAGGAAGGCGTGGTCTCGCTCGGTCTCTACGGCGAGATCTTCCACCGCAACATCCAGGCCTCGGGTGTGATCCCGCAGATCTCGCTGATCATGGGCCCGGCCGCGGGCGGTCACGTGTACTCCCCGGCGCTCACCGACTTCGTCGTGATGGTCGACGGCACCAGCCAGATGTTCGTCACCGGCCCGGATGTCATCAAGACGGTCACCGGCGAGGACGTCACCATGGAGGACTTGGGCGGCGCGCACACGCACATGACCAAGTCCGGCGTGGCGCACTACGTCGCCTCTGGCGAGCAGGACGCCTTGGACTATGTCAAGGACCTGCTGTCCTACCTGCCGAGCAACAACCGCGCCGAGGCCCCGCGATTCCCGGCCACCGACCCGATCGACGGCGCCATCGAGGACTCGCTCACCGACGAGGACCTCGAGCTGGATTCGATCATCCCGGACTCGCCGAACCAGCCCTACGACATGCACGAGGTGATCCGTCGCCTGCTCGACGACGACGAGTTCCTCGAGGTGCAGGCCGAGCGCGCGATGAACATCATCGTCGGCTTCGGCCGGATCGACGGCCGCAGCGTGGGCATCGTGGCCAACCAGCCCACCCAGTACGCGGGCTGCCTGGACATCGACGCCTCGGAGAAGGCCGCGCGCTTCGTACGCACCTGCGACGCGTTCAACATCCCGATCATCACCCTCGTCGACGTGCCCGGCTTCCTGCCCGGCACCGGCCAGGAATACAACGGCATCATCCGGCGCGGCGCCAAGTTGCTCTACGCCTACGGCGAGGCCACTGTGGGCAAAATCACCATCATCACCCGCAAGGCCTACGGCGGCGCCTATGACGTCATGGGTTCCAAGCACATGGGCGCCGACGTGAACCTCGCGTGGCCCACCGCGCAGATCGCCGTCATGGGCGCGTCGGGCGCCGTCGGATTCGTCTACCGCAAGCAACTGCAGCAGGCCGCCAAGGACGGCGGAGACGTCGATGCGCTGCGGCTCGAGCTCCAGAACGAGTACGAGGACACGCTCGTGAACCCGTACGTCGCCGCCGAGCGCGGCTATGTGGACGCGGTCATTCCGCCGTCGCACACCCGCGGCCAGATCGTGTCCGCGCTGCGGCTGCTCGAACGCAAGATGGTGACCCTGCCGCCGAAGAAACACGGCAACATCCCGCTGTGATCGAGCGATACCCTCGATAGGCCGCGCGCAAAGGGTGGCATCGGTCTCGGTAACACTTACTCTGGCGGGTACCGGCTTGTTGCAGAGAAGCAATGAGTGTGTCCGAGGACGATTGCTTCATCAATAACTTGTCGGAAAACGGGAACAGCCTGATCAGTTCCGCTGATAAGGGCGAAGAGAGGACCTGGCACTGTGACGACCGTGGCAGAAGAAGATGTGTTGAGCGCCGTCGAGCTGGATCTCACAGTCGACCCGATCGCTGACGAGGCCGGTGCGTCCGCCGGTTCGACCGCGACAGCGCAATCCACCGAGGCCACCCCGGAGCCGTTCTTCCGTGTCGTGAAGGGCTCGCCGACCGATGAGGAACTCGCCGCGCTGGTGTGCGTGCTGTCCGCGGCCGCGAACAGCGCCGCGCCTGCCGGGCCCGCGGGTCCCCCCGACCTGTGGGGCCATCCCACGCTGATGCACCGCGGCACTTCGCCGTTCTCCCCCTACTCCTTCCCGCAGCTGTCCCACCTGCGCGGGTGACGCGGCTGATCCTGGCTTCCGCGTCCCCGGCCCGCCGGGAGGTTCTCCGCTCGGCGGGCATCGACCCGATCGTCCGGGTCTCCGCCGTGGACGAGGACGCGGTCGCCGCCGCCCTCCCCGAGGGCACGCCACCCCAGGTGGTCGTGGTGGAGCTGGCACGCGCCAAAGCCGCCGCCGTGGCGGCCGCGATCCCGGAATTCGCCGCCGATTGCGTTGTGGTGGCCTGCGACTCGATGCTGCTCGTGGACGGCGAACTGCAGGGCAAACCGCACACACCCGAGGTGGCTCGCGCTCGATGGGGCGCCATGGCCGGACGCAGCGCGGACCTGGTCACCGGTCACTGCGTGGTGCGGATGCGGGATGGCCATATCTCCGCCGAGGCGGTCGACTGCAGCAGCACCACCGTGCATTTCGCCAAACCGGAGCCGGACGAGCTGGACGCCTACATCGCGACCGGTGAGCCGCTCCAGGTGGCGGGCGCGTTCACCCTCGACGGGCTCGGCGGCTGGTTCGTCGATCGCATCGATGGCGACCCGTCCAGCGTCATCGGGATCGGGCTACCACTGCTGCGCCGACTGCTTGGCGATGTTGGGATCGGCGTTACGCAACTGTGGGGCCACACGGCCTGACGGGGCGGTCAACGCCTCGGCGTCGCCACCGGGGGGCACCGTCGCCGCCTGCTGGGCCTCGGCGCGCTTGGCCGCGATGAGTTCCAGCCGGGCCACGCACAGCTCCGGCTCGACGAACGGATGCATCCGCACGTCGATCGAGCCCTGCGCGCCGCCCCGGTCGAGCAGCTCCTCGAGCAGACCGAGGTGCACGCCGCAGACCACTTCGGAGTGCGTCCGCGCGAGTTCACGCAACGGGCACGCCGTCAGCCGGATCAGCGCCGTGCCCTCGGTCTCCGGCGACGGGTCGCGCTCCGGGGCGAAACCCAGTTCCGACATCAACGTCATCGTGAGGTCCTTGGCGTCCTCCAGCGACTCCACCCGGTGGTCGCCGACGTCGAGCCGGCCGCCCCAGGCGCGGCCGGCCGCGACCGCGGCCTCCGACCTGCGCCGCGAGTCCGGGCCGAGCTGGTCGGCGAGCACCTGCGCCAGATCCTGGTAGCCGACCGATCGCTGCACCGCGCTGTATCCGATGCGCGGACGCCCGCGCCCGCGGGGCGGCTGCTGGAACTGCCGGACGAGGGACTCTCTGGTGAGCACATCGAGGTGGAACCGGACCGTGGTGACGTGCTGTCCGGTGATTCTGGCCAGTTCCTGGGCGTCGAGAGGCTCGCTGGCGCCACGTAGGATCGCGAGCAGTCGCCGCCGCGGCCAAGAATCGGACATAGCTCACCCCTCCTCCCGGGAGACTTTATCGGATGTAGGTGCCCTTTATTCGGCCCTCATCCGATTTGTGATCTGAAACGAGAGTCACTGCCGCCTCACACCTACGATCGCTGTGAGGCCTCGAACCGCTGCCACCACCGTCCACCCATGCGTGAAGGACCCAACACCGTGCCCGTCGCTCCGGACCCTCATCCCTCACTCGGTTCCAACGCATATCCTCACCGACTAGTAACCACGGAGTGGCTGTCGGCAAACATAGGCGCACGCGGACTCAAGATCATCGAGGCCAACGAGGACACGCTGCTCTACGACATCGGGCACGTTCCGGGCGCCACCAAGCTGGATTGGCGAAGCGATCTGAACGATCCGGTCACGCGCGACTATATCGACGGAACCCGCTTCACCGAACTGATGCGCGCCAAAGGGATAGAACGTGACGACACGGTTGTGATCTACGGGGACCGCGGCAATACGCAGGCGGCGCACACCGCGTGGGTGTTCACGCTGTTCGGACACGAGGACGTGCGCCTGCTCGACGGGGGGCGCGCGGCGTGGATCTCCGAGGGACGCGACACGACATTCGAGCCCGACTACCCCGTGCCCAGCGCCTACCCCACCGTGCGCAGGAACGACGCCACCTTCCGCGCCTTCCGTGAAGACGTGCTCGCCCACCTGGGCAAACCGGTGATCGACGTGCGCTCGGCCGAGGAGTACTCCGGCGCGCGCGTGGGCGAACCGGCCGATCCCGAGAACGCCGCACTGCGCGGCGGCCACATTCCCAGCGCGTCGAACATCCCGTGGTCGGAGGCGCTCGCGCCGGACGGGCGCTTCCGATCCCGCGCCGAACTCGACGACGTCTACCGCGCGTTGGCCGGCCAGGACGAGGTGATCGTCTACAGTCGAGTCGGCGCGCGATCCGGCCACACCTGGTTCGTCCTGACCTACCTGCTCGGACGCGACGGCGTACGCAACTACGACGGCTCCTGGACGGAGTGGGGCAACTCGGTGCGGATGCCGATCGCCAGGGGTGACGAGCCCGGTGAAGTACCCGCTCGAGGCGGTTCGCGGCGCGCCAGGAGCAGGTAGGGCAGGGCGCGGTCCCAAACACAGACCGCGTACGTTGTGATCCGGGACCTACTGATCAGTAGGGCTAGCCGAGTGCGGCGTCTATTGGCAGACTGCCTACACTCGCCCGAGACGTAATTTTGTCGACTATGGGAGCGGAGCCTGCGCAGCGACCCCATCCCGGCGAAGCGACCAGAAGAATGCACACAGGAGGCTCAGTGCCCAGCCATGCCAGCGCGCGGATCACAAAGGTACTCGTAGCTAACCGAGGCGAAATCGCCGTGCGCGTGATCCGGGCGGCCAAGGATGCCGGTATCGGCAGCGTCGCGGTCTACGCCGAGCCGGATGCCGACGCTCCGTTCGTCAAGCTCGCCGACGAGGCCTTCGCCCTGGGCGGGCAGACCTCGGCAGAGTCGTACCTGGTGTTCGACAAGATCCTCGACGCCGCGGCCAAGTCCGGCGCCGACGCCATCCACCCCGGCTACGGCTTCCTGTCCGAGAACGCCGACTTCGCCCAGGCCGTCATCGACGCCGGGCTGATCTGGATCGGCCCCTCCCCGCAGTCCATCCGCGACCTGGGTGACAAGGTCACCGCCCGGCACATCGCCGAGCGCGCGAACGCGCCGATGGCCGCGGGCACCAAGGACCCGGTCAAGGACGCGACCGAAGTTGTCGAGTTCGCGAAGAAGTACGGCGTTCCGGTCGCCATCAAGGCCGCCTTCGGCGGTGGTGGCCGCGGCATGAAGGTCGCGCACTCCATCGAGGAGATCCCCGAGCTGTACGACTCGGCCGTCCGCGAGGCGACCGCCGCCTTCGGTCGCGGCGAGTGCTTCGTCGAGCAGTACCTGGACAAGGCCCGCCACGTCGAGGCGCAGGTCATCGCCGACAAGCACGGCAATGTCATCGTCGCGGGCACCCGTGACTGCTCGCTGCAGCGGCGCTTCCAGAAGCTCGTCGAGGAGGCCCCGGCGCCGTTCCTGTCCGACGAAGTGCGCGCGAAGATCCACGCCTCGGCCAAGGCCATCTGCAAGGAAGCCGGTTACTACGGCGCGGGCACCGTCGAGTACCTGGTGCAGGGCGAGACCGTCTCCTTCCTCGAGGTGAACACCCGTCTGCAGGTCGAACACCCGGTCACCGAGGAGACCGCGGGCATCGACCTGGTGCGCCAGCAGTTCCGCATCGCCAACGGCGAGAAGCTGGAGATCACCGAGGACCCCACCCCGCGCGGCCACGCCTTCGAGTTCCGCATCAACGGCGAGGACGCCGGTCGCGGCTTCCTGCCCGCCCCCGGCCCGGTCACCGTGTACCGGGAGCCGTCGGGCCCCGGTGTGCGCGTGGACTCCGGCGTGGTGGAGGGCAGCGTGATCGGCGGACAGTTCGACTCGATGCTGGCCAAGCTGATCGTCACCGGTGAGAACCGCACGCAGGCGCTGGAGCGGGCGCGGCGCGCGCTGGCCGAGTTCGAGGTCGACGGCCTGGCCACGGTCATCCCGTTCCACCGGGCGATCGTCGAGGACCCGGCGTTCATCGGTGACGGCGAGAAGTTCGACGTCTACACCAAGTGGATCGAGACCGAGTGGGTCAACACCGTCGAGCCGTTCACCGGCGCGGGCGCCCCGGCCGAGGAGGACGAGGAGCAGCCGCGGCAGAAGGTCGTCGTCGAGGTCGGCGGCCGCCGGGTCGAGGTGTCGTTGCCGGGCAACTTCACCGTCGGCGCGGGAGCGGCCGGTGCGGCGGGCAACGGCGCCGGTGTGATCCGCAAGAAGCCCAAGCCGCGCAAGCGGGGCGGCGCGGGCGGCGGCGCGGCCTCCGGTGACGCGGTCACCGCGCCGATGCAGGGCACCGTCGTCAAGGTCGCCGTGGAAGAGGGCCAGTCGGTCGAGGCGGGCGATCTGATCGTGGTCCTCGAGGCCATGAAGATGGAGAACCCGGTCAACGCGCACAAGGCGGGTGTGGTCACCGGCCTGTCCGTCGAGGCAGGCGCGGCCATCACGCAGGGCACGGTGCTGGCGGAGATCAAGTAGTAGCCGGATACAGGAGCGGGGGGGGGGCCGGGGGGGGGCGCCCCGCCAGCTTTGGTAACCACGGGGGCCACCCCCGCAATACCCAGGAGACC
>NZ_VUOS01000005.1 GCF_009829325.1 Nocardia sp. CY41
TCGTTGCTGGCTGAGATCATTTTGTTGCCGTATACTGGAGCGGTCGCGGACCTGGAGGTCCGCGCCCGCTCCTTTGTTCACGCTGCGGTCCCTCCGCCGTCATGCCGCTGGACCCGATCCGCCCCCGGGGTGTCGTATCGTGATCCGGTGACCAGCTCGACAAGCCTCTCCCCCGTCGCGGAGGTGATTCGCGCACGGCGTGCCACCTCCGGCCGTGCCGACGGCCACCGCCTTGTGCTGGTGATCGAGGGGGGCGGCAGTCGGGGCGTGTACTCGAGCGGCATGGTGTCCGCACTGGAGGAACTGGGACTCGCCGGAGTATTCGACGCCGTGTACGGCACGTCGGCGGGTGCCATCAACGGCGCCTGGCTGCTGTGCGGTCGCGCCATTCCCGGCATGCGGTCCTGGACCGATCCGGCGATCATGCGCCGTGCCATCGACCCGGCCCGGCTGCTGCGCGGACGTCCGGCGTTCGACCTGCGCTATCTCGTGCACCAGGTGTACGACGGCATCGAACCGATGGATTTCGCGGCGATCCTGGCCAACACCACGACGTTCCATCCGATCGCCACCGATATCCGCACCGGGCAGGCGGTCGACCTGTATCCGCACATCACCGACAAGCAGACGCTCATGCGTGCGTTGCGTGCGTCGGCGGGCCTGCCCATTCTGGCCGGGCCGCCGGTCACGCTGGGCGGCTCGGCTTTCTTCGACGGCGGTCTCTCCGAAACCGTGCCGATCCGCACGGCGGTCCGTGCGGGCGCGACCCTCGCCTTGGTCCTGCGCACCCGGCGGGTGGACGAAAGACGCCCGCCCGCGTCGCGTCTGCACCAGCTCGTCGGTGGCGGTTATATGCGCGCCGTGGCTCCCGGCGCGTACCGAGCCTGGCTGGAACGCCCGCGCCAGCAGGATATCGAAGACCGCGCGCTCGCCGAACTGGGCGACTCGGTCCTGCAGATCCACCCGCCCCTCGGCGCTCCCGACATCGACAGCGCCACCCGCGACACCACGCTGCTGGCCGCGGGCCTCCAGATCGGCCGCCGAGCCGCGCTCGCCGCGCTCTCCGCCGTCCTTCCCGCCGCCTGACCGACTCCGGCCCGCTTTCCGCTTCGGCCGGAGCGCGATAACCATCCGGATCGGTGGCCGACCATGGATCGGCTCGAACGGCGGTGATCGACGCTGCAAAGGGCCGGGCTGCCAGAACAGGGCATCTCGGCCTGGCACCGACGACCCGCGCGGCGCGGGTAGCGACAGGGGCGCCGGAGCACGGGCGGCGGGTGCGGGACGCTGTGTGGTCGTTCAGGCGATGTGGACTCGCACGCCGCCGGAGAGCACGAAATCGTGCAGTTCCAGCTGGTCGGGTGTCACCGAATGCGGCAGGTCGAACACGAGTTGGGTAGTGGCGGACTGCCCGGGGCGCAGCTCGAAGGAGTAACCGAGGCGCTGTTGGGTGTTCTGCCACATGGTGGCGGTGGCGTTGTGGTCGAAGGGCGTGTTCTGCGCGTCCAGGACGCGCTGGCCCATCGGCAGGAACCACTTCGTCTCGTCGGAGATGTTGCGAACGGCCAGGGTGACGATCAGGAACGAGCCCGCGGCGTTCTGCAATCCGATTCGGGGCACGCCCGAGTCGACCTCCGTCACGACGAATTCGAATTTGCCGTCGCGGACCGGACTGCCCGCCGGCGCCACGGCGGCCGGATCGTCGCCGGGCGGTCCGGGTTGCTCCACCGCCACCGCCGAGGGCGGCGACGTGGGTGCGTGAGCGCCGGAGTCTCCGGTCCTGGTTCCCGCCGCGAGCAAGGCGACGCAACCCGCCGCGAACGCGAACGGCGCGAGGAACACCACGATCAGCGCGCCGATCATCTTCGACAGCAGACTCCGGCGACGGCGGGGCCGCCGGTGCGGGACGGGGACGCCCGGCCGCCGGTGCTGGACCGGCGGAGAAGCCGGACGCTGAATCGCCGGGAAGACCTTCCGCGCCGGTGCGCGATACGGCTGCGGCACGACCGGACCCGGCTTCGGAGCCGGCACACGCGCCTGCAGAGCGCGCAGACGTTCCTGCCAACCGGGCTGCGGTGCGGCTCCAGCGGTATACGATCCGTACAGGTACCACCGCCGACGCGATGGATACGACTGTCCCGGAATGGGATAAGCAGTGCCGGGCGGCGGCTGCGGACCGGCATATCCGGGTCCCGCCGAGCCCGGCTGAGGGCCGTACGCACCTTGTGCGGAATCCGGTTGTGGTGCGGCCGAGGGCCAATCGAGCCGGGTCGCGACCAGCGTGGGGGTCGGACCCGGATTCGGCAGGACCTTCGTCGGAGCAGGCGTGCGCCGCGGAGCTTGGTCCGAGCCCGCGGGTTGCGAATCATCTTCTCCGACAGCGCCCTCCGCTTGCGGTGGCGGCTTCTCCCGTGCCGCCGGATCGCTGTTACGGACCGCCGAAGCAACTCCGGTCAACGGCTTCGTCGCCGGGTGGTCCGCTACGGCCGACGGCGTCACGACGCGGGGATCCGGAGCGGTAACGCCGATCGCCGCTCGCGCGGCTGCGGCGAACTCGCCTGCGGTGGCGAACCTTTCACCCGGTTCCTTGGCCAAACCGCGGGCAATGACGACGTCCAACGCGGCGGGGACGGCGGCGCACACCGAACCGGCGCGTGGGGGCGGCGCCGTCAGGTGGGCGTGCATCTGCTGCGCCGGGTCGGTGTCACCGTAGAGGCGGGAGCCGGTGAGGCATTCATAGAGCACGCAGGCCAGTGAATAGATGTCGGCGCGGCCGTCCACCTTGCCGGTGAACCGCTCCGGCGCCATGTACGCGAGCGTGCCGATCGCCATACCGGTGGTGGTCACGGCCGTCTGACCGAGACCGTGCGCGATGCCGAAGTCGATCAGGTAGGTGAAGCCGCTGGGGTGGACGACGATGTTCGACGGTTTGACGTCGCGGTGCACCAGCCCGGCCCGATGCGCCACATCGAGCGCGGCGGCGACGTGACCGACGACGCCGACCGCATCCTCGGGCGGCATCGGGCCCTCGGCCAGCAGCTTGCGCGCCAGATCGGTGCCCTCGACGAATTGCATGTCGATGTAGAGCCTGCCGTCGATCTCGCCGAACCGGTGGATCCGCGGAACGTGCGGGTCGCGCAACTGCGCCACCGCCTCGGCTTCGCGCTCGAATCGTTTGCGAGATCCCCCCGCGGCCGCCAGCTCCGCGGGCAGGAGTTTCAACGCCACCCGGCGCGCCGCCACCATGTCGTACGCCAGCCAGACCTGCCCCATGCCGCCCTGGCCGAGCAGCCGCTCCAGCTGGTAGCCCCCGAATCGCACCTCCCCCATCGCGAACCTCCAGTCACCGTTGACATCTGGTCGACCCGGCCGTCGCCCGCGGCGCGGACAACGGAAAGCAGCAGCTCACCGTATCGATGCCGGAGCAGGCCTCTTTCGGAGCGTAACCGCACGCTGGGCCGGGCACCACTGTGTGCTGGACGACAGTCCCGCGACGATTCGCCTACTTGCCGGGCTTGGGCTTGTCCTTGCCGTGGCCTTGGTTGGCGTGCTCGGGTTTGCCCCGGCCGGGTTTGTCGTCCGAGCCCGGCCGGCCTGATCCGATCGAGTCGTCGGCGGGTTCCGCGCCGACACCGCCGGAAGCCGGCGACACCGGAAGCCAGCTCGACCGGCCTGCCGACGGTGCGCAGGTCAGCTCGAGCCCGTCCACGGTGACGCTGTGCACGTCGACCGCCGGATCGCACGGCAGACCCGCGCCGGGCAGGACCACGATGGGCGCCGAGATCGGGACCGGAGTCTGCGCGGACGGGAGACGCGGCGGCAGCGCGGACGGCGTCGTGAGTCCGTGTTCCGGGGCCGGAACGGGAGCGGTGGCCGGTCCCGCGTCGGCGGTGTCCGGCCGTCCGAACCATAGCGCTCCGGCGATCGCCGCGACGAGCACTCCGAACGCCAGCACAGCCAGCCGGGGCCCGAGCGACGTTCGCGCCACGGGCGTGACAGGGGCCCGGACCACCCCGCGCGGCGGCGGCAGCACGACGATCGGCATCGAAGACGAGAGTTCCACCGTCGTCGCGTCCCGGCCGGTCAGCGCCGCGTACCCGGCCGATGCCAGTTCCCCCGCGCTGGACCAGCGGCGATCCGGATCTTTCGCCATGCCGCGCGCGATCACCGCGTCCATTTCCGGCGGTAGGGCCGGATTCAGCGCGGAGGCGGGCGGCGGTGTCTGCATCAGGTGCGCGCGCAGCAGGTGCGGCGGGTCGCCGTCGTCGAACGGTCTGCGCCCGGTGAGGCACTCGAACAGCACGCAGGCCAGCGAATATTGATCCGACCGCGGAACCGCCGCCCCCTCGAACCGCTCCGGCGCCATGTAGGCCAGCGTGCCCACGACGTTGCCGGTGCGGGTGATCGCGGGCTGGTCGCTGCGGTGCGCGGTGCCGAAGTCGATCAGGTAGGCGGTGCCACCGGGCGTGACCATGATGTTGGACGGCTTCACGTCGCGGTGCACCAAGCCGGCCCGGTGCGCGAGATCGAGGGCGGTGGCCGTCTGGGTGACGATCTCGATCGCGCGTGCGGGGTCGAGCCGACCCTCGCGCCGCAGCAGCGCGGCGACATCGCAACCTTCGATGAATTCCATGTCGATGTACAGGCGGCCGTCGAGCTCGCCGAACGAGTGGATCGGCACCAAGTGCGGCCCGCGCACCTGGGCGGCCAGCCGCGCCTCCCTGGTGAAGCGTTGCCGGAACGTCGTGTCCGACGCGTACACGGCGGACAGCACCTTCAATGCGACGGCCCGGTCGGCGGTGGTGTCGTGCGCGAGCCACACCTCGCCCATGCCGCCGCTGCCCAGCAGCCGATCGAGGCGGTAGTGGCCGAACCACAGCTCGCCCATGTCGATACAACCTCCCGCTAGCCTCTTGGTCATGATCGAGCTACCCGAAATCCGCATCGTTACCGCGAAACGCGCAAAGGCGACGCCGCGGTCATCCGATCATGTCCCAGCGAGGCCACTCGGCGTCGCGGAATTCGGCGGAGGGACAGGCGCCCCGGTCGCGGTCAGCGGCCGGCGCGGCGGAACGGCCGCATGCTGATGGAGCCGATCGAGATCAACGCGGGCGCCTGGTATCTGCGCGCCCTGCGCGCCGACGACCGCGTCGACGACCGCCCCGCCCTGGCCGCGGGCGGGATCACCGAACCGGACTACGTGACCCGGCGCAGTGCGGGCTGGGCGGAGGAGACGCATTTCTCCTGGGCGGTCTGCGAGCCGACGACGGCGGAACTGGTCGCGGAGATCGGTGTGACCCCGGCGGGCGACGGCACCGCGCAGGTGAGCGGCTGGGCGCGTCCGGGCTACGAGGCTGCCTTGGCGGCCGGGCTCACGTCGGTGCACCGCTTCGTCGAAGGCGGGTTGGGGCTGCGCCCGGTCACGTCCTGACCCGGTGTAGCCGGTCGACGCGCTTGCGGAGCGGGAGGGGTCAGCGCATCACGCCGGTGTGCCCGGTGGAGTAGCGGCCGGGCTGCGGCCAGATGGTGAGTCCGTGCGGTCCTTTACCGACGGGAATGCGTGCCAACAGAGTCCAATCGACGATGTCGATGGCGTACACCTCGCCGTGATGGCGGCCCGACGCCCAGAAAACGCGCCCGTCCGCGGAGATGTTGCCCATGTCGGGACTGCCGCCCCCGGGCACGAACCACTTGCGCACCAGCCCCTTCGCCGCGAAATCCCATACCGAGATGCTGCCTTCGTGCCGGTTGGTGATGAGCAGTTGCGCGGAATCGCGGGTGACGTAGAGCCCGTGGGTCCCCTTGCCGGTCGGCACGAACCCGATGAGGTCGAAGGTGTGCGCGTCGACGAGGTAGACGCCGTCGGCGGTCATGTCGGCGACGAAGAAGGTGTGCCCGTCCGGGGACAGCTTCACGTCCTGGGGCTTGCCCGAGCGGCCGCCGGGCAGGTCGACCGTCTTGACGACTTTGCGCTCGGCCACGTCGAAAACCAGCATCCGGCCGACGAATTCGCACGACGCCAGCGCGAGCCTGCCGTCGGCGGTGAAGTCCATGTGATCGACCCCCGCGCAATCCGGCACCGCCATGGCGTGCATCTTCTGCCAGGTCCGTGGATCGTAGAAGTCCAGCGACTTGTCCGCCTCCGCGACGACGAGCGCGTACCGGCCGTCCGGCGTGTAGTACATGTTGTAGGGATCGCGCACGGGGAAGGGTGCGCCCGGCTTGCCCGTCCTCGGATCGATCGGCAGCAGGCTGCCTCCGCCCAGCGGCAGGTCGTTGGTGACGTAGAGCGTCTGCATGTCATAGGACGGCACGACATGCTGCGGTTCCGAGCCGCCGGCCGGAAAGGTGTCGATCACCCGGAATGCGTCCGGATCGATCACCGAGACCGTGTTCGACTGACTGTTGGGCACGTAGACCAGCGGGCGGTGGTCGGCCACCGCCGGGCTGAGTACTCGATTCGCCGCGTACACGTCGGTCGGCGAGAGGGGCAGCGGCATCCCCGGCAGCGGATCGGTCATGTGCGGCGGGAGCGGGTCGGCGCTGGGAGCGGCGGCCACGGTGGCCGGGACGGCCGAGCTGTGCTCGGTGCCCACCGTGCCCGCGTCACCGGCCGCGCAACCGGCCACGGCCGAGAGCGTCAGCGCAGCGACGAGGTGGAGGGCGCGGCGCCGGTAGATCCGCTGTCGGTTCACGCGTTGCACCTAGTCGGAGCGCGGTGACCACAAGAGGACATGGGTGCGAAGCCTAGGAGGTGAATCGGGGATTCCGGCGTAACCCGCGCCGCGGGACACCGGAATGCCCGGATCTCCTCCCGTCGCGCTATTCGATGCCGGCCAGGACGCGATCCAGCGCGTCGACGGCCTCGTCCAATTCGGCGCCGGTGACCGTCAGCGGCGGACGGAACCGGATGCCCCGCTCGCCGGTGCCGAGAATCAGTACGCGCTCCCGCTCGCGCAGCGCGGTGAGCACCTCGTCGCGCAGCCGGGACGACGACAGCGTGATCGCGCACATCAAGCCGCGTCCGCGCGGCTCGCTGACGTCGGCGTGCCGGGCGGCGAGCGCGCCGAGCCGTTCGAGCAGGTGCGCGCCGAGCGGACGGGACCGTTCGATCAGCTCGTCGCGCTCGAGCACCTCCAGGATGCGCCGGCTGCGCACCATGTCGGCGAGGTTGCCGCCCCACGTCGAGTTGAGCCGGGAGCTGACCGCGAACACGTTGTCGGGCACCTCGTCCACGCGACCGCCCGCCATGACGCCGCACACCTGGGTCCGCTTGCCGAACGCGACGACGTCCGGCGCCAAGCCGAGTTGCTGGTAGGCCCAGGCAGTTCCGGTCATGCCGACCCCGGTCTGCACTTCGTCCAGCACGAACAGCGCGTCGTGCTCGTGACACAGTCGTTGCGCGGCCTGCAGGAACTGCGGACGCAGATGCCGGTCACCGCCCTCGCCCTGGATCGGCTCGGCGATGAAACACGCTATGTCGTGCGGGTTTTCCTCGAACGCACGGCGTGCCTGGGCAAGCGCGCAGGCCTCCGCATCCTCGACGTCGAACGCGTCGGTGACGTAGGGCGATTTGATCCGGGGCCAGTCGAACTTCGGGAAACGCGCGGTCTTCACCGGATCGGTGTTGGTGAGCGACATGGTGTAACCGGTGCGGCCGTGGAAGGCGCCGGTCAGGTGCAGCACCTTGGCACCTAGTTCCGGTGGGCGGCCGTGGGATTCGTTGTGCCTGCTCTTCCAGTCGAACGCGATCTTGAGGGCGTTCTCCACCGCGAGGGCGCCGCCGTCGATGAAGAACAGATGCGGTAGCCGCGGATCGCCGAGCACCCGGACGAACGTCTCGACGAAACGGGCCATCTCGACGGTGTAGATATCGGAGTTGCTCGGCTTGTTCAGTGCCGCGGAGACGAGTTCGGCCCGGAACGGCGCGTCCTCGGCGAGGGCGGGATGGTTCATGCCCAGCGCGTTGGAGGCGAAGAAGCCGAACATATCGAGGTAGGAGCTGCCGTCGCGTTCGTCGACGAGGCGGCAGCCACGGGAGCGGTTGAGGTCGAGAACCAGGTCGAAGCCGTCGGCCAGGATGCTCGCCGACAAGATCTCATGGACCCGGGCGGCGGGGGTGACCGCCGGGCGGGTGCGTTCCAGTTCGATGGTCACGCCCTGAGGGTACGTAAAAATTTACGGAACCTCTACAACAAAGCGTATTAATTACACACAATCGCTACCTGTCATAGAATGTCTGCAAGATGATGGTGCTCCGGGTACGCACGTTGGCGGTGGCTCTGATCTCCTGGAGCAACTGCTCGAGGTGCCGCGGGGACGCCACCCGCACCAGCAGGATGTAGCTCTCCTCGCCGGCTACCGAGTGGCACGCCTCGATGCCGGGGATGTGCTGCAGCACGGCGGGCGCGTCATCGGGTTGCGACGGGTCGAGAGGAGTGATCGCGACGAATGCCGACAGCAGTTGACCGAGCGCTTCGGGATCCACGTGCGCGGTGTACCCGCGGATCACGCCGCGCGCCTCCAATCGGCGGACCCGGGACTGCACCGCGGACACCGACAGACTCGCCTTCTCGGCCAGGTTCGACAGGGTGGCCCGTCCATCGGCCATCAGTTCACGAATCAGCAGGCGATCGATGTCATCGAGTACGGGTCTTGCCGGTGTATCCGCCATCAGCGAAGGCTAACTCAGGCAGCCCGCCTCGTGTCCGAAACCTGACCTCCCTCCTCCCGCTATGTGGGACAGACACGCCGCGACGCGGCCGAAAGGTACGGCGGAACAACACATGACCGAGGTACTCGACGACCGGGCCACCCGGCAACTCGCTGCCCGCGCCGAGGCGGTACTGCGCCGATTCGGCGCGCCGCCTGTCGAATCCGGCGACCTGTCCGCGCGCACGCCGATCACCGGCGGTCAGCTGGCCACCCTGCGGTCGACCTCGCTGCCGGAGGTCGACGCCGCGATCGGCCGGGCCGCGGCCGCCTTCCACGCCTGGCGCGGTGTGCCGGCTCCTGTCCGGGCCGGGGCGGTGCGCAGGCTGGGGCAGCTGCTCACCGAGCACAAGAGCGACCTGGCCGAGCTGGTGACGCTGGAGGCGGGCAAGATCCCCGCCGAAGCCGCGGGTGAAGTGCAGGAGATGATCGACATCTGCGAATTCGCCGTCGGTCTGTCCCGGCAGCTGTACGGCTACACCATGCCCTCCGAGCGTCCGGGCCACCGGTTGATGGAGACCTGGCATCCGCTCGGCGTGGTCGGGGTCATCTCGGCGTTCAACTTCCCGGTCGCGGTCTGGGCGTGGAACACGGCGATCGCGCTGGTCTGCGGCGACACCGTGGTGTGGAAGCCGTCGGAGACCACGCCGCTGACGGCCGTCGCCTGCCACACGCTGCTGCGGCGTGCGGCCGCCGAGGCAGGAGCCGATCCGGAGATCCATCAACTGATCCTCGGCGCGAGCGACGTAGGCGCCCGCCTCGTCGACGACGAGCGAGTGCCGCTGGTGAGCGCGACCGGCTCGGTGCGGATGGGCCGACTGGTGGCGCCGCGGGTGGCCGAGCGGCTCGGGCGCTGCCTGCTGGAACTGGGTGGCAACAACGGCGCGATCGTCACCGCGTCCGCCGACCTCGACCTCGCGGCGCGGGCCATCGTGTTCGCGGCGGCGGGCACGGCCGGTCAGCGGTGCACCACGCTGCGGCGGCTGATCGTGCACCGCGACGTGGCCGGCCCGCTGCTGGACCGGCTCGAGCGGGCATACCGGCAGCTGCGCGTCGGCAATCCGTTCGACGACGGGGTGCTGGTCGGGCCGCTGATCGACGGCAAGGCGCACACCGCGATGCGTGCGGCGCTGGACAAGGCGGTCAGCGACGGCGGCGAACTGGTCTGCGGCGGTGAGCGAGTCGACGGATTCGGCGACGACGCCTACTACGTGCGGCCCGCCCTCGTGCGGATGCCGGCCCAGACCGCGGTGGTGCGGGAAGAGACCTTCGCGCCGATCCTCTACGTGCTCACCTACGACGACTTCGATCGCGCGATCATCCTGCACAACGAAGTGCCGCAAGGTCTTTCCTCCTCGATCTTCACCACCGACCAGCGCGAGGCCGAACGATTCCTCGCCGCCGACGGATCCGACTGCGGTATCGCCAACGTCAACATCGGCACCTCCGGCGCCGAGATCGGCGGCGCCTTCGGCGGCGAGAAGCAAACCGGCGGCGGACGCGAATCCGGCTCCGATTCCTGGAAGGCCTACATGCGCCGAGCCACCAACACCGTCAACTACTCCACCGAACTCCCCCTCGCCCAGGGCATCGAATTCGGCTGAGCCGCCGGTTCCGGTGGCGGCAAGATCATCCGAACAACGACACCAGTCGTCCCTAACCGGTGAACTTGCACAGCTGTAGCGTGCGGCTGCGCAGGGCACCGAGACTGATCTTGTCGCCCCCGGCGCCGTTCGCGCGCAGGGGTTCGATGCTCGCCAGTCCCGACTGTTCCGCTTTGTCGTTGAGCGCGTACGACTTCCCGTCCGGAGCGACGAATACCGCGAGTTCGCCCGCCCGGCATTCGATCGTGCCGTTGTCGACCGTCAAAGGCCACAGATGGCCGAGGTTCTGACTGGCCACGGCTTGGCTGTTGGACGTCGGCTCGGGCAGCGGCACCGGACTCGGATGAGCCGCGTCCTTCGCCCCCGACCCGCCGCCACACGCCGCGACCGACAGCGCGCCGCAGCAGACCATACCGATCATCAGCATCGCTCGGATCCGTGGAAGGGCTCTCCCCACCCCGGGTGGTGCCACCGCCGACACACTCACCATCAACTCGACTCCTCGTCTCGGAATCCGCCCCGGATACTTCTTGTCACAGGATTGGACGCGGCGGCGACGCGTTCGGTTCCACTCGCGCGCAACAGATTGTCCGAGAGGGGAGATTCTCCCGCCATATGCACTCTCACCTGCACGATTCGGTACTTCGCGCCCACCTGTGTAGTGTTGTGCATACCGACGCGGGGTGGAGCAGCTCGGTAGCTCGCTGGGCTCATAACCCAGAGGTCGCAGGTTCAAATCCTGTCCCCGCTACTATGAACGGCCCGGAGTACAACACTCCGGGCCGTTCGCTTTCCTCGGGTCGTAGCCTCGGCGTGCACAGCGCGTCGCCCCCGCAGGTGTGGTTCCGGCCGATCGGCGCTGAGAACACTCGGGCCGCCGGATCGAGCCGGGGGCGGAGTGCAGGCGAGCGGAGCCGTCGACTTCGGCTCGACGCAGGCAGACTCGTCGTGCGCCGTCGGTGACAACCGTTCCCGAACACAGGTGTGTCGCCTATCGCGACGGGCGAGTTCCTTTCATGCAATTCGCCGCAGGCTTGTCCCGTAGCTCACAGTAGAATCTTCGTCAGAATAATTCTCTCCAGCTCCGCCGCCGCTACCTTCTGCAAATCGGGGGTTAAAAGACGGTTACGTCGCCGCCGTGGATTGGTGACGCCGAAGTTGTCGTGTCACGATACTTCCGAGTCACCCGGACTATTCATCCCGAAGTGTTATCCCGCAGGCAACCTCTCGGTTTCGTCACCGCACCCGGCTTGTCCCCTTCGGCGTGTTCGTAATGATTCGATCGCCGACGTCGGCCATCTCTGCGTGCAACGACAACAATCTGTGAGGAATGTTCCGCGTGAGTGATTTCTGGAATGTGAGCTCGGCTCTGGCGTGTCTCAGCATCGGTATCTCCCTGTTCGGTGTCATCGCGTATCTGGCGGGGATATTGGAAGGGGACACCCGGCCGCGCGTCGCGTCGTGGGCGGCTTGGTGCACCGCGAACACTGTGTTCGCGATCGTGGCGTACCTCGAGGGCGGCTATCTCGCCGCGGGCATCAACGCCGCGGCGGCGGCCATGAACGCGGCGGTCATCGCCGTCGGCATGACTCGCGGCAGCAGCCTGCGACCGGAAGACAATATCGATTGGGCCTGTCTGCTCACATCGATCGCTTGTGTCCTGGTGACGGTCGGCGTGCAGGAAAAGGCATTCGGTGCGCTGTTCGCCGTCTGCGCCAATCTCATCGCCACCATCCCCACGCTCCGGCATGTGTGGTCCAAACCCCGTGAGGAAACCTGGCAAACCTTTGCCGCGAATGCCTTCGCGAACGGTCTCGGCCTCCTCGGCGTGCTCATGGTGAGCGGGTTCGAATTCGTTTCGATCGCCGGACCGTTGATTTCCACGGCAGGCAATGTCGCCTTGGTCACCCTGACCATCGGCCGTGCTCGATTCGCCGATGCCGCTGTCGTCCCGGTGAAAGTCGGCTGATCGCTGTATCGTGCTGCGCCGAGCCCAGCGGGTGCACGGGCTCGGCGAGCGAGGCGGACCGCCGACCAGGACACCGCCTGGCGGTCGGTGACCAACCGGGGCAGGCTGCGCCCGATGCCCCGCCTTTCGGCGGACGGGTCGGGCGCGGCCGCGCAAGTGCGCGAGCATGCGGTCCGCTACCGCTATCCTTCGATCTCGGCGACCCGATGACCAGCCGATTCGTTTTCGCGCAACCGTTCTGTCGCGGCCGTGCCCCGCCGCGGCCGCAACGGTTTGCCCCGTACGCGAAGGAGAGAGCTGTGCAGCGCAGAGCGATGCTCAAGGGGTGTGCGGCGGCGGTCGCCGTGCCGATGTTCACCGCGGGCTGCGATGTGCTGGACGGCAGCGCGCGGGCGGTGGACGAATTGGCTTTCGATCCCGGCGCCTTCACGACGAAGACGAAGACCGTCGCCACCTTCGAGCGCGACAGAAAGGTGACCTACCGCTGCTACGAGAACGTCGTCTATGTGGCGAAGCCGGTGGACAAGGCATACCAGAGCCTGAACGTCAGCGTGCCCACCGAAATCGACGGAGCAGCCGTCGACGCGGGCAAGGCTCCGATCGTTTTCAGCAACTCCGTCGGGGGATATCTGTCGTCGGCGACGAGCCGCCCACCGGACGACGGCGGGGATCGGGCGAGGAACCGGGACCTCGCACTGACGGCGGGCTATGTCGTCGTGGAACCCGGTGCGCGCGGTCGCGACCTGGTCGCGCCGGACGGCACATATTTCGGCGTGGCGCCCGCGGCCATCGTGGATCTGAAAGCCGCGGTGCGCTATCTGCGGCACAACGCGGGCCGCGTGCCCGGAGACACCGACCGGATCGTGGCCACGGGAGTGAGCGCGGGCGGCGCGCTGTCCGCCTTGCTGGCGGTGTCCGGAGACAGCCGGATGTACGACCGATATCTCGCCGAACTCGGCGCGGCGGACGCGAGCGATGCCGTCTTCGCTGCCGCTCCCTATTGCCCTGTCACCGATCTCGAACACGCGGACATGGCCTACGAGTGGAATTGGGGCGCCAACCCGTTGCGCTCCGGCGCACTCGACGCCGCCGCCTCGCGGGAGCTGAGCACGGCGTTCACCGACTATCAGGCGTCGCTGGCCCTGCAGGGCCGGAACGGATTCGGCCCCCTCACGGCCGGCAATTACGGCAATTATCTGGTGCGGACCTACCTCGAACCGGCCGCGACCGCGTACTTGACCGAGCTGCCGGACGCCGACCGCTCCAGCTACCTGGCGGCCAACAGCTGGATCACGTGGGCGGGCGATCGCGCGGAATTCACCTGGCCGGATTACCTCTCGCACGTCGGCGTGCGGCAGAAGGGCGTGCCCGCCTTCGACGCTTTCGACCTGTCGGCGCCCGAGAACAACGAGTTCGGCGGGGGAACCGTCAAGGCCAGGCACTTCACCCTGTTCAGCCTGCGGCGAGCGACCGGCGACCCGGGCGCACAACTCGACAGCGACCTGCCCGAGAAGATCAGCATGATGAACCCTATGTTCTTCCTGCGACAGCGCAATGCCGTCCGGGCGAAGCATTGGTGGATCCGCGTAGGCACCAAGGACACCGATACGGCACTGACGATCGTCGGCAATCTCGCCGCGAGCTTGGAGAATCTGGGCGACGAGGTCGACACCGCGATGTACTGGGACGCCGGGCACGGCAGCAACGAAGACCCGGAGGATTTCATCGCGTGGATCGGCAAGGTGACCGGTTACGCGGGGTGAGGCGGCACACCGAGGCCCTGGCCGCCGGGCCCGCGCCGACCTCGGCAGCGCCGGGCGCCGACCGCCACCCGTGGCCGCGGCAGCGAGATCTTCGGCCGATGATCGGAGGACGTCCGTCGCCGCGTTCTGCGGCCGAGCAGCCGCCTTCTGCGCGGACTCCGCACCCAGCGCGGAGGGGCCGAGCTGTGCCACCTGTCAGACGAACGCACAGATCCGCCGGAATTCCTGGGAGCCTGGGCGAACGGTGGTCGGTCGGGCAGTGCGCCGCTAGCCGCGCGGCGGCTCGATACCGAGCTCCCGCAGGCGTTCGCGGTAGAGCGCGACATTGGCGAGCTTGATGTCTTCGTACCCGCGCACCACGTCGGCCAGTGCCGCGGCCTGCACCGCGCGGTCGTAGCCCGCCGGATCCAACACCGACGCCAGGTCCGCCACCATCGCGGTGTAGTGCGCCAGCAGTTCGCGTTCCACCCGTCGCACGTGGGCGTATCCGAAGGGGTCGAATGCGGTGCCGCGCAGACGTTTACCTCTGGCGAGCACGCGGAGGGCGAAGTGGCTGCCCGGCCGCATCCCGATCTTCTTTTTCCGGCCCATCGCGCGTAGGACCGGCGGGTGCAGCCGATAGGTGAGGTTCGCCCCCTCGGGTACCTGCGCGGCGACCTCGGCCAGGAACGCCGGATCGGTCAACCGGCGCGCCACCTCGTACTCGTCTTTGTATGCCGTGAACTTGTACAGGCCGCGCGCCACCTGCTCGCTGAACTCGGTCCGGTCGGTCACCCGCCGCTCGGCATCCCAGATACGTTGTACCGCGGCGACATAATCGCGGGCCACCGCCACGCTCTGGAAACCGATCAGTTCGACCGCACGCAGCTCGACCAGCCGCCGTACCTCTCCCGTGGCGGTGAGCCCCTCGAAAAGGTCCGCGGGCACCGCCACCGGGGCACGTCCGGGTGCGCGGCGCGTGGTCGCGGCGGCGAACTCCTCCGGTCGCGCGATCGCGACCCGCCCCCACCGGAAGGCCGCCAGATTCGCCTCCACCGCGACTCCGTTGATCCCGATGGCCTCTTCGATCGCGGTGCCGGGCAACCGCAGGCCTCCGGTCTGGTAAGCAGCTCCGACCAGCAGAAAGTTCGCGGCGGCAGTGTTGCCGAAGAGGACTTCCGCGGCGGCCAGGGCGTCGAAGGCCCGTACCGAGCGCGACACCTGCCCCAACCGCTCCAGCAGCACCGCCTCGTCGGGATAGGCCACCGATTTGTCGTAGACCATGTCGCCGGTCGGCGTCTTGCTGGTGGAGGCGACCGACACGGTCGTTGTGGCGGACCCGTAGGCCAAGTTCTTGGTGTCGGTGGCGGCCAGCAGGTCGAAGGCCAGGACGCAGTCGGCCGATGCGGGGGCCAGGCGGTTGGCGGGCTCCAGCGCGCCCGCGGCGAAACGCAGGTGCGAGACCACGGGGCCGGCCTTCTGGCTCATGCCGATCTGGTCCAGGCTCGCCACCTCGTATCCGGCTCGCAGCGCGGCGGTGGCCAGCACCTGGTTCACGGTCACGATGCCGGTGCCGCCGATGCCGGCGAGGAAGACGTTCTGCGTGGTCGTCGGTGGTTCGTGCACGAGGTCCGGCAGCCGCGGCGGCTGCTGCCGCCGGTTCGTCCCGCGCGGCTTCCGCTTCGCCGGATCGGGCAGCTCCACGGTGACGAACGAGGGGCAATCTCCGTTCAGGCAGCTGTAATCGGTGTTGCAGGAGGTCTGATCGATGCGGGTCTTGCGCCCGAACTCGGTGTCCACCGGCTGCACCGACAGGCAGTTGCTCTGCACACCGCAATCGCCGCAGCCTTCGCACACCGCCTCGTTGACGACCACCCGGGTGCGGCGCACCGGCAGGGCGCCCCGCTTACGCTGCCGCCGCGCGTCGGCCGCACAGTGCTGGTCGTAGATCAGCACCGTGACGCCGGGGACCTCGCGCAACGCGCGCTGCGCTTCGTCGAGACGGTCCCGGTGCCACAGCAGCGTGCCGGGAGCGAGATCGCGCTTGCGGTATCGCCCCGGCTCGTCGGCGCAGACGATGATCCGCCGGACGCCCTCGACGGCGAGTTTGTGGGTGAGCATCGGCACCGTGAGCGCGCCCTCGGCGTGCTGCGCGCCGGTCATCGCGACCACGTCGTTGTGCAGCAGCTTGAACGTGATGTTCACGCCCGCGGCGACGCACGCCTGCACAGCCAGCTGGCCGGAGTGGAAATACGTTCCGTCGCCGATGTTCTGGAACAGATGCGGCACGTCGGTGAACGGCGCTTGACCGATCCACTGGGCGCCTTCGCCGCCCATCTGGGTCAGCCCGGTGACCTTGCTGTCGGCCCGGCCGGACATGGTCACCAAGGTGTGACAGCCGATGCCGCCGCCCGCCAGCGATCCTTCCGGGACGGCGGTGGAACGGTTGTGCGGACAACCGCTGCAGAAGTAGGCCGCGCGCTTGGCGGGCAGCACGGACAGCGACAGCGGCTGCGGCAGTGGACGATTCATTTCGAGGTGGCCGTCGAGTACGCGGCGTAGCGGTGCGGCGATACGCCCGGAGGTGAGTTCGCCGTCGGCGCCGAACAGCGGGCGGCCCGCATGGTCGCGCTTGCCGAGGATCTCGGGCCCACCCGGAACGCCGTACAGGATCTCACGGACCTGGGTCTCGACGAATGCCGTCTTGTCCTCGACGACGATCAGCCGGGTGAGCCCGGCGGCGAACTCCCGGACCCGGTCGGGTGCGAGCGGATACGGCATGCCGATCCGCAACAGCCGGATTCCCGCGGCGTGCAACGCCTCGTCGTCCGCGCCGAGGTCGAGCAGAGCTTGGCGGACCGCGTCGAAGGTGGTCCCGGTGGCGGCGATGCCGATCGTGGCGCGAGCCGGGTGGACCTCGATCACATCCAGCTCGTTGCGTGTGCTGTAGGCGCGCACCAGCTCCCAGCGGGGACCGTAGAGATCCGCCTCGGCGAGCAGGCTGTCGGCCGGCGCGGCCATCGGACGCTGCCGGTAACGGAAGCGGGCTCCGGCCCAGTCGATTTCGGGCACGACGATATCGATGTCACCCACCGAACCCTCGACGGTCCAGGCGCCGTCGGCGACATCGGCGACGATCTTCAGCGCCACGAGGCAGCCCGAGGCGCGTGACAGCGCCACCCCGTGCAGGCCCATGGTGATGATCTCGCGGGCGTTGCGCGGGAACAGCACGGGAATGTTCATCGCCGCCAGCGAGCGCTCACTCACCGCGGGCACGGTGGAGGACTTGGCCGCCGGATCGTCGCCGACCAGCAACAGGACGCCGCCCCGCGGATTCGCGCCGTACATGTTGGCGTGCCGCAGCGCGTCGGTCGCGCGGTCCAGGCCGGGGCCCTTGCCGTACCAGACGCCGACGACGCCGTCGTGGGTCGCCGTGCCCGCGGGCAGATCCGCCTGACTGCCCCACACGGAGGTCGCGGCCAGTTCCTCGTTCAACCCCGGGACGAACGAGATGTCGTGCTCGGCCAGGACCTCCGGCATGCCGGCCAGCATCTTGTCGACGCCGCCGAGCGGACTGCCCTGATACCCGGAGACGAACGTGCCCACCCGCAGGCCCGCGCGCAGATCACGCACATGCTGCTCGACCAGCTGGCGCGCGATCGCCTGGACGCCGGTGAGGACCACCGTCCCCGAGCCGACGCGGTAACGGTCGGCAAGGTCGTAGGGAGCTGCGATCAGATCGCGGTCGGCGAGCTCGGTCATCGGATCCACCCGTCCGCTCGGCGCCGGTCCGGCGCCTCGCATCGTTGAGCACTTCTTGCCGATATGGTGTCTGTGAAGATCTGAACGCACAAGCTTGACTCTTCATATTGAGCAATGTGCCCAATTCTTCGCAGTGTTGGTGGGCACAACCTAAGCACAGTGCGAGGTCGATGTGATGACGCGCACAGCACAGCGTCGCCGCGTCGGCGGGCCGAGCGGGTGCCACACCGCGTTTCCTCCGCGGCACCCGCGCCCGCCTGTGTGAAGGTGGAAAGGTGTCAATGCTCAGGAGGGGTGCGGCGCTCCTCGCCGCCATCGCGTTCGGGTCGCTGACCGCGTGCGGGCAGCAGGCGGACCCGGCTGCCCCCTCCACGCCGGAGCGCACCGCGGAAGCCGCGGCGGGCACGCGGGCAGACCCGGGTCCCCGCACTTACGCGGGCGGAACGATGGTCGTCCTCCCGCATGCCGCGGATCTGGAACCCAGTTCGACCATGCCCTTCTCGGAGTACGACACCGAAGACGGGACGAACAAACTCGCGATCCACATCCCCGGCCCGGTCGGCTGTCCGAGTATCGGATTCACCGCGCGCGTGGAAGAATCTGCCGACCTGGTGAGCGTGCGACTGATCCGTGGCCTGCATCGCGGTATGCCGCCGTGCCAGGGCGCGAATCCCGAGCAGAAGCGCGAGTACGGCGTGGTCGTGGTCGACCTGCTTCGCCCGCTGGGCGCTCGGCCGGTGCTCAGCTCCGCATGAGCCACGCGACCCGCGAACGATTCGGTGCGCGACCGGGCAGGCCACCTCCTTTAGTGATCTTGTCGAATGGCGGGCCGCGGGCTTTGTGACATGTCCGGTTCGCCTGTTCCGGTGCGACGCTGCGATAGGCGGAGCGTTATCTTCGCAGCGGATGGTGCCGCCTTCGCGGCTACCGGCGGTCCCGGAGTCGAAGGAGGTGCGGCAGTCCGCCATGATCGACTCAGGATCTTTCCGGCGGCGGTTCCTTCTGCTCCGTCCCGCAGCGAACGTTCGCTGCGGTTTTCCGTGTAGTGCCGGTCCGTCCGGAACACCGACACCGCGGCGTGCCCGCGGGGCGGTGGGTCGGTGACGGCTGACTTTCGAAGGAAACCCGTGTCCAGAGTTCCGTTCCGGATCGCGATCTTGCTGGTGAGCATCGTCTCGCTCGGCCTGCTCGGCCTGCCAGCGACGGCTCAGCCCCTGTATCCCACTCCCGATCCCGATCCCTTCTACACGGCCCCGCCCGATCTAGGGGCGCTCGCTCCGGGCGACGTCGTGCGAGCCCGCCGGATCGACACCGGTATGTATGTCGGGACCGAGGGCTGGCAGGTGGCGTTCCGCTCCACCAATTCACAGGACGAACCCGTCATGGCCATCACGACGGTCCTGCTGCCCGCCGGGGTGAAGAACCCGCCGCTGGTCTCCTACCAGGCACTGATCAATTCCCTCGGCACCCAGTGCAATCCGTCGCGCTCGCTGTTCAACGGCGAACTGCAGGACGCGGTCGGCGCGATGCTGCCGATCGGACGCGGATGGGCGATCTCGCTGCCGGATTACCTGGGGCCGACCTCCGCTTACGGCGCCGCGCGCCTGGCCGGCATGATCACCCTCGACAGCGTGAAAGCCGTACGCAAGGTCGCCGAACTCGGTCTGTCGTCCTCCCCCGTCGCCCTCGCGGGCTACTCCGGCGGCGGCATGGCCACCTCCTGGGCCGCCGCGCTGCAACCCACCTACGCGCCGGATCTGAAGCTGACCGCCGCCGTGGCCGGTGGCATCCCGGCCGACCTCGAGCAGATGGCGATGTCGCTCGGCTTCGAGCCGCACCCCGGATTCGGCCTCGCCTTCGCCGCCGCCATGGGACTCGAGCGAGAGTACCCGGACCGGTTGCCGATCTCCGATCAACTCAACGAGAACGGTTTGTGGTTTCGGGAATTCACGCATGACGCCTGCCGCCGGTTCCTGCTCTTCCACGGCGCCTTCCGCAGCGCCGAGCAGATGGCGGCGTCCAAGAGCCTGATGGACAGCCCCGAGGCACACGCCGTCCTGCGGGAGAACAGCCTGCGGTACTTCGACGGCGTGCCGACGGTGCCGACCTACATCTGGCAGGGCCGCTACGACGAGCTCACCTTCTATCCGCCCGTCGCCGAGGTGGCTGCCCGATACTGCAAGGCGGGTGCGCCGGTGCAGTTCCACACCGTCGACATCTCCGAGCACATGACCGCGGCGGCCGCCGGATTCGCCGACGCGTGGAATTACGTTGAGGCCAGGTTCCGCGGCGAACCCGCACCGACCAGCTGCTGAAATCCGACGAGAACGGCCCGGGAGACTCTCTCCCGGGCCATTTTCGTTCGATCAGCTGATGGACCGCACCTCTTGCTCGTACTGTGCCCGCGTCTTCTCGTCGGCCGGGCGCAACGCTCGATCCCCGTCGAACAAGCCGCGGATCAGGCGCACCGCGCGTTCCGGCGCGGCCGCCAGCGCGATGTCCAGCGGTCCGAGGTAAGTCGGCACCGCCACCTCGGCTTTGCGAGTCGCGCAGGTGCGCAGGATCGCGGCGGCGACGTCCTCCGGGTCGACGGTCGGCATGCCGTGGCCCAAGGCAAGTCCCGAGGAGAGCCGGGTCCGCACGGCCGACGGCAGCACGCAACTGACGCTGACGCCCTGCCCGGCGAATTCCAGCCGGGTCGCCGCCGAGAGGCCGACCGCCGCGAACTTGCTGGCGTTGTACACGGCCAGCCCGGGAATCGGGACCTTGCCCGCCAGGGAGGCGACATTGACGATGTGCCCGCGACCGCGTTCGATCATGCCCGGCGCGGCGGCGCGCATGCCGTGCACGAGACCCCAGACGTTGATGTCCATCGTCGCCTGACCCACCACGTCCGGTTGGTCCAGGAACGCTCCCGCCGGCATGACACCGGCGTTGTTGACCAGCACGTCGATCTCGCCGACCGCAGCGACGACCGCGTCCCATTGTCCACGCGAACGCACATCGAGCTCGAACGCGCTCGCCCCGATCGAGGCGGCGGTCGCGTCGACGGCGGCTTTGTCCACGTCCGCGAGCACGACGCGGGATCCCTTCGCGGCGAACGATTCCGCGGTGGCCCGGCCGATGCCCCGCGCGCCTCCCGTGATCAGGACGGTCGCCTCGCGCAGGTCGATCGCGGGGTAACCGGAGCCGAAGATGTTCATGCGAATGCTCCTCGCTCGAGGGCGCGGCGGGTGCTGCGCAGGCTGTGTTCGAAGGTGGCCGGACGGCGGCGGCCGTCCATGAAGTTGGGTCCCATCACGGCGAGGTCCTCGGCGGACGCGCCCACGAAGAGCACTTTGGTGCCCGCCGCGCGCAAGCGGGCGATCTCGGCGCGAAGCTTGTCGCTCATCCGGTTGCGCAGCTGCCGTTCCAGCAGGTGCCCGGGGCCGGTGGCCGGAATCCGGGCCGCGGAGGCCATCGGCGCGAGCACGAGGACCTCGTCGAGCTTTTCGGCGGCGAGCAGGTCCACCGACGCGGTCGAGCCCGCGCCGCCGTCGACGAAGCGACGGCCCGCGATGGTGACCGGCGGGAACCAGCCGGGAATCGCCCAGGACGCCCGCAGCGCCTCGCCGATGGTCGCGGCGGGAGCACCGGGGGAACCGAATGCCACCCGCTCACCGGTCACGTAATCCATCGCCACCAGCCTGGTCGCCGGATGCGGCACCCACGCGCGGCCGGGGTTCAGCCGTTCGGCGAGCCGTCCCAGCCACCCCGCGTCGCCGCCGCCGACCGGCAGCAGTCCGCTGCCCGCGGCCAGCAGCGCCTGGCCCGGCTCCTGGCGGCGCAGCGGCAGCCGGGGCGAGCCGAGTCGCGGGCGCGGCAACGGCGGAAACCGGCCGGGCTCGGCCACGCGGTGCTCGCGCAGCACGGGGTCGGTCGCCGTGCCGCGCTGCATGGCGACCAGGTCTTCCACCGAAACACCGCTGCCGAGCATCGTGACCGTCTCCGCGCCCGCCGAGGTGCCGATCAGCACGTCCGCCTCGCGTGGATCCCAGTTCAGCACGTCCCGGGCGGCGGCGAGCGCGGCGACGATCCACGCCGCCCCCACGGTGCCACCACACCCGATGGCCAGGCCGCGCCGTTGCGACCCATTGTTGTTACCCATAGTCTCAGACACTAGCGCAGTGCGGCGCGGATGCCACGTCCTCGCGCGAACGGCGCACCGGGCGGTATCAGGCCGTGAAGTGCAGCGTCCATTCGCCGCGATAGTGCAGCCGGGTGATGCTGCCGGGCGGAATGTCGATGCGCCAGAACGATTTCGGCGGTGCGTCCAGCGTCACCAGCAACGCCGCCCTGACCACCGCCGGGTGGGTGACCGCGATCGTGGACACCGACTGCGCGGCCACCTCGGCCATCCACAGCCTGGTCCGTTCGATCACATCCAGCACGGACTCGCCGCCGTGCCCGCGGAACGCCGGGTCGGTGAGCCAGGCATACAGCTCGTCCTGCGGCACCGACATCAGTTCACCACCGCGCCAAGCGCCCGCGTCCAGGTCACGCAACCGGTTGTCCTCCTCGCCCGGCAGACCCAGCAACGCCGCGGTCTCCACCGTCCGGCGTTCCGGCCCGGTGAGCACCCGCGCGGCGGTGAGCGGCCCGCACTCGGCCACCGCCCGCCTGCCCGCCTCGGTGAGCGATTCGTCCACCGGGAAGCGTGCCTTCCGCATCGCCTCGGTCATCCCATGGCTGACCAGGTCGAGTCTGAGCACTTTTTGCACCTGTGGAAGCGTACGGCCAGGCGTCGGCGATTGCTGCCGCTTCGCTCGCGAAACGGTACGGGCGTGCTTGTCGGTGGGCCGGTGCACACTGAATCCATGGCCCAGTTCTCCCGCGCGACCCAAGAGTGGTTCGACGGCGCGTTCCCCGCGCCGACCTCCGCTCAGCTGGGGGCCTGGAAGGCCATCGCGGCGGGCGAGCACACGTTGGTCGTCGCGCCTACCGGCTCCGGGAAGACGCTCTCGGCGTTCCTCTGGGCGATAGACCAGCTCGCCGCACGGGAGCAGCGGCCCAAGCGCGCGGGCACCGCGGTGCTGTACGTGTCCCCGCTCAAGGCGCTCGCGGTGGACGTGGAACGCAACCTGCGGGCCCCGCTGGTCGGCGTCACGCAGACCGCCAAGCGCCTGGGCCTCGAGCCGCCGGAGATCACCGTGGGAGTTCGTTCCGGCGACACCAGCGCGTCCGACCGGCGGTCCATGCTGCGCACCCCGCCGGACATCCTGATCACCACGCCGGAGTCGCTGTTCCTGATGCTGACCTCGGCCGCCAGGGAAACACTGCGGGACGTGGGCACGGTGATCGTGGACGAGGTGCACGCGATCGCCGGTTCCAAGCGCGGTGCGCATCTGGCGCTGTCCCTGGCCCGGCTCGATCTGCTGACCGATCGGCCCGCCCAGCGCATCGGGCTGTCGGCGACCGTGCGGCCACCGGAGGAGGTCGGGCGGTTCCTGGTCGGCAACGCGCCGATCACCCTGGTCGCGCCGCCCGCGCCGAAGACATTCGACCTGTCGGTGCGGGTGCCGGTCGCGGACATGACCGAGCCGGGCGATTCCGACCAGCCGGGCTCGATCTGGCCGCACGTGGACGAGGCCATCGTCGACCTGGTGCTACAGCACCGGTCCTCGATCGTGTTCGCGAACTCCCGCAGGCTGGCCGAGCGGCTCACCGCCCGGCTCAACGAGGCCTACGCGGCGCGGCTCGGCGAGCCGGTGGAAACCGAGCACGTGCCGCCCGCCCAGCTCGGCCCGTCCACCGAGGTGAACCACGGCGCCGGGCCCCTGCTGGCGCGCGCGCACCACGGCTCGGTCAGCAAGGAGCAGCGGGCGCTGATCGAGGACGATCTCAAGAGCGGGCGGCTGCGCTGCGTCGTCGCGACCAGCAGCCTGGAACTGGGCATCGACATGGGCGCGGTCGACCTGGTGGTCCAGGTGGAGGCGCCGCCCTCGGTGGCCAGCGGATTGCAGCGGATCGGGCGGGCCGGGCATCAGGTCGGGGAGATCTCGCGCGGTGTGATCTTCCCGAAGCACCGCACCGATGTCATCCACTGCGCGGTGGCGTCGCAGCGGATGACCGCCGGGCAGATAGAAGCGATCCAGATTCCGGCGCACCCGCTGGACATCCTCGCGCAGCAGACCGTCGCCGCGTGCGCGCTGGACCCGATCGATGTCGACGAATGGTTCGAGATCGTACGCGGCACCGGCAGTTACGCGTCGCTGCCGCGCTCGGCCTACGAGTCGGTACTCGACCTGCTCTCCGGGCGGTATCCGTCCGACGAGTTCGCCGAGTTGCGTCCCAGGCTGGTGTGGGATCGCGACGCGGGCACGCTCACCGGTCGGCCCGGCGCGCAACGGCTGGCCGTGACCTCGGGCGGAGCGATACCCGATCGCGGCATGTTCGCGGTGTACATGGTCGGCGAGAAGGCGTCTCGGGTAGGGGAGCTCGACGAGGAGATGGTCTACGAGTCACGCGTCGGCGACGTGTTCGCGCTCGGGGCGACGAGCTGGCGGATCGAGGAGATCACCTTCGATCGGGTGCTGGTGACGCCCGCGTTCGGGCAGCCTGGGCGTTTGCCGTTCTGGCACGGCGACGGGCTCGGACGGCCCGCCGAACTCGGCGCGGCGCTCGGCGAGTTCGTGCGCGCTGTCGCGCAGGACCGTGCCACCGGATCGGCCGCGAGCACCGGGAAGACGGCACGGCGGGCCGGCAGCGCACCGCCTGCCGCGTCGAAGCGGCGAGCGCGACACGACGGCGCCGAGCCGGCCGGGCGCGAGCTCGGCGCGTCCGGCGTTCCGATGGCGGGCCACGTCGCGGAGATCATGCGATCCGCCGGTCTCGACGACAACGCGACCGCCAATCTGCTCACGCTGCTGGACGAACAGCGCACCGCGACCGGGCATCTGCCCACCGACCGCACCTTGGTGGTGGAGCGGTTCCGCGACGAGCTCGGCGACTGGCGTCTGGTACTGCACTCCCCCTTCGGTCTCCCCGTGCACGCCCCTTGGGCGCTGGCCGTCGGCGCACGGTTGCGGGAACGGTTCGGCGTCGACGCCGCGCCGAACGCCTCCGACGACGGCATCGTCGTGCGGCTGCCCGACACCACCGACGATCCGCCCGGCGCCGAGCTGTTCGTCTTCGAGTCCGACGAGATCGACGACATCGTCACCGAGCAGGTGGGCGGCTCGGCGCTGTTCGCCTCCCGGTTCCGCGAATGCGCGGCGCGTGCGTTGCTGCTGCCGCGCCGCGACCCGGGCAAGCGAGCCCCGCTGTGGCAGCAGCGGCAGCGCTCGGCCCAGTTGCTCGACGTGGCGCGCAAATTCCCCGAGTTCCCGATCCTGCTGGAGACGGTGCGCGAGTGCCTGCGCGACGTCTACGACCTGCCGTCGCTGCGCGACCTGCTCGGCCGGGTGGGGCGGCGTCAGATCCGGCTGGTCGAGGTGGAGACAGCGACGCCGTCACCGTTCGCCAACGCTTTGCTGTTCGACTACATCGGGCAATTCATGTACGACGGCGACAGCCCGCTGGCCGAGCGGCGCGCGGCCGCGCTGTCGCTCGATTCCGGGCTGCTGGCCGAACTGCTCGGCCGAGTCGAACTGCGCGAACTGCTCGACGCCGCGGTCATGGAGCAGACCGAGCGGGAGCTGCAGCGGCTCACCCCGGAGCGGCACGCGCGGGACGCCGAGGGCTTGGCGGATCTGCTGCGCCTGCTCGGGCCGCTCACCGCCGCCGAAGCCGCCGAGCGCTGCGACGATGACCCCACCGCCTGGTTCGAGAGCCTGGCGGCCGCACGGCGGGCGCTGGAGGTGTCGTTCGCGGGCCGCAGCTGGTGGGTCGCGGTGGAGGACGCGGCCCGGTTGCGCGACGCGCTCGGGGTTCCGCTGCCGATCGGCACGCCGTCGGCGTTCATCGAGCCGGTGGCCGATCCGCTCGGCGATCTGGTGGGCCGCTACGCCCGCACGCACGGCCCGTTCGCCACGGAGGCGGTGGCGGCCCGTTTCGGGCTCGGCACCGCGGTGGCCGCGACCGCCCTGCTTCGGCTGAGCGCCGAGAAACGGGTGGTGGAAGGGGAATTCACCCCCGGAGCGGGCGGGGCGGAATGGTGTGACGCGCAGGTGCTGCGCCGGTTGCGCCGCCGGTCGCTCGCTGCGGCCCGGCACGAGGTCGAACCGGTCTCGACCGCCGCGCTCGGACGTTTCCTCCCGGCCTGGCAGCACATCGGCAGCGGCGAGCTGCGCGGCGTCGACGGTGTGGCGGCCGTCGTGGAACAGCTCGCGGGTGTGCCGATTCCCGCCTCCGCCTGGGAGTCGCTCGTCCTGCCCGCGCGGGTGCCCGACTACACCCCCGCCATGCTCGACGAACTCATGGCGACCGGCGAGGTGATCTGGTCCGGGCACGGCGCCATCACCGCCAAGGACGGCTGGATCGCTCTGCATCCGGCCGAGCAGGCGCCGTTCACTCTGGCCCCACCGGACGAGATCGACCTCACCGACGTTCAGCTGCGCTTGCTCACCGCGCTGGGCGCGACCTTCGTGCCGTGGTCGCCGCCCGCTGCCGCCCACGCCGTGCGCGCTCCGGTGCCGTTGGACGAGCCCGACTCCCCCGCCGGCAGCGCGTTCGACGGACGCGGCACCGACGGGCGATCCACCGCACCGAGTGCGTCCGGGCCGGACAACGGCCGCCGCTCACCGGCCGACGCGGAACCTGTCGGCTCCGGCGCTCCCGCGGAGCGGTTGATACCCGTTCCGCAGGGCGGCGGCGCGTATTTCTTCCGGCAACTCTCCGACGCCACCGGCCTGCTCGACGACGCCGCCGTAGCCTCCGCACTGTGGGAACTGGTTTGGGCAGGACTGGTTTCCGGTGACACGTTCGCGCCCGTGCGGGCGCTGCTGTCCGGCACCACCCGCACCACCACGGCCCATCGCACGCCCCGGCGCGCGCCGCGGGGGCGGGCCTACCTGCCCCGGCCGAGCATGCCCACCCGTTCCGGTCCGCCCTCGGTCGCCGGACGATGGTCGCTGCTGCCGGAGCGCGTCTCGGACAACACGGTGCGCGCGCACGCGACCGCGGATCTGCTTCTGGAGCGGTACGGGGTGCTGACCAGGGGCTCGGTGCAGAACGAGGGCGTGCCGGGCGGATTCGCGCTGATGTATCGGGTGCTCACCGAGTTCGAGGACCGCGGCCGTTGCCGTCGCGGCTATTTCGTCGACTCGCTCGGCGGCGCCCAGTTCTCCACCACCGACGTGGTGGACCGGTTGCGCTCCTTCGACGCCGAACGCGCTCGTCCCGAGTCCAGGCAGCCGACCGGCACGGTGCTGGCGCTGGCCGCGTCCGATCCCGCGAACCCGTACGGCGCCGCGCTGGCCTGGCCGAAGAGCGACGTCGAGGGCGGCCACCGCCCTGGCCGCAAGGCCGGAGCGCTGGTCGTGCTGGTCGACGGCGAACTGGTTCTGTATCTCGAGCGAGGCGGCAAGACCCTGCTCACGTTCACCGAGGACCCGGATGCCCGCCGGGCCGCCGCCGGAGCGCTCGCCGACCTGGTCCGGCGCCGCCGGGTGGACTCGCTGGTCATCGACCGCGTGAACGGAGACACCGTGCACGGCAACACCTTCGCCGGTTTCCTCATCGAAGCGGGCTTCTCCGCCACCCCGCGCGGACTCCGCCTCCGGAGCCGCCCGTGAACAGTGGGACCTGGGTGAAAGCGAGCCGAAGCGCATTCGGCCCCTTGGGTGGCCCCGTCAGCACAACGGGGTCGCATGCCTGAGGGTGACACCGTCTTCCTGGCCGCCAAAAGGCTTCGCGCCGCTTTGGCGGGAAAGGAACTGACGCGCAGCGATTTCCGGGTGCCGCGATACGCCACGGTCGATCTGCGCGGGCAAGTGGTCGAAAGCGTCGGCAGCTACGGGAAGCACCTTTTCATCCGCACACCCACCGTGAGCGTGCACACGCACTTGAAGATGGAGGGCAGCTGGCGCGTGTTCCACTGCGGACAGCGCTGGACCAGACCTCGTGTGGCCGCACGAGTCGTGTTGAGCACCGCGGAGGTCGAAGCCGTCGGCTTCTCGCTGGGCACCGTCGAGGTGGTCCGAGTGCGCGACGAGCACCGCGTCGTCGACCATCTCGGACCGGACCTGCTCGGGCCCGAATGGGATGCGGCCGAAGCCGTCCGGCGACTGGAACGGTATCCGGATCAACCCATCGGCGTCGCCCTGCTCGACCAGCGCAATCTGGCCGGCATCGGCAACGTCTTCCGCAGCGAGGTCTGTTTCCTGCGCCGCGTGCACCCCGCCACCAGGGTGGGGGACGTCCCCGATCTGCTGGCGATGGTCAACGAGGCACACCGCATCCTGACCGAAGCGGTCGAGCGGCCCCCGCGACGGCCGCTGGCCTACGGCCGCACGCACCGGCCGTGCCAGCGCTGCGGCACACCGCTGGTCGCCGACCTGCTCGGCGACACCGCACCGGATTACGACCGCGTGGTGCAGCGGGAACGCGGCATCTTCTTCTGTCCGCACTGCCAGCCCGCCCCGGCGGGCTGATCCGCGGGCACCATGAGCGACCCACGGCGATACGTGGTGATCGGCGGCGGCCTGGCCGGGCTCGCCTCGGCGGTCTGCCCGGCGGAGGCAGGCAAGGTGGTCGACGCGCTGCGCACGCTGTTCGGCGCGCATCCCGACGCGAATCCGCTGGAGCGCGTGCGCGCGGCGATCGCACCACCGTCCGGCTCGGCCCGCAGGGCCTGAACCACCCGCCGACCTGCCCGACATCACCACCGAGCAATGGTTCGACCGGGTCGGCGTGCCCGCCGAAGCACATGAGGCGCTGTGGGATCGGCTGGCGCCAGCGGACCTCGGTCCCCGGCTTGGTACTCGCCGGCGACTGGACCGCCATCGACCGGTTGGCGACGATGGAAAGCGCGGTGCCCAGCGCCGCGCGGGCGGTCGAGCTCCTGCTCGAGCTACCTTCGTCTGCGTGACCACGGATCGCTCCACGGCCGAGCGCGCGACCACCGAGGCCGCGCGGCCGAGGCGCCGGATGTCCGCCGCCGACCGCCGTACCCAGCTGCTGGACGTGGCGCGCGACATCGTGGCCACCGAGGGCTTCGGCGCGGTGAGCATCGATCGGGTGGCTCGCGAGGCGCGGGTCGCCCGCGCGCTGGTGTATCAGCAGTTCACCGACCTGTCCGGGCTGACGTCGGCGCTGCTGGATCGCGAGTCGGCCATCGCGTTCGCCGGTGTGCGCAGCGTCGACTGGGAGCACGGTGACGTGGACCGGGTCGGCCGCGGCATCCTCGCCTACCTGCACGCCGCGCCGACGAGCTGGCGCATCGTCCTCAGCCCGTTCGACGGCGGGCCGCCCGAGTTGCGCGAGCGGCTCGCACTTCGCCGCGCCTACGCCCGCGCGATCGGCGCGCGGCATCTGTCCCGCTATCTCGGGACCACCGTGGATCCGAACGGTCCGACGGAGCGGATCCTGTTGGCCGCCATGGAGGAATTGGCCCGGCTGCACCTCGTCGATCCGGTCGAGTACCCGGACGAGCTGGTGCTGCGCTATCTGCGCTCACTGGTCGATTGGGCGATGCGCGTCGAGGCCCCCGCCGGCGAGGAGTGATCGGAGAGACGGCCCGGTCGCGCAGCTCAGCCCTCGGACGGCACCGGTTCCAGGATCTCCGCGCGGGGCTCCGGGGCTGCGATGCGCAAGGCGTCGGCGGAGGCGTCGTCCGGCTGCGTCTGCGAATGGATCTCAGCGTCGACCCGCGCCCGATAGGTCCCGACCTCCCGGTCGATCTCCTCCTCGTCCCAGCCCAGAATGGGCGCGACCAGCTGAGCCACCTGCTCGGCGCAGTTGCTGCCGCGATGCGGGTACTCGATCGAGATCCGGGTCCGCCGGGCCAGGATGTCATCGAGATGCAGAGCGCCCTCGGCCGCCGCCGCGTAGACCGCCTCCACCTGCAGATAGGACGGGGCGTCCGTAATGGGTTGCAGGAGTTCCGGTTTGTCCGCGGCGAAGGCCATGACGTCCGCGATGAGCGAGCCGTACCGATCCAGCAGATGCTTGACCCGGTAGGGGTGCACCCCGTAGGTCTCGGCCAGCTGCACCGTCTGGTTGACCAGCGCGAAATAGCCGTCGGCGCCGAGCAGCGGCACCTTCGCCGTGATCGACGGCGAGACCCGGGCCGGAATGTCCTGCGCCGCCTCGTCCACCGCGTCCATGGCCATCACCCGATAGGTGGTGTACTTGCCGCCCGCGATGCCGACGAGGCCCGGTGCCACCCGGGCGACGGCGTGCTCGCGTGACAGCTTGGAGGTCTCGTCGCTCTCCCCGGCCAGCAGCGGGCGCAAACCCGCGTACACGCCGTCGATGTCTCCCGGCGTGAGCGGCGTGACGAGGACCTCGTTCACCCGTTCCAGCAGGTAGTCGATATCCGCCTTGGTCGCGGCCGGATGCGCGAGGTCGAGATTCCACTCGGTGTCGGTCGTGCCGATGATCCAGTGCGCACCCCACGGGATGACGAACAGCACCGAGGTCGCGGTGCGCAGAATGATCGCGGTGTCGCTGACGATCCGATCGCGCGGCACCACGATATGCACGCCTTTGGAGGCCCGCACGTGGAACCGGCCGCGCTGATGCGACAGAGCCTGCACCTCGTCGGTCCACACGCCGGTCGCGTTGATCACCACATGGCCACGGACCTCGCCGTTGCGCCCGTCCTCGGTGTCGCGCACCTTCACGCCGATCACCCGGTCGGCCTCTCGCACGAACCCCACGACCTGGGTGGACGTGCGGATCACCGCGCCGTAGTGCGCGGCCGTGCGGGCCACCGTCATGGTGTGCCGCGCGTCGTCGACAACGGTGTCGTAATAGCTGACACCGCCGATCAGCGAGTCGCGCCGCAACCCCGGCGCCAGCCGCAATGCCCCCGCGCGACTCAGATGACTTTGGCCCGGAACGCTTTTGGATCCACCCATGGTGTCGTAGAGCACGAGGCCGGCGGCCACGTACGGACGCTCCCACACGCGATTGGTCAGGGGGTACAGAAACCGCAGCGGCTTGACCAGGTGCGGCGCCAGGGTGGACAGCGTGAGCTCGCGTTCCCGCAGCGCCTCGCGCACCAGCCCGAACTCCAACTGTTCGAGGTACCGCAGCCCGCCGTGGAACATTTTGGACGACCGGCTGGAAGTCCCGGACGCGAAATCCCGGGCCTCGACCAAGGCCACCTGCAAACCCCTGGTCGCCGCGTCCAGCGCGATACCGGCCCCGACCACGCCACCGCCGACGACGACCACATCGAAATGATCCTTGCCGAAGCGCTCCCAGGCCGCCCTGCGCTGCTCCGGGCCGAGGAACTGCGAATCCGGTTTATTGGCCATGCTCGACTCCTCCAGCCGACGCGGATGTGTCCGATCGAGCGTTCAGGTCCAGGCTAGGCGAACCGCCGCGGATCGACCGCCCGCGCCCCGGCCCGTGTCGCCCCTACCTACCCGTCGGTAACAAGACCACCCTAACCGAGCCGCGAGTCATCGCGCACAGCTCAGTGAGGCACCCGACACCGGGTCGCGCCCCGTCGGACGCGGCCGCCGGAGATCACCCGGTCGCTTTCGCCGGTCGCGGCGGCGCAGTCATGACGAGAGCCTCGGGTATGGCGTCGAACGTCTGGCGCACACGAGTTGTGAGCGAGGCCGTTTCGGGGTTGTCGGCGCAGGCGCTCCAGACATCGAGGGCGCAGTGGAACGCGGCGACGACGATGTCGAGCGCGAGGCGGGGGCGCTGATCGACACGAGGATCGATGTCGAAGCGTTCCCGTAGAACCTCCAGGGCCTCGCCGACCGTCCGAGCGCAGAATTGCAGGTTGTTCGCGCCCATCGAGGGCGTGGACTGCGCGAGACGGTGACTGCGTGCGGCACGGTCTGCCCAGCCGTCCGCGGGCATCCGATCCAGGGCCGCCAGCAGGCTGTCCTGCAGTGTCCGTTGCAGCGATCCGGTGTCCGTGGCGCGGTGGGCCAGGTCCGCGAGGAACTCGACCCACAGTTGCCGCAGCGGCGCCATCGCGACGTCTTCCTTGCTGGTGAAGTTGCGGAAGAAGGTGCGCTTGGACACGTCGACAGCGTCGCACAGCTCATCGAGCGTGACGTTGTCGAAACCGCGGTCGGTGAACAGGTGCAGAGCAGTGTCGACGAAAGCCTGCCGAGTGCGCTGCTTCTTGCGTTCACGCAGCGGCAGGCGATCGATCGCGGCTTCGGTCATGAACCGAGCATAGCGCTCTAGCGCTTCTGAGTAGCTATCGCCACTTGACATCATTTGCCACTAAGCGGCAATTTGGGATGCACCGCCGGGCGACCGGTGACATAGCCTCCCTGCATTCGAAAGGCGTTGTGGCATGCGCGCATTGGTTGTCGACCGCTCCGCCCCCTCCGGTTTGCGTCTCGGGGAGGTAGCAGATCCGGAGCCCACGCCGCATCAGGCGGTGGTGCGCGTGCATGCGACCTCACTCAACGATGGAGAGCTCCGCTACGTGCTCGCCGATGCACCCGAAGGTTCCGTACTGGGCTGGGATGCGGCGGGCATCGTGGAGCGGGCGGCCGCCGACGGCTCCGGCCCGCCGGTCGGGACGCCGGTGGTCACGCTGGGCTGGACCGGGGCTTGGGCGGAATTGCGTGCGGTCGACACGGATCTCGTCGGCACGATTCCGGCAGGCGCGGACCTGGCGGCGATCAGCACCGTTCCGGTCGCGGGAGCGAGCGCGCTGCGGTCCTTACATCGACTCGGCCCCATTCTGGGGCGGCGCGTGCTGATCACCGGAGCGACCGGCGGCACCGGCCGCTACGCGGTCCAGCTCGCCCGTCTCGGTGGAGCACACGTCATCGCATCGACCGGCGATCCGGCCACGCACGCGCACAGTTTGCGCGACCTCGGCGCGGCCGAGGTGATCAGCGGTCCCGCCAACCTACGATCCCCGGTCGACGGCGTGATCGACTTGGTAGGCGGTAGTCAACTCGTCGACGCCTACCAGCGTTTGTCCGAGGGCGGCACCGTGGTCGCCGTCGGGCACGCCGCCGGCGCCGAGGAGACGTTCCCCTTCGGAACGTTCTTCGGTGATCGGGGACGCCACGACCGGTCGATCACCACGTTCTTCCTGCTGGCATGCGCGAATCTCGGCCCGGATCTGACCTGGCTGGCCGAACAGGTCGCGACCGGGACCTTGGACCCGAACATCGCCTGGCGAGGGGATTGGACTCGGATCGGTGAAGCCGCCCACGCCTTGCTTTCCCGCCGCCTGCATGGCAAGGCAGTGCTGGAACTGCGCTGAGTCACGCGGGCCCGGCTCGCGTTCGCACGGCCGCCGCGTACACGACGAAGCGCAAGCAACGGGCACCGCAACCCCGAAACGGAGTGCTATGGGCCGCAGCACTCCGCCCCCGACCCGCCCACCACACCCCAACCCCGGTTTCGAGCGAAGCGAGACCGAGCATCGCCCGTTCGCGGCCCGGCTCGCGTTTGCGCGGCCGCCGCGTACGCGACGAAGGAGCAAGCGGCGGTCGCGCAAACGCGAGCCATAAAGGGGCCGCGAACACCCAGCGCCGCAGGCGCTGGAAAATTTACACTGCACGGATGCGTCGTTATGTGGCCGCCATCGACCAGGGCACGACATCGAGTCGGTGCATCGTCTTCGACCGGCAGGGACGTGTCGTCGGCGTCGCCCAGCGCGAGCACGAGCAGATCTTCCCGCGGCCGGGTTGGGTGGAGCACGATGCCGAAACCATTTGGCGCGATACCGCATTCGTGCTCGGTGACGTGCTCGAACGCAGCGGTCTCGGCGCTGACGACATCGCCGCGGTGGGCGTCACGAATCAGCGGGAGACGACCGTGGTGTGGGATCGCGCGACCGGCCGCCCGGTATACAACGCGATCGTCTGGCAGGACACCCGCACCGACCGGCTGTGCGCCGAACTGGGCGGCGACGCCGGTCCGGCCCGCTACCAGGACCGGACCGGCCTCCCGCTGTCCACCTATTTCGCGGGCCCGAAGCTGCGCTGGATCCTGGACAACGTGCCCGGTGTGCGGGAGCGCGCGGAGGCGGGTGAGCTGTGCTTCGGCACGGTGGACAGCTGGGTGCTGTGGAATCTGACCGGCGAGCACATCACCGATGTGACCAATGCCTCCCGCACCATGCTGCTGGATCTGCGCTCGCTGCAGTGGGATTCGGAGATCTGCGCGGAGTTCGGCGTGCCGGAGTCGATGTTGCCGCAGGTGCGCAGTTCCTCGGAGGTCTACGCGCCGATCGCGTCCGGGCCGCTGGCGGGGGTGCCGGTCGCGGGCATCCTGGGCGACCAGCAGGCCGCCACCTTCGGCCAGGCGTGCCTGTCGCCCGGCGAGGCCAAGAACACTTACGGCACCGGCAATTTCATGCTGCTCAACACCGGAACCACGCCGGTGTTCAGCAAGCACGGCCTGCTCACCACGGTGTGTTACCGCCTCGGCGACGCCGATGCGGTGTACGCCCTGGAGGGGTCCATCGCGGTCACCGGCTCGCTGGTGCAGTGGTTCCGCGACAACCTCGGCATCATCTCCGCCGCCGACGAGATCGAGCCGCTGGCCCGCAGCGTCGACGACAACGGCGGCGCTTACATCGTGCCCGCTTTCTCCGGGTTGTTCGCGCCCCGCTGGCGTCCCGACGCGCGCGGCGTGATCGCGGGGCTGACCCGCTTCGTCACCAAGGCCCATCTGGCGCGGGCGGTGCTGGAGTCGACCGCTTTCCAGACCCGCGAGGTGGTCGACGCGATGCGCGCGGACGCCGAGTCCCAGCGGCTCGGCCTGGAGCTGACAACGCTGAAGGTGGACGGCGGCATGGTCTGCAACGACCTGCTCATGCAGTTCCAATCCGACATCCTGGACGTGCCCGTCGTGCGTCCCGTGGTCAACGAGACCACCGCCCTCGGCGCGGCGTACGCGGCCGGGCTCGCCGTCGGGTACTGGTCGGGCACCGACGACATCCGGGACAACTGGGCCGCCGACAAGACCTGGCACCCGACCATGTCGGCCGCCGACCGGGACGAGCGCTTCGCCGCGTGGAACAAGGCGGTCGAACGCACCTACGGCTGGGTGGACTGACGGGGGCCTCCGCCGGCGGTGTCGCGCCGGGCGGTTACCGCCGTCGACCCTGGTGCGGCCGAATCGACCGGAACAGGCACCAGTCACCGACCGGCAGTGACGCGCGCCGAGGAACCGCGCCCACGATCATCCGCCTATCGCATGCCCCAAGCGCGAGACCGCCTCTCGGAGGGTCGCCTCCTCGGAGGTGGTGAAGCACAGCCGCATCGAGTTCCGATGGTCCCCGGAGACCGCGAACGCGTCGCCGGGAACGTAGGCGACGCCGAGATCGATCGCGTGGGGTAACAGGTCCACGGTGTCCGTCCCGTCGGTGAAGTCGACCCACACGAACATGCCGCCCGCCGCGTCGGTACTCACCAGCCGGTCACCGAAACGCGCACGCAGCTCGTCCACCAGGACGCGCGCTCGCGCTCCGTAGACGCGCCGGATCTCCTCCACTTGCGCGCCCAGCCAATCCGTGTCGGCGAGCAGATCGGCGGCGATCTGTTGGGTGAGCGCCGAACCGCACAGGTCCGCGCCTTGCTTCAGCAGCTCCACGCCCCGGCACACCGCGTCGGGCGCGGTCATCCAGCCCACCCGCAAGGTCGGCGCCAGGATCTTCGACACGCTCGACAGCCGGATCACGTTGGCCGAATACGTCGCGATGGGCTCCGGCGACGGCCGCTCGAACCACAGCTCACCGTAGGGATCGTCTTCGATCACCCAGAATCCGTACCGATCGGCCAGTCCGGCGAGCTCCCGACGTCGCCGCGGGCTCATGGTGACCCCGCGCGGGTTGTGGAAATTGCTCACCGTATGCACCAGCGCGGGCCGCTCGCCACGAGCGAGCAACTCGGCCAGGGCGTCGACCCGCATGCCCTCGGCGTCCAACGGCACCGTCACGATGCGCGAACCGGCGGCCCGGAACACCTGCAAGGCGCCGACGTAGGCCGGATCCTCGACCACGACCAGCGCACCTGGATCCACCAGCACCTCGGCGAGCAGCGACAACGCCTGCTGCGACCCGTGGGTGACGAACACCTCCTCGAGCGGCACCGGCCGCCCCAGCCGCACGGTCTCCCGTGCCGCGAGCACGTCACGCAGCGGGCCCCAGCCCGCCGATTCGGTGTACTGCAGACGCGCGCGGTCCGCGAGCGCCGCCTCGGCGGCCTGCGCGATCCGGTCCCGCGGCATCAACTGCTCGTCGGGCAAGCCGCCCGCCAGGCTGATCACGTCGTCGCGGGCGGCCACCTTCAGCAGGTCCCGAATCGCCGAACTCGTCAGGCCGTCGAGACGCCGGGCCAGCGGTGGAGTGATCGCCGACATGAAACCTCCCGAAAGGACGCCACGGTACGCGAGTCCTCACTGTTTCACATCGTCTACCAGAATATGAAATTCCATTCTCAATATATGAGACACCGCGCCCGCCTTCCGGGGGCGGAGACCATGTCACCTCGGGCGGTCGGAGCAGACTCAATCGATCAGGTAGATGAGCGTCCGCCCGTCCATGTTCACGGTCGTGATCACCGGGAAGTACTGGGCCTCGGTGCCGTCGGGACGGCGCTCGGTGATCTCGACGTTGAAGCGATCGGCGGAGATCTCCGCGATCCGCAGGCAATAGCCGGTGCCCTGCGGGATGTGCTGGTCGATGGTCTTCTGCAGGTCGGCAGGGGGCTCGACGTTCGCGCCCGGCACCACGAACGTATGGGCGCGATCTGCGCTGCGCTCGGAATAGTACGCATGCTCGAAGCCCAGGATCGCCCGGATCCCACTGCTCGTATCACCGGGACCGTTGCCGAAGGTGACCTTTCCCTCGGTGCGGGTCGGACAGTCCATCGCGACGGCGGTGGTGGTGCCCGAAGCAGCCGGGCCGTCATCGCTGCCGCTGGAGACCACGATGGTCACGGTCAGCGCGACCAGCGCCACCACTGCCGCGAGCGTTCCCAGCACGACCCAGCGCCGCGAGGAGCTGCGCCGCGCGGGCGGGGGCGTCTCGGGAATGCGCAGCGCGAGCCGCATGGCGATCGGGTCCTCGGCCCAGGACAAGCCCGACCCCGAGGGCGGCGGCGGCTTCGGAACGCCGCCTTCCTGCGTCGGCCGGTTCCACCAGGAGTCCTTCTCGCCGTCCGTGGACTTCGGGCCCGCGCCCTCCGCGGCGGGGGGCGCGGGTTGGGCAGGCGCGGGCGGTGCGGACGGCCGTTCTTCGTAGACCGTCGAATCCGGCGCGCGAAACTGCGGGGGCGGTACCGGGGTCGTCTCCGGTTCACCTACCGGGCGCCAGGTGAGCTCGGTGTGGTCGGTCGACTGCTGCGGCACCTGCCAGCCGGGGCCGGCGTCCGGGGCCATCGGCGGACCGAATTCCGCTACCGGCGGGCCGAATTCGGAAATCGGCGGCCCGAACTCCCCCACTGGCGGACCGAACGCCGAACCGGACTGATCGGATTCGTTCTCCCTCGCAGAACCCTCGGAAGTCACACCCAATCCTTTCCCAGGACACACAAGTGGGGCGGCCGCGAACGACCGCCCCACCCGTCGAACAGCACGTGTCAGTACTGGAGTGAACCACCCCACTGGGTGGTGACACCACCCACGTCGACGGTCTGCGGAGCGAAATCGCCCGGCTGAAGCGGAAGCTTAACCTGTGCGGCGGCCTCCAGGGCGGCCGCGCCGCCCGGCTGCTCCCGGATCCAGTCCTCGACCGCGGCCTTGGCCTGGTTCAGCTGGGTGGTGTCGAACACGGCGGTGGTGTTGTTCGAGGCCAAGCCCTCGCCACCGGTGTAAGTGGTCAGCTTGACCGTGTTCTTGTCGACGAACTCCACCGAGACACCCGCTTCACCAGCGCCGGTCGGCGTGCGGTAGCCGATGGTGCCGACGTAACCGGCCTCGTTGCTGAAGTGGTGGGTGTTGGCCACGTGGCCCGGCAGGATGGTGCCGCCGTCGATGTTCGCGCCGATCTCCGCGTGCGGACCGGTCATCTCCACGACGGGCGCGGCCGGGGCCGCCTCCATCCGCGGCGCCTGCCAGCGCGGCTGCGCCTGCGGCTGCACCAGCGTGGAGCTCTCCGGCTGGCGCGCCTGAGCGTTGTCGTTGTCGTTCTGCGTGCCAGGCTGCGGAGTGGTCTGCTGGCCGGGCTGCGGCGCGGACTGCTGACCCGGCTGCGGCGCGGACTGGTCCGGCACGACCGCGGGCTGCGGGTCGCTCGGCTTCTGCTGACCGGGAACCGGCAGCGGCGCGACGCGCGGCGGGGTCACACCCGGCTGGGTCGGCTTCGCCAGCTTCGGATCCTTCTGGTCCGGCGCGGCGTGGTCCGACTCGGGGGTGGTGACGCCGGGCTGGCTCGGCGTGGGCTTGCTCTCCGGCTTCTGCGGATCCTGCTTGGACTCCGGCTTGTTCGGCTCCGGCTGCGTGGTCTCCGGGGTACTCGGCGACTCGTTCACGCCCGGCTGCGTCGGAGCAGGCGTCGGCGGAGTGGTCGGATCGTTGGGAGCCGCCCCCGCCGGCGCAGCGAAGAGAGTGGCCACTGCAGCCGCTGTGGCCAGAGGCAACGAGGTGCTCGCCATCGCTCGCTGCGCCCGACTCGGCTTACGATGTTTCACTTTTCGCAATTCCCTTCCCGGGTGCGACCGGACCGGCCGCATGCAGTTGTCCCTGGGTGAGACGCCTGATCGTCGAACGACCCGGGCCGTTCGTTCGTGCCGATTTGGAAAGGACCCATCCCCCCACACCGAACTCCGCGACCGTCCTTCGATCGCATCTCTGCCGAGAGTGAACCACATGTGCGCACGATGGGCAACGCGGCGAATAGCCAAGGCTGGCAAGAGCGCCCGCATCCCCTGCGCGTCCCGCGCTCACCGGGCGTGATGTCCTGGATCGGACACGGCACGGCAGACGCCGAACCGAGGTCAGTCCAAATCGTCGTGCCGCATCAGCAAACGCGCCGCCTCGGTCACCGAACCGGTGAGCGACGGGTACACCGAGAAGGTCTGGGCCAGGTCGTTGACCGTCAGATTGTTCTGCACCGCAAGCGCGATCGGCAAGATCAGCTCCGAGGCGATCGGCGCGACGACGACGCCGCCGATCACCACACCGGTCGCCGGACGGCAGAAGATCTTGACGAAACCGCGTCGCAGCCCGGACATCTTGGCGCGCGGGTTCGTGTTCAGCGGCAGCATCACCGTGCGCGCGGGGACCTCGCCGTTGTCGATCGCCGTCTGGCTGACGCCGACGGTCGCGATCTCCGGCCGGGTGAACACCGCGGAGGCGACGGTCTTCAGGCGGATCGGGCTGACGCCCTCGCCGAGCGCGTGGTACATGGCGATGCGTCCCTGCATCGCGGCCACCGAGGCCAGCGGCAGCAGCCCGGTGCAGTCGCCCGCGGCGTAGATGCCGGGCACCGACGTGCGCGACACCCGGTCCACCCGGAGGTAACCGCCGCGGTCGAGTTCGATGCCGACCCGCTCCAGCCCCAGGTTCGCGGTGTTGGGCGTCGAGCCGACCGTCATCAGCGCGTGCGAGCCGGACACGGTACGCCCGTCGGACAGCTTCACCACGATGCCGTCGGCGGTGCGCTCCACCGCGTCCGCGCGCGCGTGCTTGACCAGCTCCACGCCGCGTTCGGCGAGCGCGTCCTCCAGCACGAGCGCCGCGTCGGCGTCCTCGCCCGGCAGCACGCGGTCGCGGCTGGAGACCAGCTTCACCCGCACGCCCATCTCGGTGTAGGCCGAGACGAATTCCGCACCCGTCACACCGGAACCGACCACGACCAGGGTCTCCGGCAGTTCCTCCAGGTCGTAGAGCTGACGCCAGTTGAGGATGCGCTCACCGTCCGGCTCCGCACCCGGCAGCACGCGCGGGCTCGCGCCGGTGGCGATCAGCACGACCTCGGCCTCGATGGTCTGCTGCGCGCCGTCGGCGAGCTTGGCCAGCACCCGGTGCGCGGCCAGGCCGCTGCCGCGGTCGATCAGCTCGCCGTATCCGGCCAGCACGGTCACCCCGACGGTCTGCAGCTTCGAGCGGATGTCGGAGGACTGCGCCAGCGCCAGCGCCTTGACGCGCGCGTTCACCTCCGGCAGCTGCACCTGCGCCTGATTCGGGTCGAGTGTGATCCCCAGATCGCGAGCGCGGCGCAGGTCGGTGCGCACGCCGGTCGAGGCGATGAAGGTCTTCGAGGGAACGCAATCCCACAGCACGCACGCCCCGCCGATCCCGTCGGAGTCGATCAGCGTCACCGACGCGCCGTGCTGGGCCGCCACCAGGGCCGCCTCATAGCCGGCCGGTCCGCCACCGATGATCGCGATGCGGGTCATTGATACCTCCGCTCGTGCTTCGCGCCGGGATCTCCGGCACGCGTCAACGTTATCCGGCAACCACCTCGCACCATCGACCGCGTTACCGGTGCGCAACGGTTCCCCGCCGCGCGCCGCGCCGCAGGTGCGGCAATCGAACGCGGTCGGCGAAGATTATTGGCTACCCTTTGCTGGTGCCGATCTATGCCGCCTATGGGTCCAACATGGACTCGACGCAGATGCTCGAGCGCTGTCCGCACTCCCCCATGTCCGGGACGGGCTGGTTGGAGGGCTGGCGGCTCACCTTCGCCGGTGACGATATCGGCTGGGAAGGGCCTCTCGCGACGGTCGTCGAGGATCCCGGTTCCCGGGTGTTCGTCGTGCTCTACGACGTGTCCCCGGAGGACGAGCAGCGGCTGGACCGCTGGGAGGGCTCGGACTTCGGTATCCACAAGAAGATCCGCCTGCGGGTGACCCGCAACGCCGACGGCGGCGACCCCACGCTGGCCTGGCTCTACGTGCTGGACGCGTACGAGGGTGGCCTGCCCTCGGCCCGCTACCTCGGAGTGATCGCCGACGCCGCCGAAAAAGCGGGCGCCCCAGAGGATTACGTGCACGCCCTACGTACCCGCAACAGCCGCAACGTCGGCCCGGGCAACTTCGGCTGACCGCGCGGCTCACCGCAACGCCGGCGGCACGGCCGTACCCGCTGGGTCGGCCATGCCGTCGGCGCACGGCCGCCCCCGTCGAATGCGAGGCCATCGAGCGAGCACCGTTCGCGGTGCCGCAGGCGCTGGAATCAGGCCGAGCCCGCGTCGAGCACGAGATTGCTCAGCACCCGGACGCCGACCGCGAGCGCCCGCTCATCGATGTCGAAAGTCGGCTGGTGCAGATCCAGCTGCTCGCCCTCACCGGACCAGACGCCCAGGCGCGCCATCGCGCCGGGCACCTCCTCCAGGTACCAGGAGAAGTCCTCGCCGCCGCCGGACTGCGGGGTGTCGGCCAGCGCGTCGGGGCCGAGCGCGCGGATCGCGTCCTCGAAGATGCGGGTGGAATGCTCGTCGTTGACCACCGGCGGCACGCCGCGACGGTAGTTCAACTGGTAGCGCACGCCCGTCGGGGCGAGCAGGCCGTCGACGATCTCCCGCACCATCGGCTCCAGCAACGACCAGGTCGCGTGGTCTCCGGTGCGGATGGTGCCGGTGAGCATGCCGGTTTGCGGGATGGCGTTCGGAGCCTTTCCCGCGCTCACCGCGCCCCACACCATCACGGTGCTGGTGCGCGGGTCGATGCGGCGGCTGAGCAGGCCAGGCAACCCGGTGATGACCGAGCCGATCGCGTAGACCAGGTCGCTGGTCAGGTGCGGTCGCGAGGTGTGACCGCCCGGCGAGTCGAGCACCAGCTCGATCGTGTCGGCGGCGGAGGTGATCGCACCCACCCGGATGCCGACCCGGCCGACCTCGAGGCGCGGGTCGCAGTGCAGCGCGAAGATCCGCTCCACACCCGTCATCGCACCGGCCGCGACCACGTCGATCGCGCCGCCCGGCATGATCTCCTCGGCGGGCTGGAAGACCAGCCGCACACCGACCGGCAGCTGCGGAACCTCGGCCAACGCCAGCGCGGTGCCGAGCAGGATGGTGGTGTGCGCGTCGTGGCCGCACGCGTGCGACACGCCCGGCACCGTCGAGGCGAAGGGCAGTCCGGTGAACTCTTGCAGGGGCAGCGCGTCCATGTCGGCGCGCAGGCCGATGCGCGGGCCGTCCGGTCCGAGGTCGCAGATCAACCCGGTGCCGCCGGGAAGTACCTGCGGCGTCAGTCCCGCCTTGGTCAGCCACGCCGAGACGAATTCGGTGGTGCCGAACTCGGTCCGGGACAGCTCCGGATTGGCGTGGATATGCCTGCGCCACTGAACGAGATCGACCGTGTGATCGGCCAGCCAGGACTCCACCGCTGCTCGCCCGGATCCCCGGGTCTCCGACGCTGCGGAGCTGCCGGGGCCTTCCATGGCCACACGGATGCCCAGTGCCGGGCCCGTAGCCGGCGCCGCCGAACGGCCGGTTGTGCTCACCGAATGTCCTCCTGTCGTTGAACTAGCCGTTGCAACAACCTGTCTCTATGGATGTCATCGCGGGCGACGGCGATTGCGGTACGCGCGAGCGCGAGCGCACCGTCGAGGACCGCACGATCCGCCGAGGCGTTGACGCTGGCCGCGGCGAAGCCTGGCTGGTGTGTCACCGCGCCACCGGCATCGATGCCGATGACCGGGTGAATGCCCGGAATGACGTTGGTGACGTTCCCCATGTCGGTGCTGCCCAGCGGCCGCTGCGCCTCGAACTCCGGAGCGAGCGGCACGCGTCCCGATCCGGTGAGCTGCTCGCGATAGACGAGCAGTAACTCCGGATCCGGGGTCAGCTCGGTATACGTCGGCGCGAGCGTCCGGATTTCGTGGGTGCAGCCGGTCGCGAGGGCGCCCGCCTCGAAACAAGCCGACGCTCGTCGCATCAGATCGTCGAGGGATGCGGAGTCGACTGCGCGTAGGTAATACAGCAGTTCCGCACGTCCGGGCACGATGTTGGGAGCTACGCCACCGTCGCCGACTATACCGTGCAGTTGCTGGCCGGGCAGGAGATGTTGCCGCAGCAACCCCAGGGCGACCTGTGCGACGGTGACCGCGTCGCCCGCGTTGCGGCCCTGCTCGGGGGCCGCGCTGGCATGCGCCTCACGCCCGTGGAAGACCACCGACACGTCGGCCAGCGCCAGCGAACGAGCGCCGACGATGTCGAGCGGGCCCGGGTGCACCATCATCGCCATCGCGACGTCGTCGAACACCCCGCGCTCCAGCATGAGCACCTTGCCGCCGCCGCTCTCCTCGGCGGGCGTGCCGAACACCAGCACGGTGAGATCCAGCGCGTCGGCGACCTCGGCGAGTCCGAGCGCCGCGCCCACCGAGGCCGCGGCGATGACGTTGTGCCCGCATGCGTGGCCGATCTCGGGCAGCGCGTCGTATTCGGCGCAGAGACCGACGGTCAGCGCCCCGCTGCCGTAGCGTGCGCGGAAGGCCGTGGGCAGTTCGGCGACCCCGGTTTCGATCTCGAAGCCCCGCTCGGCCAGCGGCGCGATGGTCTTCGCGACGCTGCGGGTCTCCTCGAAGGCCAGCTCCGGCTCGGCGTGAATCGCGTGCGAAAGCCCGATCAGCTCGGCGGACGCCGCGCGGATCGCGGCGTCACTGCGAGCGGCAGCGTCGACCTCACATACGGCGTTGCCGTCGTGTTGCGCTTCCTGGCGCCCGCTGCGCGGTGGTGGCATGCAACACAGTCTCGCACTGTGTTCGATTTGCCGCGCCTTCGGCGCGGCGGGTTCGCGGCCCCCTTGTGGCTCGCGTTTGCGCGACCGCCGCTTGCGACTTCGTCGCGGACGCGGCGGCCACGCAAACGCGCTGCCATCCGTATGCGTCGGCCGCCCGCGATGTATGTCCGATTCGGGATGGCGGTCGCTGGCGACCTTCGCGTGTTCGTCGTGTGCGCTCGATGCGAGTGAGATGCGTTTCTCACTGCATGGTGGACCGGGCGCGCCGGGGTGGCGCGGCGGCTCCTCGCCGACATAGCGGCGCGGTGCGCGAGCGGGGTTGGCCCTCCGCGGTGGCGGTCAGCTCGTGGCGAAGGCCAGGTTTTCCGGGGTGGTCGGGACGGCGAGGCCGGCCAGCGCCTTCGCGTGGAGGGCGCGCTTGATCACCGGGAGGTTGGGCTTGCGGTTGCTCGCCAGTGCGGCTGCGCGCTCGACGGCGGTCGCGAGCAACTCGTCGGCTTCCGCCTTGGCGTCCACGATGCCAGCGGCGATGGCCTCGTCGGCCGGGTAGCGGTGGCCGGTGGTCATCGCCTGCACGCAGACCTGGTTGGTCAGCCGCTCGGTGAGCAAGGCATTCATACCGATGGTGAACGGCATGCCCAAGTGCACCTCGGGCAGGCAGTAGAAGCCGCGGTCGGCGCGCATCACGCGGAAGTCGTGGGAGGTGGCCAGCATGGCGCCCGCTCCGAAGGCATGGCCGTTGATCGCCGCGACCGTCGGCAGCGGGAAGGCGAGCAGGCGGGTGTAGAGCGAGTGCACGCGGTCGAGGTAGCCGTGCATCTTGTCCAGATTGCCGAACAGCCAGTCGGTGTCCAGGCCGTTGCTGAAGAATTTCCCGGTCGCGGTGGTCACCAGCGCCGCAGGCCCCTCGGAGCTCTCGACCTCGTCCAGCAGCCCGTGGAGCGCATCGATCCAGTCCGGGTGGAAACGGTTCTCGCTCTCCGTCTGCCCGTCGCCACCGAGGTAGACGACGAACACTTCCCCTTGGCGTTCCAGATACGGCATGCGGTGCAGCGTAACGGGCCACAGCCGATCCCCTACTCACGGGTAGCACTCTCGTGCCGACACCCTCCCACCGGCCACAATCGCCCTACCACGAGAAGGAGACCAGGAGCGCGAGACTCCCGTGCGAACGACCCGGGTCGAAGCCCGCTCGAACAGCATCCACAGTCCGCAGCCGTCCGAACCACGAGAGAACACCAGCGCCTCTCACGCGCACCGCCAACCCCAGCCCACCCAACGCCCGAGCCGCGATCATCACGCCATCACCAACCCGCAGGACGGTAACCACTGAAACGCGCGCACCATGTCCCGACCTCGCCCCTGAACTCGCCATCACCACAGTTTCGAGCGAAGCGAGCCCGAGCATCCGCCGTTCGCGGCCCGGCTCGCGTCTGCGCGGCCACCGCATACGCGACGAACGAGCAAGCGGCGGTCACCCGGAGAAGTCTCCCGAAACGGCGAACCACGGGCCGTAGCGCTCGGCCCCTGACGCGCCCAGCGCACCTCGACCACGTCTTTCGAGCGAAGCGAGACCGAGCATCGCCCGTTCGCGGCTCGGCGCTGGAAATCCACTATCGTGACGATCATGCTTGCCGAACAGGCCGCCGAGGCGATCGCCGAACGTACGGGAGTGTCACGCCACCGGGTCGCGGTGGTGCTGGGGTCCGGTTGGCAGGACGCGGCCGCGGAGATCGGGGCGCCGCGGGCGTCGGTGCCGATGCCGGAGCTGCCCGGGTTCGGGACGCCGACCGCGCAGGGCCATGTCGGCGTGATCCATTCCGTCCAGGTCGACGACAACGCCGTGTTGCTGCTGATGGGCCGCCAACATCTGTACGAGGGGTACCAGCCCGCCGATGTGGTGCATCCGGTGTCGGCGGCCGTGGCGGCGGGCGCGGAGATCGTGGTGCTGACCAACGCCGCCGGCGGTATCCGATCCGGCCTCCGGGTGGGTGAGCCGGTGCTGATCAGCGATCACCTCAACTTGACCGGTCGCACGCCGCTGGCCGGCGCGACCTTCGTCGACCTGGTGGACGCCTGGGATCCCGAACTGCGGGCGCTGGCCAGGGAGATCGACCCGAGCCTGACCGAGGGCGTCTACGCGGGGCTCACCGGGCCGCAGTACGAGACGCCCGCCGAGATCCGGATGCTGCGCACGATCGGCGCGGATCTGGTCGGCATGTCCACGGTGCTGGAAGCCATCGCCTGCCGTGCGCTCGGTGCGCGACTGCTGGGCATTTCGCTGGTCACCAATCTGGCCGCGGGGGTCACCGGCGCGCATCTGTCCCATGCGGAGGTGCTCGCCGAAGGCCACGCGGCCGCCCCCCGGCTGGGCAAGCTGCTGCGCGGCATCCTGGAACGGGTGTAGATGCTGCGTTTCGGCACGGCCGGCCTGCGCGGGCCGCTGCGCGACGGTCCGGACGGCATGAACGTCACCACGGTGAGCCGGGCGACCGCGGGGCTCGCGGCGTGGCTGCGCGACCGGTGTCTCGGCGGCGGCGCGGTGGTCGTCGGACACGACGCAAGGCACGGTTCCGTCGAGTTCGCCACGGCGACGGCGGAGATCTTCGCGGCGGCGGGCTTCCCGGTGACGCTGCTGCCGCGTCCGCTGCCCACGCCGGTGGTCGCGTACGCGGTGCGTGAGCTGGGCGCGGTGGCGGGCGTGCAGATCACCGCCTCGCACAATCCGGCCGCCGACAACGGCTACAAGGTCTACCTCGACGGCGGCTCGCAGTTGATCGCCCCGTCCGACGCCGAGATCGAGCGCTGTATCGAGGCGGTCGTCGAGCCGATCGACCGCGCGCCGGTCACTCCCGCAGACGAGGACGTGGTGCGGCGCTACCTACGCCGGGTCGCCGGAATACCCACGCGCATCGGTGGATCGGGCGAGCGCGCCGGTATCCGGATCGCACTCACTCCCCTGCACGGCGTCGGCGGTGAACTCGCGGTCGAAGCGCTGCGCGCGGCGGGTTTTCCCGACGTCCATGTGGTCGACGAGCAGTTCGCACCCGACCCCGACTTTCCCACCGTCGCGTTCCCGAACCCGGAGGAACCCGGTGCGGCCGACCTGCTGCTCGCGACGGCGGCCCGGGTCGGCGCCGACGTGGCGATCGCACTGGATCCGGACGCCGACCGGTGCGCGGTGGGCGTCCCGGGGCCGGACGGTGCCTGGCGGATGCTGCGCGGCGACGAGACCGGCGTGCTGCTGGGCGACTGCGTGTTGCGCACCGCCCCGGACGACGCGCTGGTGGCGACGACCATCGTATCGTCGCGGCTGCTGTCGAAGCTGGCGCCCGCGCGCGGCGGCCGGTACGCGGAAACGCTCACGGGCTTCAAGTGGCTGGCCCGCGCGGGCGACGGCTTGGTCTACGCCTACGAGGAGGCGATCGGCCACTGCGTCGACCCGGCGGCGGTCCGGGACAAGGACGGCATCTCCGCCGCCGTGCTGGTGGCGGACCTGGTAGCCCGGCTGAAGGCCGCGGGCCGCGATCTGAACGACGAACTCGACGGCTACGCGGTCGAATTCGGCTTGCACGCGGGCGACCAGGTGTCGCTGCGACTCGCTTCGGCCGCCGACGCGGCCGCGGTGGTCGAGCGGTTACGCGCGGACCCGCCGCACGAGATCGGGGGCGAGCCGGTCGAATACACCGATCAACTCCGGGCGCGCGGCCGGATGCGCACCGACGCGCTGATCTTCGAGGGCGTTTCTTCTCGCGTGGTGATCCGTCCTTCCGGGACGGAGCCGAAGCTCAAGTGTTATCTGGAGGTGGTCGAGCCGGTCGGCTCGCGGGCCGGCCTTCCGGCCGCGCGAGCCGCCGCGCACGAACGCCTCTCGGCGCTGCGCGATTACTGCCGGAAGCTCTGACGCGCGGAAGATTCAGCGCGGGCCGAACTGCCGGTCGCCCGCGTCGCCGAGGCCGGGCACGATGTAGGCGTTCTCGTTCAGGCCCGTGTCGACGACGGCGGTCACCAGCCGCACGGGCAGACCGGAGTCAGCCAGTGTCGCAATGCCTTCCGGCGCCGCGACGACGCATACCGCGGTGATGTCGGTGGCGCCGCGCGCGGCGAGCAATTGCAGGGTGTGCCGCATCGAGCCGCCCGTGGCCAGCATCGGGTCGAGAACGAAGACCGGCAATCCGGCGAGATCGGCGGGCAGCGATTCCATGTAGGGCACCGGCAGGTGGGTGTCCTCGTCCCGGGCGAGACCGACGAACCCGATTCGGGCGTCGGGGATCAGCTCGGCGGCCGCATCGATCATGCCGAGTCCGGCGCGCAGCACCGGAACCAGCAACGGCGGCCGGGCCAGCCGGATACCCTCGGTGGGTGCGACCGGCGTGACGATCTCGAAACGCTCGACCTCCGCGTCGCGCAGCGCCTCGTAGATCAGGATCCCGGTCAGATCACGCAGTGCGGCACGGAAAGCCGGATTCGGCGTTCGCTCGTCCCGCATCGTGGTGAGCAGGGCGGCGACGAGTGGATGGTCCACGGTGTGGGTGCGCATGAGGGAACGATAAGGTCGGTCGCGGGTGCGCCGCCGGACGCCACCGGACTTTTTTCCGAAGCGGCGGAACCGAAACGGAACAGCGCGCGTCGAACCAAGTGGATGACGTACTCTGCCTGGGAACAACAGATGGGGGAAGCTCTGATGCGAAAGATGTCGGCGGACACCGAAGGCATTGCGGCCTACGGCGCGACCGCCCACGTCATGGCGGGTGAGATGGCGGCGGCCGGGGCGAGCGCCGCAGCGGCGGAGCCCGCGTTGCTCGGTCCGATCATGGGGCTGATCGGTGGCGACTTCATGGCGGCCTACGCCGCGGCGCACGCCGGGCACGTCGCCGCGATCGGCCAGTTGTCGGCGGTGCTGACCAGCATGGGCGGCGCGGCCACCGGTGCGGCGGCCGTCCTCACCGAGACCGACGCCACCCACGCGAGCGCGCTGCAGAACGCGGCCGGCGAACTGGAGTGAGCTCGTGATCGATGTCAACGCGCTGGCTCAACCGATTCTGGATCTGCTCGCCAGCTTCGGCAGCGGTGTGCTGCCCGCGGGCGGTCCCACCGACGCGCTGCGCAGCACTTCCTCCGTGGTGGACCAGATCCATCAGATGGGCCGCGACAGCATCAACGGCATGAACGCGGCGTGGGACGGCCGCGCGGCCGACGCGGCCACCGCCAAGGCACTGCGCGTGCAGACCTCCGCGGCCACCATCTCCGATCGCGGCAACGAGATGGCGACGGTCGTCAACCAAGCCGCGGGCGAGGTCGAGACGGGACAGAAGGATCTCACCGACATCGCGCAGTCCTTCGTGAACACCGCGGCGAGCATGGGGCCGGTCCTGGCGACACCGGAAGGTCTGACGGTGCTCGTCGGCTCCGCGATCGACCATCTCAACCAAGCCCTCACCGTCGTCGGCCGGGTCCAGAACGAATTGCAGACGCACACCGCGTCCATGAACGACCTGACCCCGCCGCCGACCACTCCCTCGCTCGCAGGCGTGCCCGCCGCAGGCGTGCAGCAGGCGGCGTCCGCCGCGTCCGGCGTGCTCAACGGTGCGGGCTCGTTGCTGAGCACCGTGATGGCCACGCCGCTGCAGTCGACGTCCTCGCGCAGTTCCACTGGCACGCCCGGCACGACGGGCACGCCCAAACCGGACACCGGTTCGTCGGGAGCGCCCGACGACGGCAAGGGTGTGAAGATCACGCTGCCCGACGGCAGCGTCGTGGAGGCGCCCAACGAGCGGGCGGCCACGGCGGTCCGGTCGGCGATCGGCGCTGTCGGCACGCCGTACGTCTGGGGCGGCAACAGCCCGGGCTCGGGATTGGATTGCAGTGGGCTCACCAAGTACGCCTACGGCGAGGCGGGCGTCGACCTGCCCCGGCTCGCGTGCGACCAGGGCAACGGGGCCACGCCGGTGTCGGCCGGTGACCTGATGCCGGGCGACCTCGCGATCTGGGACGGCCACGTGGCCATGGTGATCGGTAACGGACAGTTGGTCGAGGCGGGTGACCCGGTCCAGATCAGCTCGATTCGAACGGAGAACTCAGGCATGGACTTCTACGGTTTCTACAGGCCGACGGCATGACCCGACCCCAAGTCCCCAACGTCACGGTGGCCTCGAGCAGCAATCGGTCGGGCACCATTTCGGTGCGCGCCACCGATCAGGGCATGCCGGTGGAGATCAAGTTCGAGCGCAGCGAATACCGTTACGGCGCACAGTCGCTCGCGAACGAGATCCTGCGGCTCACCCAGCGGTCCGCGATCGCGGCGCGGGCGCGGCGGCGCGAACTGCTCGCCGAGGCGGGCATGCCCTCGGACATCCTCGACCGGCTCGGCCTGCCCACCCGCCAGCAGGCGGTGGACGAGCTCGACCGGATCGATGACGCGGACACGGGACCGACGAGCTGGATGAGGCCGGTATGAGTGCGGAAATGGACGCCCTGGTCGCGTCGGCCACCCAGAAACTGGAGGCGCTGGAAGCCGCGCTGTACGGGCTGAAGCAGGTGCGCGGACGGTGGACCTCAGAGGACGGCGCGGTGAGCGTCGAGGTGAACAGCGACGGAGCTTTGGTCGGTCTGACCTTGGCGGAATCGGTCACATCGCTGCCGCCGACCGAGGTCGGACAGCTGATCGTCTGGGCGTGCAGGCAGGCCGCGGAGGACGCCGGCGCGCAGCGGTCCAAGGTCGTTGCGACACTGAACGAGTCGTTCGTCCCGTCCGGGCAGCCGCCCGCGGGCACGAATGGGGGCGGGCCGGATAGTGCCTGACGCGGAAGGTCGATAGGCTTCCGCACATGGCTTCTGGAGACATCGTCCCGATCGAGCTCGGCCTGACCGACGGCGATCTCGTCACCCTGTGGGCACCGCGTTGGCGAGACGGTGACGACGAGTGGGAGGCGTTCCTCGGTCACGAGGACGCCCTCTACGGTTTCGAGTCCGTGGCGGAGCTGGCCGCGTTCATCCGCACCAACGCCGACAACGACCTCGTGGACCATCCGGCGTGGAAGGTCGTCGCCGGTCTCTCCGCGGTCGAACTGGAGCCGGAGGAGAACTTCACCTTCGATCTGGTCGCGGTGCCGGAGCTGGCGGCGGGCGAGCCCGACGTCGACACCATCGCCGAGCTGGAGGACACGCTCGGCATGGTGCGCAACATCGGCGAGGTGTGCGAACTGGAGACGGTCACCAAGTTCTTCGGTTCCCACCCGGTGCTCGGCGCGCTGCCGGGCGGCGTCAGCGCGTTCGTCGGGCGTGACGGCGAGGAGTTGTGGGACCAGATCGGCGCGGCCATCGCCAAAGGCTGGGACGACGTCCTGGACGCCATCGACTCCGTCGTGCAGACGCCCGAGGTCGACGCCGAGGCGGTCGCGGTCGCCGAGGCCGAGTTGCTGGCGGCCGAGGAGAACGTGGTCGACGCCGACGACGCGGCCGACAGCGACGAGGACGAGGAGTTCGAGCCCGTCGACCTCGACGACGACGAGGAAGACGAAGAAGACGACGGGGACGAGGACGAGTCGTTCTGGCACGAGGTCGGCATCGACCCGGTCAAGATCGTCACATCCGAGGGCAGCGTCTTCACGCTGCGCTGTTACCTCGACGACGAGCCGATCTTCCTCGGCTCCAAGGGCTCGATCACGGTGTTCTCCTCCGAGCGCGCGCTGGCCCGCTACCTGGCCGACGATCACGAGCACGACTTGGCGCGGGTGAGCACTTTCGCCGACGTGCAGACCGCGGCGGTGGACGGCTCGCTGGAGGTGGAGGTCACCGACGAGAACGTCTACGTGCTGCCCGGTTTGGCCGAGGACCTGGCCGAGGGCCCGGAAGCGGTCGACATCGAGCAACTCGACTTGGCGGTCGAGCTGTTCACCGACGCCGCCGACTACGCCGACGACGCCACGGTGGAGCAAGCGTTGGCGCAATCCACCCCGCTGGGCTGGTACGTCTCCTACCTGCTGAATCCCGACCCCACCCGGTTGGCGCCCAACCCGCCGTTCACCGCCGAGGCGCAGGCCTGGCGCGAACTGGAACGCAACCTCGAGTCCCGGCTCGACAAGCAGTAACTAGCTCAGCCGGATCCAGACCTGCTCGGCCTGCCCGAGCAGGCGTTCGTCGGCGCCGTAGACCGCGGTCGAGGTCCAGCATTTGCGGCCCTGCTCGCCGTGGAACTCGCCCACGACCACGCAGCGCTCCGCCACGTCGGGGATGCCGTGCACCGTGGCGGTCATCGAGCCGAGCAGTGCCGGACGCTCGAGCATGCCGGGGAGCGACCAGCCGCCGGGGCAGTCCATCGCGGCCCACAGCAGCGGCGGCCCCAGCGGCACGGTGTCGTCGGGCACCCACGGCGCGGCCACGCGGTGCTCATCGACCCGGCCGGGTTCGATGCGCAGCCCGTCCGCCCGGCCGCTGCCGCAGACGAAGCAAGAGGCGAACATCTCGATACTCGTGTAGCTGCGCGATGCCTGCGCCGCGTCGGCGAACGCGATCCGACGCGGTGCGTCCCGCGTGAGTTCGCCGGGCTTCGACTCGGCGATCAGCGTGTCACCGTCGTAGAGCCGTTCGTCCCGCACGTCCAGCGGCGTCTCCAGCGGCGGCGGGCTGCGCAGGATGACAGTGGCCGTCCGCTCGTCGCGCTGGGCGGCGAGCAGACCTGCCACGTAGCCACCGTTGCCGGAATCGGGCGGGCCGTTGAACCGCCGGGGAATGCGCAAGGTCGCCATGTTCGCCACGCTAGCGAACTGGTTGCCGATCGGCTGCGGAACGTTCTCCCCGGCCGCCGTCCTAGCCGATGAGCACGGCGTATCCGGGCTTGATGATGTCGTCGATGATCCGCAGCCGCTCCGGGAACGGGATGAACGCCGACTTCATGGCGTTGATGGTCCACCGCTCGAGGTCACTCCAGCCGTAACCGAAGGTCTCGACCAGCTTGAGCATCTCCTGACTCATGCTGGTGTCGCTCATCAGCCGGTTGTCGGTGTTGACCGTGACGCGGAAGCGCAGCCGGGCCAGCAGGTCGAACGGGTGCTTGTCCAGCGAGGGCACGGCGCCGGTCTGCACGTTCGACGACGGGCACAGCTCCAGCGGGATGCGCATGTCCCTGACATAGTTTGCGACCAGCCCGAGCTGCGCTTCCTCGATCGCGCCGGGCACGCTGATGTCGTCGGTGATCCGCACGCCGTGGCCGAGCCGGTCGCAGCCACAAAACGCGAGTGCCTCGTGAATGGACGGCAGGCCGAAAGCCTCGCCGGCGTGGATGGTGAAGTGCGCGCTGTTCGCGCGCATGTATTCGAACGCGTCGAGGTGCCTGCTCGGCGGGTAACCGGCTTCCGCACCCGCGATGTCGAAGCCGCCGACCCCGCGATCGCGGAAGCGGACCGTCAGTTCCGCGATCTCCCGCGAGCGCGCCGCGTGCCGCATCGCGGTGAGCAGACAGGTCACCACGATCGGGTGTCCCCGCTCCGCGGCGACCGCCTCGCCTTCGCGGAATCCGGCCAGCGTGTGTTCGACCACCTCGTCCAGCGTCAGCCCGCGTTCCAAGTGCTGTTCGGGGGCGAAGCGCACCTCCGCGTACACGACGCCGTCGGCGGCCAGATCCTCGGCGCATTCGCGGGCGACCCGGCGCAGACCCTCGGGTGTCTGCATCACGGCGACGGTGTGGGCGAAGGTCTCCAGATAGCGTTCCAGCGATCCGCTGTCGGCCGCGTCGCGGAACCAGGCGGCCAGCGACGCCTCGTCGGTGGCGGGTAGGTCGTCGTAGCCGCTGTGCGCGGCCAGTTCGAGCACCGTAGCGGGCCGCAGGCCACCGTCGAGGTGGTCGTGCAGCAGCGCTTTGGGCGCCTGGCGGATCGAGGCGAGAGTCAGAGGCATCGGTCCAGTCATGTATCGACGGTAGCCGCAGTGCGCCGAAACGGCAGCCGAGTCCGGCCGTAACAACCATCTCGTCGCCCGCCGGATGCGGGCCGGTCCACCGCAGGACACCGGCAGGTTGCTGCACCACCAGCCAACCGGGCCGTCACCCGTGGGACGCGCACGGCTCCGCGACCCGGTCGTCGACCGGAGGCCCGCCGCACGCTCGGCTCGCTCAGCCACCCGGTGCGACGCGGCGACCGCAGTCGTCCGCGCACATTCCGCGCGGTGCGATGCCTGGACCGGGCGCTGTGATCACCGTCCGCCATCGCGCCGGGCGAGTCGCGGGCCGGGGCGGCGAACCGTAGTCACAAACGCATGCACTGCCTCGATGCCCGGAGACCGGCGCACACGGACACTATCGACGTCACGCCCGGCGACGGCGGCGGACAGACGACCGAGCAGGCGGCATGCGAGCAGGCATTCAGCCGAGAAGGGCGGCGAATCAGCCACGATTCCCGGCGACAGCGCTGAACCCTGTGCTCGCGGATCGCTCAGGACCCGATGCGGTCGAGGATCAGCGGGTCCGCCGCGGGCGCGGCATCGGTTCCGATGGTGACGGCGTCACGCAAGGCTGCGATGGCTCCGGGGAACGCCTCGGGGGTATCGGTGTGCAGGGTGAGCAGCGGCTGACCAGCTGTCACGGCACCGCCCGGCTTCACGTGCATTTCGATGCCCGCACCGAACTGAACGGGATCGCCCTGACGGGCCCGGCCCGCACCGAGTCGCCACGCGGCGACACCGACACCAAGCGCGTCGAGCCGGGTCAGCACGCCGTCGGCGTCGGCGCGCACGGTCTCGGTGTGTCTCGCGGTGGGCAGGGGCGCGTCCGGGTCACCGCCTTGGGCGTGGATCATCGCGCGCCAGTGGTCCATGGCCCGGCCGTCGGCCAGCGCGTCTGCGGGGTCGACGTCGAGCCCGGCCAGCGCGACCATTTCCCGGGCCAAGGCGATGGTCAGCTCCACGACGTCGTCGGGACCGCCGCCCGCGAGCACTTCGACCGATTCCGCGACTTCCAGCGCGTTGCCCGCCGTGCGGCCGAGCGGGGTGTCCATGGCGGTGAGCAGCGCGACCGTGCGGACGCCCGCGTCGTCGCCGAGTTCGACCATCGCGGTCGCCAGGGCGCGGGCGCCGTCGAGGGTCTTCAAGAACGCGCCGGAGCCGACCTTGACGTCGAGCAACAGCGCGGCGGTGCCCTCGGCGATCTTCTTGCTCATGATCGAGCTGGCGATCAGCGGGATCGATTCGACGGTGCCGGTGACGTCGCGCAAAGCGTAGAGCCGCCGGTCCGCGGGCGCGAGATCGGCGCCCGCCGCGCAGATCACCGCGCCGATGGCGGGGTCGGTCAGCAGGTCGCGCATCCGCGACGTCGGCACGTCCGCCTGCCAGCCGGGAATGGACTCCAGCTTGTCCAGAGTGCCGCCGGTGTGGCCGAGACCGCGCCCGGACAATTGCGGCACCGCGGCGCCGCACGCGGCGACCAGCGGGGCCAGCGGGAGCGTGATCTTGTCGCCCACCCCGCCGGTCGAGTGCTTGTCCACGGTCGGGCGGGGCAGGTCGGCGAAGTCCATGCGCTGCCCGGAGGCGATCATCGCGGCGGTCCACCGCGCCGTCTCACGTCGGGTCATCCCGCGCCAGAAGATCGCCATGGCCAGGGCCGACATCTGCTCGTCGGCCACCGCGCCGCGGGTGAACCCGTCGACCACCCAGTCGATCTGCGCGTCCGACAGCTCCCCGCCGTCGCGTTTGGTGGTGATGATCGAAACCGCGTCCAGAGCCGTCACGGTCGCCAGTCTGGCATGGGCCGCCCAACGCCCGGGTTCTCGCCGATGGGACGCAACCGAATGGACTCGCTACACCTGGCCGGCATCCAGGTCGTCGGGGCCGAACGCGTCCGGCAGCAGCGCGCGCAAGGGCATCGGCCCGTCCTTGTGATCGACGAGGAGATCGCCCCCGCCGTGCTCGTGGAGCAGCTGGCGGCAGCGCCCGCAAGGCATGAGGATCTCCCCGCGCGAATCCGCCACCGAGACGGCCACCAGACGACCCCCGCCGCCCGAAATATAGTTACCGACGAGTACACATTCGGCACACAGGCCCAATCCGTATGAGACATTTTCCACATTGCAACCGCTCACCACGCGGCCATCGGCGCTGAGAGCGGCGGCGCCGACCGGAAACCGCGAGTACGGCGCATAGGCATTCTGCATTACTCGAAATGCGTTGTCACGCAACAATTTCCAGTCGATTTCCGACACAGGGAACCTCTCTCCGACCGACCCGATCACGGCCGCGCGAGGGCCACGACGGAACCCCGCACCGAACAAGAAAGGTAAGCCTAACCCGATCGACTGTCGCGCAACGCACGGTACGCCGAATTAGTTCCGGGATTGCTGGAGGATTAGAGTCCAGAACAGATCGGTTCAGGTTCCTGCGACGGGCCGGAGTACAGCCACCTGGGCATTCGCCCGCCACGCCGTCGGCGTCGGACCTGCGACCGGGTCCATCAACGACGTTGGAGGCACCGCACTCTATGACCACGATTGAAGCTCCGGCCCAGCCGAAGCGGAAGACGCTGTACCGAGGCGACCCCGGAATGTGGTCGTGGGCGCTGCACCGGATCACCGGCGTCACCATCTTCTTCTTCCTCTTCGTCCACGTGCTGGACACCGCCCTGGTGCGCGTGAGCCCGGACACCTACAACGAAGCGATCGAGACCTACAAGACGCCCATCGTGGCGTTGATGGAGATGGGCCTGGTCGTCGTCGTCCTGTTCCACGCGCTCAACGGCGTCCGCGTGATCCTGGTGGACTTCTGGTCCAAGGGCCCGAAGTACCAGCGCCTGATGCTCTGGATCATCCTCGCGATCTGGTTCCTGCTGGCCGTTCCGGCGATCGGGCGCCAGTTCTTCTACCTGTTCACGGAGCACTGATCATGAGCGAGCGAAGCGAGCGACCCATGAACACAGCCGCCAGTGCGGTCATGCCGCAAACGAGCGCCAGCGAGGTGGAGGCATGAGCGCACCTGTCATCGGTAAGTCGTACGACCGTCCGGCCAGCCTGGACCTGCCGCGCTCGCCGCGCGCGCGCTCGAGCAACAACTTCGAGAAGTACGCCTGGTTGTTCATGCGCTTCTCCGGCCTGCTGCTGATCGTGCTGGTGCTCGGCCACATGACGATCATGCTGCTGCTCGACGGCGGCGTGAAGCGACTCAACTTCGCCTTCGTCGCGGGCCGCTGGTCCAGCCCGTTCTGGCAGTTCTGGGACCTGACCATGCTGTGGTTGGCGCAGTTGCACGGCGGCAACGGCCTGCGCACGGTCATCGACGACTACTCCCGCAAGGACTCGACCCGCTTCTGGCTCAAGACCCTGCTTGCCGTGTCGATGATTCTGATCATGGGCGTGGGCACCTACGTCATCTTCACCTTCGACCCCAACATCAGTTAGGAACAGGCCCCCTCGCATGAGTGAATCTCGTCCTGTCCAGGAGCACCGCTACGACGTCGTCATCGTCGGCGCGGGTGGCGCGGGCATGCGCGCCGCGATCGAGGCCGGCCCGCGTGCTCGGACGGCGGTGCTGACCAAGCTGTACCCGACCCGCAGCCACACCGGCGCGGCCCAGGGCGGCATGTGCGCCGCGTTGGCCAACGTCGAAGAGGACAACTGGGAATGGCACACCTTCGACACCGTCAAGGGTGGTGACTACCTGGTCGACCAGGACGCCGCGGAGATCATGGCCAAAGAGGCCATCGACGCCGTGCTCGACCTGGAGAAGATGGGCCTGCCGTTCAACCGGACCCCCGAAGGCAAGATCGACCAGCGGCGCTTCGGCGGCCACACCCGCGATCACGGCAAGGCCCCGGTCCGCCGGGCGTGCTACGCCGCCGACCGCACCGGCCACATGATCCTGCAGACGCTGTACCAGAACTGCGTCAAGCACGACGTGGAGTTCTTCAACGAGTTCTACGTGCTGGACCTGGTGCTCAGCGAGACCGATCGCGGCCCGGTCGCGACCGGCGTCGTCGCCTACGAGCTGGCCACCGGTGAACTGCACGTCTTCCACGCCAAGTCGATCGTGTTCGCCACCGGCGGCTCGGGCCGGATGTACAAGACCACCTCGAACGCGCACACCCTGACCGGCGACGGCATGGCGATCGTGTTCCGCAAGGGCCTGCCGCTGGAGGACATGGAGTTCCACCAGTTCCATCCGACGGGCCTGGCCGGGCTCGGCATCCTGATCTCCGAGGCCGTCCGCGGCGAGGGCGGCATCCTGCGCAACGCCGACGGCGAGCGGTTCATGGAGCGCTACGCCCCCACCATCAAGGACCTCGCGCCGCGCGACATCGTCGCCCGCTCGATGGTGCTCGAGGTGCTGGAGGGCCGTGGCGCGGGACCGAACAAGGACTACGTCTACATCGACGTGACCCACCTCGGCGAGGACGTGCTCGAGGAGAAGCTGCCCGACATCACCGAGTTCTCCCGCACCTACCTCGGCGTGGACCCGGTGAAGGAACTGGTGCCCGTGTTCCCGACCTGTCACTACGTGATGGGCGGCATCCCCACTCGCATCCGCGGCGAGGTGCTGCGCAACAACAGCGACATCGTCCCCGGGCTGTACGCCGCAGGCGAGTGCGCGTGCGTCTCGGTGCACGGCGCCAACCGTCTGGGCACCAACTCGCTGCTGGACATCAACGTGTTCGGCCGCCGCGCCGGCATCGCCGCCGCGGAGTACGCACAGCGCAGCGAGTTCGTCGAGCTGCCGGAGAACCCGGCGCAGATGGTGCAGGACTGGCTGGCCCAGCTGCTGAGCGAGCACGGCGACGAGCGGGTCGCCGACATCCGCACCGAACTGCAGCGGTCGATGGACAACAACGCTTCGGTGTTCCGCACCGAGGACACGCTCAAGCAGGCGCTCACCGACATCCACGCGCTCAAGGAGCGCTACGCGCGGATCACCGTGCAGGACAAGGGCAAGCGTTACAACAGCGACTTGCTCGAGGCCGTCGAGCTCGGCTTCCTGCTCGAACTGGCCGAGGTCACCGTGGTCGGCGCGCTCAACCGCAAGGAATCGCGCGGCGGCCACGCCCGCGAGGACTACCCGGACCGCGACGACGTGAACTTCATGCGCCACACGATGGCCTACAAGGAGGGCTCGGAGCTCCTTTCGGACATCCGCCTGGACTTCAAGCCGGTGGTGCAGACCCGTTACGAGCCGATGGAGCGTAAGTACTGATGACTGCAGTTGCCGAAGCACCCTCTTCGCAGAAGCCCGCTCCGGTCCCCGAGGGCTCGGTGATGATCACCGTCAAGGTGGCCCGGTTCAACCCGGAGGACGACAAGGGCGCGCACTGGGAGTCCTTCCAGGTGCCGGTCCTGCCGACCGACCGCTTCCTGAACGTGCTGATCTACATCAAGTCCTACCTGGACGGCACGCTCACCTTCCGCCGTTCCTGCGCGCACGGCGTGTGTGGTTCGGATGCCATGCGGATCAACGGCGTCAACCGGCTGGCCTGCAAGGTGCTGATGAAGGACATGCTGCCCAAGGGCGGCAAGTCGATCACCGTCACCGTCGAGCCGATCCGCGGCCTGCCCGTGGAGAAGGACCTCGTGGTGAATATGGAGCCGTTCTTCGACGCCTTCCGCGCGGTGAAGCCCTACCTGATCACCTCGGGTAACGAACCCACCCGCGAGCGCATCCAGAGCCAGGCCGACCGCGCCCGGTTCGACGACACCACCAAGTGCATCCTGTGCGCCTGCTGCACCACCTCCTGCCCCGTGTACTGGAGCGACGGCAGCTACTTCGGCCCGGCCGCGATCGTGAACGCCCACCGCTTCATCTTCGACAGCCGCGACGAAGGCGCTCGCGAGCGCCTCGACATCCTCAACGACGTCGAAGGCGTCTGGCGCTGCCGCACCACCTTCAACTGCACCGACGCCTGCCCCCGCGGCATCGAGGTCACCAAGGCCATCCAAGAAGTCAAACGAGCCTTGCTCTTCACCCGCTGATTTCTCGGCCCAGCCGAAACCGAAGGCCGCCTTCATCATCGCGATGAAGGCGGCCTTCGCCGTTTCGCGTAACAGTCGTCAGCAGTCGAATCCGTCACGGCTGGCCACGGCGACGAAAGCCGACCGATCCCCTTGCGGAAAACACCAGCGCACGGCCGGAGGGGTTCTTCGAATCCCGCACCGCGACAAGGTCGCTCGGGAGAAAGGCGGCCTCGGCACATTCCATGTCACCGCCGCTGTAGCTCTTCGTGCTCAGTGCTGTATCAAGCCGCCAACCGGGACAGGAGCGACGTGGCCGGTTGCCGGAAGGGTCTGAGCCAGGGTGAGGCCTATATCGACGAGCGATGACCGGCGGAGGCCCTCGACGTCGGGGATCGGAGTCCAGACCGACTCGGCGGTGTTTCCATTGGGTTCAGGCCGGAGATGACCGCCGGTGATGTGGACCCCGTAGAAGATTCCGACATTCTGGTGTTCGGTTCCGGCGCGCGCGGCGGCTGCGGGGATGACCCGCGAATCCACTCCGAGCAGGCGTTCGACGATGCCGTGGCAGCCGGTTTCTTCGGCGAGCTCCCGGGTCACCGTATCGAACGGATCCTCCCCGTGCTCGACCCTGCCACCGGGGAGTGTCCAGATGAACCCGCCGCTCGGCGGTGTATGACGGGCGAGCAGCACCTGCCCGTCCTCGATGCACAGGGCGTAGGCCGCCAGCCTGAAACTCATCCCTGGAAACTACCGGCCACTCGTCCGGCCGTTCTTCGACCGTTTCCCGGTTCCAGGAGACCGCGCACATGCCGTCATGGGTAAGACGCGCAGCTCGGGCAGGTGTGTGCAATGGGTGTGTGAACGCGGGCGTGATCATGGCGTCCCTGCTGTTGTCTGTGCAACACTCACCGAACGGCGAAGGCCGCCGCCATTCCCAAGATGGTGGCGGCCTTTCGCCATTTGTGACGTGGCCGCCACGTTCCCGCCGACGGGAACACCAGCGAACGTCGCTTATGCTCCGGCCGGAGTCAACCTCGCGCGTGGCGGTTCGCCGATGCGCGACGTCCTGTTCAGCAGCTGAAGACGGCCGTCTCGATATCGACCTAGGGGGTTGCGTGGCCGAATCACTGTCGGTCGACCCGGCCCAGCTGCGCGAATCGGCGGCGGAGTTGCGGCAGGCGGCCGAAGACGCCGAACGGATGGCGAACGAACTGAAGGCGGCGCTCGCCGACGAGGGTGAGTTCTGGGGTGACGACGAAGCCGGCGAGACGTTCGCCCACACCTACAAGCCCGGCGCCGACCGTACGTTGGAGGGGTTCGACGACCTCGTCGCGGACATCCGGGCGATGAGTTCCGCGATGAAGCATGCGGCCGATGCGTTCGAGGACGGGGACCACTACGGCCGGCGGAACATCCGGAACTCGACCGACGATGGCATCCCGTACCCGAACGCACCGAGCCGGAACCGGCCGGCAGGACCCATTCCGCAGACGCCCAGGGAATCCCTCGGCCCCACAGACGATGCCGCACGGGCGCCGGGCACGTCCGATCGCCCGTCGAACGGAGACTCCGCCCGTCCGCAGCCGGACACCCCGGACGCCCGCGGCAGCGTCGATGCACAGCGACCCCCGGCATCCGGACAGCAACCCCCGAGCTCCGGCCAGCAGCCCCCGACACCAGGCCAGCAACCCGTGGAGTCCGGACAGCAACCTCCGGAATCCGGGCAGCAGGACGATTCGACGAGCAATTCTCCAGAAACCGAATCGCCCGAGAACAAATCCGGCGACCAACCCCCGGCAGCCGAGACCGGGTCGCCGACGACGCCCGGTAACGGCGCAGAGCGACAGGGAGCGCCGGCGAATACACCGACGAGGCAGCAGGCGGGTCCACCGACGATGACGGACGGCCGCAACGACTCCGGCAAGCCGTCGGCGAATACGCCGTGGACGCGTAACGGGGCGGGCACCCCTTGGGCGAAGCCGCCGAGCCCTTCGGGCGCGCCGGCGAACGAAACCCCGCCTCGGGTATCTCCTCCACGCACCCCGGACCGCCCGCCCGCGGGCAAGAAACCGGAGCGAGCTCGGCCCCCGCAGAAACGGGCCCCGAAACCTGCGGACGTGCGGGCGGGCCGAGCAACCGATGCCGAGGCCATGCGGATCGCTCGGGAGATGTCCGCTCGGCACAACATCGAAATCGTCGGATTCGACGCGGCGGGTATCGCCGCGGCAACGGTCCAGGACATCGCCGATGCTGTCGACACCGTCCTCCCGCGGATCCCGGTCGTGCGCGGAATCGAGATCCGGGACGGGACGGATTCGCTCTCTGCCATCGAGGATCGCAGCAAGGAAAAGCAATCGGGGGAGATGGCGCCCTGGATCGTGCTGGCACAGGCTGCTGTGATCGATCCTCGGAAGTTGGCGGGCCGTTCCCGGACGACGACCCGATCCGGTCCTCCACGGCGCCCGATGTATGCCGCGATCCTGCGGGAACTCGGCGCCGCGATCGACCTCACCGGCGGGTTCCGGGCACACAAGGAGGCGCAACGCGCGCTCATCACCGAATACGTGCGGATCAACGACCCCCGAGGCCAGACGCTGAGCCGGGTGGTCGCCGGCTACAAGCGATGGCGGGCGCAGCTCGGCGACAACTGTTTCGAGCAGGGTCTGTTCGTTCCGGGCAGGGCGCTGGCCGAGGGATTCGCCGCGGTCGAATCGAGTGAGGACGAGGCCAACGGCCCGCAGAAGGTGCTGGGTCGGTTGCTGGTGGTGATGTCGCGTGCGGCGTTGCCGGACCGGCAATGAGACCCGTTACCGCTTGAGCGGACGGTGTCTGATTCTCCCCCCTTCCCACCAGCGGTGAAAGTTGCCACGCACCTGTCGGTCATCATTATGGGCACGTTCGGAGGTCCGCGGTCGACGCTGCCCGCTGACGATTTCGAGTCGGAAGGTTGTGGCATGGATCGATGGGAGCGCGAAGGCCTACGCTCGGCCAACAACGGCATGCGCAACCAGCTCGAACATCTCCTCGACTCCTTCGAACGTCAGCAGGGCCGGCTCGCCGATGTGTTCCGAGAATTGGAAAATGCGCGCACGCAGGCGAGTTCTCCCGACCAATCGGTAGAGGTGACCGTGGACGCCGCCGGCGTGCTGACGGACCTGCGCCTCACGGCCGCGGCAATGCGCCAGACACCGGAGCAGTTGAGCAGGGCGATCGTGGACGCCACTCGGGCCGCGGCGCACCGGGCGCAGCAGCAGGCCGAGACCCTCGCCGCACCCCTCGACGCCGACTTCGACGACCTGCCCGACCTGCCCGATATCTCCCCGGGTGCCCCCAGCCTCAACGAGATTCGCGCCTTCTTCCGCGGGGACAACAAAGACACCCCGAGGTAGCACCGGGGCGCGTAGTGCAGACGATGCTGCGTACCTGCCGACGACCGGAGTGGAACTTCCCCCCGGCGGAAGGGCATGGGATTCGGGTGCGACCGTGCGACGGCGGCAGCAGTAGCGTTCACGGAGCCGCTTGCCGGATACGCATCGACAGACGCGAGCACACATGACGCTGCGTTTGCCGGACTGGCTCCCCCCGGTCGTAGTGATGTGTGTCGCCGGGCACTTCCCGCTGGGCGACGAGGACGCGGAACGACGCGCCGCCGATGCCTGGTCGGATCAGGCCGAATGGTGTCGTGGGCAGGCCGAATATCACGAAGCCAAGGCAAAGCCGCCCGAGGGCCAACACGGCGCCACCGTCACCGCGATCGCCGACAAGCACCGGAGCACGGCCGAACGCTTCCGACAGCTGGCCACCAATTGCGACAGCCTCGCCAGGCAGCTCTACGAGAGCGCCAACGCCACCGAGCTGCAGAAGATGGTCATCATCAGCATGGCCGTGATCCTGGCCATCCAGCTGGCCCGGTGCGCACTGATGTTCGCGGCCGGTGGTCCGATCCAGGCCGCCATAGCGCAGATGGCGACCCGAACCGCGGCGCAGCGCGCGTGGATGAGATTCGTGGCATTCCTTTCCGGACGCGGTGCGGAACTGGCCGCGGAACGCGGCTCGATGGTGCTGCTGCGCAACGGAATCGTGATGGGAGTGGCACTGGGCGGCGGCACCCAAGCCGGCGCCCAGGCGGTTCAGGTCGCCAAGGGCGACCGCGAACAGATGGATTGGACGTCGGTCGGCGTGGCGACGGCCGCCGGCGCTGTCGGTGGCTTGTTCGGCATGATGTTCGGACTCTGGGCAGGGCCGAAGGTCGCCACCATCGGCGCGAACGCCAACAGCGCCGCCGGACGGGTGGCCCTGCAGCTCGCCGGCACCACCATGGTCGGCGCCGGAGCCGGAGCCGTCGGCGCTCTCGGCGGCACCGCCGTCTCGCTTGCGCTGTCGGACCAGCCGTTCAGCCGCAAGGCCTTCACCGAGGGCCTGATCCCCGGTATCGGCAGCGGATTCATCGGCGCGGCAGGCTTCGCGGCACAGGGGATGCGCAGCCGGGCACCACTTCCCGACACGACTGCCGCCCCCGCCGCCGCCCCGGATGTCACCGCGCCCGAAGCGTCGCCTGCTTCGCTCGTCGACGCACTGCGCTCGCATGGCATCGTCACCGCCGACTTCGATCCGAACAACCCCTCCCCCGCCCATCAGCAACAACAGATCGACAATCTTGTGGCGCTGCTGCGCCAAGCTGGGGCCACCGTGGACGCCCCGGCCCGTCCCACACTCCCAGTGAACAATGCCGACTGGCAGCCCACGAATCTGCCGAGTGTGTCGCCCGACAACTTCAGCCCGGTCAAGTCCGCCAAGCCCCCCTCCGATGCCATTGCCACACCCGCGGATCCGGCCCCCGCAGGGACAACGCCGAAAGCTGACGGAGGCGCTCAACCACCCCATGTGTCGCCGCCGAAGGAGTACAAGCCGACTCCGGAGCAGCCGTTCTCCGTGCCGAACAACAGCATGGACTGGGAACCGCCCGCAGGCATGCCCGGCGCCCTGATCGACAACGTCAATCCCGTCAAGACCGTCACCTTCCCCGCGGCCGCCATCGCGTCCACCGTCAACCCGGTCGGCGTGCCGAGCATCGGGACGGATCCGACGCCGGCGGAGACGCCCGGGTCACGGAATGCACCTGCCGCACAGACAGATTCCGAGATCAACGGTGCCGCGAAGGCTCCCGCCGACGGTGAACTGCCTCCAGCACCGCACGACTCGGATAACAGCACCGCCGAGAACGCGGGCACAGCACGGCAGACAACCGGACATGATCACCCGGCAGACGGGCCCGACCACTCGGCGCGGCGACACCCCACGGATACCGGCGAAAGCAGTGCTCGACCGGCCGATGCCGCGCCCGGGTCGGTTCACGGTAACCGGGTCGGGTCCGCAAACACCTCGTCGGCGCCGCATTCCACGCCGGAGCACGCCGCGGTGCCGGACAACGCCGCCGCGACGGCCCGACCGCACCCCGGCGGCCGGGACACAGCGGGTGAGGGGCAGGGCGGGCGAGGCCGCGCCGTCGCGGATGCCCGCGGCGACGATCCGGCGGCCGGGCCGTCGTCATCGGTACGGCATCGAGGTGTCGCAGCGGACGAGGAATCCGGTCCGCGACCCGCCACGACGGATCCGCACGACGCATCCGCGCAACAGAGCCCGACCGTGTCGGCGACCGAGGGCGAGGGGGCACAACGGGCTCCTGACGGCGCCACCGATCCCGAACCGGCCGTGCCCGAGCTGGTACCGGCGGCGCCGCACAAGGATTCGGCCGACGGCCGGTCATCGGACCACGACGTGTCCCCGAGTATGACGATCACCACCGACCTGCCGCCCGCTCCACAACGCGGTGATTCCGGTCCGCGCTCACCCGGCGGGGACAGGTTCGTGGACGCGGCCGGACAGCAGCGGCAGACCGCGCAGCCGTCGGGCGGCTCGGCGCGACCGGCCGCAGGCGTCCAGCCCGGCACACCCGCTGCCGGTGGTTCGCCCGCTGCTGCCGGAGGCAGTCGGCCGCCACGTGTGTCGGCCCCGAAGACTGCTGCCGCGGAGCGCCCTCCTGCCGTCGAACCGGTCGAAGGAGCGCGCGGGCAGGCCGAGGACGGCCATGCCCCGTCACGGTCGGCGACCACCCACGCAACCGACAATGACAACCGGACCGCACCGCCCGCTGCCGCCGAGCCGGAGTCGGAGCACGGTCGCGCGACAGGCGACGAGACCGCGCGACCCACGCAGCCGGATGAGGCGAATACAGCGGAGCACGCACGCGCGGACGACAGCGCGAATGGGCAACAGGCCGAGGGGCATCCCGATGTAGTCGACAAGGCGGGACCATCGCAACCGAAGCCCGGTGAGTCCGATACCACCGGAGACGATACCCCCGGCGGTCGTGCGGGTGACGATGGCGCGAATGAGCAGCAAGCGAAGACGAAATCCGATAACGCCGACGACACGGACGCGCCATCACCCCAATCCGAACCCGTTCGTGCGCAGGAGGATTCGGATTCGCCGCTCACCGCTCGCGATGCCGACCCCACCGCGGACGCGCGTGCGAGGGCGAGAGCCGAAGTAGAGCAGCGTAATGCGGCGGAGCGGCAGCAGAACGAGCTGGTGCGCGAACACCACCGGCAGCGTGTCGAAGCCGCGGCCGAGCGCGAGCGCGCCGCCCATGCCGAGCTGCAGCGGCAGGAGAAGGCCGTACGGGTGGCGGAGCAGCATGAGCGGGCCACGCGCGTCGGCTTCGGTGACAAGATACGCGATCTGCTCGGGCCGGGCACGGCGGAGGACCGGGTGGCCGTCGAAGCCGCGCGGGCCGCTCAGGAACAACTCCGCCAGGCTCAGGTGAAGTTGGCGGAGTGCCGGGATACGTACGAGGCGGCGGTAGCCCGGCATGACGCCGCAGCCCAGGCCAGAGCCCGTGACCTGGTCGAAATCTCGGACAACGCCGGTGTTTCGCTGATGAACGACTACGAGGCCGGGGTGCTCACCGATCGCGACGCCGTGTTCGACGTGGTTGCCCAGGAGCGGGTACGCACGGCCCTGGATGCCGGTCGCGCGATCGGGGAGTTGCGGAAGCCGGGCAGCACGGCCGACGGTACGAGCCCGTTGGCGCACGCATCACCGGAGTCGTTGGCCGACACGATGGCGCGGGGATCCCGGGAGGAGCGCGTCGCGGCGATGACGGAATGGATTCGCCGGGGTGACGACCGGCATCGGCTGGTGCGGGAGACGCAGGCCGCGGCGTTCCTGCTGCTCGAACACGGACCGGTCGATATGAAGACCGGTGAGGGCAAGACCATCGTCATGGTGATGAAGAAGGTGTCCGACGCCATTGATCACGGCACCGCACATGCATGGACCAGTAGCGATCTGCTCGCCGGTGAGCTGGCCGGTGAGTTGCACGCATTCGTGGCGCGGCCGGATTCGGATACCGGGATCGATGTGGTCCGGATGGATCAGGACGGTCCGCTGCCGGAGCCGGTGCCGGGCCGTAGCCGGATCGTTGTGGGCACCAAAGAGGACTACCTGTTCCGCGCGTTGAAGGTCGCGGATTCGATGATGAACGAGCTCGCGGCCAGTGGCATGTCGCACCAGGAGGTGACCGCACTGCGAGAATTCCTCAACACGAAACCGTCGATCGATCTGATCAAGGAACGGCTGGATACCGCGGCATCCGACCACGGACTTGACCTCCGGTACGACCCGTTCCCGGCGGGCAAGCTCACCGTCGACGAATTCGACACCATCTTCGACGGCAATTCCGAGTGCGTGCTTTCCCCTGGAGCGGCGCAGGAGGCCACACCCGAGGTGGTCGCCCAATTGCAGGGGATCTGGGATCGGCTGACGACCGCCGAGCGCGAACACGGTTTGACGCCAGCGGATTTCAACAGGCCGGAGAACACCCGGGGAATGTGGGCCGCGGAAACAACCCCGGCGGCGGTCGCCAAGCTGGAGAAGGTGGCGGGTGGACCGGTCACCGACTCGGAGCTGAAGCTGTACGCCGATGCCGCCAACGCCCGCTGGGGGCTGGAGAAGGGCACGCACTACATCACCCGGGCGGACGACGGCGAGGGCGCGAAGATCGGCATCCTCGCTCACGAGACCAACGACAAGGCGATGTGGGACAGAACGAAGTCGACCGAGGTGCGCTGGCAGGACGTCGGTCAGTTCGTCGACCTCAAAGAAGGGCTGCCGGTCCGGGCGAATCAGGAACATTCCCTGCGCATGTCGGATCAGCAGTTGATCGGCAGCAAATTGCTGTTCGAACCGTCCGGTTTGTCCGGGACCATGAAGGGCGTCGAGGGCATCACCTACGACCTGTACGGCGTGGGGCCGGTGCCGGAGCTTCCGACATTCTATACATCGCAACGGGTCGTGGAACCGCCGAAATTCTACGAGAACACGCACGCGAAACTCACGCAGCTGGCCCGTGACATCGTGCGGGATGCACATGTGGTCGACGGGGAGCAAACGGGCCGTGCGCAGTGGGTCGTGTGCATGGACAACGGCGAGATCCGGGGAGACCCGGATGCCGGCCGGATCGGACTGGTCGACCTGCTCCGCACAGCGGCGAAGGAAGAACACGGCGCGGAATTCGAGCTGAAGTTCGAGGTGGTCGACGCGGAATTCTACGCCGAGCACGGCGGTAGCAATGCCGACGCCGAGGCCCTGGTCAGGCAGAAGATCGAGGAATTCGGGGACAAGGGCACCATCTATATCACCAACAAGGACGGAGGCCGCGGCGCCGACCCGACACCGTCGCAGGAGGTGATCGATCTCGGCGGTGTCGACGTCAAGGTCAGCGGCGGGCCGTCGTATTCCGAGCGGGTGAACGACCAGGTCGACGGTCGTGGCGCCCGTGGCGGATCCGGCGACGACCGGGAGCACGGTGGCACCCCGGGTTCGGCGGTGCACTACGTCTCCCCCGAGGACTTTCTGGGCCGGGTCACCGACCACGGCGTCACGCAGCAGATCGTCCAGTACACGGAAGCCGTCAAGGCCCACCGGGCCGCCCAGGAACAGCACGAGGCCCGCAACACCGAGGCGACGCGCATCGAACTCAACAGGACCGAAACGGCGCTGCGAAACGCCGAGTCCGACCTGTGGAAGCATGCCGTCCCGGCGATGAAGGACGCCGTCGAGCAGAATCAGCTCGCCGCCAAATACGCGAGCGCCAATCAAGCCAACGCCCCACCCACGGACGCACATAGCACCGCGACCCGGCAACCCCAGCACCCCCCTCCCCAATCCGCGGGGACCGCGGCTGCGCATGCGACCGGTTCACATGCGACCTCGCACGCCCCTACCGCCACCCACAACGGCACCGCCGTCCCGACCGCCGCAGGCCTCGCCGCCGGGGCAGCATCCAACCTGGCTTCCGGTAACCCACCGGTCGCAGCCAACGTGCGTGAGGAGCACGGCGACAGCACCCTCCGCCACCTCCTGCAGGTGCTGGACGCACCCGGCGGACAGGCGGCCGCACCGTTGCTGCCGGTCGCGCAGGCCGTCCGCGACGCGGCACTCGATCAGGTCGAGTCCCAAGGGATCCCCATCGGCGCCGACGTCGCCGACCACGTGCGCGAGACCGCACGAAATCTGCTGCGCACCAGCCTGGATCAGCTCGATCCGGCGCAGCGTCAACTCGTCACCGACGCCGGGACGGCGTTGCAGCAAGGACGGCGGCTCGAAGACGCGCACACCGCAGCCGTCGCCCAGTTGGTCGCGCAGGTGCCGACCGCCCAGCCCGTCCTCGCGGCCGCTGCGGGCACCACCGTCCCGTTCGACCAGTTGCCCGCCGACGACCGCACCCAGACATTGCAACGGGCGCAGCGGGGAGACCAATCCGCAGCGCAGACATTGGACCGCCATTTCGGCCCCGCCACCGCCCAGGCCATGTGTGCCGTACTCGGCGGGGATACGGAGCACGGCACCCCACCCACGCGGATCCAGCTCCTGGCGCACGCCGTCGCCCGGGCCACGCTCGGCGCCGCCGAAGCCGCCGGCTGGCAAGTCCCCCCGGGCGTCGACATCGGCGACTGGCTGCTCAGCCAGGCGCGGAACACGTGGCTCGACAGCCTCAATCACTTGAATCCCGCCGTACGCCGACTCGTCAACGAGGCGCTCGATCCCAGATCCCGCAGCGACGACCTCACCGACGCTCAAGTCACCCTGTTCGGGTGGGTCGCGCAGGAGATCGCAGTACGGGCGGCCGATCCGACGGCCCGGCAACGGCAACCCTCGGCCGACAACCGTGACCGTGCGAATTCCGCGAGGACGGCCGAGGCCGATCGAAGAACCAAGCAGGCCATCGCCCGGCAGTTGTTCGAGACGTTCGACATCGAAGTGCTCGGCCTGGACAAGCCGGGGATCTCCGTCGACACGGCTCTGTCGATCAGGAATGCGATAGTCGACGGTTTCACGGCAGGGCAGGAGATCAAGCTCGACGTCGTACTGGTCGCCCCCATGGTCGGCAATACCGGTGCCTGTATCTGGACGCCCGAAGGCATCGAAAAGGACGCTCCGACCTTCATGGTCCTGAACGAGAACCTCTTCGGTGACCCGGAGAGATTCCGAAACGCCATGCGGAAGGCGGTGCAGGCAGGCCACCTGATGGCCCCGACCGGCGACCCCGCATACGACGCCGTCAGTCACGAGATGGGCCATCTGCAGGATCGAGCCGCGCGGCAGGGGCGCTACGACGAAAAGCCGATCGCCCATCTACGAGACGGAGCGGTCCAGGGGAAGGACTACGAAGACTCCAAAGAGGCACGAGCATTCGGATTCCTCTACACCCATTTCGCCGAGTTCAAAAAGGCCGGCATGCTGCCACCGGACCTCGATTTCGATGACTGGCTGGGCCAGCTCGATTCGTACAGCAGCAGCAGGAAGAAGCTGAAGGAGGCAGAGGAATACAACCGTAGACTTGCGGGTGAAGAGTCGCAGGCGACGGAAATAGGCACTTACGAGCCCAGAATGGGCGACCTCGCGGTATTCAATCCGGCAGAAGCACTGGCCGAGGCGAACAACGCGTTCGGCAGGACCGCACCGGCCGATCGCACACATCCCGCCTACGTCCTGCAAGCCCTGCTTCGAGACATCCCGTATTTCCAGGTGTTGCGGGAAGCCGAACAGCGCAATGCCCTGGTGCAAGCGGACTATCGCGGATCCGTCCCGGCGGCGTCCGAGTTCGGCACGAGCCTCGCCCCGAACGGCCCGTCCGCATCCCTGGCCGCGAGATGGCGCGCCATGTCCCCCACCGCCCGCGCCGACTACGCGCAACAGCAAATCGCATACTTGAACCCCGACACCGGTTTCGTGCTCGACGAGTTGGCCCGGCTCCAGGCGGAGCACCACGCCACGGTCGCATCGACCGCCGATCGCACCGCACAGACACCCGAAACGCCAGCGCCCCAGGATAATTCATCACAGGCGGAGCCCGGACGACCTGACGGCAGATCGGCTTTCCCACCCGAGTTCTGGCAACAGCACAGTCAGTCCCACGCGCGGGCAGCTGTCCCGGCCCCGATCCACCTCAGCGACCCCGACGAGCCAGGCAGCCGCAGAATCCCGGAAGCCGAAATGGATACCGCTCTCCCCGAGTTCGGCGGTTTGACCGGTCGAGAGCTCGATATCCTGCGCATGAGTGCGCGGGGTCTGTCGTACCGGGAAATCAGTACCGAGATGGGGATCCCGTATTCGCAGCTGTACCGCCACGCCGGAAGCGCCAGCGCCAAGCTCGGCCGGACCAGCCTGGTACGAGCCGTCTTCGCCGCAGATCAGGAAGGCTGGCTCGATGACGGCGCCGACGACACCGTTCCGCACGTCTCACTGACTCCGCCGGAAGTTGCCATCCTCCGCTTGGCGGCCGACGGGCTCTCCGCCCGTAACATCGCCACAAGACTCGGAATGAACAGATACCGAGTGAGAAACTTCCTGGCGGAACTGCCCGGCAGATTCAATACCACCGGACGCATCCCGGCCATGCTGGCGGCACACCGGCAAGGATCGCTCGAGAGCGGCCGCCACAACCCGTCCGTGGCACTGGATCGCGTCGTTTTGTCGCCACGCGAACGCCAGGTCCTCGATCTGATGGTGGTGGGCCTACCGGACCGCGCGATCGGTGACGAGTTGGGGATGCCGGTAACGACGGCACGGGGGCACCGATTCCGTCTGCAGGCCAAGCTCGGCACTTCCGATCTCGAGCAGATCAAGGTTCTGGCCGGCCTGCTGCCCGCCGCCGACGAGCCGCAGCCCTCCGCCTTGCCCGGCCACTTCCAGCCCGCTCTGCACAACGCCCTGACGCACGCCGCTCAGCCCGATCCACAGCAACTGCTGGAGCGCGCGACATCGCAGCAGTTGGACCACGCGTTCCATGGACTTACCACTGACGATTGGAATGCACTGCGCTCGGTGAAAGCCGGAGCGGATACGCCCGAAGCTCGCGCGATAGCACTTGCGGCAGCTCACAGACTGGTTACTTCCATTGGCGCCGGACATAGCTCGGAGCAGGAAAGGCTGGCCGCCGCGCTGGCGGACGCGAGCCCGGTGAGCCTCCGGGAAGCACTCGACAGGCTCACCCCAACTCAAAGGGAACTCATTACCAGTCGGTATGCGCGCAACGTACCGCCCGCCCAGTTGGCACCGATACTCGGCTACGACGACGCAACGTTCGACTCCTGGGCTCTCAGCGTTGTCCGGCAGGTAGCCGTGCACATTGCGAACCGAGCCGACGAGTCTGCGGAGCATCCCGGCCGGGCGGAATCGGCAGCCACACCGGTGTATGCGGAAAACGAATGCCTGAATGCGGTCACGCAGTGGCTGGACGACCACGCCCTGGCACGCCTCGCGGAGACCGGAACGCTCGACGACCATTCACCACAGGAACCGAGGGACACCGGTCCCTACACACCCACACAGCTGGACAGGCTGCGGAACATCCTGCATGCCGCCCTCGAGGGCACTGCGCCCACACCGGAAGATCTGCTGAACGAAGCAGACATCGAGCAGATCGATCGCGCGCTGCAGGCGCTCACCCCCAGCGACCGGTTGAACCTGCATCAGCTCGCGTCCGGCACGAACAGCAGGTCCGTCCGCGCGTCGGTTGTCATGTCGGCGCGCCGGATGGTGAATTACCTTGCAGCCGAATATGACATATCGCGGGAGATGCTGGCCGGCACGATAGCCGACGCGGGGCCCGCGGATCTCCTGGACGCGTTGAGCGTACTCAGCTCGCAGCAACGGAAACATGTCACCGGTTTACTCGCTCGGCCGAAATCATCTGCCCCCGCGGCTTCCGCGACCGCGAACCGTGTCGACCCCGACGCCGAGGCGCAGACCGAGCGAGCCGCCCAGCGAATGGCTCGGTACCTAGTGGCCCGATCCGGGACCTCCACCCCGACGACTACAGCCGCGGCGACGTCGGCCCGTCCGTCGGCCGACAGCACCGCCGAGTACACCAGCTCCGAACTGTTGCAGATCTTCTTGCCCTGGTTGGAGGAATACAAGCGCTTGCAGGACGAGCGGCACCCCCGGTCCACTACGCGCACGAGGCCGGCACCGGATCGCGACGCCCTGCGAAAGGTCAAGGCCGCCTTTGCCGTCGCCGTCGAGGCGGCCGGGCGAGGCGACACGGGAGAACTCGACAGGCTGCGGACGGCGATCCGGCAGTTGGGCAATCACCGTCAGCAACAATGCCTCGAGCTTCGGTACCTGGAGGGCCGCTCGGTTCCTGAGATCGCCGCCGTACTGGACGAAAACCTCAGCCGCGGTGCCGCCGAACAGTTGCACCGCCGCGCCGTCCGGGCACTGGCCGCAGTCCTCGAGCAGGACGACACCCCGGACACGACGCCGGACGAGCCGACACCGCTACCAGCCACGCTCGCGCAGGCGCCGGAACGCGGAATCGAGCCCGGTGCTCCGAGATCGAACGCACCGGAGGAATTCCCGGACCCCGACGACTTCGGATCAATAAACGAATGGTTTCGCGAACTTCGGCATCATTACAGAATGACACAGCCCGAGTTCGCTGAATTGTGCGACAGGTCCGTCACGACGATCGTGAACTACGAAAAGGGACGCAGTAGGCCCGATATTACCCTGCTCCGGAGACTTCGTGACCGACTACGTTTCTCCAATGATTCACTGATTGCCGTACTACGATGTTTCCCGAAGCACTCGAATTCAGCGAGCCGGGAATCGGCCACACATCCGCTGATTTGGGAATATATCGCAGCGCGAGTCGGTAGCGCGATCGAGGCCAAGGCCGAGAAGCTGATTGTGAAGGAATACTCGTGGATCGCAGAGCAGCTGGCAAGCGGCTGGGATATCTCAGCAGAGCACCGGGCCGAGCTCATGAAGGTTGGCGAAGAGGCGATCGCGGTGGCCTTGCGGAATTTTGTTCCGCCGGGCAACTTCGCTGCCGTGGCGCGGTCGTCAGCCCGATACGCTATGCTCAGATCCACCTACTACGCGCCGGAAAATCGTAACGTCGGCGAGCATCGCAATACATCTAATCGCACCGATCCAGTCGCGATCGACCTCGATGGTACAGACGAGCCGGAAACTCCGAGTGCCGCCCTATCCGACAACGTCGAATCGCTGCGAAATCAGCACGGCGAGGCGATATTCCGGCACTTGCTCCGCGCACTGGGTGTATCCGCGGCAGCGGGTGTGCAGGTGCCTGCGTCGCAGGTCCGGCTGGCACAGGAGGTCAACGGCGAAGTATTCCGGTACGCCGAAGCGCAAGGCCGGCCCGTTCCAGCGGGCGCGGGTATCCGCGAATGGCTGTACGACATCGCGGAGGACATGCTGGCCCGCAGGCTATTACAGCGCATCCGCGTCGGGGTGCTCGCCGAATTGCGAGGCGAGCCTGCGACCGAAACCGGGCCTGTTGTCCGCCGGATCGCCGCGGCACCTGCGGACCGGCTCGAGTGGGCCTTGAATCGGCTTTCCCTCAACCAAAGAGCCTGGTTGTACCGCAGATTCGGACTGGAGTTGGGCCGGGCGGAGGCCGCGTCCATACCGCCGTTCAAGAGCTACGGGCCCGAGTTGTTGGTCGACTTGGACCGGGCCGCGATCCGGCGGTTGGCACAGCTGGTCGGCGACGTCGAGGCGCGCGGCGAGGAGCAACAAGGCGCGCCCTCCGAACTCCCGTCGGCCAGCGACGTCCACGGTACTCCGCGAGCATCGACAGAAAAGCCGCGATCGGAAACGCCGCCTCGGGGCAAACGGCGATCCCGCGGCGAACAGCTGGTTAGGGTGCTCACCGACGCACACCGCGACAACCGGAAGGCCTTCGAAGCGGGCCTCGAGGTACTCGAGCCTGCCGATCAGGCGTTTGTCCGACTCCGGGTACAGCAGGGGCTGACCCTCGAAGAGTCCGCAGCGGCACTGGGAAAGACGACTGCCAGAACGAGATCCATACAGTCCCGAGCCACGCGCCTACTGGCGCTGAAGCTCTTCGGGCACCTCCCGTCGGCCGGGGAACGACTGAGGCCCGCAGTGCTGGAAGACGACGAGCAGCGTCCGGCATCCACCGGGGCACCGGTGCAACGAGGCCGGATCGCACGGGGTGAGCAGCTGGTGCAGGTACTGCGGATCGCCCGCCGCGACAACCGGGAACTGTTCGACGCCTGCGTACGGGAGCGTCTCTCGCCTGCGGAAGGGCGACTCGTCGAACTCCGCGTCGGCCAACGGTTGCCGCTGTCCGAGATCGCGCCATTGATGGGCAATGCCGTCAGCACCGCGAAGAACCTGCAGTCGAGAGCCTTCCATCGATTGGCGAACGAGCTGTTCGGGCATCCGCCCGTGGTCGGGGAGAGATTGCCGGACGACGCCGCTGCCCCGAGCCCGCACCACGAGCCAACAGCAGTTCCCACAACGAATCCGGCGGCCAACGATGTTCGTTCGATTTCCACTGCCATGCCACCGAACTCGGAATCGAACGCGGCTCGGAACGCACTGGCCGACCGGCTCGGTCTGACTCCGGACCGGGTGAGCCGGGGATCGGTCCGTTTGGCGGTCGCCCTCCTGGCGGAGCAGATACAGGTCATGAGGCCTGCCGCGGTGGGCGCCGTCGACGGACGCGCAGTCGTGCGGTGGACCGCAGCCCAACTCGAATTGCATTCCGATCAGGAGGCGGCGACCCGCCACAGTGCCGAGCTCGGGGCATCCGACGTCGACGAGTCGCATGGCCGAGCCTCGGATGATGCACCAGCGGACCCGCTGGGACAGCGGGATTTCGACGACCGTCGCCGCAGGCTCGACCACGACCTGCAGGAACTACTGGGGCTGCGGGAACTGAACCCTCCCCGTCCGATGAGTACCGGCGAGGTACTGGCCGAACTGCATTGGGTCGCGGGCGTGACACATTCGCCGGAGTTCGGGGATCTGGTAGACGCGATCGAGCTTTTCCTGGGCACGGGCGTTGAGCAGCAGGCACCCGTCCCCCTCGACGCGGTCCAAATACACGCTTTGCGCGGCCAATTGGCGCAGAACCTGGGGATCGACCCGGACGAAGTGACCCCTGGGTATGCCGAAATCGTTGCTGCCGACGACACGATCGCACCGCAAACTCGCCGACTGGCTGCCCGTTATCGGAGGCTCGACCCGGACGAAGCCGCACGGAAACCCTCAGCGGCGGATGTAGCCCGGTTGGCGCGTGTGACAGCGTCAACCGTCGGCCGTGCGTTCAACGGACGATCCGACTCGAGAAAGCGGTGGCACAGCGAGTCCATGCAGGGCATCTTGGTCGCGGCCCAGTACTTGGGTGTCCTCCCCGATCGCGAAGACATGGCAGCGCTGATCGATCCGACCTATGTCGAGCAGCGCCTGCGTCCCGCGCGGTGGGTCGGGGACGAATTCGTCCCGGCGAGCATCAGGCCACAACCGCGCCGCGACGAGGTGGCCGCGGCAGCAGGAACAGAGCAGGCCGTCGTCCGCGACGCAGAGAAGGGTGTCGGGGAGCCTGACGTCATCAGGCGGGTATGCCGGGCCGCCGACGAGGTCGGATACTGGTACCACCCGGACGGACCGATGGCAGTCGCCGCGGCGGCAGCCTCCGGCGCGCAGACGCCGGACGCTGATGGAAGCGAGACGGCCGCGCATACCGCCGCAGATGTCGCCACGGCCCTGCAGAACAGCCTGCCTGGCGCGGTCATGCAGGTACTCGACCAGATCGAGGTCGAACTGCGATCGATGACCGACACCGAGCGCCGCGACGCCACCGGCCGAGCCGACCTCACCCGGCTCCCCGGCTGGGTGGTCGACCGCCTCGCCCACGAAGCCGAAGCCCAGCGACTCGCCCGCCAGCCAACCACCCCCGACCAGCGCGCCCAATGGCAAGGCCGGGCAGAACGACTCGACCACGAACTCGCTCACATCCTCGGCTTGCCCGAGCCGGGAACCGGATGGACCGACCGCCTCAGCAGCGACCCGCTGCACCACCTCCGCGCACTCACGCACCGCCCGGACGCGCCCGCCGGACTCCGTCACCTGGTCGACACCGCCACCCGATGCCTGAATCTGCAGGACATCGCCGCGGCTGTCGAACCGCTGCACCGGGCGCTGGCCGACTGGCCCATCGCCGAACACACCGACCGGGCCGCCGCCATCGCCTGGGAACTCGCGTTGCAAGCCCGCGCCGACGGCGGCGGAACACCCGAAATCTCCGCTGCCATCCACGGACAACCAGGTCGACGCTGGATCGAGATCCACGTCAGCGACGGCAGCCGCACCCTGCCGGCGCGCGAGAGCGGCGACCGCCCCGGGTGGCGCGCCGTCGACCTCCTCGACACACACACCGAAACCTGGGGCTGGGCGCTCCCCCGCAACAGCGGAAAACGAGTCTGGTTCAAGCTCTTCGAAACCGCAGAAACCAGCGACCCCTCGCAACCACCCCACGACCTCATCCTCGACCTGCCCATACCGCGGGACTCCTTGCAACAGGGCCCGAGCCTCGCGCGGCGAGCAGTACGACAGCGCTTGCGACAGGCCGGTCACCCTGATCCCTACGACCTGACGGTCCTCGTATCCGACCTCGTCCAAAACGTCTACCGCTACGCCGACCAAGGCGACGCCCGGGTACGAATCCGGCTCGCCGAAAATACAATTCACGTCGGAATCAGCGATACCAGCCGTGGCCTACCCGCACGGCAAGAGGCGACCACCCAGGGCACCGTCAGCGCCGCCGCTTTCACCGATGACCAAGCCGCCGAATGGGCCGAAACCGGGATCGTCGCCGACACCCACGGTTTCTTCCTCGGCATGCTCGAAGCAATGGCCTCGGCCTGGGGCGTGATCCTGGAACGCGCGGGCGGCAAAACCATCTGGTTCGAAGTGCCGATGCCGCCATCCGCAGCGCCCGGCACCACCACCGATCAACCACCGAACACACCCGCATCCGATCCGGACACCCGCGGATCGATCGGCATCGACCTCACCGCCGCGGACCTGACCGGACGCGGCCCGGGCCCGTCGACCACCAGCTCGGACTCCGCTCCCACCGACGCGAACGATGGGACGCGGAACCGGTCCACCACACCCACGGACACCGATCGCCAGTACCCGCCTACGCCCGGCAACCGAATCGACCCGGTCGCCCTCGCCCTCGACCCCGACGAACCCAACGCGCCGGACCCCGCCACACCGGAACCGCCGGAACAGCCGCCTTCCACCCACCCGGCGCCGACGGACCAGAACGACCGCGCCTCGGCCCCCCTGCCCACAATCTGGGAACTGGTCGCGGATTCGGGAAAACTGAAGATGCTGCGGCAGGAAGTCGAGGTACTGCGACGAGAGCTCCTCGAGCTCAGCAAGGGGCGGGCAGATCTATCGACCGCGGCCGCGGTGGACAGGTTGCTGAGGGCGCTGCTACATCTCGAGCGGGAAGGCAAGCTGAACTCCAGCCAGGCGCGCGCACTCCCGCTGGTCGAGGAGTATCGCGACAAGTCCGGTCTCCTCGACGACGCCGAACATGTCCGCGGCCAACACCGGGCACACAAGGCAAATGCCGCTCGCCAGACGGATCAGCCGGAAGGCGCCCGACCGACGCAACCCCGTGGACCCGACCCCGTCGCCATCGATCTCGACCCCGACGAACCAGATGCGCCCGACCCCGTCACATCCGCAGAACCACAGGCGCCGAAGACCACACCTACATCCGAAGCGTCACGGATTCGTCCCGGTGACAATCTTGCTGGCGACCGGCCCGCAAGCGGAGTCCCCGATTCCGGCGAGTCCAAGACGGCCGAGCCAGGCGCAAACACCAACCGACACGACCCGTCCGCGCAGACCGCGGCGGTCGCCGGGCGATCGGCGGCCGATCTCCGCACGCGAATAGCAGAGTTGGGCGCTCTGCGGCAGGCGGTCGACAGGTTGGGCTACGAACTGGCACAAGCCACGCAAAACGTCGCAGCCGCACGTATTCGGGCCGAAAACGAGTTGTTGAGCCGCGTGGGGTTGCCGATCCCGAAACGACCGGCGCCACAGGCGTGGAGTGTCGCGCGGTGCGAAGCGGAACTCACTGCGCTGCGGGCGGCTGTGCAGGAGGCACGATCGAAACCGGCCGACCCGTCGGAGCTGGATCGCATCCAACGCCGCGAGGACGAGGTTCGGCTGTTGACCGGACCTCTCGAACGGTATCGGAATGCGCTGCAGAAGATGCGGGCCATGTCGGAGGAATTGCACGCACCGATGGCGCTGGCGTATTTCGAGGGCCGGTCGGCTGACGACGCCCGATTCGGCATCGAGAGATACCAAGCGAGTCCACATGTCGCGTTGAAGCGCGTGCGGGGCGTCTACAACACCCTGATCGTGGCGGCATCGAAAGGCAGCCATTCCCAGGTGCTGCGCGAATTCGTTCAGCTCCATCCGCAATTCCAGGACGTCTATCCGCCCCGGCGGCGGTTCGTAGTCGAGTTCGTCGAGGTGATACCCAAGCCGGACGGCACGGTGCATCACATCGCGTTGTACGAACGCCCGGCCGACTCGCACGATCCTCAGTTGGATGAGTTGCGCTATGACGAACCCGCGGCTGCGCTGCTCGAGGCTTATCTACGCGCTTCCTACCTGGAGCTACTGGGAGGCGTCACGTTCCCGGAGTGGCTCGCGGACCTCGGACCGGAAGCGTTCTACCAGCCGGACGAGATCCGCTACCGAGAGTTCGGCGTCGGTGAACTGAAGGTGGATGAGGTCGTCGAGATCGGAAAACGCCTGGCCGAGCGCGAAACGTCTTGGTACGAACAGTCTCTCGAGCAGGGAATCGCGTCACTGGTCGAAGAACAGGGACCGCTGTCCGCGCGGGAAGTCGCTCGTAGTCTGGCAACCCGGGAGTGGACCGCTGCCTCCACTACTTACCCCCGGCAGCCCGGCCGGATAATCGCGACCTGGATGCCCGACATCGTCGTCGGTGGCATGCGTGTCACCGTTCCGATCGCGAAGGACGCCACGGGGCGCTGGGTCATCGCCGAACCGAGCGATAGTGACGGCCTGAGTACTGAGAATATCGTCGCATACTGGTTCTCCCATCTGAGCGCACGAACGTCGAAGGGCCTGCTCACCAGGGTCACCAGGGCGTTGACAGCGGGATCGACCACCTTCGCGACACCACGCGCCGTCTCCACCGAGCTCACCACCCGGCCCGACGACGGATGGGACGAACGATTCGCTCGCGAAATCGCCGCGACGGAGAAGGCCACCCTGGCGGAGTCCCCGACCGCCGCAGACGAACCCCGCGGACCCGACCCCGTCGCCATCGACTTCGACCCCGACGAACCGGAGACAGCGAGCACGCCCACACCCGGCGCTCCACGGATTCACCCCCACCAGCCGGTGAATTGGAGCGAGCGCCCCGCCACCGGTCACGGTGAAAGCCCACCCGCAGGCATTCAGCCCCACCACGCGGAATTCCGTGAAGCCGAACAGTTGCGGACATTGCGTGATGCGGTCGCCGCGCGGCTGGTGGGCACACCGGAGTCTTCGAACGATCCCGTGCTGAATCGAGCACCCGGTCTGATCGATGAACTGATGGCCGCGCGGCGCCGGCCGGATGCGCGGGTCCCGGCGGAACGGCTGCGGTTGCTGGAGCAGTTCGCGCACCAGATGTCGGCATGGTCGGCCCGCGCGGACGAAGTCGCCGAGGCGAACGCCGCCTACGAGCAGGGCCTGCGGGAAGAGACGTCGGCCGTCCTGCGGGCTCGGCAGGACGCGGCGGAGATCCGGCTCGGATCGGCTCTCGCCGGCGTCGCCGAGGTCTGGGCGCGCGGCCGCCCGCAAACAGATACGCCGATCGTGACCCGGCCCGCGGACCACCTGCGGCCAGGAGAGACCGAACGGCTGCGCGTGGTGGCCGAAACGGTCTTCGGGGAGATGACGGACGCGGGGGCAGCGGTAGATGCGGTGCCCACCACCGACCGCCAACAGCTCACCGAGGCCACGCGGCGCTATGACGCGCTGCGAGATATGTCGCAGTGGCTGGAGGAACTGCTGACCTTCGCCGAGCAATGGGGTACGCCCCGGATAGGCCGGGAGCGCCTCTCGTTCCTGCTCGATCACTTCCGCGCGGTCTCAGAGCTGTTGGCGGCGACCGAACTGCGCGACACTGCGGCCGCCGCCCTGGCCGGTGCGACCGATCGAGAACGACGACTCGCGCAAGCCGCCGAGAGCTACGGCATGGCCGCCCGCGCAGTCCGCAATATCGCGGAGATGCTGGGCGAACCGCAGCATCGCGCGACGGCCGCTCCCCCGGCAGCGCAACCCGGCGCACCCGTCGTCTGGCCCGGCGCGAACGGACAACCCGACTTCGTCGCACCGACCCAGCCCCGGCAGCGCGATCACTTCGAGCCCGGTCCAGTCGAGTCGGCGTCGCCCGATCGAACCCCCGATGCCCCCGCAGCGCAGGCCGGACCGGGACACCATGACGAGCAACCCCGCGGCTCCGATGAAACCGCACCGCGGCGCTATATCGAACAGAACCTGACGGTGGAGGATCTGGGCGCGGTTGCGGCAGCGAGCGATCGGGGCCGGCACGCGCACAACGAGGACGCCTTCGCCCTCATCCGAGTGAACGTCGGTGGCGAAGAGGTCACCGCACTGATCGTGAACGACGGTCTGTCCCGGCCGAAAGGCGGCCACCGCGCCTCCGCGGCAGCCAAGGCAGCCGCCCACGATTTCGTGGTGGCGGCGCTGCGGCGGGCCGACCGCGACGGCCGGATCGATCCGGTGGCCATAGTCGAGGGCGCCGTGGCCGCCGCCCAGGAGGCGGTACTCGCCTTGCCCCCGGAGTCTCCCGCAGACAAGCCGCCCGCCACCACGATCGTGGTCGCGTTGATGGAGTCGGGACGGCTCACCGTCGACTGGGTGGGCGACAGTCGCGCGTATTGGATTCCGCTGGACGGCGGCCCGCCGATCCTGCTGACCAGGGACGACTCGAAGGTCCAGGATGTGCTGGACGTCTTCGAGGACATCACTCGTGAAGAAGCCGAACACTCGGCGATCGGCGGGCCGGGTCTCACCCACAACCTGGGCCGGTCGCTGGACGGGCTGAAACCGCGCGAGAAGGCCCGAGACATACGCGGTGACGGTGTCGTCCTGGCGCTGACGGACGGTGTGTGGGAACCGATCAGCCCCGACGACCCCGAACCCGTCGCGGCCATCGTCCGGCAGTCGCTCGCCGAGGCCCCGGGCGATCTCGGCGCCGTCACGCGCGCACTGGTACGGGCAGGCATCGAAGCGGGCACAGCCGACGACGTGACCGCCGCGGCGGGATTCCTGTCGGCCGCGAACATCGACACCCCCGCGAGTACCGCGACGGACCACGACGGCCCCGCGACTCCGGCCGATCGAGGCGCTGACCCCGTCGCGATCGACCTCGGCACGGACGAAGCCGATCCCACACCGGTCGGGTCACGACAACCGGACACCGCACCGCCGCGGGACTCGTCGGATCGCGCTGGGCCACAGCACGACGGCACGACTCACGAGGCGAACACCGCCAGTAGGCTCGGCACGCCCTGGGACAGCGCACCGCGGCTGCGGCAGGTCCTCGAACAGCATGTCGCGAGCGGACGACCGGAGCTCGCGACCGCCCTGCTCCGGCGACGGTTCGAGACCTCGCTGCCGCGCCTCGTAGCTGATTTCGGGCAGCGGGCGGCGCACCACATTGCCGACGAGGTCTGCGCGACGGCAATCGCGCGCCTCGGCCAGGTCGGAAACCGAAATATCGAGTTGTGGTTGGACAACATTGCGCGAGAGGTGATCTCGAACCATCACAGTTTCGCGGGTCCCTGGCACAGCATCCGGAAGTTCGTTTCCGAGTGCGCGCAACTCGAGCAAACCGATCCGCTGGTCCGGCTGCTGGCCGAAGCCCGAACCACGGATGTACGGCGTATCCTGCAGGGGTTGCCGAGGCACCGGCGTGACCGTTTGGTCCGCGCCTTCTGGCCCGCGGGTCAGGGCACGCCGCCCACCGCGTCCGACGGCACCGAATCCGATCGTGATGCGCTCTGGGTCGCAGCCCGCCAATTGGCCACGGTGGTGGCGGCCGCCGCGAACTTCCGTGCCCAACTGCCGGTTCGGGCCGCAAGCAGCACACCTCGGATCGCCCGACCCAGCAGCCCCACCGCGACGACGTCATCGCCCTGGCTCACCAGCAGGGAACTCGAGGTGCTCAACCTGATCTACCAGGGTTTGACCTACGCGGAGATCGGGCGACGGCTGGATGTCGACACGAAGGCGGTCACGAACTACCAGAGGAATGCGGCCAAGAAGTTCGGTACCGCCGGCCCCATCCGGACAGTCCTGGAGGCCAAGCGCCAGGGATTCATCCACGACGGGGATCGACCACCGGCTGGTACCGTCCAACTGTCCCGCGAGCAACGCCAACTTCTCCAGTTGACGGCCGACGGCCTCACGGATCAGGCCATCGCCAAAGTGCTGGGCGTCGCCACGCTCACCGTCAAGCGCCGCCGAGCCCGGATCGGTGACGTACTCGGCGAGGCGAAGCGAATTCCGATGCTGATGAAAGCCGTGCGGCTCGGAGCCCTCGACGAGCCTGCGAGCGAAGACACCGCGCCGAGCGCACCCCGCAGACCGGACACCGTCGCCATCGATCTCGGCGACCCCGACAAATCTGCGCCCGTCACACCCCAACCGTCGCGCGCCGCTGGACCGGCGGAGCAATCAGCGCAGGGCGCCGCGACGCCCGGCGCCACCCCGTGGGCTCGACCCGGACAGAGCAAGACACCGCCGGGAACCGCAGCGCTGGATGCGAGCGTTTCACGGCCCGGTCCAGTGCTGCATCGAGTCGGCTGGACACCCTGGAAGGCCAGAGCGTCCCTCCTCGAGGCCGCGCGGAACGCAGGCAGCACTCGCAAAGAGGACGTTCCACACGCTCGGTCGGGTCCGCAGACACCGCTGATCACCGCGCGCACCAAGTCGTCAGACGAATGGATCCGGGAGCTCCGGGACCTGGGAATCGACACCGAACAGATGATGTCGGATCTGACGGAAATCTGGGACTACCTGCGCCTCGACCTGAAAGTACATTTTCTCCGCTACGGCCTGCCCGACATGACCGGACGGGAACTCTTGTCCGCCATCGCGAACGAGGTGCGAGGACTCATCGAGACATCGGCGATGGGACACATCGTCGAGCGAGAAATACCGGATAACGTTCGCATCGCCTACCAGAAACTGGCCGGGACGCTCGAACTCGCCCGAATCGGGTCGACCCGGCAAGAGTTCCGGGTGCTCACGGGACTCGTGCAAGGCAAGACCTATAAAGAAATCGCAGCCGAACTCGAAATAACGCCGTGGGCGGTGCAGAGGCAAGCCACATCGATCTACGCCGAATTCGGCATCGAGGGGCGCAACGAGCTGGAAGCAGCAATCCGAGCCCGCCACGCCGCAAGCACCGCCACGGACGCCCCGCGCAATCCTGCCGCGCCGACCGAGACCACCGATCAGACGCCGCGGACCGACGAATCAGCGCGCCGTCCCGGGGGCATCGACCCCGTGGCGATCGACCTCGACGATGACACCGAGCCCGAGCATCACCCACCCACGCAGTCGAACACGCACGCAGCCCGGGACGACGCGAACATCCCCGAGCGGTGGCGCCGGGAACGTGCCTGGGATCAAGAGCTGATCACCGCAGTTCGCGCGGGCGACCCCGGCGCTTACCGCCAGCTGTATGAGCGGTACTACGGGTGGGGTATCGGTACCGCCATGGAGATTCTCGGCGACCGGTCCGACGCCGAGGACATCGTGGCCGACTGCTTCGCCGACCTGCTCGTGAGGATCCGCCGCGGTGACGGTCCACAATTGAGTTTCGGCGCCTACCTGCGTACAGCCGTTCGTCACCGGGCGTACGCCGCCGGCGCTCGCGCCAGCCGACTAGTCCCCACCGACGATATGGCCGCACTCGATCGAATCCAGCTGGGCGATGTGCGAACACCGGAGATCTCCGAGGAAACCCCCATTGGTCTGGCATTCGAATCGATGCCCGAAGAATTTCGCACGGTGCTCTGGCTCACTGTGGTCGAAGGCTATTCTCCGGACGAGGTAGCTGACCACCTAGGGTCTGCGCGGGGTGAAGTGACCAAGCTGATCGCTCGCGCACGTGCCGAGCTGGGCCGGAAATTCGCGGCGGAAATGCCGCAGCACGGCCCGCTGGTCAGGGCATTGACCGCACTCGCGGCCGATGCAGAAGGCCTCACCTCGGTGCTTGCCGAGGGCGGCGAAACGCTTGCAATGGATGACGAACGCCTGGCCCCGGATGTGGCCGTGATTCGAACAGCTCAGCATGAGCGGCTCGAACTGCTCGGCAGCGTAGTTCGACGCCTTCGCCCCGGACCGCGCGAATACTTCGTCCGCTGGTTCATGGGGCAGACGGTGGCCGACATTGCGGCCGCCACGGGGCGTAAGAAGGACCTCATCCGCAAGCGGCTGCACAACGCGGTTCGCACCGTGTCGATGGCGTTGTCCCACATCGACTCTCCCGCCCTGCAACGCTCCGAACCGCATCCCAGCGGACTCACCGATGAGGAGATGCTGCTGCTGGTCGAGGCGGTCTGGGCGCACGACCGAGATCTGCTGGAACCGGCCACGGGGCCGGCGCCCGAGGCCGAGCATACAGTTGTCGAGTCATATTTCCAGCAGGGTCGGACAGTGCCCCAAATCGCGACGGCGCTGGGCTGGAGGCCGAAACGAGTTCGCCGCATGCTGCACCGCATCGCACGGCGCATGACCTCGACGCTCTCGCCGGAGGTCGTGGAGCGGTACCTGAGTGGCGGACCGCTCCGCCGGGCCACCCAGGCCGATGTCGCCAGGGAAACGGGAGTCAGCACGGCAACTGTGAAACGCATTCTCGCTGGTCATCCGGATGCCGGACCAGAGACGATCGAGCGGGTCCGGGCGGCCGCGCGTCGCCTAGGTGTGCGACGTGGACGGACCGGAATTGTCGCGGATGGCGACGAACAGACGTCGAATTCACCGGTTCCCGTGATACGCACCGATCACGATCGAGTGCCGTACCAGCAGCGAGGTAAGGAACTGCAGCTCGTCCGCGCGACGTCGAAGGACGAGTTGCGGCGCCTGATCCCGTTCCTCTCCGAGGGAGACCAGAACATCGCAACGCTGCTGCTCCTGGAGGGACTGCCCGTATCCGTCACGGCGGAAAGACTGAGCCGCCCGGCAGGCTCGGTGCGACAACGCCAACATGACATCGCAGACCTGCTGGCGGCGATGCTGTTGTCGGAGAATTGGGAACTACTGCTGGTCGAGGCGGTCCACGCGCACGAGCCGGCGATATTGGCACTGTGTTTCCCACGACTCACCCGTCTCCAGCAGCAGTATGCCGATCAGTATTTGGCACAGGCGCTTTCGACACGTGACATAGCGAGTACCCGGGGCATCCAGCAGACGACAGTCAACAAGCTGCTGCGACGAATCGCCCACATACTGGCGCGGGAACTTCCACCCACATTGGTGCGGCGTTATCTGAGGGCGGGCCCACTTCGTCGCGTGACGCTGATGGACATAGCCGTTCGGGCCGGAGTGACCGAGGGGACGGCGCGCCGGGTACTTGGTGGCGGACACGCCGATCCGAAGACGGAGCAGCAGATTCGGACGGAGGCCGCCCGGCTCGGATGGGCAAGTAGGCGACCCGGCGTCGTGGTGGACCATCCCGACGAGAAGTCACCGGTCCCGGCGGTCCATGAGGGCACCGCCGACTATCCGCGCCGCGGCAGAGCATTTCGAATCATCCGATCAGCACCACCGGAAGTGCTGACAGAATGCATCGGTCAACTTCCGCCGGGACTGCAAACAGGCGGCGCCCTGTTGTACTCCGACGAGCTGACCGTCGAGGAGAAGTCGAAGGCGCTGGGTTTGTCGCCGGCGCGGGTCGCCGCGCTGCGGCAGGCCGCAGCGCCACGGTTGGCGACGTTGCTGTCCGTCGGTGTGTTGCTGACCGACGGCTCGGCGATGTTCCTGATCGAGGCGATCGCGGCGCACTACCCGGATGTGCTGGGGAGGTGCTACTCGCAGCTTTCGCGCACCGAGTGGGAATACGCCGATCTGTATTTGGTGCAGGGTCTCTCGCAACCCGAAGTCGCTCGAGCGACGGGCCGCAGCCAGAGCACCGTCAAGGGCGCGCTGTATCGGATCGCGCACGTGTTGGCCGGGGAACTCCCACCAGAGTTGATGTCGCGGGTGCTGAGCCGAGGCCCGCTCCGGCGCGTAACGCTCGACGATGTGGCCACTCGGGCGCAGGTAAGCAAAGCACAGGCAGATCGCGTGCTCAACGGCCGCGGTGGAGTGAATCCCGAGGCGGCGAACCGGGTACAGTCGGCCGCCACCGAGCTCGGCTGGACGCAGCAGCGGCGCGGCATCGTGGTCGTGACCGAGACGGGTGTCGAGCCGATCGAACCAGCGAGCGTGACGCCGGCGACGCGATCCACTACCTCCGATACGCAGCCGACGTCGACCGTTGATCGCATCGACCCGGTCGCCATCGACCTTGGCGATGGCACCGAGTCCGAGCATCCCGCACCCGCGCAGCCGAACACGCACGAACCCCGTGAGCTTGCGCCCAGTGCGCGCCGAGCATTGGAGTGGGCAGAGGACGAGGCCGCCGAAGTGGTTGCCGAAGTGTTGCGTCAGGCAGATCGGCTCGGGGTCGATGCCGCTGACCTGCACCGGAAGAACGCAGACCAGATCGCCGAGGGAATAGCGCGGCTGAAAGACATCCAGGCCCGACGACTGAATGCTGTGCTACGCTGGCGCGTCCTCGATCACCTGGCGGTCAAGGTACTCCTCGACGACGAGGCGCTCCCCGCGATCAACGATAGATTCCAGCAGGTCAGGCCGCAGATCGAAGCCTGGCACGAGTACGTGGGCGAGGTGCGTGAGGCGTTGGCGGTGCTCGCGGCCGAAGATTTCTTGGCGGCAGCGGGTGCGCGCAAACTCGGCAGAGGTGTAGGGGTCGTCCATGGCGAGGACGGAACCATGCGGATCGTGGTTGCCTCACCATTGCGCGGGCAGCAGCACCTGCTCGATCTGGCGGATCCCATCCTCCGGGAGATGGCAGCCCAAGACCAGATTCCCATCGATTACTGGCGCGTACAGGTCGGCACGGATGGCCGGGTTACCGTCGGGACGGTGTCCGGAGTCCATGACGAACCGGAATCAGCGCTGAAGTTCTACGACGATCCCGACGCAATCGCGTGGATGAAAGACCTCGTCGACAAGCGGTCCTTCGCTGACAAAGTGGCTGAGGCAGAAGCCTCCGGTGTGCGCGAACGCAAGACCCTCAAGGGCGACTCGGGTGATACGACGATGTCGGAGCAGGTGGTGCTGATCACCTATCGCAACGGTTTCCGCGCAATCGAGAAGACGGTCCGCGACCTCGATCAGGCGGATGCCGAGGAGCTGGGCAGCCTGATAACCAGAATTATCGGGGTGCCTGCGCCGCAGATGCTGCGGCGTGACAAACGCGGTCTCGTCCTGCTGGTGGAATATGCGTCGGAAGTCGTCGATAATCCGACAGACAGCTCCTCCATGGCTCGTTTCAGGCACACACCGGTCTGGCGGCGACTGGTACTGGCCGAACGACTGCTACGAACGTGGGATCGATTCGAAGGCGCGAACCTGGGGGTCGACCACGGTGTTCGGTTGATTCCGATCGATTTCAGCAATTCGTTTCTCGAGCCGCACCTCGACCCCTCGATGGCAAGGCTGCTGGCGGGCGATCTGGAATTTCCACCGGCCGAACTCGAATCGATCCGAGAAGGTATCGACGACGCGGACTCTGTATTCGAGTCCATGAACCGGCGGCAAACGTGGTACGAGGACGTTGTCCGCATCTTCAGAGAGTTCCTGGCCTCCAGAGGCGCTTCGGAACCGCCACACACCACGTTGGCCGACACCCTTGACCTGCTCGTGCGACTCCGGGATGACCTGGCGTACCGATTCGGGGTCGGTCCCGAACAGGAAGACCCACGCGCGTGGCGCGCCGTAGTCGCAGAACTGCGGCGGACATTCTCCAACCGACGCGACGAATCCATGCTCGCCTACGTCGACGCCCTGGACGGACTGATCAAGCTCCTTCTGGACGGGCAGCTGCTACAGGTCGGGGCCGACGAACTCGACGACGACGTCTGGCCGGGCCTGATCGACGCCTACCTGGACGGCCTGTCGGTGCGAATCGCCGATCTGTCCGACGGCGCACACTACCCGATGCCGAACGGTGAATCCGATGCCGAGTGGCAGGCCCGCTTCGACCGCGAAATAGCGCGGACCGTCGAGCAACGTTCGCCCGGCGAACCGGGCGAACAGTCACGACCGGCCGACCCCGTCGCGATCGATCTCGGCGACAGCGAGCACGAACCCGAACTACCGATCGGCAATGCCGGGCCCGACATGCATCGGTCCGAGCCGGGTACGCCTGGGGATCCCGAGCGACAGCCGAGGGCGGACGGCGGCGCGACGCCGGGGCGGCCCGGCGACGTACCGCCGGAACAGCTGCGACGGCAGCTCGAACAGCTACTCGCGCAGCGTCGTACCGAACAGGCCGTCGCCTTGCTCCGGGAGCGCTTCGCGCACAACGTATTCCCCTGGATTCAGGCAAACCTGCGAATGCCGCGAGTAGCTCGGGAAGTCTTCGGCGAGGCGTGTGCACACGCGGTGGGACAGTTCGGCCGGATCGGGCAGCGCGACGTCGAGGAATGGGTTGTCCTCAACGCCAGAAATATCATGGCGCAGCACCGTGAGATCGCCGAAATTTGGCAGCGCATCCAGGATTTCGTGCTCCGCGGTGCACGATTGCGCGCTTCGGATCCGCTGGTCGCGGTGTTGGCCGCGGCGGATACCGTGCAGGTGCGGCAACACATGCGCGGGCTCACCCCGACCCAGCAGCAGGAGCTACGCCGATTCGCGCCGAGGCGTACGGGGCCCGATGCACGGTTCGCGATGCCCGGCGACCCCGCCGCCGAGCCCCCCTCACTGTGGCATGCGGTCTGCGAACTGGCCACGGCGGTTGCTGACGAGGGCGGCGTGCAGGCGTCACTCCCGGACACACCGAGGCCGCAGCGTACGAAGTCCCGCAACACCCCCGAGCCGACCCCTGCGTCCCGGGCCGAACCCGGAGACGATTCGCCCACATCGGATTATCGTTCAGAGCCTGCGGACAATGCGGCCGCCCTACCGGATATCCCCGCCGAAACGACGGCCGCGGAATTGGTGGCGGCGCTGGCCCGCAACGCAAACGCCCGGCACCTGCCACCGATCGTTCGGGAGGCGCTGAAGACCGACCAGCAGGCGCTGGAGGGCTGCATCGAGCAACTCGCCCCGTCGCAGCGACGGATCCTCCAGCTTCGCTTCGAACTCGAGATGTCACCCGACCGGACCGCGGATTGGCTGGATCGCACTCCAGGGGCGGTCCGCACCGCACAGCACGCCACCTTCGCTCGTCTGGCTCGTCTGCTGCAGGAGCATGCGGGCAATCAAGCCTTGTCGGTGGTCGAGGAGGCTTGGGAACAAGATCTCGACGCATTCCACCGCTGTATGGCCGCCCTCGGCGCGAAGCAGCGCGCCGTCATCACGGACCGGCTCGTACTCGGGCATGCCGGTCCCGAACTGGCCGCAGCGCACGGAAAGGACCACCGCAATACGTTTTATCGTGGCATCCAACGACTTTCGGCGCTGCTGCTCGGCGATGCACAAGCACGTCCCGGGGCACAAGCCGATCGGGAACTGGTTCAGCAGACCACACAGGAAGCACTCGTACTCGCCCTCCCCGGACTCACCAACGCCACGCATCGACAGACGCTGATATTGCGGTTCGTGCGCAGCCTGCCACCCGCGGAGGCGGCGGAGGCAGCCGGCGTCGGCACTCACGCGTTCGAGATGCGGGAGTTCCGCGCGATTCGCGCCGTCGCCGAACTACTGCGCCCGACCACCGATGCACCGGCAAGGACCGAGCCGCAGCCACGCCCGGTGGCGCTGTCCGATCGTGAGACCGAGATCCTCCGAATGATCGTGGCGGACATGTACTACACGGAGATTGCCGCAGCGCTGGCGATCACTCCGGCAGCCGCCCGCACGCACGCCCAACACATCTACCGCAAGCTTCGGGTAGGCAACCGGGCACAGCTCGCGCAGGCGGCACGGTCCGCCGGGATCGATCTCCGCTTCCCCGACGAGCAACCGGAAGCAGCCGCGAGAGAACACCGTCCAGCAACGAGATCTACTACATCGGAGGTGACTCCGCCATCATCTGGCAACCACATCGACCCCGTGGCCATCTACCTCGACGACGGCGATGAGTCCGAGCCGAGGACGGCCTCATCCTCAGGGACGAGCCGATCCACCTACGAAACAATGCCATTGCCGGAAATTCCGCTCGAGCCCGCGGACGACATCGAGCTGGTATGGCCTGAGGTTGATTCGCGCGGCTGGTTCGTGGTGCCCGGGACGGGGCCAGACAAGCAGCCTTATCACACCAGTGACCCCGAAAACGGCGACCCTTTCATCCTGCTCGCCAACGGAAAGTTCGTCACCGCCGACGCCTCGCACGAAGATCTGCTCAGCGCGCTCCTCGCGCAGGGCGTATCACTGGATGAGATCAGCGGCTTCGGATGGTGGCGGATCAGTGGCCGCGTGAAGGGTCTCGATGCGTTCAGCCAAGGTTTCGAGGAATGGAACGGGGATCCGATGAACCCCGCTCAGATCCTCGACGCCTTGGAGAACAGCAGAGCCGATCTCAGCGTGTGCGAATTCGACGAACAGTTCGGTTCCGAGCACCAGGGCCTGATGTGGCGAGGTGCGGCAGCCGAGATGCCCGTCGGACAGATACTCAGCCACGAAGGCGACGCATACAAGCTGCTGTCCGGCTACTCGTCCGCCGACGACGGCGCGGGTAACCGCCTCATCTTCTGGACCGACCTTGTCGCCTGGGAAGCGACCGCCGAGGGCCAGTCGTTCACCATCCGGGTCAACGCCGCGCGAAGTGAACCGGCCGAGGGCACGTTCACCGTGCGCGCCGACAGTGACTCTGTCGAAGCGCAGTACACCGCCGTCCGGTTCGGACAGGATCGAGCGCGAGCATCTCTCGCGTGGTCGGTCGTGCACGACAAGCTCACCTCCTGGCTCACCGATTCCGGCGCGTCCTGGGCGATGGGCAGCGAGACGGCTCCGACCGAAGACATTTCCGTCGCGGCCGGTCGACCCGCGACAGCGACGGAGTCGGCCCAGCGGTCCGAGCTGATCATTCGTGCCGAGCCCGAGGGGCGATACAGCCCGAACGCGGCGTCGGAAGCCGCGTCCTGGCTGGCCGAACAGCTCGACGGCCGGCCCACCGAACAAGTGAGCCTCGCGTGCGCCGAACTCACGGCCATGGTGACCGACGCCGCCGAACACCGCCGCGGCAGAGTCCACCTCATGGCGGAGACAACCGATGACCGGTTGCACGTGACGCTGCTCGACACGCACGCCGCCTCGATGCCGCGGAACGCGCGAGGCGGTATCCCGACCCGGTCCGGTCTCGCTGTCCTTCCCGGCCGTGCTGTCGCAGTGGATGATTCGACGCCGATACGCTCCGGCGTCGAGCTGTTCAAACGCCATGAGGACGGCTGGCACCAAGCCGTATGGTTCGAACTGCGCAAGCCTTACCCGGACCAGAACACAGGGCTGGCCGAAGCACCGCAATCGGCGGACGAAACTCTCGGCCCGATCCCGGATATCACCCAGGCGGGACAGCCGGGCCGCAAACCCATTACGCCGCAGCCACGGACCGGAGCCGAGAACCTCAGCTCAGCGGAATCCGACAGCCTTTCCGGCCCGGAACAGAACCGGTCCGCACCGACGAACAACCCGCAGGTCGGCAACCGCATCGAACCAGTCGCCATCGACCTGCTCCCCGAGCCGCAGCCTGACCAGGCGGGCGACGGGCATCCAGCCGACGCGAATGCACTCCGAGCGAGGCTGGAGTGGTTCCGGCGGAATGCCGTCGAAGGCGATGCGGCCCTCGCGCGCATCCGGAACGGCATGGGCCGGGCGCATCTGGCACATGACCCGACGGGAAATCGGGCGGACGAGATCATCGACGCGTTCCGGGAATACACCAAATTCGCCGGGCCCAACATGCCACTACGCGCAATGGGCCGAAACCTGACGCCGCATCAGCAAGTCGAACTAGCACGGCGGGAGGTGACTCGGGAGGAGGTCCTCGCGGCCGGAGCAAGCCTCGGTTGGCCGGCAGCTCGGTTCCGGGAGGAAGCCGGCATCATTGCCGCCCAGATCAACCGGATGGACTGGGCATTCCGGAACGCCCTTCCATCCACCGGACCGGTCACGATGATTCGAAAGCTGGACGATCTCGTGCGGGTCTTCGGTCGCACCGACAACTTGCTCGGTTACCGATCGACCAACTCCGGTTACACGTCGCTTTCACTGTCGGATGAGGTGTTCGCGGACCAGGATGTCGAGGTCATCGTCTACGCGGATGCCGGATCGGCGCTGATCGCCGTGGAGTCGGTTTCGGCAATGGATACCGCGCACGAGGGTGAGTACCGCGAACGAGAAATCATCGCCCCGCGGGGATCGACTCTCGTATTGCTCACCGAGCCGACCGAAGTCGACGGCAAAATAAGACTCGAAGCCGAACTGGTCACCGGGTTCCACAAGGATGCGCCCCAACCACGCCCGTATCCGACGGAATTTCAACCCGCCACAGTCGAACCGACTCCCGACTCCCGCTGGGCCTTCGGCACCGACGAGGGCGAGGAAGGATCCACGCTTCCAGCTGATCCACACCCCACCCCACCGGAGAACGAGCACGCGGCGCGGGCAATCGACGCACTGCGCCATCAGTTCGGGGAGCACGCGACACTGTCGTCGCTGGTCGAGCGCGTCGACCCCGATGAGGTAGTCGATGCCGCCCGGGCCCGCGCCAGAAGGAATGCGCGCTGGTGGTTCTCGCTGTCCACCGAAGAGCAGGCGGGGATGGTGGCTGTACATCCCGCCCTGATCGGCAATACCGACGGCATCCCGTACTCGGTACGTGATTACGCCAATCGCCGGTCGATCACCCGGCAGCTCACGCAACTGCGCCGGAACACCGGGAATCGCGAACTCACCACCGCGGAGAAGGCGCGTCTGCTCAACCTGGAGACCACTCGGGATCAACTGGCCGAAATCGACCGCCGCGTCGAGGACTTCGGATCGCCGCCGGTACAACTCCTCGCCTACGACGCCGAGAAGTACGACGGCAACGGCCGGATCTCCGTCTCCATCGGAGACGCCGACGAAGCGACGAACGTCACCCGCCATGTCGGCGGCTTCGGTACCACGCTGCGGTCACTGCTGTACCGATACGGGTTCGCGGGTGCGCAATACGAGATGACCTCACGGTATGCACCCGAAGAGACCGTGGCGGCCATCATCGATATCGGCTACGAACACCCGACCAAACTGCTGAAGGGAACGGTGCCGGTTCTCCCGTTCGATCCCGTCTATCACCGGTTCGCCGAAGTCGGTGGCTATGTCGTGGCGCGAGATACCGCGTCATACAACAGCACTCGCGAGGCATTGGCCGAACATCGGGGCAGCGCGCTGCCACGGCTGCACACTCTGCTCGGACACAGCTACGGCTCCACGACCGTGTGCTACGCGGGCCGGGACGCTCGGCTGGCCGGCGAGATCGATCAGGTGGTTCTGACGGCCTCCCCGGGCGCGGGCCCGATGACTCGGGCTACCGACTTCGGTATCGGGGCCGAGGACGTCTACGTGCTGACGGCGACCCGTGATCCCATCACCTGGCTCGGCGCCACCACTCCCGACCGGCGCGGCCGATTCCTCAACCGCGGTCTGGGACCGGATCCGGCCGGCGAGTCCTGGGGAGCGGTGCGGGTCACCGCGGAGCCACCGAAGACACCGGAGTTCCGCACGCGCATGCAGGTCCATCAGGGTTACAACTCGTATGCCGATATCGAGGCCCGGGTGCCGACCGAGTCGCTGGACAATATCGGCCTGATCACCGCGGGCCGTGGCGCCGAGGCCACCCGCGCCGAACATCGACCGGCCGATGCGGGCCGCGGTCCGGCGCTTCATGTCACCGATCCGGAACGCCGGCGGGCCGCCCGCACCCGCGCACTGAACGATGGCTTCGCTCCGGCGGAGGCTGCCGAAATCGAGCAGCTCATCGCCGAACTGCTGACCTACCGCGACAAGTACGGTAATCGTCCGTTCGCCTACCTCGAGAACATGCCGATTCCCAGCGCCGCCGAACCGTCCGGGCCGGATTGGGTCGCCAACCGCGGGCCGTGGTTCCGGGCGCTGCGCAAGGGCGACCTCGCCGCGCTGCGAACCATAGAACTCACCGCCAAGGATCTCTTCGAACTGAAGCGCTTGCTGCGACGTTCCCCCATCTACCTGACGCTCGCGCTGGTCGTCGCTACCGGTTTGAAAGCCGAACAGCTGCTGGGTATTTCCGACCCGGGGCCGCTGTTGTTCAAGCAGGAGAAGCGAATACAGGGCAACGAGACGATCGTCGTCTGGAAGTTCCGAACCATGCCGGAGGACGAGCCGGAAGGCCCCACCAGCAGCGCCGCCATCGATCGGGCCATGCCGTTCCAGCGGTACCTGCGTGACACATCGCTCGATGAGCTGCCGCAACTGCTGTCGATCGCGACGGGAACCATGTCCTACCTGGCGGGCAGACCGATGCTCGACGGCGACCGTGTCCAGATGCGGAAAGTGCTCACACCCGAGGAATACGAATTCTGGGAGCAGCACCGCAAGAACGATTTGTGGTCGGCGCTGCACTTCCCCGGCTGCCGCGGTTTCGACCGCGAGTCGCCGGAGTATCTGCGCACCAGATATCTCGCGGCCCGACTCTATTCGATGATCGGAAGCCGGTCGGTCGACGAGTACATGCTCGGGGTGATCGACCGGTACCTGCTCGGCATGGTCGGCAGCCAGGGCCGAGTACTGATACAGAAGCTCGCCGCCCACCTGCATGGCCGTTTCCTCTCCAGCCCCGGCGCAAGTACGGAGACGACCGATGCCGCGGCACAACCGTCGCCCGACGCCGAACCCACGCACTCCCCTGATGGTGACACCGATCGACCGGCCGTGGACAGCGGCGCGGCGCAACCGTCACCCACCGCGGCGGAGCCCGCGCCCGACGACCCGCTGCTCGAGCGGATCCGCGGCATCAACCCACTGCGCAAAGGGGACAACAGCGCCGAGTGCACCATCGCCGCAGACCTCCGGCTCAGCGGCCGGCCCGACATCGTCGCCGAACCGTCGACCACAGGACGAGCACCCGGTGACGACAACCGATCCCGCATCCGGTTCGTCCAGGCCCACTATGACACGACGTTCCAGCACGTCGAGAGCTGGAACGACCTCGAACAGCAACTCCTCGACGCCGGCCACCTGGCACGCGGCATCATCGCCTACCGCCACCAACCTTTCGGAGGTCCGCAAGGCCACACCGTCAACGTCGTCAACTACCACGGCAGCATCCGCTATGTCGACGGACAATCCGGCCGAGACGTCACCAAGACCATCCACGCACTGACCAACCGACTCACGTTACCCGCGAGCCATCGCAACCGACCTCCGGATATCGACGCCCACTTCCTCCGCACCGACGGCCACTACACCGGGTCCCGACCGGGCGCACCTGGCGTAGCGACGCCCGTCCCTGGCCCGCCCACGGTCGATGAGCCCGCCCGCGGGCCCGGGGACTCCGACCGGGACCCGCAAGGTTCGCCGGGATCCCGAATTTCCTCGAGCACGTCGAGCACCCGCGGTAACACAAAGACCCCCGGCAACAGCGTCGACCCCGTCGCGATCGACCTCGACGACGAAGACACCGAGGACGATAATTCTGCCGAAGGTCCGCCGGCCGACGGTCCGGTGAATCCGCTCGACGGCGCTCAGGTGGTACGGCTGATCCTCGATGGCCCGTCGGTACCGGTGCAATGGCAACCGGCCACCCAGCTGCCGGACAGTGTGCTGCTCGCCTCGGCCGTCGAGCAGGATGTCGACCTCGACGCGATCCGTCGGAGGTGGGAAGAACTCCTGGAGGAGTATCCGGGATCGGGGTGGCGTATGGGCGGAGGGCTGTTGTTCCGTGGCGACACACGTCCGCGCAGGGACCTGTGGGCGGACGGGTTCCTACCGCTGTCACAGCGCGACGGCAGGGTTGTCTACACGACGGTGCGGGTGAATCGGTCTGCCGATTACGGCGAATCGGTGCTGGTGGACGACGACACCTCGGAGTGGACCCTCGTCCATCAGATCTACGTCATCGACGCGCCCGGCGGATTCGGAGTGGTGGACGAGAACGGCGGTGTCGTCTCCGTGCACTGGCCGGGAGGCCTGCGTAGCGATCGCGTCATGGGCTGTTTCGAGATCCCCGCGCAAATCTGGCGGGGCGATTTCGCCGCCCTTGCCGACGAATTACCGCGGTACTGGCGCCCCAACCCTGGATACTTGCCGGACGGCCCCACCGATACAGGGACGACTCCCGGCACCCCCCAAGATCCCGTCGCGATCGACCTCGGCCCCTACGACGACGACTCCGCGGGCCACGATGTCGTCGTTCCCGGGCACGCCACCGGTACCCCGGCCGGGGTTGCCGAGCTGGTGGGCGAGGATCTGTCGTTTCGCGGTGATGTCGCAGAACGGCTTTTCGCACAGCACATCCCGGACGGTGAGCCGCCGGTGACGACGACTCGTGCCGCTTGGGAACGGGATGTCCGCCGTGCGGTGCGCGGTGCGGAGGCGAGACTCGCGGGCCTACGCCCCGGCCCGGGGCCCGAATCGGGATCGGGCTTGCTCGGCCTGCCGCCGTTGTCCGAGATGTTCTGGTCACGAGAAGATCCGGTGGACGACGGCGCGCAGCCTGTCGGCCTGTACAGCCCGCCGATACTCGACGGCCACGTCCGGGACAGCGCACAGGCGGGATCGCATGGCAATCACACCGCATTCGGCCCACCCGCCTGGGTGTACGCGGCATTCGCCGTCCGCAATCCCTGGCCGCCCGAGGTACGGCCGCAGGTGCTCAACTGGTGCATGCAGCAGATTCGGCAACGGCACTACGGCGCTGCGGAAGCCGACTTCCACCGCTACCTTGCGGTCGAAGCACGAATCGCGGCCATCCGCCAGGCACTCCACGCGCCCACGGACATCGCTACCGACCCCGGCCGGTCCACCGATCTGGTGTCGGCGTTTTCCACGAACCTCGCCTTCGTGCGCCGCGAAGCGGCCATCGGCCGGGCCCTCCTGAATCGTGGGAAGCTCAGCGCCGGGTCCGCGTACGTGGACGCCCTGCGTCGGACAACGGCACATCGACCGGTACCCGAGGACGAAGGTCAGCGTGTGCTCGAAGCCTTCGCGAGCCACCTGTCCCGGGGACGGCCGTCGAACCTCTACGCCTATATGACACCGGCACTCGATGAGCCGCTCCCACCGCGGCTCGGGTCTTCGATTCGAAGATTGCTGGAAAACCGACAGCAGGTCGAGTTGAGCATCGCTATCCGGCCTCCGGCGACACAGACACAGCGCAGAACACACAGACTGAACGTGACCGGCGCCGCCTACGAGCCGGACCCCGCCCGCGAGGGGGCGGTACGCCTCCGCATGCACGCCGCGGTAATGATCGATCAAGCTGAATTCGGCGATATAGAACTTATTTTTGGGCTCGATGCCTCCGGAATCGTTACGGCTTACGTCGAGCCCGGCCCGGCCGGCGACTTCCTACCGGAGTATCGGTCCGCTCGGGGCGACACAGGACGAGGGTCGTTCCTCGACTTGGTTCGGCACTTCGTGCGCGGCGCCGGCGCCGATGTGCTGCAGGTGAAGGTGGCCGACGACGCGGGCGCCGCGGAACTGCACGGTCGCGACCTGCTGTCGCGAGCGGGCCTCGCACCGGTCGAGAACGCGCCGCAGTGGCTGAGCGAACGCTGTGGACCACCGGCGGTCGCGGCCGACCCTGTCCCGTCGGGCCTGGATCGACGACTCACTCGCGAGCAGGTGCTCGGGTTGATGGAACAGGTCCGTGTGACCTCGCCGCACGAATCCGAAAACCAATGCGGTGTCTGGCATCTGCCGCTACCCGCCGGACCGGGTGCGACCTCGGTACCGATGGTGACGGTCCGGGTGTACCTGGACGAGGCGGAGCGTTTGGGCTTCGATCTGGACTCGCTGGCCGTGCCGGCGGCGGAAGCGTCGGACCTGTTCCACCAGGCCGGGGTGCGGGGCCCGCGGCTGCTCTATGACTCCGAGTCGTCGCCGATGGCGATGGATTTCAAGACCCGCGTGACGATTCACGAGCACATCGCGGGCGATGAAGTCCTGCCGGACGAGGGTTGGGACCGCACAACCGAGGACGTCTTCCTCGAGTTGTCTCGACTACATGGCTTGTCCTCCACTCCCCACACGAAGTATCGATGGGACCGGGAGCAAGGACACCGTGTGCTGGAACTGGAGCGCGGCGACTTCGACCACAGGCTGGACACGCTGATCGGCGGCGTCCCGCTCTTCGTCTTGTGGCAGCCGACGCTCCTCAACGAGGGCAGCGAGCTGATGGGCTTCACGCACGGCAACCCGATCCGCCGCAAGATGCGGCGCGGCGCCGACGGCCGCATCGGGTTCACCGATTCGAAACTCGCGCAATACGCGCCCATCGCATGGGATTGGGCCCGGTATTACCTCGTCAACGACTGGGCCGACGACGCCGAACGACGTGCTGTGCACTCCGAAATCCGCACGATTCTGCAATACCGATACGGAGACGGTGTCGGTGACGAATTGGTAGCGGACTTCGAGCGCTACGTGCTGCTGGAGGCGCGCAAGTCGATCATCGGCGACGCCTACCGGCTACCCAAGAAGATCGCCACAGGGTTCGCGACCATCGAGGAGGTGCTTCCGGACTTCTACCGGAACGTCGCCCTCGTCCGCCGCGCCGCCGGGCAGGACCCCATCTCCGAGGAGGCGGTTTACGATCTGCTGGCGGAATGGGCGCTACGTGAGCTGGAATTGCTGGACACGCCCGCCACCGCGGCGACTACCTGGGAGATTCCGCCCGTTCACGCGACGGAACCACGCCGGTGGATGCGGCGGATGCTGCACGCGGCTGTCAGGGAGCTCGGTGCCGGTTACCACGATGTGGACGAGTCGGCGGCACTGGCCGCCGTCCAACGCTGGGACGGACCGCCACGGCTGGAGCCGGTCAGGCTGCGGTGGCTGGGCTCTTCGGACAGCGTCATGGCCGTCGTCACAGCTGCGGTCGTGGAAGGCACGCGCGTCCGCGGCGAGGTCTATTTCACCTTTTCCTGGGATGCTTCCAACCGGCTCGTCGCAGACTGCGTCGGCGACCTCGGCCAGAAGGTCGAACCTCTCGTGCTCGACTTCGTTCGTGACGCGGGCGCGGACCGGCTCCGGGTGACGTTGGTCAGCGACTGGCCGGCTGCGGCTCGGGCCGGATTCGACTGGAATAGGGAGCATCTCGGCGAGAAGGAAGCGATCCGCAACGCCCTGTGCGACGCCATAGACGACCTCGAACGGCGCGAGCCGACCGTCCCGCCCGGCGTCGCAGAAATAGGCCGAAGGTTGCGGGCAGGTGACCTCCCTACGCCGAAGGAACTGTGGGATGCCGGGCTGATCGAGGCCGGTGTGCCGCTAGAGGAGATCGCCGCGCCGTGGGCCGGGTGCATCGACCTGGCCGACGCACCCGCTGCCACGGACCTCGGATGGAGCCAACCCGAAGCGCGGCCGGTCGTAGCCATCCCCACGGACCCGCCCGCACAGGAAACCTTGCTGGACAACATGAAGCGCGAAGGCCGCGGCACACTGAACTCGAAGGTTGCCGCCAGGCAGATCCTGCGGGCCCGACTCCGAGCACCCGACTACGAGGGAAACAACAAGCGGGCGTGGCGCTACCGAGACGACAACGGCAACCGGATAGTCGTGCACCAGATTCTGCCGACGACCACAGGTGAAAAAGACCTCACCCGCAACCCCGATCCGTCGCATCGGAATGTCCGCTGGTTCCATTGGCTTCCGTTCGATGCACCCGATGCCGTGCAGCTTGCCGGAACTGTGACCGATGTCCCGGCGCGGGTATACCGGTGGCGCGATTACTACGTGGAGGAGTATGCCGACGGACGCACCCCGGAGCCGGATGATCCGAACTGGGAGCTGATCTTGAACAAGATGTTCGAGGCGAAGCGACGTCTGCTGAATGTGCAGCTACCCCCGCATCTGCAGGTGCGGCCGGTGACCGAACACCTCCACCTCTATCTGGATCAGCAGCGCCGCAACTACCGTCGCCGCGCGCCCTGGCTGGATCGGCTGTTCCGCCTCGCCCCGCATCAGGCTTGGTCGCCGGAGACCGACGACGCGATTTGGCGGCCGAGCCTCAATCACAACGACATGACGCTCAGCAACCTGCGAATCGACGACGAGAACGACACCGCGACGCTGATCGATTGGGACAATGCCGCCGTCACCCATCCGCTGTGGGATTACGTGACGATGCTGTGGTCGAACTGGCCGCCGGAGATCGCCGAGCAGGTCGAGAACAAGATCAGAGCCGAGGTCCGCGACCTCGAGGCCAACGGGCTGGTCGGACCGGGCGCCGAAGCGGAACTGGATCGGCTGCTGACAATGGGATGCCTCGACTCGCTCTACGCCGATTCGCGCAATTTCGTCCAGCAGATCGCGGAGGATGCCGGCAAGGCCGACCGGCTCACCGGAAGGTTCTACTCCGACTATCGACGGCTGTGCCGCCTGCGCGGATGGGAGCCGGAGTCGCCGGATGTCGTTCGCACGCTGATGCTGGAAGCGGTGAACGAGGTGCGCACGAGGCAGGGGCTGCCGCCGCTGCCGAATGAGCCTGCGGCGCAGCCGAGTCGGCAGGCCCCCTCATCCGCGGAACGTCCGGAGGCTGTCGCATCCACGGCACGCCCGCATGCGGTTCTGCCGGCCGCCGAGGTCGCAGGCGACACCGAACTGCGGGCTGTCGTGAACGGTCTGCTGGATCGACGGTACGGTCCTCGCGACTACGCCGTGACACCGACCGCCGCACGGTACACCGACAACGCCGGGAATCGGTGCCTGACCGTATCGGCCACCATTGTCGCCGGGGGCACGTGGCGCGTCGGCGAATCGGGCGACATGCGTTTCCATGTCAGCCAGGGCGGAGTCGCCGAGGGCCTACCGGGCGTCGATGAAGCGGGCGATATGCGTTTCCATGTTCGCCGAGACGAAGATGGCCAGTTCACGGTGACTTTCGACCACCTGGTGGTCGATCCGGCCTTCGCGGGCGGGCACTTCGCGCAGCACTTCGTTCCGCAACTGCGCCAGTGTGTCGGCACGGATGGCCGGGTCATCGTGCCCGTCAACGGCCCGACCGGCTTCACAATCGCGGCACAGCACAGTCTTCGGCTGGATTCCGATCCGGACCATCTGGCCGAATCGCGGGAGAGCACGGCGCACCTGCTGAGCACCGACCCGCGGGAACTCATCGCCGACCCGATGCTCGACCGGTTCGACCGGCCCGCCGAGGCACGACCGACCTTCCCGGAGCTGGCCGCGTATCTCGAGCCGTCCGCACAGCAGTGGCCGCAAGACCGCCGGTGGTGGGGCGTGCTGGACGGTGCGTCCACGGACGCTTCCGATCCACTCCCCGGCGCGGCTCCGCGACCGACAGCCCGGATGGCGTCCCTCGGTGCCGAGACCGAGGATCCCGCATTGACCGGAACCGACATCGAACTTCTCACCACGCTGTTCCGCAATCGAGCCCACTTCGCCGGGAATCATCACGGGGTCTGGATCTTCGAGCTCAACGGCCGGAAGGTTGTCATCCGGGCGTCGATCAATACGCCGAATCCCAATTTCGATCCCCGGATCGGCCTCACGTTCGGGGAATCCGCCGCGGTCCGGCTGTGCCGGAAGGCCGGTGTCCGGGTACCGGCGCTGTATCACGTCGGCGCCCAGGAGTCCTATCCCGAGCATTACCTGTTCCACGAGTACCTCGACGGGGAACACCCCACACCGGATGATCCGTGGCAAGACGTCGCGGAGGCCCTGTTCCCGGCGCTCGACCGCCTGCACGCCCTGCACGCCGAGCACTGGGCCGAGGCCGAACCCGAGCAACAAGTACCCACCACCCGCGTCGAATGGGAGCGGCGACTGGTTCGCGAGGTGGCACGGATCCCCCTGGAGTTCGACACCGATGATCGGCTGCACGGCGAACTGGGTCTGCCCGACCTGTACGAGATCTTCGACGTGCGGCCCGCAACGGACGACGATATCCAGCTCGGTGTGCTGCACGGCGATCCGACCTTCCTCAATATGAAGCTGGGCCCCGATGGGGCCGGGTTGCTCGACCTGGAACTGACCCAGCCGGGATCGCCGGTGTGGGATTACGTGGCGTTCGCGACAAGGAACCCGTGGCCTACCCCCACCGTCCGGAACGAGGTCATGAACTGGTGCCGGGCGCGACTGCGGCGCGACCACGGCGCGGACGCTGCTGCGGACTTCGACCGATATCTGGTGCTGGAAGCATGGAAATCGGTCGCCGGAGACAGCTTCCGGTTGCCGCTGCTGATCGCCCGCGACCCGAGTTTCCTCGCCGACGCGACGGATGCGTTGCACCGCAACCTGAAGGTCGTGTTCGCGGCCGCGGGTCGACGGGCACCGGATGAGACCCAGGTGCGTACCCTCTTGCAGCGATGGTCTCGCCAATTCGTACGGCAACGCGAAAACCACCTGACGGCTGCGGATTCGGCTGCCGATCGATCGGCAGCCGTCGAACCGGCTACCCAGGCGACGGATCCGGACACATCCTGGCTGCCGCGGCTGTCGGTGCGCGAGTTGCTGGTACGGGGCACGATCGGGCACGACAGCGCCGCAGCGGAGGCCGGCCTGTCCGAAGCCATCGCCACCCTGCGGTGTACCGACGGACCTGCCAGGCTGGAAGCTCTCGCGGCGGAGTACGAGCCACTCGACGACGCTGACCCGGGCGTGGTGAGCCGCATTCGGCTGCGCACCGTGCTGATGGACGGCACCCGCGAATACGGCGAAATCGCGGTGCGTTTCAACCTCGACGAGTACGGACGAGTCACCGCACGTCCGGAACCGATCGGCGCCGACCTCGATCGCCTCGCCGCCGACTACGGCGGCCCGTACCTCCTCGGACCGGCCGAAGACCTGGCCCGGCGGATGGGCGCCGATGCGATCGAGGTCGAGGTTTCGCGCAAAGACGGCGTCCGAGCGGCGCGGTGCGGCTACAGCTGGGTCGCCGAGCCCGGCGGGCAGGCCGGGCCAGGTGCGTGGTTCGCCCGACGATGGGCGTACAAAGACCTCACCGATTCTGCGCTGCCGACCACCCCGATCACATTCCGCCCTGCCCTGCGCCGCCCGCAGGGCACCGATTACCTGCTCGACATCGCCGAACCGGTCCACGACGGCGGCTTGGAGCTCGACGATGCGGCCCGCATGCTGATCACCGTCGTGACGAATTCCCCCGATGTCGCCGGCCATTACACGGAGGTCTGGTGCGTCACCGACGGCGGCGGAAAGCCGGTGAAGGTGCGGCGCATCGTCGCCACGCCTGGAGACAAGGATCTGGCCGCCAATCCCACGCATCCGAAACTGCTCGCCGGAGACCGGCTCGTCGACCAGGTCCCCCTGGACGATGAACGCGCGGAAGGTCTGGCCCGGCAGGCAGGTGTCGACGTGCCGACGACGATGGCCCACTCCGACGACTACTCGTTCCGCGAAATGGGCCCCGGCCGCGTCCCCACGACCGGTGACCCGGACTGGCCACGGACTTTGCGCGCCCTGCTCCGACAGCTGCGGCGGTTGCAGGCGGTCGAGCTGCCCGACGATCTGTCGGTCCGCACCGTAGCCGACCAGGAACAGCTGTACCTGAGCATGCAGCGGATCAAGCAGGAACAATCTCATCCGTTCCTGCACAGGATGCGAGTACCGCTGCCGCACGAGATCTGGGTGCCGGGCGACACCACCTGGACGGCCGGGCTGAGCCACGGCAACGCCACCTTCCGCAACCTGTGGGTCCGGCCCGACGGCGAAGTACGCCTCGACAACTGGAATCTCACCGGCGTCCGGCACCGGTTGTGGGACTACGTCACCGTCTTCTGGAACTCATGGCCGCCGGAGGCCCTGGGCCGGGTGACGACCATGGTGGAGGACGAAATTCGCGACCAGCACGGTGAACCCGGAGTTCGGGAGTTCCGGCGGCTGCGCGCCATGGCCGCCCTCGACTCGCTGTACACCGACTCCCGATACTTCGTACACAAGATCAGCGTCGACCCCGCCACAGCCGGCCCCCTGACACGTCGCTTCTACTCCGACTACCTCGCCCTGTGGAGCTACGCCGAGACGACCGGGCAGTGGCCGTCACGGGGGACGCGACTGACCTATCAGCAGGTCCGCGACCTCATGCTGCATGCCGCCGACCCGAGCCGGCCCCGCCCCGACCTGCCCAGCACAGGTTTCGACGCCACGCCGCACTCGACTCGGCGGACCACCGTCGCACCGGACCCGAATCTGTCGGAGGTGCCGGCCATACCGGATCTGCTCGCCGAACCCCCTGCCGAAAGCGAGTTGCTACCGAGATTGTCCGGCCTGCAACGGGAGTACGGCCTCGAGCTCGAGCTCCGGCTGACCCGCGTCAACTATCTGCCCACCGACGACGAGTCCATCTCGGGAATACGGATCCGCGGCGTGTTCGTCAGCCGTGGCGAGAATCCGGCCGAGGCGGGCGATCTGGATCTCTCCATCGAGTTCGACGAAAACGGCCGGCTCACCGCACGATTCGACAAGCTGTGGATAGAACCGTGGCAAGCCCACACCAGAGCCGTTGATCAGGTCGTCACCTCACTCCTCGCTTACCTCCGCCGGTCCGAGGTGGAAGATGTGACCTTCACGGTGCACGGTCGCCGCGGGGCTCGCGCCGCGATCAGGCACGACCTCGACTGGAACGGCGTCACCGATCCCGACCATCTCGCCGCAGGCATGCGGGCGCTGAGCGGCCGCATCCGTGCGGATCTCGCCCTGCAACCGGACGCTGTGATCACCCGGGAGTTGCGACAACTCCTCGACGAACTGGATCACCCACCGAACGACGCCGCACCGAACGACCGCTACCCCACCCTCGCCGAAATCGACCGCCACCTGCCGAGGGGAATGCACGCGGCCGACTTCTTGACGGGATTCCACTGGATCGGCCACACCACGCCGTGAGATCGGTCAGGGTTGCCCCGGCTCCTCGCCCGGTCGTTCTACGAGCGTTTCCACGAGGGCCGAGGCTATGGCCGCCACGGCGCGATCCTCATCGCAGGACAGTTGCCGCAGGGTATCCAGCGCGATGGTCCCCGGCATTTCAGCGAGCGCCTGGGTCAGTCGGATTCGCACCGCCGAGTCCGCCGCATATGCGGTGAGCTGTTCGACCAGCGCACTGATGATCCGATCCGCCCACTCCGCGTCCTGCGCCAGCGTTCCCAAGAGTTCGGCCGCCTCGACGTCGTTCGGGCCTTCGACCACCGTGCCGACAAGCGCGGGCACGGCCCGGGTCACGCCCCGCGCACCAAGTGCCAGAGCGGCATGTCTGCGGACCGTCGCGTCCTCGTCGTCGAGCGCGTCCGTGAGCACCGCGGTCGCCTCGTCGCCCGGTAGCTCGGCGAGCGCGAGCACCGCGCGCCGCCGGACGTCGATGTCAGCCGAGCCCATGCCGGATGCCACGCTCGCCACGCCGTCACCGCCGGACCGCGCGAGTGCCCACCGCAAAGCCCCGGCCACATACGGATCGGATTCGGTGAGCACCGCCTCGGCCAGCAGTTCGGCAGGCACCGCTACGTCCTCGGCCGGGGCCAGGACGGCCTGCTGCCGCCGGGCGGGGCTCTGCGAACCGAGTCCGTGCAGCAGTTCGACGATGCGCAGGACGTCTTGCCAGTCCGAGGGTTCGGCCGAATCGACCGTACGAAGCCGCTCCAGAAGTTCTCGCTCCCGGTTCAGTCGTTCTTCGGTCTTCCGAATGAGGTCGCCGACCAGCGCGGACGGGGTGAACGCGGCATCATCGAGAGCGCGTCCGATCTGGCTCAGTGACAGCCCCAGGGAGCGCAGGCCCTCGACGTGGAAGATCCGCCGGATGTCTTCCGGAGAGTATTCCCGGTAACCGCCCACGGTGCGGCCGGTCGGTCGCACCAGCCCGAGTGCGTCGTAGTGCCTGAGCATGCGGGCGCTCACTCCCGAGCGGCGCGCCACCTCACCGATCAGCACGCAGTCGTCTCCTCCCGATCCGGGCCGAGCGCGACGACCCGCCGCGCCTCATCGATGGCCATGTCGAATCCGGCGTCCGGATCGCGTAGGAGCCGCTCCGTGGCGCGCGCATGCGCCCGCACCGTCGGGTCGGAATTCGCCATCGCGGTCCGGAGGACCGGCTCGATCACCTCCCCGAGCGCGACGAGAGCGCGGCTCAGGCTCAACCGTACCTCCCGGTCTCCCCGGCCGAATTGCCCTGCCAGTTCCGCGCCCAGCCATTCTTTCGTTTCGTCGGGCACGAGAACGACGGCAGCGCGCCAGGCACTCCGCGCGACTTCATCGTCGGCATCGTGCAGCAACGAGCGCGTGATCGCCGGCCACGCGCTCGGATCCCCGATCTTCGACAGCGTGTGCAACGCTTGGCTGCGGGCCTGCGCCCGCTCGGAACGCACCTCCGTGAGCAGTTTCGGCACCGTGAGCTCCGCCGGGAGCCGAGTCAGCGCCCAGGTGAGCATGTCCCGTACGAAGAAGTCCGGCTCGATCGCGGACCGCTCTAGCAGGGCATCGATGAAACCGGGTTCGGGATGCGTGCCTACCGCCAGCGCCGCCTGCAGCCGCGTCGACGAGTTCGCGGCCGCCAATGCGTCGAGCAGCCGGGTGTGCTGTGTATTGCTGTGTGTCGAATTGATGGGGACCACCTCCGACAGCCAGTGAAGGCCTTCACACAGTGAGAAGGTCAAGCGAAGCCGGGGGCACTCGTCCACCTCTCCCCCGCGATCACCACGTGGTCGAGGAAGCGGAGGCCTACGGTGTGGGCGGCTTCGGTGAGCATGGTGGTGGTGCGACGGTCGTCTGAGCTGGGGGTCGGGTCTCCGGAGGGGTGGTTGTGCACGATGGCGAAGGCTCGGCCGTCGTGGCGCAGGACGGTGTTCAGGATTTCCCGGACGGGGACCGCGACCTGGTCGATGGCGCCCTCGGCGACGAAAACCTTCTGGCGCAGGCGGTTCTGCGCGTCGCAGACGAGCACGAGCAGGCGTTCGACCCGGCAGCCCACGAACAGCGGGAGGGCGCTGGCGGCCACGTCGGCGGAGCAGGCGAGCCGGATCGACGTGTCCGGCCTGCCGCGCGCTCGCGCGCCGAGGTGGAAGGCGGCGATGATCGCGGCGGCCTTCGCCACGCCGATGCCCGCCCTGCGCGACAACTCCTCCGGACGCGCGGACGCCAGCCCGGCGAGCCCGCCGTGCTCGACCAGCAGCTCCACCGCCAGGTCCAGCGCGCTCGCACCGCGCCTGCCCTGCCGTAACAGCAGGGCCAGCAACTCCGCGTCGCTCAGCGCGTGCGGCCCGAGTGCCAGCAACCGTTCGCGCGGCCGCTGCGTCACCGGCACGTCGACTAGAGAGACCGCCATGAACCCCACCCCTCGCCTCACGCCAACAGTGCCCGGGATTCTGCCAGCGGCCACCGACAGTTCGGCCGGGACCGGCCCGGCCTGGCCGGTTCCTCGGCGTACCGACCCGAGCGCTCAGCAGCAGAACGCCGATTCTCGCCCCGAGGCCCGCGCGCCGGCGAACCGTACGGACGACTCGGCAGCGGGACGCCGCGCCCATATGCTGGCTGATGTGCGGTTCGGTAACCGAGTCGGTCGCGAGCTGGGGAGCTGATGGCGATGTGGTACCTGAAGGCGCAATGGCACCACGATTTCGACGACGAACCGGTCGAGCTGTACAGCGAGATCGGTGACGACGGCTTCGAGGTGCGCAAGGTCGAAGTCTTCCGCGACGGGCACCGCGACTGGGCCGATTCCGATCGCGGCACCGGCACCACCGAACTCGGGCAGATCCCGGTTCCGACCCCGGAGGAGCTGAGCGAGGAGACCGAATTCACCGCACTACAGATCGACGCCGCGGAGTTCGACGCGGTCTGGCGGCGCGCTCTCGACGAGCGACGGGCTACCTCCCCCCGATAGCCCGCTCGATCGAAGGGTCTAGCGGTCCACCACCGCGACGTCCGGTAGCCCGACGAACGCCTTCGCGGCGAGCCGCGCCAGATTGTGCAGCTGGCGCTCGTGCACGACGATCCGGCGCAAGGCCTCGTTGATCGTGGCGTCGCTGGTCGCCGTGCCCATGATGGCGGCGGCCGCGGCGAGTAAGTCCTGGTCGAGATCGATCCGCACGGATTTCATGCGCCCTCCTTCGTACTTTCGCCATCTTGCGGCATGGCGCCCGCTCATGTCCGGCAAATCAGGAACTCGGGCTTGCGTTGATACCTTACGGGGGTATAGTTCACCGCATGGAACACAGGCACCACCCGTCGGCCGAGCACACCTCGCACGCCACGCACACCGCACAGCACGCCGGACACCACGCCCCCGCTACCTGGCGGATGGCGGCCATGGCGACGCTGCACTGCCTCACCGGCTGTGCCATCGGCGAGATCCTCGGCATGGTGATCGGCACCGCGCTGGGCTGGAACAACGCCTCGACGATGGTGCTGGCCATCGTGCTGGCGTTCGTGTTCGGCTACGCGTTCACCATGCGCGGCGTGCTGCGGGCGGGCCTGCCGTTGGCCGCCGCGATCGGCACCGCACTGGCCGCCGACACGGTGTCCATCACGGTCATGGAGATCGTGGACAACGCCGTGATCCTGGCGGTCCCGGGTGCGATGGACGCCCACCTGGACACGGTGCTGTTCTGGGCCACCCTCGCCGTCGCCTTCGCGGTGGCCTTCGTGGTGACCACGCCGGTCAACAAGTGGATGATCGGCCGCGGCAAAGGCCACGCGGTGGTGCATTCGCTGCACGGCGGCCACTGATCAGCACGCCGCCGGATCCGCGCCTTCCAGTGCCGGGATTGTCGGCCGCTGGCCCGTTCAGCTAGGCAGTTTGCTCAGCTGAACGGGCTTTTGTTGTCGGCGGGTTCGGGCGGTGCTTGCATCGAGATATGTTCACCGAGGCGCAGCTGTACTCGCCGGTGACCCGCACCGGCGACGGCGACGTGACCGTGCACCTGAGCGAGGAGCACCCCGGCGTGCACGACCCGGTATACCGGGCCCGGCGCAACGCCATCGCGGCGCTGGCGCTGGACTACGCGCCGGGAAAGCCGCTCCCCCACATCGCCTACACCGACGAAGAGCAGCAGGTGTGGCGAATCGTGTCGGCCGAACTCGCCCGCAAACATCGCAGCTATGCCAGCGCGGAGGTACTCGCGGCCGCCGAGGCGCTCGCGTTGCCCACCGATCACATCCCGCAACTGGACGAGGTCTCCGCCGCGCTGGCACCACTGACCGGGTTCCGTTACGCGCCGGCCGCGGGCCTGGTGCCGCTGCGGGAGTTCTTCGGCTCGTTCGCCGATCGGATCTTCCACTCCACGCAGTACATCCGGCATCACTCCGCGCCGTTGTACACCCCTGAGCCGGACGCCATCCACGAGATCATCGGTCACGCCAACCAGATCGCCAGCCCGCGCTTCGCGGCGATCTACGCGACGGTCGGTGCGGCGGTCGCGCGCCTGACCACCGACCGCGCCTTGAAATTCCTCGCCGACGTCTTCTGGTTCTCGATGGAGTTCGGCGTCGTCCGGGAACGCGGCGAGGTCCGCTGTTACGGCGCGGGCCTGCTGTCGTCCTACGGGGAGATCGAGGAGTTCCGGCACGCCGAGCTGCGCCCGCTCGACATCGCCCAGATGGGCACCGCGACCTACGACATCACGCACTACCAGCCGATTCTGCACTGCGCGGACTCGATCGCCGAGATCGAGGACGTGATCGGCGGCTTCTTCGCGACCATGGACGACGAAACACCGGATCGCTTGCGGCACGCGCGCACCGCCACGGCGCGCTAGCGCCGGGTCACGACCTCAGGACTCGGTCCGCGGGCCGAGCGGCATGCCCGCGTCCAGGAAATCCAGGGTGCGGGTGATGTTCTCGACGTTCAACGGCGTCATCGTCGCCATGCCGAGGGCCGCGCCCGCCATCGCGCCCGCCGCCACCCGCACCTCGAAGTCGTCGGCGGCCCGGCCCAGATGATCGGCCAGCAGGGTCGCGATGAGGTCGATGCTGCGGATGATCTCCAAGCCGATGGCCGACCGCAGCTCCGGCACGTGATACAGCAGCGCCTGCCGCTCCTGCTCGAACGCCAGCTCGGCGGCGGGCAGATTGCCGAAGACCTCGAGCACGGCGTTGCGGAAAGCCGCCATCGGCCCGATATGCCGCGGCTGACGCCGCAGCGCTTCGATCAGCGCCGGATCCAGGTCGTCGGCGAGCACCAACTGTTCCTTGGACGGGAAGTAGCGGAAGAAGGTGCTCGGCGAGACATCGGCGGCCGCGGCGATCTGCTCGACGGTCGTCTCGTTGTAACCCTGCTCGCGGAACAGCCGGAAAGCCTCGAGACGAATCGTCCGGCGGGTCCGTTCCTTCTTCCGCTCGCGCAAACCCTGCGCCGTCCCGTTCGCGGGTAGCTCAACCGACATGTATTGATTCTGCCGCACCCGGCTCCGGCGCCCCGGCGGGTTGCCGCGCACGCATCACGGTCGCCGCGAGCACGGCCGCCAGCAGGCACAGCCCCGCGCAGGCCCAGAGCATCGCGCTCATGCCACCGAGAAAGGCCACCTGCACGTGGTGCAGCATCGACGGATCTCCTAGCTTGCGTGCGGTGGCGACGCCCGCGTTCACACCGTCGTCGATCGGTTCGCGGTTCAGCGCGCCGAGTCCGGATCGGTACCGGGTGGACAGCACGGTGCCCAGCACCGCGACGCCGATGGTGCCGCCCGCCTGGCGCAGCGCCTGTAGCAGCGCGGAACCCGAGCCGGAGCGCTCCGCGTCCAGTTCACCCATCGCCATGCCCATCGCGGCGGGCATCACCAACCCCATTCCGGCGCCGAGCAGCGTCAGCCACACCGCGGTGAAGCCGTAGCCGCTGTCCACCGTGGTGAGCGCGCCCAGCACCAGCGAACCGGCCAACAGGGTGAACCCTGCGGTGATCACGATGCGAAGGCCCAGTTTCGGCAGCACCTTGTCGACCAGTCTGCTGCCGACCAGCAACCCACCGATCAGCGGAAGCAATCGCAGGCCGCTGCCCAGCGCGTCCACGCCGAGCACCGCTTGGAAGTACTGCGGAACGGTGAAGAACATGCCGAACATGGCGAAGTTCACCACGATGGAAAATGCTGTGCCCCAGCGGAATCCGTCCGTCGCGAACAACGCGAGGTCGACCAGCGGATGCGCGGCCTTGCGCTGCCAGGCCAGGAACGCGCCGAGCAGCAGCACACCGGCCGCGACGGTCGCCCAGGCCGGGCCGTCGCTCCAGCCCTGCTCACCGATCCGGATGAAGCCGTAGGTGAGCCCGAGCATGCCCGCCGCGGACAGTGCCACTCCGGGCAGATCGATCCGGAAGCGCTGCGCGCTCCGCGATTCGGGCACGAGTACGGCGACGGCCAGCGCGCCGATCACGACCATCGGCACGTTGATCAGGAACACCGACCCCCACCAGAAGTTGCGCAGCAGCCAGCCGCCCACGATCGGACCCAGCGGCAAGCCGATCGCGGTCGAGGTGATCCAGATGGTGAGCGCTCGCTGGAGATCGGCCGGTTCGGGGAACATCGCCGGCAGCACCGACATCGACAGCGGCATCATCGCCGCCGCCGCGATACCGAGCACGACCCGCGCCGCGATGAGCTCGCCGGGGGAGCCGGCCACGGCACAAGCGACGGACGCGACGCCGAACAACGCCAGGGCGGCCAGTAGGAACTTTTTTCGGCCGTAGCGGTCGCCGAGCGCGCCCGCGGGCAGCATCACGGCGGCCAGCGCCAGCGTGTAGGCGCTGCTGAACCATTGCAGCGCGGCGGTATTCGCGTTCAGGTCGATCGCGAGCGTGGGCAGCGCCACGGTCAGCACGGTGACATCGAGCCCGATCGTCAACATCGCCACGGCCAGCGGGCCGAGGGCGAGCCAGCGCCGGGGCGAGTCGTTCTTCATGGTGCCTCCATAAATGGTAGTTGCAACTATTTGATAGTAACTGCCATTTAGTAGAGTCTGTCAATATCTGGTTCGGACGCGCAAGCGTGTGCGGCCGATCACCGGCTCGCTCGCTAGGCTCATCGGCGATGAAGATCACTCGCCGTGCCTTGCTCTGCGTGGGCGTCGTGCTGGCCGTCGCCGCGATCGGAGCGACGGCCGCGCCGTCGCTCGCCGAGCCCGGCACCACTACGCCGTTCACCACCCCGAACACCGACGGCTGCCCGCAGAAGACGTTGCCGCCCGCGCCGATCGACGCCTCCGAAGTGCCCGCGCCCGGACAGCCGACCCCGACCCCGCTGCCGATCCCCTCCCCGCCGATCGGCGGCGCGCGCCTCGGCGAATGCGGTGTGGTGCTTCCCAAAGCCGCGCCGCCCGCCCCGCAGGACATTTCGGCGACGGCTTGGCTGGTCGCGGATCTGGACAGCGGCGAAGTGCTGGCCGCGAAGGACCCGCACGGGCGTTACCGGCCCGCCAGCACGATCAAAGTGCTGCTGGCCACACTGGCGCTGCGCACGCTGAAGCTGGACAAGGTGGTGGTCGGCACGCAGGCCGACGCCGATGTCGACGGCACCCGCGTCGGCATCGGCCCCGGCGGCCGGTATACGAACCGGCAGCTCATGCAGGCGCTGATCATGGCTTCGGGCAACGACGCGGCGCATGCCATCGCCGCGCAGCTCGGCGGTGACGCCGCGACCGTCGCGAAGATGAACGACTTGGCGAAGTCCTTGCGCGCCATGGACACTCGCACGGCCACGCCGTCGGGGCTGGACGGACCCGGGATGAGCACGTCGGCCTACGACCTCGCCGTGCTGTTCCGCGAGGCCATGACCATCCCGTTGTTCGCCGAACTGATCCACACCGAGCAGGTCGACTTCCCGGGCTACCCGGCCGACCCGGCGATTCCCGGCGACACCGACCGTCCCGGCTACCCGATCGGCAACGACAACCAGTTGCTCTACAACTACGACGGCGCGCTCGGCGGCAAGACCGGCTTCACCGACGACGCGCGCCAGACCTTCGTCGCCGCCGCCCAGCGGGGCGGCCGCAGACTCGCCGTCACCCTGCTCAAGGCCGACGTGCAGCCGTTGCGGCCCTGGGAACAGGCCGCCCACCTGCTCGATTACGGATTCGCACTGCCCCGCGGCGCCTCCATCGGCAACCTGCCCGGTGCGGTGGTGCCGCAGCGGGACCAGAGCGCGGTCACGTTGGCCGCGCCGCCCACGGCGGACAGCGACCGGGCCACTCCGTCGGTGCCGGGCAGCGACCCGTCCGCGATGCCCGCGGCCGAGGATCGCCGCGCCGGCGCCAGGACCGTGCTGATCATCGGCGGTGTCCTCGTGGTCGCCGCGCTGCTGCTAGCCGCACGGCAGGCCAACCGGCGACGCTGATCGAACCCGCGCACGAACACTGGCGCGGCGGACAGATCAACGACGGCCGGGCAACTTACGTAGGCCGGAAAGCGCCAGGGCGGCAAGGGCGCCCGCGCCGAAGTAGGCGGCGCCCACGCCCGCCGATATCTCGCCTGCCCTGACCCGCGGCGCTATCACAGCGGGTCCGGGTGCGGGAATCTCCGCTTCCGGCTCGTTCTCCGTCGCGGTGGCGGCCCATGCGGTGGCGAACAGGACGATGCGGTAGGTGACGTAACTGAACACCATCAGTCCGATGATCGAGCCGAATGTGGCGCCCGCGGGGCTGCTCAGCACCGATCGCAGATAGATCGACGCGACGATCTTGAACACCTCGAACACCAGCGCGGCCATGGCAGCCGCCTTGGCGGCGCTGGCCAGCGTCACCGGCTCCCGGGGCAACCGGGCGATGACCCACGCGAACACCGCCCAGGAGGCGAGGAACCCGAGCGAAGTGGACAACAGCCACAGCAGCACGCCCGCGCCGGGGGCTTCGTCGAGGCCGATGCTCTCGAGCAACCGGCTGCCGAGGGTGCTCGACGCCAACGCCGACAACCCGAGCGACACGGCGAAGGCGAGCCCGAGACCGATCAGCGCCCCCAGATCGGACAGCTTGGTCATCAGCCAATTGCCGTCCGGAGACTTCTGCTCCCATTGCTCGGTGAGCGCGGCGCGCAGGTTGGCCATCCAACCGAGCCCGCTGTAGATGCCGGTGAGCAAACCCAGGGTGCCGACTGTGCCGCGGGAATCGACCGCCTGATTCACCAGGTCGTTCAGCTGAGTGCCGAATGAACCGGGAACGTTCTCGATGATTTTGGCCTGTAACTCCTGGAGCAGTTCCGGATTACTGGACAAGACCACGCCCGCGACCGAGAAGGCGATCATGAGCAGCGGAAACAACGACAGCACAGTGAAATACGTGATGCCCGCCGCGTAGTAGTCCCCGCGTTGCCGCTGATAGCGTCCCGCGGTACGGACCAAGTGGTCCAGCCACGGCTGCGCCTGAATCCGCCGTTCGATCCCGGCTTTGACGTTGTCGATCACCTGCACCATTCGCCCCTTCGACCGAGAGACCTCACACCGGTGTTACCCGGGCGGGCGCGCGACAACCGCCCGGCGAAGACTCGGCAGCCTAGCGACTCAGCAAACCGACCCGGTCGTAGACCTGTGCGAGGGTGTTGCCGGCGATCTCTCGCGCGCGCTCGGCTCCGGCGGCGAGTACACGGTCGAGTTCACCTTGATCCGACATGTACTCTTGCACCTTCGCCCGCAGCGGCGTGACAAATTCGACCAGCGCGTCGGCCACGTCGGCTTTCAGCTCGCCGTAGCCCTTGCCCTCGAAGTCCTTCTCCAGGGTGACGATCGGCGCACCGGTCAGCGAGCTCAGGATCACCAGCAGGTTGCTGACACCCGGCTTGCGCTCCGGGTCGTACCGGATCTCGCGTTCGGTGTCGGTGACCGCGGATTTCACCTTCTTCGCGGTGACCTTCGGGTCGTCGAGCAGGTTGATCAGGCCCGCGTCGGTGGAGGCGGACTTGCTCATCTTCGCGGTCGGATCCTGCAGGTCGTAGATCTTCGCCGTGCCCTTGACGATGTGCGCCTCCGGCACCACGAACGTCTTCTTGAACCGAGTGTTGAAGCGCTGGGCCAGGTTACGGGTCAGCTCCAGGTGCTGACGCTGGTCCTCGCCGACGGGCACCTGATGGGCGCGGTAGAGCAGGATGTCGGCGGCCATCAGCACCGGGTAGGTGAACAGGCCGACGGTCGCGTTCTCCGCCCCCTGCTTCACCGACTTGTCCTTGAACTGGGTCATCCGGCCGGCCTCACCGAAACCGGTGATGCAGCTGAGCACCCAGGCCAGTTCGGCGTGCTCGGGCACCTGACTCTGCACGAACAGGGTCGACTTCTTCGGGTCGATGCCGAGCGCCAGCAGTTGGGCGGCGGCGGCCTTGGTGCGCAGCCTCAGCTCCTTGGGCTCCTGCGGCACCGTGATCGCGTGCAGATCCGGGATGAAATACAGCGCGTCGTAGTCGTCCTGCATGGTCACCCAGTACTGCAGCGCGCCAAGATAGTTCCCTAGATGAAACGAGGAGCTGGTCGGCTGGATCCCGGACAGAACCCGCTGTTTGCGTTCGGCGGCCGGGCTGGGCGCAGGACTGGACATACCCCGATCTTCGCATGCGGCTCAAGCCGAATTTCGCTGCACCCAGTTGCGCGGGTCCACCCCGGGCATGCTCGGCTTGCCGCCGCTGACCAGTTCGTGCTCACGCCGGGACAGCATTTTGTAGACCGGCGCGCTGGGGCCGGCGAGCGTGTCCCGCAGCACCGGGGGCACCAGCGGAACCGACACGTGCGCGGTGCGGACCGCCTGGGAAAGACCCCGGTAGGCGACCTCCTCGACCGCACCCCAGCGCATGCCGTACATCCGCCGGATGCGGGCCGGCAGACTGCCCTGCACCAGCAGGTAGAACGCGGAGGTGACCTGCTGCATCGGCACGCCCTGCGCATACGGGACGCGCTGTCCGGCCAGGTAGGCACCGACCAGCCGCGCCTCGTCGGTCAGGAACAGTTGGTCGGAGGCGAGATAGTCGTCGAAGTAGGCCCGGAACCCGGGGTAATCGGCCGGTGCGGCGTCCGCGGGCATTCCGAACAGCTCGGCCCAGCGCACGTAGTCCTGGTAGAGCCCCTCCCGCTCGCCGTCGGTCATGGTGCGCACCAGCAGGTCGTACATCACCTCGGCGGAGTCGAACGTGAAGGCCATCGTCATGAACATCAGGTGCGGGTCGAGCGCGGAATATCCCGTCCCCGCCGGATGGTGGGCTCCGGCGTCCTCCGGTAGCGCGCCACGCACCTTGACGTGCTGTTTCCTGGTGAATGCCAGCGCGCGGTCGGCCTCGGCTCTGCTGCCGAGGAACACCGCCTCGAACAGGCGGCCGGTCAGCGCGAGCCGAGTGTAGGGCGTCATCCGGTGCTCGGTGTTCTCCGCGGTGCCGACGTAGAGCAGCGGATGCACCGCGCCGATCACCAGCGCGCGCAAGCCGTAGGTCAGCCCGACCACGCGCTTGCTCATCACCCGCCGGACCATCGAGTGGTCACTGAAATAGCCGGGCTCGGACATCGCCGCCTCCTCGTCGAGAACATCTGGCAATAGCATCCACCAGAATCCAATATTCTGGCAAGAGATACCTCCAGAATGTTGCCGAGCCGCGTCGGGCAGCGTGACAGCAAGGCAGCCGCCGGTACATCCGACGCCTGTAAGAATCGAACTGTGACGGCGCAACGAACCTATGGAGGCATATCCGCCGAAGAGCGCCGGGCGCAGCGGCGCGGCGCGTTGCTCGAGGCCGCGCTCGACATCATCGGCACGGAAGGGCTGGGGAAACTCACCGTGTCGGGTTTGTGCGCGCGGGCCGGTCTCAACGAGCGGTACTACTATGAGAACTTCGACAGCCGCGACGCCGTGCTCACCGCCCTGATCGACGGGATCGCCGAAGAACTGGCGGCGGCCATTCTCGCGGCCGTGCGCACCGCCGCGCCGGACACGCGCGCCACCGCGCACGCCGCGATCACCGCGGGCGTGCACCTGCTCACCGACGACCCGCGCAAGGCGAAGGCAGCGTTGATCGCGGGCATGGCGACGCCCGACCTGCGCGCCCGCACCACCGACACCGTTCGCGGGTTCGCGCGGATGGTGGCCGCGGAGGGCACCGACTTCTATCGGATGCCCGATTCGGCCCCCGCCTCGGCGGTCGACTTCCGCGCCCTCTACCTGGTCGGGGGGCTGGTGCAGACGCTGACCGCTTGGCTGCAGGGCGATCTGAATCTCACACGCGACGAACTGATCGAGCACACGGTCGACGTCTTCGTCCTGCTCGGCGAGGACCTGGCCGACAAATTGCGGTAACGGCCCCGCTCACAGCCGCAGCGACACATCCTGCAGGTCGGGCGCGTCGCCTTGCAGCACGACCCGGAAGAGCACGTCCCGCCGCGACCAGTAGGCGGCGCAGTCGCGCATGGCCTCGGCGAACCAGTCGCGCTCGATCGGCTCCTCGGCCAGCAATTCGGCCGACTCGCGCACCACGGCAACGTATCCGGCGCCCTCGCCGACAAAATCGTCCAGGTCACGCAGGCATTCGTCGAACGCGTCCTTGTTCTCCCCGAAGTAGTACGGAAACTGGAACGCGGCGGCGAACTCGTCGAACAGCCGGGCGGTGGTCGGCATCTTCGCGCCGCGCAGCTCGCGCACCAGATAGCCGGAAGGCGCCTTGTCCCGCACCGCGCTGAACTCGGCGGCGTCGACCGCGAGGGCGCCGAACGTGACGCCCGGCGGTGCGAGTTCGGCGCTGGGTGGCGCGTCGTCCGCGTCGGGCCGGGCAAGGAACTGCGACAGCGTGACGGTCTTTGTCATCAGCGCATCCTCGTGAAGGTCTGGTAGTGGTCGCCGGTGTACCAGGCCGAGCCGTCGCTGCCGGTGACGATGCGTTCGGCGTCGCGGGATCGGCCGGGCTGCTTGGGATTGACGTCCCATTCCTGATAGGTGATCGGTTTACCTGAGCCGTCGGTGGTAGGCAGGTCGCGGCCGCGGTTCTGCCATCGCTCGCCCCCCTTGGTGCCCGGGGCGTTCGCCGAGTCCGGCCACCGTCCCGCATCGATCTCCCGGAGGGTGACGTACGCGCGCTCCGGGACGCCGGCCGCCTGGGTGACCGGCGAAGCGGTGTCCCCACCGCGCGGGGCGGCGGCGGTCGTGGTCACCGCGACGGTCGTCGCGCGACTCGTCGGCGCGGCCGTGGTGGTATCGCCACCGTCGTGCAGCGCGAGCACCGCGGCCAGCAGCACCAGAGCGACCGCGCCCAGGACGCCGAGACCACGCATCCATCGCGCCCGGTTCATCGGTACTGCACCGTGACGGGAGCGTGGTCGGACCAGCGCTGGTCGTAGGCGGCGGCGCGCTCCACCACCGCGGCTTTGGCGCGGGTGGCCAGATCGCCTCGGGCCAGGTGATAGTCGATGCGCCAGCCGCTGTCGTTGTCGAACGCGCGGCCACGGTAGGACCACCAGCTGTACGGACCGTCGACCTCGGGATGCAGCCTGCGCACCACGTCGACGTATCCGGCGGCCAGCAGTTCGTCGATCCACGCCCGCTCCTGCGGCAGGAATCCGGCCGACTTCAGGTTGCCCTTCCAGTTCTTCAGGTCCCGCTCGGTGTGCGCGATGTTCCAGTCCCCGGCGACCACGAAATCCCCCGTTCGAGCCGCGAGGTACGCGCCGAGCTCGGCCATGAAACGATACTTCTCTTCTTGGCGAACCGTGCCCGCGTCGCCGGAGTGCACGTAGACGCTGGCCACGGTGAACTCGCCGAAATCGGCCTCGACATAGCGTCCGGCAGCCGCGAATTCACCGCTGCCGAAGCCGACTCGCACCGCGCTCGGCGCCCGCCGGGACAGGATGCCGACACCGGCGCGCCCCTTGGACTCCGGCTCGGCATGCGACAGCTGCCATCCCGCGTCGAGCGCGGGCGCCAGCGCGGCCCTGACCTGCTCGTCGGTGGCGCGGGTCTCCTGCACGCAGACGAAGTCCGCCTCGGTGGCCGTGAGCCAGGCCAGCAGCCCCTTGCCCGCGGCCGCGCGGACACCGTTCACGTTCACTGTCGAGATATACGGCACCCCACGACCGTACAATGCTGGTCAGATGAAGTCCCCCGGACACTGCCGTCCAGGAAGGGGTGATGACGATGTCGTCCGACACCTCCCAGTCCTCCTCCGCCGCCGCGCGCGGATCCACCCGGGCGAAACAGCCCCAGCCGATCAAGGCATTGCATGTGGGTTCCGGCGACCCGCTGCTGTTGCTGCACGGATTCATGATGTCGCCGCACTGCTGGGAGCAGACCGCCGCGCGACTGTCGACACACTGCGAAGTGTTCGCGCCCGCGTTCGCGGGCCACTGGGGCGGCGCGCCCGCCGAGGGACCGGCGGTGAACGTGTCGACGCTGGCCGACCGGATCTGCGAACAGCTCGACGAACTGGGTTGGCGCACCTGCCATATCGCGGGCAACTCGCTCGGCGGCTTGGTCGGCGTCGAACTCGCCCGCCGCGGACGAGCCCGCACCCTGACGCTCATCGCGCCCGCGGGCGGCTGGCACGCGCCCTCGCTGACGCAGTGGCGGGTCAACCTGAAATTCCTGTCCCTGGTCCCGATCGTCGAAATCGGCAAGCGCTTGGGCGGATTCGCGATCGGCAACCCGCTCGCCCAGCGGATCGCGCTGCTCGCCCTGAGCAAGCATGCCTCCGCGGTGCCACGGCGCGACGCGGCCGCCGCCCTCGCCGCCGCACTGCACTGCCCGGCGATGGTGCCGATGATTCTCGGCGCGATGCGGGCGCCGGCCCAAGAAGACCTGTCCACCCTCCGCACGCCGGTCCGGCTGCTGCTCTCGGAGTACGACCGGGTCATCCCCAACCGTGTGTACGCCCGCCGCTACCTGAAGGAACTGCCCGAATCCGCCGACCGCATCCTGGTCAACGGCGTCGGCCATGTACCGATGCTGGAAGCGCCCGACCGCATCGCCACCCTCATCGCCGAGCACGTGTACGCCAGCCGCACCCGGTTACGCGCTGTGTAGATTGGCCGCGACTTCGTCGCGGCGTGTTCGCGGCCCCCTTGTGGCTCGTGTGTGCGCGACCGCCGCTTGCTCCGTCGTCGCGGACGCGGCGGCCGCGCGCACGCGAGCCGGGCCGCGAACGGGCGATGCTCGGTCTCGCTTCGCTCGAAAGACGTGGTCGAGGTGCGCTGGACGCGTCAGGGGCCGAGCGCTACGGCCCGTGGTTCGCCGTTTCGGGAGACTTCTCCGGGTGACCGCCAAGCGGAGTGGACATCGCTTCACTCGGCCCGCAGGTGAGACGAGGTGGTCGCGTCCAGGGATAGTCGCACCTGAAGGCGCCACCGCGTCCACGGCGAGCGAAGTTGTCGGGTTACTGCGCCAGCAATCCCTTCGCGATGTGGGTCACCTGGATCTCGTTGCTGCCCGCGTAGATCATCAGCGACTTGGCGTCGCGGGCGAGCTGCTCCACGCGGTACTCGGTCATGTAACCGTTGCCGCCGAAGAGCTGGACCGCTTCCATGGCGACTTCGGTGGCGGCCTCGGAGGCGTACAACTTCATCGCGGAGGCCTCGGCCAGCGTCGGGGGTTTGCCCGCCCGGCCGCGCTCGAGCGTGTTGAACACCATGTTCTGCACGTTGATCCGCGCGATCTCCATCTTCGCCAGCTTCAACTGGACCAGCTGGAACCGCCCGATCTCCTGGCCCCAGAGCTTGCGGGTCTTGGCGTACTCGACGCACAGCCGATGACACTCGTTGATGATGCCCAGCGCCATGAACGCCACGCCGACGCGCTCGGCGGTGAAGCTGGAGCGCGCGCTCTCCCGCCCGTCCCCGCCCTTGTGCTCCTCGGTCTCGCCGAGCAGCCGGTCCCGGCCGACGCGCACGTTGTCGAAGAACAGCTCACCGGTCGGCGAGGAGTGCAAGCCCATCTTCTTGAACGGCTTGCCCTGGGTGAGGCCGGGCATGCCCTTCTCCAGCACGAACGCGAGCACCTTGCGGTCGCGCTTGTCGCCACCCGCGCCGTCGTCGAGCTTCGCGTAGACGATCATCACGTCGGCGTACGGGCCGTTGGTGATGAAGGTCTTCTGACCGTTGAGCAGGTAGTCCTCCCCGTCGCGCTTGACGTAGGTTTTCATGCCGCCGAACGCGTCGGAACCGGAGTCCGGCTCGGTGATCGCCCAGGACGCCACCTTGCGCATGGTGACGATGTCCTCCAGCCAGCGCTGCTTCTGCGCCAGGGTGCCTCGCGACATGATCGTGGTGGCGCCGAGACCGATGCTCACCCCCATCGCGGAGACCAAGCCCATGCACACCCCGGACAGCTCGCCGATGAGCACCGCCATCAGCGATTCCTGTCCCGCGAACGGGCTCGCGCCGGAGGCCTTCTTCTCCTGCTTCGGCTCCCCCGCCGCGCGCGCCTCCTGCTTGGCCAGCATCTTTTGCACAGCCTCGCCGCCCATTACGTCGATCCCGAACTCGCGGAACAGCTTCCGGATGACGGGGTAGGGCGGCAATTCGCCGCTGTCGAGCGCGTCCAGATTCGGGCGGATCTCCCGGTCGATGAACGCCCGGACGGCGTCGCGGATCAGCAGATCGGTCTCGGACCATTCGAACATCGTCGTTCTCCTCACGTTCCCCGAGATCAGGGCAGCCGGGCGGCGATGTCGTCGATCAGCCAGGGGCCCTCGGTCTCGATGGTCTTCACATCGTGCCAACCGGCCAGCTCGGAGATCGCGCCGCCCTGCACCGCGAACACCTTCCCGGTGATCGGGCACGTCTCCGCGGCCAGGTAGGCGACCAGCGGCGCGATATTGGCCGGCGCGAAGGCGTCGAACCCGCCCTCGGACGACTCCGCCTCGGCCGCCAGCATCTCCCCCATACCGGGCGTGGCCAGGGTGAGCCGGGTGCGCGCGATCGGCGCGATCGCGTTGACCCGCACGCCGTAGCGCGCCAGTTCGTCGGCGGCCACCAGGGTCAGCGCGGCGATCCCGGCCTTCGCTGCGCCGTAATTGGCCTGACCGGGATTGGGCAGCGTGGTGCCCGACGCCGAGGCGGTGTTGATCACCGCGGCCTTGGGCTGGTTGCCCGCCTTGGACTGCTGCTTCCAGTACGCGGCGGCGTGATGCAGCACCGCTGCGTGGCCCTTGAGATGCACAGCGATCACCGCGTCCCATTGTGCCTCGGACATGCCCGCGAGGAAGGCGTCGCGCAGGATGCCCGCGTTGTTGACCACGACGTCGAGCCCGCCGAACTCGGCGACCGCCTGGTCGACCAGCTTCTGCGCGCCGTCCCAGGTGGCGACGTCGTCGGTGTTGGCCACCGCCTTGCCGCCGGCGGCGACGATCTCGCGCACCACCTCCTGGGCGGGGCCGGTGTCGGTCCCCTCGCCCGCGTTGCTGCCGCCGAGATCGTTGACGACCACCGCGGCCCCTTCCTTCGCGAACAGCAGTGCGTGCTCGCGGCCGATGCCGCGACCCGCGCCGGTGATGACGGCGACCCGTCCGGCCAGTACGCCCATGTGTTGTCTCCTGAAGTCGCGCCTATTCCGGCGATGAGAAAGAACGCGGCGGTGTCGGTGCCGCCGCGCGAGGGTCAGTCGGCGATCTCGGCCAGTCCGTCGCTGAGCACGACATCGTCGCCGCGCACGGTCTCGAAGGCGTAGCGGGTGACGCCGTCGGCGGAGCCCGCCTTCCAGATGCGGGTCTGCAGATCGTCGCCGGGGAAGACGAGTTTGGCGAAGCGCACCGCGAAGCGCCGGAGCCGGTGCACATCCGACGCCGCGACCTCGGTGAGCACCGCCCAGGACGCGAACGCCATGGTGCACAACCCGTGCGCGATGATGCCGGGCAACCCGGCATCCTTGGCGACCTGCTCGTCCAGGTGCAGCGGCACCGGATCACCGGACGCGGGTGCGTAGCGGAAGGTCTGGTCGTGGTCCACGTGCTGCGCCACCACGGCGACCGGATCCTGCTCGCGCAGCCGCTCGTCGAACTTGTGTGGCGGAGCGGCCGCGCCGACCGTGGCGCCGGCATCGATGTTGCGGAAGAAGGCGGTCAGGTACTGGTCGTTGACCGGTTCGCCCGCATCGGTGCGGCATTCGATGCGGATGGTGATGGCCGTCCCGTTCGGACGGCTGGCGTAGCCGATCGCCTTCGCCCGCGACACCAGCCGATCGCCGGGCCGGATCGCGCGGTGGAAATGGAAGTCCTGCTCCCCGTGCACGACCCGGCCGAAGATGTCCATCGGCGCGACATCGATGACGGGCATCATCATGGCCTCGAAGACCGGCACGATGGCGAAGACCGGCCCGGCCACCGTACCGGCCAGATGCGCGGCGATCGGATCGTTCGTCGCGGCGGCGTATTCCGCGACGCGCTCGGCAGTGACCTCGAAACGCTCCTCGTCGGACCAGGTCTCCAAGCCGCTGTCGTCGAACTCGACCACCCGGGCGGTCCCCGGGGCCGGACCGCTCATGCTCTGTGCCTTCCGGCATGAGCGGGGCCCTGCGTGGTCACGCTGCGCTGCCGCCTCCGGGCCTGACCGCTCATGCCGCTACCGCCAGGGCGTCGAGTTGTTCGAGAGATCGGTCCAGCTGTTTGATGCCGTCCTTCTCCACGGCTTTGCCGAGCGCGCCCTTGATCAGAGCGCCTTCGAAGTCGCCGGACACCAGGACGGTGCTTCCCTCGCCGTTGGGCCGGATGTCGAAGGTGAATTCGGTCTTCACCCCGGCCATGCCGGTGCCGCCGAGGGTCAGCTTGTGCGGCGCGTCCACCGCGACGATGGTCCACTCCAGCTTGTTCGCCATGCCGAGCATCACGATCTTGGCGACCAGCTTGGCGCCTTCGCTCAGCACGGCGGGCGGCTCCTCCATGAAGCGTTCGTGGATGGTGAACCACTTGTCCCAGGTCTGCGGGTCGGAGACGACCGCCCACAAAGCCTCCGGGGCGGCGTTGACGTCTTTGGTGGCTTCGATGTGTCCCATGTGTCGACTCCTCGTCGAGTTCGTCCGGGGCCGGTTCGCGTTCAGCGATCGGCGCGCTGGTAGGCGGTGACGACGGCCGCGCCGCCGAGGCCGATGTTGTGTTGCAGGGCGGCGGTGACGCCTTCCACCTGTCGCTTGTCCGCGGTGCCGCGCAGCTGCCAGGTCAGCTCCGAGCACTGCGCGAGACCCGTCGCGCCGAGCGGATGCCCCTTGGAGATCAGGCCGCCGGACGGGTTGACCACCCAGGTGCCGCCGTAGGTGGTCCGGCCGTCGTCCACCAGTTGCCCGGCCTCGCCCTCGCCACACAGCCCGAGCGCTTCGTAGAGCAGTAGTTCGTTGGCCGAGAAGCAGTCGTGCAGTTCGATGACCTGGAAGTCCTCCGGGCCCAACCCCGACTGCTGGTAGACCTTCCGGGCGGCCTGGACGTTCATGTCGTAGCCGATCAGGTTCTTGGCGGTCTGGTCGAAGGTCGAGGCGAAGTCGGTGGTCATCGCCTGGCCGACGATCTCCACCGCCTGTCCGGCGAGGTCGTGGGCGTCGACGAAAGCCTCGCTCGCCAGGATCACCGCACCGGATCCGTCCGAGGTCGGCGAGCACTGCAGTTTGGTGAGCGGGTCGTAGATCATCCGCGAGGCGAGGATGTCGTCGAGGGTGTACTCGTCTTGGAACTGCGAGTACGGGTTGTTCACCGAGTGCTTGTGGTTCTTGTAGCCGATCCTGGCGAAGTGCTCGGCGGTGGTGCCGTACTGCTTCATGTGCTCGCGCCCCGCCGCGCCGAACATCCACGGCGCCACCGGGAAGAGCACCTCGGAGATCTCGGCCAGCGCCATGACGTGCTTGGCCATCGGCTGCTCGCGGTCGTCCCAGGTGGATCCGAGCGACCCGGGCTGCATCTTCTCGAAACCCAGCGCCAGCGTGCAATCCGCCAGACCGCCGCGGATCGCCTGCGCCGCGAGGTACAGCGCCGTCGAGCCGGTGGAGCAGTTGTTGTTCACGTTGACCACCGGAATGCCGGTCATGCCGAGTTCGTAGACGGCACGCTGCCCCGAGGTGGATTCGCCGTAGACGTAGCCGACGTAGGCCTGTTCCACCAGGTCGTAAGCGATGCCCGCGTCCGCGAGCGCCTTGGTGCCCGATTCCCTGGCCATGTCCGGGTAGTCCCAGGCGCGGGTGGTGCCGTCGGCCTCCTCGACCACGCGGCGGCCGGGCTTTTCGAACTTCGTCATTCCGACACCGACGACGTAGACCTTGTTCGCCATTGAACTCCTCACATCTGTGCGTACACCGCGGGGCGGCCGACCCAAGCAAAAACAAACATACAAGGTTGTATGTAAATGAGGCAAGGTCTTCCCGGGCTTCTTACTGACACCTGATCGACCAGCCGATTACAGCTCAGCTGCTACATACAGTGAGACATGCATGTTCTTAGAACCTCGGGACTGGACGCACCGCCGGTAGCCGCCCGCTCGCCACCCCGGGATGAGCGACGCCCCTGCGAGACAGCGAAGTCGCCCACCATGGCCGTCCGGAACGATTCCCGGCCCCATCGCCGAACCACCTTCGAGCCGGAACATACAGCAGTGTATGTAAGTGTAGGATCGAGCGATGGCCAGGAGCGTAGTCGCGAAGCAGCAGCGCCGGACGCAGGAGCAGCGCAGCACCGAGATGCGCACCCGCTTGCTGGACGCGACGGTGGACTGCTTGGTCGAGTACGGATACTCCGGCACCACGACGCCACGGGTGGCCGAACGCGCGGGAGTGACCCGCGGGGCCCAAGTGCATCACTTCGGCTCGAAAACCGATCTGGTGGTGGCCGCCATCAGCCATCTCGCGCAGCTGCGCGCCGAAACCGCCATGCGGGAGATGTCGCGGGTCGAAGCCGGTGACGATCCGGTGGCGGCGGCACTGGAGTTCCTGTGGGACCTACATCAGGGTCCGCTGTTCATCGCGACCGTGGAACTGTGGGTGGCGGGACGGACCGACCCGGTGCTCGCCGCGGCGATGGAGAAGGTCGAGCCATTCGTGAACAACGCCGTCTTGCTGGCGGTCGCCCGGTTCGTGCCGGACGACGTGCGCCGCAAGGAGGCGCGCGATTTCATCTACACGGCCATGGACGCGCTGCGCGGCATCCTGATCTCCAATTTCATCGACCCCGACGACGAGCGCGCCCGTCGCCGGTGGCGGCGCGCCTCGGTGCACCTGCACGAGATCGCCGGTCGCGCCCTCGCCGCCCGCTCCGAACAGTCCTCACCCGTCCCGGTGCGTCCGGATTCAGACGGCCACCAGGGGTGACCCTCTTGACGCTGGTCACGCGCAGGGTCGTGCACCGGGAAGACGACGTCGCCTCCAGTGCCCGCGCTCGGCAAGGCGCTACCGCGCCGCTCGTTCCTTGCGCACGGCCGGGCGCGCGGCCCAGACGGTCGCCGTGAACAACAAGACGCCGATGGCTGCCAGGGCGGCGCCGACCACGGCCGGCGCCGTGTAACCCAAGCCCGCCGCGATGACCAAGCCACCCAGCCAGGCGCCCGCGGCATTGGCGATGTTCAGAGCGGCGTGGTTGAGGGCGGCGGCGAGGGTCTGGGCATCGGCTGCCACGTCCATCAACCGGGTCTGCAGCCCAGGCGCCAGCGCGGCTCCGGACGCGCCGACCAGCAACGCGCCGAAAGCCGCGGTGTACGGGTTGTGCGCGGCGGCGACGAAGCCGCCGAGGATGACGGTCATCGCGACCATCGACACCGAGATGGCGCGGTCCACACCGCGATCGGCGAGCACGCCGCCGACGATGTTGCCGATCACCATGCCCACGCCGAACAACATCAGCACCAGCGGGATCGCCCCGGCGCGCAGCCCGGCGACGTCGGTGAGCGTGGTCGCGATGTAGGTGTAGACGGCGAACATGCCGCCGAATCCGACGGCGCCCACCAGCAGCGTCAACAGCACCTGCGGACGGCGCAGCGCGCCGAGTTCGGTCATCGGATCGGTGACCGTGACGCCGGTGAGTTCGGGGACGAAGCGCAGCAGCGCGGCTACGGTGGTCACCCCGATCAGCGCGACCACCACGAACGCGTCGCGCCAGCCGAGGTGCTGGCCGAGCCAGGTTGCTGCGGGAACGCCGACGACATTGGCGGCGCTCAATCCCAGCATAACTCCAGCAACCGCCTTGGCCCGCTGCCCTACCGGGGCGAGAGTGGCGGCGGCCAGCGAGGCGACACCGAAATAAGCACCGTGCGGCAATCCCGACACGAACCGCGCCAGAACGAGCATCCCGAACGAGGGTGCCAACACGGTCGCCGCGTTCCCGACGGTGAACGCCACCATGAGCGCCACGAGCAGCCGCTTGCGCGGCACCCGCGCGCACAGCGCCGCGATCAGGGGCGCGCCGATCACCACGCCGAGCGCATAGGCCGACACCGCGTGTCCCGCCGTCGGCTCGGAGACGTGCACGGCCGACGCGATGTCCGGCAGCAAACCCATGGTGACGAACTCGGTCGTGCCGATTCCGAACCCGCCGAGGGCCAGCGCCAGCATGGCCCGTACGTGCCAATCGGTGCGTCCGGGCGGGGCGGCGGTACTGGTACTCACGGGGCTGGTCACGTGTTCATGTAACCGGCCCCGGCCCGCATTCGCTTCCCCGGCGAACGTGAGTTCGCCCACGCGCCGCCGGTGAACTACCAGGTGACACGACGATTCGCGCTTGGCGACCCGAGCTGACGAGCGGCGACATCGCTCCCAGCGGCAGGCGTCACCGACGCCCGGCGAATTCGTCGCAAAAACAGTCCGGACACCCGTTCCACCGAGGGTGGGGCGGGTGCCCGAGATTCAGCCCGGCGCTGGGTTGGGCACCCAGCGCCGGAATCGGCCGAGCGACGCGGCTCGGCCCGGCAACCCGGCCCCGCGACGACGCGGCGCCGGAGCGGCTCAGCGCAGTGCGCGAGCCAAATTGGCGTCCAGCGCGCCGAGGAACTCCTCGGTGCTCAGGTAGCCCTGGTCACCACCGACGAGCAGCGCGAGGTCCTTGGTCATCTGGCCGCCCTCGACGGTCTTGATGACGACGTCCTCCAGGGTCTGCGCGAAGCCGATCACCTCGGGGGTGTTGTCCAGCTTGCCGCGATGCTCGAGCCCGCGGGTCCAAGCGAAGATGGACGCGATCGGGTTGGTCGAGGTCGGCTTGCCCTGCTGGTGCTGGCGGTAGTGCCGGGTGACGGTGCCGTGCGCGGCCTCGGCCTCACAGGTCTGCCCGTCCGGGGTGAGCAGCACCGACGTCATCAGGCCGAGCGAACCGAAGCCCTGGGCCACCGTGTCGGACTGCACGTCGCCGTCGTAGTTCTTGCACGCCCAGACGTAGCCGCCCTCCCACTTCATGGAGGAGGCGACCATGTCGTCGATCAGGCGGTGCTCGTAGGTCAGGCCCGCGGCGTCGAACTGGCTCTTGAACTCGGCGTCGAAGATGTCCTGGAAGGTGTCCTTGAACATGCCGTCGTAGGCCTTGAGAATGGTGTTCTTCGTCGACATGTACACCGGGTAGTTCTGCTGCAGGCCGTAGTTGAACGACGCACGCGCGAAATCCTCGATGGACTTGCGGAAGTTGTACATGCCCATGACGACGCCGCCGTCCTCGGGCATCTTCACGACCTCGTGCACGATCGGCTCGCTGCCGTCGTCCGGGGTGAAGGTCAAGGTGACGGTGCCGCCCTGGAACACCTTGAAGTCGGTGGCGCGGTACTGATCGCCGAAGGCGTGGCGGCCGATGATGATCGGCTTGGTCCAGCCGGGAACCAGCCGGGGAACGTTCGAGATGATGATCGGGGCGCGGAAGATCGTGCCGCCCAGGATGTTGCGGATGGTGCCGTTGGGCGAGCGCCACATCTTCTTGAGGCCGAATTCCTTGACCCGCGCCTCGTCCGGGGTGATGGTGGCGCACTTCACACCGACGCCGTGCCGCTTGATGGCTTCGGCGGCGTCGACGGTGACCTGGTCGTCTGTCTTGTCCCGGTACTCGATGCCGAGGTCGTAGTACTCCAGGTTCACATCGAGATACGGGTGGATCAGCTTGTCCTTGATGAACTGCCAGATGATCCGGGTCATCTCGTCGCCGTCGAGTTCTACGACGGTGCCTTCAACCTTGATCTTGGACATGGATCTTCGTGTCCTCCTAGGATGGTGCCCTCATTGCACGGCCAGGCGAACACGCTTGTGAGCGGACCCCAGCTGTTCCAACAGACAACGTATATGTCCCGCGTTGTCGGCGAGACATGTGGTGCAAACAAGACAAGCGTACTGCTGCCCGAGTCCTCACCGCACGGGCAGCCCCCGGAGTGAGCTGCGCCACCTTTGTTACCGATTGGTAGGTCGGCGACGACTCCCGGAGGCATCCACACAACCGCCGTCGCCGCCATGATCCGCCTTCCTTCCAGGCCCGGCAACCGCCTGGCACACGACGAGGTCCGCGCAACATCGTGACGTTGCGCGGACCTCTCGGGGGGTGGATCAGACCGCGACCGGGATCCGGGTTCCCTCCTCGGAACCCTCGATGAGGTTCTCCGGCCGGTCCCGGATCATCAGGGCGATGATCGGGATGGCCGCGAGGAAGAACCCGGCGCCCACATAGAAGGCGACGTCGTAGCTGTGGATCGCGGCTCGCGCGGCCAGGTTGTCGATGCCGGGGTTTTCCTGCGCGAAGGACTTGGCGACCTGCACCGAGATCGTGGTCAGCAGCGCCGTCCCGACCGCACCGCCGACCTGCTGCGCCGCGTTCAGCAGCGCGGAGGCGACGCCGGAGTCCTCTTCCTCCACCTGATGCAGCGCGACCGTCTGCATCCCGACGAACAGCGGGCCCATGCCGAGCGCGATGAGCACCTGAGCCGGCAGCACCCCGGCGAGGAAGCTGTCACCGTAGCCGAGCTGGGCCAGCAGCAGCAGGCCGATGACGCCGAGCACGGCGCCGGCCAGCATCAGCGGCCGCGGGCCGAGCTTCGGGAGCAAGGCACTGGTGACACCCGCAGAGATCGCGATGCCCGCGGGGAAGGGCAGGAACGCGAAGCCCGCCTTCAGCGCGGAGTAGCCCAGCGTGATCTGGAAGTAGTAGCTCAGGAACAGGAACATCGCGAACATCGCGATCGGGATGAGCAGCGCGGCGAGGAAGGCGCCGCCCCGGTTGATCTCACCCGGAATGTGCAGCGGCAGTAGCGGGTTCGACGAGCGCCGTTCGATCGCGACGAAGGCGGCGAGCAGGACCAGCCCGGCGACGATCAGCGCCAGGGTGCTGCCTGCCAGCCAGCCGTCGTCGGCGGCGCGGCTGAAGCCGTACACGATGGCGATCAGGCCGAGCGTCACCGTGACGGCACCGGGCACGTCGTATCCCCCGCTACGCGGCGCGGGCACGTCCTTGGCGACCCAGGCCAGCGCGCCGAACAGCGCGATGAGCGCGATCGGGGTGTTGACCAGCAGGCACCAGCGCCACGAGGCGTATTCGGTGAGCGCGCCGCCCGCGATCAGGCCGAGCGCCGCGCCACCCGCGGAGATGCCCGCGAACACGCCGAACGCGGTGGCCCGCTCACCCGGTTCGGTGAAGGTCACCGACAGCAGCGAGAGCGCCGCCGGGGCGAGCAGCGCGGCGAACGCGCCTTGCAACGCGCGTCCGGCGAACAGTTCCGCGCCGTTCTGCGCGAGACCGGCCAGCGCCGAAGCGCCCGCGAAACCGACCAGGCCGATGATGAAGATCCGGCGCCTGCCGAGATAGTCGGCCAGCCTGCCGCCCAACAGCAGCAAGCCGCCGAAGATCAGCGTGTAGGCGGTGAGCATCCATTGCCGGTTGCCGTCGCTGATGTCGAGATCACGCTGCGCGAACGGCAGCGAGATGGTCACGATGGTGGCGTCCAGTACCACCATGAGCTGGGCCAATGCGATCACTGCCAGCGCGAGCCAGCGCGCCGACCCGGCCGCTTTCCGGGGCGCCGCCGTCGCCGTTTCCGTCACGGTCATCTCCTCTGTCTTCGTCGTCCGAGCCATCCTGTCATTTAGCGACATTTGTCGTCAAGAGAAAAATGTCGTGCTACGACATTTGACCGTTAAGGACAGGAAAACGGCAGGTTGCGTTAGCATGGGCACATGCTCGAGTCATCGGCGCCGATGGGCGCGAGCGCAGCGGCCGGCCGCGCCGCGGGCGCCCCAACGACCACAGGGCTGCGCGAACGCAAGAAGCAGCAGACGAGGTTGCGCATCATCGCGGCCGCCTTGGATCTGTGCGATACGCAGGGCTTCGACGCCACCACGATCGAGCAGATCGCCCACGTGGCGGACGTCTCACCGCGCACGATCAATCGCTACTTCGACAACAAGGAGGACATCGTCCTCGGCCCGGTCCAGGACTTCGGCCGTACCGTCGCCGAGACGCTGCGCGAGCTGCCGCGCACGGGCAACGAACTAGCGGCGTTGCGCACGGCTTTCCTGCACGTGGTCGATCGAGCCGCCGCGGCGGGCGACGCCGATCCGCTGTCGTTCCGGCAGTTCCAGCAGATGCAGCGCATCCTGCGCAGCAGCCCTTCGGTCAGCGCGCGCAACATGGAACACGCCGACGAGAAGAACACCGCGATCGCGGCGGTGGTCGCCGAGCGGCTGGGCACCACACCCGACGCGCGTCCCGTGCGGCTCATCGTCGGCACCTGGCAACTGATCGGCCACATCGGCATGGAATGCTCGGGCGACGCGTTCCTGGACGAGGACCTTTCGGCCGCGGCCAGGTCGGGACGCGCCGCGTTCACCGAGACCTACGACGAGTTCGTCCGCGCCTGCTGCGGGACGTCGGACGCCGCGGACCAGTGAGTTCGACGGAGGATTTCGGGCGCTGACCGCCCGCCGGTTATGATGCCGGGCAGGTCATGAGTACCAGCGCCAAGCCCCGGCTCGCTGGTCGGCAACCCTCCAGCCGCGGTGGGGTGCTCCGGGTGATGACCTGGCTCCCGAGAGCCGGGAGCAAGCGCGTAACAGGAGGTCGCCGGCATGTGTTGTTGTTCGTCAGCCACACACCGCTAACCCCTGCTGTACCGGCGAACACCTGCTTGGGAGCAAACCATGAGTGAATTCACCGCGCCCGGGGCCGAACCCGGGCAGTGGTCTTTCCGCAGCGTGGACAATGCGGATGCGCACGCCGGTTCAGCGACGGCGGCGACGTGACCGTGGGTACCGAAGCGAGCGCACGGACCTCCGGCGTCGCCCTGCCGCCCCCGGATGGGCGGCTCGGCACCATCGCCATCGGGGACGTGCGTCTGGAGAACGGCGCGGTGATCCCGGACGTCCACGTGGCGGTGCAGCGCTGGGGTGAGCTCTCGCCCGGCCTGGACAACGTCGTACTGGTCGAACACGCGCTGACCGGCGATTCACATGTCGTCGGCAAGCCCGACGACGTGCATCCGCTGCCCGGCTGGTGGGACGGCATGGTCGGGCCGGGCGCGCCGCTGGACACCGACGAATGGTGTGTGATCGCGACGAACGTGCTCGGCGGCTGCAAGGGCAGCACCGGGCCCTCCAGCCTTGCCCCGGACGGAAAGCCCTGGGGCGCGAGATTCCCCGAGATCTCCATTCGCGATCAGGTGACCGCCGAGGCCGCTCTGTTCGACCTGCTCGGCATCGAGCGGCTCGCCGCCGTCGTCGGCGGGTCGATGGGCGGCATGCGGGTGCTCGAGTGGATGGTGGGGGCGCCGGAGCGGGTCGCCGCAGCACTGGTGCTCGCGGTCGGCGCCCGCGCCACCGCCGACCAGATCGGCACCCAGACCACCCAGATCGCGGCGATCAAGGCCGATCCGGACTGGCAGGGCGGCGACTATCACGGCACCGGCCGCGCCCCGACGACGGGCATGGCCCTGGCCCGCCGGATCGCGCACCTGACCTACCGCACCGAATTCGAGCTGGATCACCGGTTCGAGAACAAGCCTCAGGACGGCGAGGACCCGTTGCACGGCGGCCGCTACGCCGTGCAGAGCTACCTCGACCACCAGGCCGAAAAACTGTGCAAGCGTTTCGATCCCGCCACCTACGTCCTGCTGACCGAGGCGATGAACCGGCACGACGTCGGTCGCGGCCGGGGCGGCATCGAGGCGGCGCTCGCGGCGACGCCGGTGCCGTGCGTGGTCGGCGGCGTCGACTCCGACCGGCTGTACCCGCTGCGGACCCAGCAGGAACTCGCCGATCTGCTGCCCGGCTGCGACGGGCTGGACGTCGTGCACTCGCGCGACGGGCACGACGGATTCCTCACCGAGGCGGCGGCGGTGTCGAAGCTGCTGACCGAGACCATGCGCCTGGCGCGGGCCGTGGTGCGGCCCGAACGCTGAGCGGTTCGGCCCGGCCGTCGATCGCCGCACCGTGCCCGGCGGCGTTCCGAGCGCTGTCCGCGTCGCCTTGTGCTCAGAGCGCCGCGCGCCGCCGCGCGGATTCGATCAGGTTGATGTTGGTTTCGATCCATTCCCGCAGCGCGGCGATCGGCGTGCGCAGACTGTGGCCGAGTTCGGTGAGCGTGTAGTCCACCCGCGGCGGGATGGTGGGATGCACTGTGCGCGTGACGAATCCGTCGTTCTCCAGCTGCCGCAACGTCTGCGTCAGCATCTTCTGGGAGATCCCATCGATGCGGTGGCGCAGATCGGTGTAGCGCAGGGTTCCGCCGGCGAGCGCGTCGATGATGAGCACCGTCCACTTGCCCGCGATGTGGTCGAGAATCTCCCGCGTCGGGCACTTCGCGGAGTACACGTCGGCGAGCAGGCCGGAACTTTCGACATAGGTGGACACCTGTCGGAGTGTAGCGCACTTATTAGTGCCTTCTTCCTAACAGAGCGTAACTCTCCGATAGTTAGAAATATGCAAACGCAAACACTTTCGGTGGCCGACGCGATCCGCGGACGTCGCACTGTGCGCCACTATCGCTCCGATCCGGTGGCGCCCGAGCTGATCGAGGAGTTGCTCGAGCTCGCGATGCAAGCGCCGAGCGCATGGAACATGCAAGACCGGTCGATCGTGGTGGTGACGAGTGAATCCGGCCGCGCCGCGCTGTCGGAGGCGGCGTTCGGTCAGCCGCAGCCGAAGGAAGCGCCGGTGGTGCTGGTCTTCGTCGCCGATGCCGCGGCCTGGCGAGCGGCCAACGCCGACATCGCCGAACTGGCCGGCCGCAACGGCGCGTGGAACGCCGAGTTCACCGCCTTGTTCGACACGCGCGCCGAGTACTTGGCACTGGAGCGGCACGGGCTGCTGCGGGAGAACGCCGTCAAGAACGCGATGATCGCCGCCACCTACGCGATGCTCGCCGCCACCGGCCTCGGCTTGGCCTCGGCGCCGATGAACGGCTGGGATCCAGCGCTGGTGAAACAAGCCATCGGCATCGGCGATCGCGACGATCTCGCTATCGCGGTGCTGGTCACCATCGGCTACAGCGACACCGTCCCGCCCCACCCGGGGCGCCGCCCCCGCGCGCGAACTGTTTTCGCCGAGCGATATCCCGCTGATCGCTGATCGCCAGGGCGGCCCGGGTCGCCCGCGCCTCAGCCGACGCCGAGCGTGTTGATCGTGGCCGCGAGGAACAGGATGCTCGACCCGAGCAGGGTCAGCGCGCCGACGTCGAAGGGCTTGCTGCGCACCGCGAGCAGCCCCACCCGCGCGGTCGGCAGGCACAGCCGGAACGCCGCCGCAAGCAACGTCGCCCCACCGAAGAAGAACGCCCCACGCCGCCACCGATCGGACGCGACGAACACCACCGCCACCACGATGACCAGCGTCACAACCACCATCGGCAGATGGGAACGCAAGAATTCCGCCCCCGGACTGCGTCGCCCGGCGACAGGCGTGTCGGCATCGGTCACGCCCCGATTCTTGCAGACTCGCGCCGCCGCTCCCGATCGGCGTGGGCCAGGTTCCTCGAATCTATCGCCGATGAGGAAATCGAACTCGTCGATCCGACCCGGACCGATCTCCTGCGGATGGCGGAGCTGGTTCGAAAGTACGCCGACTTCCCACTGGGTGCTGTCGATGCCGCCGTCTCAGCCGTTGCCGAACGACTTGACGTGAAGGAAGTCGCGACATTGTTTCGCCGACACTTCAGCGCGGTCCGAACCAATCACCCAGTCCCACTCCGACTGTTACCGGAGTGACCGACGAGGTCGTGGCTCTGAACACTCCGGGGAACCGGCAACTGCGCCGGGCCGTCGATCCAACCTTCCCTCTAAGCTCGAAACACATTGTCGAGCAAGCATATTGGTTCCCCGAAAGCAGGGGCATGTGCGCGAGCTGGCATCATCTCGATCATGATCCTTCGACGACTCCCCCTTCTCGCGCTCGCCGCGCTTCCGGTGGTGCTGGGTTCCGGCGCCACCGCTACCGCGACACCTCCGCTGTCGCCTCCGGTGCTCGAGGAGGTCTTCTCGGTGCCCGGAACCGTGTCGGCGAAGTTCCACAACCCCAACGCCGAGGGCGTGTGCTGGGTGTACAACGACGACACCGGGGAGATCTTCGGCGGCAACAATCCCACGTCGTTCGCCATCGCCGACGGCAAGATGGTCCAGACGTCGCTCGGCAACGGGTCCCTGCCCGCCGGACAGATGCGCGTGCGTGGCGCATGCGCCTGGGAACGGCCCACCGGCGATCCCCGCGCGGGCGACACCGCGACGACGGACATCGTCACCGTCGACGTGATCGGCAAGCCGAGCACGGGCAGCTTCGGCTGAGGCCTCGCCGGTAGCCCCGGCGGTCGCGGCGCCTGGTTGACTGGCACCCGTGTTCCATCTGATGTTCCACGAGCCGTGCATTCCGCCGAATACCGGCAACGCGATCCGGTTGGTCGCGGGGACCGGGTGTCATCTGCACCTGATCGAGCCGTTGGGGTTCGATCTGTCGGAGCCGAAGTTGCGCCGGGCCGGGTTGGATTACCACGATCTGGCGTCGGTGACGGTGCACGCGACTCTGGCGGCCGCGTGGGAGACGTTGCGGCCGGAGCGGGTTTTCGCGTTCACCACGCAGGCCACCACCCGGTTCACGGACGTGGCCTACCAGGAGAACGACGTGCTGCTGTTCGGCACCGAACCCACGGGCCTGCCCGCGGAGGTGCTGGCCGACCCGCACGTCACCGACCGGCTGCGGATCCCGATGCTGCCCGGCCGCCGCTCCATGAACCTGTCCAACGCGGCCGCGGTCACCGTCTACGAAGCATGGCGCCAACTGGGCTTTCCCGGCGGCGTATAGGCGTGGTCATGGCAGATCGATCTCGAAGCGCTTGAAGCGAGACGTCGTGCCCGCGGCCAGCCGGACGGCGGACTTGGGGACTCCGTAGTGCTCGGCGAGCAGTTCGACGGCCGCCTTGTTGGCTTTTCCCTCGACGGCGGGAGCCCGCACGTACAGCTGCAGACTGCCGTCGTCGAGGGTTTCCACCAGCGGGCCCTTACGGCTGTTCGGCTTGATCGTCGCCCTTACCACCGTCGGCATTCTCGCCTCCTGCGCTGGTCTGCGCGCCGTCCGCGGCGCTGCTCGCGGGCTCGACGGGAGCCTGCGCCGATTCTTCCCTACGCGGCGCGGGCTTCCGACGCCGCACCAGGCGCGCGATACCCCACAGCACCGCGGCCACCACAGCGAGGAAGCCGAGCCAGGGAATCGCTCTGCCGCTGAACACGACGGCGTCCTGCAGCCAGTCCACCAGGGAATTCCAGCCGGCGACGATGCCGTCCCAGAAATTGTCCGGGTCGTCGCCGGGCCCGTCGCGGTCGGTGGTGATCTCGATGGTCAGCGTGGACAAGGCGACCTGGTCGTCGAGGCGTCGCTTCTGCGCGGTGAGGCTGTCCAATTCACCCTGGCGGCTCGACAGCGCCTGCTCGGCGGCGAGCAGGTCGGAGGTATTGGTGGCGCCCGCGATGAGCGCGCGCAGCCGGTCCACCGACGCTTGCAGGGCCTTGATCCGCGCGTCCAGATCCTCCCACTGCATGGTGACGTCGTCGCGGTTGGTGGTGACCCGGGTGACCTGCCCGACCCCGCCGAGACCGGTGATGAACGCGTCGGTCTTGTCCGCGGGCAGGCGGACGACGAGCGTGGCGCTGGGCTCGGTGTCGTCGGTGCCGGGCTGCTCGGTGCGGCTGTCGACCCGGCCGCCCGCGGCCCGCACCTGGTCGATGATCGTGCCCGCCGCGGCGACCGGCGCGGCGGCGGTGATCTCCACGCTGCCGGTGACCACTTCCTTGCGCGTGGACACCGGTTCGCCGCCGGAGTTGTTGTCCCGCTTCGGAGGCGCGAGCTCGTGCGCTCCCGGCGGCACGATCGCGGGGGCGGCGGGACCGGTGACCACCGTCGACGACCGGTCCCGCGCGGGTCTCGCGTCGTCGTCCCCGCAACCGACGAGCAGAACCAACCCCAGCACGCCGACACACAGCACAGCAAGCTTCCTCATGCCTGGCACAGTAGCCGTTTACGCTGCGCGGACAGCCCCGCATAACGGTTTCCTAGAGCGCTTCTAATACTTCTTTAAAGCAATGGGCTCAACGGAAGTCGCGCGATGTGGACGCCATCCGCAGATCCATGCGCTGGAGATGTTCGGCGACCACGCTGACCACGCCTTCGGCATTCTGCACCCGGCCGCGGATGAGCAGAGCGGCGGCGCCCTGGGCCAGACGCCGGTAACGCCGCCACAGCCCCAGCGAGCAGACGATGTTCACCATGCCGGTCTCGTCTTCCAGATTGAGGAAGGTGACGCCCTCCGCGGTGGCGGGACGCTGCCGGTGTGTCACCGCGCCGCCCACCAGCACACGAGAGCCGTCGGGCACGGTGAGCAGGCCCGCGGCCGGTACGACGCCGAGCGCGTCCAAGTGCGGGCGCAAGAATTCCGTCGGATAGCTGCCCGGCGAGACGCCGGTGGCCCATACGTCGGCGGCCGCCAGCTCGAGGTCGCTCATCCCGGGCAGAGCGGGCGCGGTGGTGGCCGCGCCGGTACCGGGCAACCGGTCCGAGCGCTCGCCCGCGGCGGCGCCCGCCGCCCAGAGCGCCTCGCGGCGGGTGATCCCGAGACTGCCGAGCGCGCCCGCCGTGGCGAGCGACTCCGCTTGCGCCACAGTCAGTTCCACCCGGCCGGTCAGGTCGAGGAAGGACGTGTAGGGCCGCTCGCCCCTGGCGGTGACGATGCGTTCGGCGAGGTCGTCGCCGATCTGGCGGATCGCGGCGAGACCCAGGCGCACCTCGGTGCCCTGAGCCTCCAGCGTCGCCTCGGCCCGGCTGGCGTTGACGTCGGGACCATGCACCGCCACCGCGTGCCTGCGCGCGTCGGCGACCAGCGACTGCGGCGAGTAGAACCCCATCGGCTGGGCGCGCAGCAGACCCGCGCAGAAGGCGGCGGGATGGTGCAGTTTGAACCAGGCCGAGTAGTACACGATCGCGGCGAAGCTCTGCGAATGACTCTCCGGGAAGCCGAAATTCGCGAAGGCGTAGAGCTTCTCGTAGATCCGGTCGGCGACTTCGCCGGTGATCCCGTGCCGCTCGCGCATGCCCTGGTAGAGCCGCGCCTTCAGGCGCTCCATGCGCTCCGTGGACCGCTTGGAGCCCATGGCGCGGCGCAGCTGATCGGCCTCGACGGCGGTGAATCCGGCGACGTCGACGGCCATCTGCATGAGCTGCTCCTGGAACAGCGGCACGCCGAGCGTGCGTTCCAGCGAATTCTTCAGCGCCGGATGGTCGTAGACGACGTCCTCCACGCCGTTGCGCCTGCGGATGTAGGGATGCACCGAGCCGCCCTGGATCGGGCCGGGACGGATCAGCGCCACCTCGACCACCAGGTCGTAGAAGCTGCGCGGGCGCAGCCGGGGCAAGGTCGCCATCTGCGCGCGCGACTCGACCTGGAAGACGCCGACCGAGTCCGCGCGCGCCAGCATCTCGTAGACCTCGGGCTCGGCCAGGTCCAGCGAGTGCAGCTCGACGGTCTCGCCTTTGTGCTCGCGCACCAGGTCGATCATGTAGTGCAGGGCCGAGAGCATGCCGAGGCCGAGCAGGTCGAACTTCACCAGATCGATGGCGGCGCAATCGTCCTTGTCCCACTGCAGGACGCTGCGGCCGGGCATGCGCGCCCATTCCACCGGGCAGACGTCGGCGATCGGCCGGTCGCAGATCACCATGCCGCCGGAGTGGATGCCCAAGTGCCTGGGCAGGCCCTCGATGTCGGCGGCCAGTTCCAGCACCTCGGCGGGGATGTCGGTGTTCGTCTCGGCGCCGACGCCCGTCCAGCGGCTCACCTGCTTGCTCCACGCGTCCTGCTGCCCGGGTGAGAACCCCAGCGCCCGTGCGGCATCCCGGACCGCGGACTTGCCGCGGTAGGTGATCACGTTGGCCACCTGCGCGGCGTATTCGCGGCCGTACTTCCGGTAGACGTGCTGGATGGCCTCTTCGCGGCGGTCGGATTCGATGTCGACGTCGATGTCGGGCGGACCGTCGCGCTCCGGGGAGAGGAAACGCTCGAACAGCAATTGATTACGAACCGGGTCGACATTGGTGATGCCGATGGCATAGCAGACCGCGGAGTTGGCCGCCGAACCGCGCCCCTGGCACAGGATGTCGTTGTCCTTGCAGAAGCTGACGATGTCGTGCACCACCAGGAAGTAGCCGGGGAACTCCAGCTTCTCGATCACCGTGAGTTCGTGCTCGATCTGCCGGTAGGCCTCCGGGTTCTGCTCGGGGGTCCCATAGCGCGCCGCGGCGCCCGCCATCGTGAGCTCGCGCAGCCAGGACTGTTCGTCGTGCCCGGCGGGCACGTCGAAGGGCGGCAGGTGCGGAGCGATCAGCTGCAGGTCGAAGGCGCATTCGCGGGCCAGGGCCGCCGCGTTCGCCACCGCCTGCGGGCAGTCGGCGAACAACCGCGCCATTTCCGCCCCGGACCGCAGATGCGCGCCGCCCACCGGCGCCAGCCAGCCCGCTATCTCGTCCAGGCTCTGTCCGGCCCGGATCGCCGCGAGCGCCATGGCGCGGCGACGCCGGCTCGGCGCGGCGAAATGCGCTCCGGTGGTGGCGAGCACGGGCAGGCCGACGCGATCGGCCAAGGCGATCAGGTGCGCGTTGCGCTCGTCGTCCTCCGGGATGCCGTGCTGGGTCAGTTCCACGCTCACCCGGTCGGCGCCGAAGCGCTCGGTCAGCTCACGCAGCGCGGCTTCCGCCCGTTCCAGGCGGGTGCTGCCTGCGCGCAGGTCGAGCTCGAGCGCCCGGCGCAGCTGCCCCTTCCGGCACCCGGTGAGGATCTGCCAGTGCCCCTCGGCCGCCGCGGTGAGCGTGTCGAGGTCGTAACGCAGGATCCCTTTCTCCCCGGCGGCCATGTGCGCGGCGGCGATCTCGCGGGAGAGTCTGCGGTAGCCCTCCTGGCCGCGGGCGAGCACCAGCAGGTGCGGCCCGGCCGGGTCCGGCGCGCCGGTGCGCGGCGCCGAGTCGGGGGCGACGGCGTGCCCGCTCGCGGAGCCGGGAACGTGCGGCTCGGCAGCCGTGCCGAGGGACAGCTCGGCGCCGAAGACGGTGGGCATTCCCCATTCCCTGGCCGCCTCGGCGAAGCGGACGGTGCCGTAGAAGCCGTCGTGGTCGGTGAGCGCGATCGCCGTCAGGCCGAGCCGTACCGCCTCCTCCACCAGTTCCTCCGGTGGGCTGGCGCCGTCCAGGAAGCTGTAGGCCGAATGCGCGTGCAACTCCGCGTACGGGACCGGTGGCTCTTCGGCGCGTCGCACCGGCTCGGCGTGGTACTCGCCGCGCTTGCGCGACCACGCAGGGCTGTCGCCGCCGTCGCCCGGATACATCGCGTCGGGGTTCGTCCGTCCAGGCCGCCCGGACAGCACCCGCTCCATCTCCGCCCAGCTGGGCGGACCGTTGCCCCAGCCCACGACTCACCTCCTCGTCTCGAACATACATTCGATGCGTGACGATGTACAGGCAGGTCAGGCCACCGACAGGCGTTCGATGGACCCGGCGGCCAGCGCGGCTTCGACACCCTTCAGCCGAGCGCGGATGAGCGCGCCGTAGGCATCGGAGGCGAGGACGTCGAGATGCCCGCGAGCGATCGCCAGTTGCATCCTGGCCACTTCGAACTCGCCGACCCGGCGATGACTGTCGGCCAGGTTGAGATAGAGCGAGGGCAAGAAGCCGCGCAGCCCTTCGTCGAGCGGCACTCCGGGGCCGAACACCGCGGCCAGTGCGCGCTGATCCCAGCGCAACGCCTCGGCGGGCTCCTCTTGGAGATCGGCGAGATGATGGGCGACCACGCAGCGCTGCAACGCTCCGCCGCGTTCGCCGAGTTCGTCCCAGAGCTTTTCCAACGCCCGTCGCCCCGCCGCGGGGTCGACGCCACCGAGCCGCACCGCGGCAAACACCTCCGCCATCCGATCGTCCGACATGCGGTGAAGTATCGCACATATGTTCGAACGTTTCGAGAGTTGTTCGATGCGTTTCGCGCACCCGAAAACCCCGCGCCCGTGCGGTTCTCGAACACGCCCGCGCGGACGCGACCACGGGGTGGCGCGCCGATCCGAGTGCGATCGGGGCACTTGGCAGCGAACTTACTTCGGAGTAAGTTCATGGCCACCAGATCTGCAAAGGAGCAGCGATGACCGACGCATCCGCTGAGCCCACCCGGCGCCGCACCCGCGACCTCACCGGACGGCACGTCCTCATCACCGGAGCGTCCTCCGGAATCGGCCGGGCGGCGGCGGTGGCAGTGGCGGGCAAAGGCGCCACCGTCTTTCTCCTCGCGCGCCGGGGCGAGGAACTCGCCGCCGTCGTCGACGAGATCCGGACCGCGGGTGGCTCGGCTTACGGATACTCCTGCGACATCACCGACACCGACTCGGTCGACCACGTGGTCGAGACCATCCTGCGCGAACACGACCACGTGGACATGCTGGTCAACAACGCGGGCCGCTCGATCCGCCGCGCCATCCACCGCTCCACCGACCGGCTGCACGACTTCGAACGCACCATGGCCGTCAACTACTTCGGCGCGCTGCGGCTGACGCTGGCCCTGCTGCCGCAGATGCGGGAACGCAAGTTCGGGCACATCGTCAACATCAGCAGCGCGGGCGTGCAGATGGCCATGCCGCGGTTCTCGGCGTATCTGGCCAGCAAGGCGGCGCTGGACAAGTTCACCGAGGTGGCTGCCGTCGAGACCATGGCCGACGGCGTCACGTTCACCACCATCCACATGCCGCTGGTGCGCACCCCGATGATCACCCCGAGCGGCGAACAGGGCCCCGCCGAGTCCCCCGAGTGGGCGGCCGCGACCATCGTGCGCGCGCTGACCGAACGGCCCAAACGCATCGACGTACCGCTGGGCACCATCGCCGAATACGGCGCGCTGCTCACCCCGAAGATCCGCGACCGCGTCCTGCACCGTTACTACCGCGCCCTGCCCGACTCCCCCGCGGCCAAGGGCGAACCGAACGTGCCCGGCGAACCGGCCGACCCCATCGCCGCGCTCCCCGCGCCCCGCACCCGGTCGACCGCCCGCCGCGTCACAGGCACAGCCTTACGCCGCGCCGCCCGCTGGGTACCCGGCACCCATTGGTGAGCCGAAAGAAGGTCAGCCCGCCAGGAACGGCCGAACGGCGGCGGCGAACTCCCAGTAGCGGTCGCGATGGATGCTGTGGCCGCAGGTGAAGGTGGTGACCGTGCAGTCCGCGAGGCCGGCTCGCAGGACGGTGAGCTTCTCCGGATCCACCATGCCGCCCGGGCCGCCGCACAGCACCAGGGTGGGTGCGGTGATGTCGGAGAGCCGGTCCCACCACTCCGGGTTCGGCTTGCGGAACTGCTCGAGCGCCGTCTTCGTCATGGAACGGTCGAACGCGAGCACCGCGCGCGGGTGCCGGACCAGGCTCGAGGTGGCGTGCCACAGTTCGGGCACGGTGGGAAACCGTCGGGTCAGACGCACTTCCTCGGCGCCGGACTGCAGCGGAAGCGGACACTCTTCCATGACCAGCCTGCGCACCAGTTCCGGCCGCTCCTGCGCGACCCGCGACACCGCGTAACCGCCGAGCGAATGCCCGACCAGGTCTACCGCGGGCAGTTCCAGATGGTCGCACAGGCGCAGTAGATCGTCGCCGAAGTCGTCGAAGAGGTAGGAACCGGCGTGTGAGCTACGGCCGTGTCCACGGAGATCGGGGATGATCACGCGGCGTCCGGACCGCATCAGAACGCGCGCGAACCGATCCCACGTATGTCCGTCGCCGCCCATCCCGTGCACCAGCAGCACGGGGATGTCGCTGACCGCGCCCACCCCCGAGTCCCGATAGGCGATCCGCACGTCTCCGAATGTCACCTGGCCCAGCGTCAGATCCACGACCAACGAGAATACCGGCAGTCATGCGCCGGCTCCGCGCGGTGTAGCGCTGATCACCCGCCGCAAACACGCAGTTCGAGTGGCACTTTGCCGAGATCGGCAGCGAGAGGTCACGAACTGTGCTGTCCCCGTCGGTATTTCGAGTTGCTCGAAAAATGCCTGGCGCGGACGCCGGCTCGGAACAATACTCGCCGCATGCCCTCCTTCGCCGATTTCGACCGCCGCGACTACCGCACCGTCGACGTCGCCACCGGGTACGACGGCTGGGCGCCCACCTACGAGCAAACGGTCCTGGACGAGATGGATCTCGCCCTGCTCGGGCGGTTGCACCTGGACCTCGGCCGAGTACGGCGCGCGGCCGACCTCGGCTGCGGCACCGGCCGAACCGGAAGCTGGTTGCGTGAGCAGGGGATAACGCACATCGATGGGGTCGACGTGAGCCGGGGAATGCTGGCCTCGGCCGCCGAACGCGGCGCCCACACCACGCTGACCCGCGCGGACGTGCGAGCCACCGGCCTGCCGGGCGGCGCCTACGACTTGGTGATCGCGTCCCTGATCGACGAGCACCTACCCGAGCTCGCGCCGTTCTACGCGGAGGCATGGCGGCTGGCCGCTCCGGGCGCTCGGTGCGTACTGGTCAGCTACCACCCGCAATTCATCATGGTGTCCGGAATGCCGACGCACTACACCGACCCGTCCGGCGAACCGGTGGCGATCAGCACCCACTTGCACTTGATCAGCGAGCACCTGACGGCAGGCCTGGCCGCGGGCTGGGTGCTCACCGAGGTAGCCGAGGCCTTGGTGGACGACGCCTGGCTGGCCCGCAAGCCGAAATGGGCCGCCCTGCGCGGCCATCCGTTCACGCTGGCGACGGTGTGGTCGCGCCCGGAGTGAGCCCGCCGCCGACCACGATCCGGGACTTCCCATGCGTCGGCGATCCGGCGGAAAATCGCAACGGCATCAGTCGTAAAGGCCTTCAGCGCGCCAAGTTTCGTCGTGATAGATCAGCAACAGCACTTTGCCCGCGGCAGGGTCGTCGTCGAGCTGGACCTGTGCGCGTGCGGTGAACGCGTCGTCCGAATCGGACGCCCACCAGCGTTCGTCCACCGGCCACGGGCCCGCCCAGCCGGTCAGCCGCCACTGTTTGCTTCCCCACCGCAGCAGTACGGGGTCGGCGTCGAACAGGGCGCGGTCGGTGACTTTGACGAGCGCGCCGTCGGCGGCTTCCAGCCGCACCAGCGGACGGTTCAGCAGGATCACGGCGGGGGCGGGCTCGGGCAGCCGCCCCGGCCAGGGCTGCGCCGGGTCGGCCGCGGGGACGAGTTCATCCCCCAGCGTGACCATGGTGATGCGGTCGGCGGGTCCGCGTCCACCGCTCAGGACGCCGACACGCACCGATTCCCCGCCGAGCAGGCCCTGCACCCGGATCAGCGCTCGACGGGCACGCTCGTCCTCTTCCCCGTCTCCACCCCACAACCCGAGTTGCAGCGCGCCCGCCGTGATCACCTCGACGGGTTCCAGCCGCAGCACGGTGATCGGCGCGGTGGGTCGCGCGCCGTCACGCCGGGTGAGCCAGCCGTCCAGCTGCCAGCGCACCCGATCGGCCGTGCCCTCCGGGGTGAGCGGCTCGGCGCAGCGCCAGATCCGCGAAAGATCTTCCCCAGCACCGGTTTCCGCGTGCACCGAAAGCCTGGTGCAGGCCAGCCCGGCAGCCGCGAGCGCGCTGTGCAGCCGGGTGGCGAGCAGGCGTCCGGCGAAGGCAGCCGCATCGACCCGCTCGATCGGCGGATCGCAGCGGTACTCCACCACCAGATCCGGCGGCGGCTGCCGCGCGGACGGCGGACGCTCCGGCTCGGCCCTGGCGCAGCGATGCGCGAGCACGGCGTCGGTCCCGAACCGAGAGGCGACCTCCGCCGCCGAGAGCGCGGCGAAATCCCCGATCCGGCGTAAACCCAAGCGGTGCAGCAGATCGACCAGATCGGCGCGTTCCGGGGCGGCCAGGCTCGGCTCGACCGCGAGTTCCCCCACCGGCAACGGTGCGAGGAAGCGCGCTCCCGCCCCCGCGGGCACGATCGCGGCGCGCCGGGCGGCGATCACCGCCGTGGACAACTCGTCGGCGATCCCGATCTGCGCCTCCGCCCCGGCCGCGGCCACCGCGTCGACCAGCCGCTCGGCCGCCGCCTCCTCGGACCCGAAGAACCGCGCCGCACCGCGCGCGGCGAGCACCAGCAACCCGGGGCGCAGCACCTCCACTCCGGGCACCGTCGCGGCCACCGCCGCCACCACCGGTTCGAACAGTCGCGCGTCGCGATCCTGATCTTGTTGCGCGAGGAACAGCTCGGGACACCGCGCCTGCGCTTCTCGGCGTTTCAGGCCGCGCCGCACCCCTTCGGTTCGCGCGATCGCCGAACAGGCCACTACCCGGTTGGCGAACAACACCGCCACCGGCCGCGTCGCGGGCAGACCCGCCGCCGCCGCCGCGGCGACCGCGGGCCAGTCGGGGCACCACAGGGCGAGCACCCGCTTCGACCCCGGCCGGGTCACGGCGCCGCACGACCTTCCACCATCCCCGGTTTCCGGCGACCAGCGCGTCCGCGCAAACGCCCTGCTCCGGCGGAACGGGCCGGGGCATCGCCCGACATGGGCTCGAGATAGCGGGCAAGACCGTCACACCGGCCCCTCGCGCGCTCGCCGCCGCCCATCCGCACTCCGGGACCGCGGTTGCGGCCGTCGTTACCAGCCGCGCCGAATCGCTCGGTCGGTGCGCCGGGCCGGATCGGCAGCGATCGCTCCCGGCGGAGGTGGGCCGGAGTCGTCGAGACGCCGGGGGCGGCCGCGGAGCTCGCAGGCACACTCACGACACCGCCTCCTGCGTGTCGATGGCTTCGACTGTTCGAGCGGCTTTTTCGCGCAACACCCATTCCACGCGCCCGGCGTTCGGGCACAGATCCAGCCGTCCGCGCCGCGGCGGTCCCGCCTTGCCACGCACCTCGACCGTCAAGCCGAGCGAACGCAAGCGTCCACGCCCGCGGCCGAGCCCGGTATACCCCGAGACGCGGGCGTCGAGCCGCAGAGACGCGCCCGGCCAGCGACCGTCGGCGACCACGAGGGCGGCGCCCTTGTTGCGGGCGCGGGCCGCGATCACCCGGCTGCGCGCGGGCGCGACGGCCCCGCCGCCGAGCCCGAGCACGACCAGATCGAGCCCGTCGAGCAGCACCGCGGCCACCTCTACCGGGTCGGGGCCGGGGTCGGCGATCACGGCCAGCCGCCGCAGCTGCGCGCCCATCTCCACCGCGGCGAGCAGACCGAGCCGGGGCATGCCGACCACCGCGGCATGCCCGCCGCCTTCGGTCACCGCGGCGAGCAGGCCGGCCAGCAGCGAGTTCGCCCCCGAATACGCCACGACGGAACCCTTGGTCAAGCCACCATCGGGCAACAGTGGTGCGAGCGCCGCGGGCACGGGCAGCGCCGCTCCCCGCGATCCGGCGTCGAGTGGCACCCGATGCGCCGCCGATTCCCCGCGACCCGGTACCGCGGCCATGCGTCTGCGCAGTTCAGCCAGCGATGGAGCGTCCCCCCGCCCACCACCGCGCGCCGGCGCGCCCCGATTCACCCCTCCCTGCGAGATCGCATCCGAACCCATCCCAACACCTACTTCCCACGATGGACCCGAGGCGAAGCATGCGGAGCGACCCTCGATTCGAGTGTCAGCACCGATACAGCTATCGATTGATATCGAATATACGTTCGATACCGACCCAGTAGAAACCGACCCCCAGGTTTCGTCAAGAGCGCAGCGCTTCGTGTCGCCCGAACGGTGCATCGAGCGGATTTCCTCCTGGTCCACCAGGCCGGGCGCGCATTCGGCCGCGCGGCGGGAACCGGCTCCGCCCTACCCGCGGGCGAAAGCGATCCGCCGGCAAACCGGGATCGCAACCCCGATTCCGCCCGGCAACCCACGCCGAGGGACGTGATTCTCGATGCGAGAACAGGCGGGGCAGAATCCGGCGGGTGCCCGGCTACGGCACCGCAGCACCCGTTCATCGGTATGGTGTGTGACACACATCCGACCCAGCGTCAGCAGGCACCCCCGGCCGTACGGCCGCGCCTGCTGTCGCGCCTATGCGCGAACACGAATCAGGCCAGCTAGCCTCATTTTCCGCTACCCTGCACCCGTGACCGAACGCGCTCGTCCCACTGTCGGCCCCCAATATCTCGTCGCAGGCCGCTATCGCCTCCAGTCGAAGCTGGGGGGCGGCGGCATGGGCGCGGTCTGGCTGGCGCACGACCGCCTGCTCGACCGGGACGTCGCGATCAAGCAGGTGCTCACCACGGCCGGGTTGGACGAGGAAGAAGCGAACGCCGTCCGCAACCAGATCATGCACGAGGGCCGGGTCGCCGCGAAACTCTCGCACGACCACGCGATCGCCGTCTACGACGTGGTGCTCGAAGCCGGTGAGCCCTGGCTCGTGATGGAGCACCTACCCTCCCGCAGTGTCGCGAAAGCGCTCGCGCTGGTCGACACCCTGCCGCCGATCGAGGTCGCGCAGATCGGCGCTCAGGTCGCCGACGCGCTGGCCGCCGCGCACGCGGTCGGGATCGTGCACCGGGATATCAAGCCGGGCAACATCCTCGTCGCCGACCGCGGCCCCGGCGTGGGCATGGCGAAACTCAGCGACTTCGGCATCTCCCGCGGTGCGGGCGATCTGTCCGACGAACCGGACGGCGTGATCACCGGCACCCCCTCCTACCTGCCGCCCGAGGTGGCGCGCGGGGCACAGCCGACCAAAGCCAGCGACGTGTTCTCCCTGGGCGCCACGCTCTACACCGCGATCGAAGGGCAGCCGCCGTACGGATTCGACGAGGACAGCGACGTCATCGTGCACCGCGCCGCCATGGCGCAGATCATCCCGCCGACCCGCAGCGGCGCGCTCACCCAGGCGCTGCTGCACATGATGGAGCCCGCGCCGCAGCGCCGCCCGACCATGGCCGAGGCGCGCGACGAGATCCTCACCGCGGCTTTCGGCCCCGGTACCGGACCGTACATTCTCGGCGCGCCCGTCCGCACCGAGGACGGAACCATCCCGTTCTGGGCCGCCCGCAATTCGGCGTCCGGCATCCGCAGCCCCCACTCCACGCCGCTCCCCCGCCCGCATCGCAACCACGTGGGCGCCACCGCGGCCACACCTGGGCAGCGCGCCAAGAACCCGCAGCCGAGCAACGCCCCCTTGGCCATCGCCGTGGGTCTTCTGATCGGCCTGATCATCATCATCGCGATCATCGTCGCCGTCCTCTGACGTCCGCGCGTATCCAGCGGGTGGCGAGCGGCGGTCAGTCGATGCGGCGGCGGTGGGCCCAGCGGGTCAGGGCGTTGCGGTTGGACTGCTGAGTCTTGCGCAGCACGTTGGAGGCGTGCGTCTCCACGGTTTTCACGGAGATGAACAGGTTTTCGGCGATCTCGCGATAGGTGTAGCCGCGGGCGAGCAGGCGCAGCACCTCCAGCTCGCGCGGCGTCAGTGAGTCGAGTTCGGGGTCGAGGGGCGGTTCGGGCACCGGGGACCTCCCGGTGAACGAGTCCAGCACGAATCCGGCCAATCGCGGGCTGAAGACCGCGTCGCCGCCCGCCACCCTGCGGATGCCGTCGGCCAGCTCGGCTCCCGAAATCGTCTTGGTCACATACCCTCTGGCCCCGGCCCGGATCACCGCGATCACGTCCTCGGCCGCGTCGGACACGCTCAACGCCAGGCACACCGGTCCCGGTTCGATACCGGCCAGCACCGCCACCCCGCCGCCGTCGGGCATGTGCACGTCGAGCAGGACGACGTCCGGACGCTCGGCGTTGATCCCGGCCACCGCCTCCGCCACCCCGCCGGCCTCCCCGACCACCTCCATGTCCGCCTCCCGGCTCAACTCGGCACGCACACCCGACCGAAAAACGGCGTGATCATCGACGAGAAAGACCCGCACGGTCACCTACTTCTCCTAACCGACCCTTGACCCCCAACCCGTACCACACTCGTCCCCCACGCGCCCCGCGGAATTTCACGTCCGGACGCCCGCTGTGCCGACCGCGCGGAATCGAAAGGAGTCCGCGTCCTAGTGGGGGACACTCGCGGCGGGAGCGGGCTCTTCCTCCGCGGTGGGGCAACCGGAGTCGCTGCGCGGCATGATGATCCGGACCTCGGTGCCGCGGCCCGGCGTCGACAGGATGTCCACCTGGCCCCCGCGGCGCTCGATCCGGCCGCGCACGGACTTGGCCAGGCCGCGACGATCTTCCGGCACGGACGCGAGGTCGAAGCCGGAGCCGCGGTCACGGACGAAGATGCTCACCTGATGCGGCTCCACCTCGGCGAACAGGTCGATCTCCGGGACGCCCGCGTGCTTCGCGGCGTTGACCAGCGCTTCCCTGCTCGCCCCGAGCAATGCGGTGAAGTGCTCTTTCGGCAGACCAGCCCCGGAGCCGTCGACGTCCATCGACACGTCGCCGACGGTCACCGGCGCCACCTTCACGCCGTGCTGGTCCTCCACCTCGCCCGCGATGGTCCGCAGGGCCGCGGCCAGGCTCGACTGCGCGGGGGCGGCATCCTCGAACAGCCATTTCCGCAATTCCCGCTCCTGGCTGCGGGCCAGTCGCAGCACCTCCTGCGGGTCGTCGGCCTGGCGCTGGATGAGCGCGAGCGTCTGGAGCACCGAATCGTGCAGATGCGAGGCGATCTCCTCGCGTTCCTCGTTGCGGATGCGCGCGGCGCGCTCGGCGTTCAACGCGCGCATCATGCGCAGCCACAGCGGAACCGTCAGCAACCCTGCGCCGATCAGCGTGACCGCGACCGCGAGCAGCGCCGATCCGAGCGAGCTCAGATCGATCCGCGCCAGCACCACCACTCCGAGACCGGCCACGATCAGCGTCACACCGGCGACGATGCGCGACCAGGTGACCACCGAGGGCCGCGCGGGCATTCCGAGCAGCGAACGCGGCCCGTCGACGTCGTACTCCCGCCATACCAGCGCCGCACCGACCGCGACCACGATGATCGGCGCGATCACCTTCGCCGCCGTCCCGCTGAACACCCACGACACGGCGACCGCGAGCCCGAGCCCGAGCATGGCGAGCCCGATCGCCTGCCGACGCTCCGCACCGGAGGGTTTCGCCTGGTCCGACCCGCCCGGCGAGAAGATCCACAGCAGTCCGTAGGCGACGATGCCCGCCCCGGCCAGCGCGGACAACAGCACGAACGCCATCCGCACCTTGAACACGTCGACGTCCAGATGGTCGGCCAGACCGCCCGCTACCCCGCCGACGATCCGGCCGCCGGACCGGCGGACCATCCGCGCCTGCGGCGGCCAGGGAACCGGCGCGGGCGCGGGTCCCAGCCCGCGGGCAGCGTCGAACCCCCGAGTGTCGAACGCGGGAACAGACGGGTACATGTCTTCGATACTGCCCGACAACGCAGCTGCCAGCCATCGGGATTCACCCTGATCTTGCTGGACGACACCCACGCCGACCAGGGCAGACGCGGTCGGTCCCACCCAGGCACAGGCATAGCTGGATGATTGCTACATCAGTCGATCGGTCCAAAGTGTTCAGGCCGTTTTTCAGGGTTCCCCCCGATGCGCCGATTCCGTGGCGCGGCACACCATGGGAAACATGACGAAAACGAGCTTCGGCGACCAGGTCCAGCAGATATGGCAGACCCGGCCGGTCCGATTGCCGCGACAGGGACCGATCGCGGGCGTCGCGGCGGGGTTCGCGCGCCGCTACGAGATCGACCCGGTGCTGGTGCGCGTCGCGTTCGTCGTCTCGACGATCTTCGGCGGCGCCGGCATGGTGCTCTACCTGCTGGCCTGGCTGCTGCTGAGCGCGGCGGGCGATCAGGCGTCCGCGGCCGAGTCGCTGGTCGGCAAGGGCCACAGCTCGCAGTCGCAGACCAAGACCATCGTCTTGATCGTGGCCCTGGCCATCGCGGTCAGCACGATGGGCCCGGTCGGTGTCGGTCTCGGTGGATCCGGTCTGATCAGCCTCGCCCTGATGCTGGCGGGCTGGTGGATGCTGCACCTGCGCACGCCCAACCCGCCGCCAGGAACCACCGAGGCGTTCGGCGGATTCGCCCCGGAGGGCGGGATCACCGCCACCGGCTACCCCGGCGCGGTGTTCCCGCCGGGAGCACCCCGGACCGTCGGAGACATGTACGTCCCGCCGACCAGCGTGTACACCCCTTATACGAAGCTGCCGGACGCCTACGTTCCGGAGGCGCCCGCGCCTGACGGCGCTGCGACGACGGTCCCGCTGCACAAGCCCGCGACCGACGACGCGACCGTGGTGCCGGAAGCGTCGGCGATGCCCGCCGCGGGGGCGGAGACGAACTCGTCCGCCGACGAAAAAGACCGCGACCAGACCGATTCGCCCACCGCGGTCGATGATCAGGGACCGGCTGCGGCCGGCGGCGGGCAAGCCGAGGCAGTCGGCCGAACTGCGCCCGACACGACCGACAGGCGCGAATCGGTCGCCGGGACCTCACCCGATGGTCCGGTCGCCCTCAGCAAAGACGTTCCGGTCTCCCGGCCGGCCGCAACCCCGCACCGCCCCGTGGCCGCGCACTCCGCCATCATCGGCGGCTCGACCCCACCTTCCTGGGATCCGCTGGGCGTCGCTCCGCTCGCCTGGGACCTTCCGGAGCCGACGCCCGCCCGCACCGTCGTCGTCCCGCCGCCGAAGCGTCCCCGCTCGCGCCTGACCCCGGTGGTGATCGGCCTGGCCATCCTCGCGGCAGCGGGCGCGGGTGCGGCGGCGGCCTCGGGCGCGGAGTGGATGACACCCGGCCGGATCGCCGCGGCGGCGCTCGCCGTGATCGGTCTCGGCCTGGTGCTCGGGGCGTTCCTGCGGCGCGGCTACGGCCTGCTGGTGCTCACCGCGCCGCTCGCCGGGTTCGTGCTGCTCGCCTCCGCGGTGGGTCCGATCGAATTCGAGCAAGGCGCGATGGGCGACCACACCTGGGCGCCGGCTTCGGTCGCCGACCTGGCGTCGAACTACCGGGTGACCATGGGGTCCGGCACGCTGGACCTGCGGTCGGTGAAACTGACCGAGAATCGCACCGTGGATCTCGACGTCCGGATGGGTGAAGCCCGCGTCCTGCTGCCCGCGGAGATGACCGTCCGCACCCACTGCACGGCGACCATGGCCGAAGCGCGCTGCGTCGACGGGGTCAGCGGTCCGAATACTCCCGGCGCGCCGGTCCTCGATCTGAACGTCGACGTCCGCGCCGGAAACGTGGAGGTGCAGCATGGCTGATACCGAGCAGAAGGAGACGACCGATTCCCGCCGCGGCCCTGCCGCGTCGCTGCTCATCGCGGGACTGCTGTCCCTCGCGATCAGCGTGTGGGCTTTCGTCGGCCCGGCGTCCTGGCCCGCGGCCAGCATGATCCCGATCGGGTGGATCATCGTGCTCGCCGCGATCGTCATCGGCATCGCGCTGGTGATCTCCCCGCGCAAACGATCCTGATCACGCCGAACGGCCCGTCCGCGCGACGGGCCGTTCGGCGTTCGATCTCCGGACGTCGCCGGCACGCCAGGCGAGCCGGACAACACTCCCCCTCGTCGTCGTACCGCAGGAGAACCTCATGAACTCCGACAAACCCAACGACCAGGCGCGTCCCACGGCTCGGACCACACCGCCGGATCCCCGTCCCGGCGCTTCGACCGGCGCACTCCTCGGCCATCTGATCCTGCACAGCGCCTTCCACCGCCCCCGCTGACCTCGTCCGCGGGCTCGATGACGAGCTACCGCCCGGCACACAGCCAGGCGATCACTCCCACTCGATGGTCCCCGGCGGCTTGCTGGTCACGTCCAGGACCACCCGGTTGACCTCCGCCACCTCGTTGGTGATGCGGGTCGAGATGCGTTCGAGCACCTCGTAGGGCAGCCGGGTCCAGTCGGCGGTCATGGCGTCCTCACTGGAGACCGGGCGCAGCACGATCGGATGACCGTAGGTGCGGCCGTCGCCCTGGACGCCGACGCTGCGGACCTCCGCGAGCAACACGACCGGGCACTGCCAGATCTGCCCGTCCAGACCGGCCGCGGTCAGCTCCTCGCGGGCGATCGCGTCGGCCTGGCGCAGCGTCTCCAACCGGTCCGCGGTGACCTCACCGACGATCCGGATGGCCAGGCCCGGACCGGGGAAAGGCTGACGGGCGACGATCTCCTCGGGCAGCCCCAGCTCGCGGCCGACCGCGCGGACCTCGTCCTTGAACAGCAACCGCAGCGGTTCGACCAGGTCGAACTCCAGGTCGTCGGGCAGACCGCCGACATTGTGATGGCTCTTGATGTTCGCGGTGCCGCTGCCGCCGCCGGACTCGACGACGTCCGGGTAGAGCGTGCCCTGCACCAGGAACTCGACCTTCGGCGTCGCGCCGTCGGCTTCGCCGTGCTCGAGCACGACCTCGCTCACCGCGTCCTCGAAGGAGCGGATGAACTCCCGCCCGATGATCTTGCGCTTCTCCTCGGGATCGGTCACGCCCTTCAACTCGCCGAGGAACTTGTCGACCGCGTCGACGGTCACCAGCTTGGCGCCGGTCGCGGCGACGAAATCCTGCTGCACCTGCTCCCGCTCCCCCGCGCGCAGCAGGCCGTGGTCGACGAACACGCAGGTCAGCCGGTCACCGATGGCGCGCTGCACCAAGGCGGCGGCGACGGCGCTGTCCACCCCACCGGACAGCCCGCAGATCGCGTGCCCGTCACCGATCTGCTCGCGCACCGAGGCGACCAGCGAATCGGCGATGTTCGCCGGCGTCCAGCTGGAGGGGATGCCCGCGAGTTCGTGCAGGAACCGGCTCAGCACCTGCTGCCCGTGCGGCGAGTGCAGCACCTCCGGGTGGTACTGCACGCCGGCCAGCCTGCGCGCGCGATCCTCGAACGCGGCGACCGGAGCGCCCGCGGTGGTGCCCGTGACCTCGAAGCCGTCGGGGGCGTCGGTGACCGCGTCGCCGTGGCTCATCCACACCGGCTGGATGGTGGGCAGGCCGCCGTGCAGCAAACCGCCGTCGATGTTGAGTTCGGTGCGCCCGTACTCGCGGGTGCCGGTGTGCGCGACCGTGCCGCCCAGCGCTTGGGCCATCGCCTGGAAGCCGTAGCAGATGCCGAAGACCGGCAGCCCCAGCTCGAACAGCCGCGGGTCCAGCTGCGGCGCGCCTTCGGCGTAGACGCTGGCCGGGCCGCCGGAGAGGATCACCGCGAGCGGCTGCTTCTCGGCGATCTCCTCCACCGTCGTGGTGTGCGGGACCACTTCGGAGAACACGCTCGACTCGCGCACCCGCCGCGCGATCAGCTGGGCGTACTGTGCTCCGAAGTCGACGACGAGGACCGGTCTCTGGGTTTGTGCCACCCATCCAGTTTAGTGAGCGGCCGAACGAGCGAATCATCGGCACAGCGGCTCGGGCGGCGGGAGAGCCGACCGCCCGAATCGTCACCCGCGGCCCGGCTCGCTGGTTATCCTTCTGCTCGTGCCCTTCGCCCGCGCGATCGATGCCGACATCCACTACGAGGACAGCGGCGGGGACGGCCCGGTGGTACTGCTGGCGCACGAGTTCTTCATGGACCGCACCATGTTCGCCGCCCAAATGGCCGCGCTCGCACCGGAGTTCCGGATCGTCTCCTGGGATGCCCGCGGCCACGGCCGCACTCGGGACGAGGGCCTACCCTTCACCTATTGGACCGCGGCCCGCGACGCGCTGACCGTCCTCGATCATCTCGGCGCCGAGCAGGCCGTGGTCGGCGGCACCGCGCAGGGCGGGTTCACGGCACTGCGCACCGCCTTGCTCGCGCCCGAACGCGTCTCCGCGCTCATCCTGATCAGCACCGAAGCGCACGGTCCCACCCCTGAGCAGTCCGCCGCCACCCAGAAGTTCCTCGACGAGTGGTACGACGACGGCTCCCGCGAACGGGCCGTGCACCAACTGGCTTCCTGGCTGATCGGCGACGACGAGTGGTATCGCTCGATCTGGACCCAGCGCTGGCTGGTGCGCGACCGGCGCGGCATCGAGGTGGCGGCGGGCTGCCTGCTCAGCCGCGATTCGGTGCTGGATCGCCTGCGCGAAATCGCTTGCCCCGCTTTGGTGATCCGCCCCACGCACAGCGGCATGGACCGCGAGCGCGCCCAGGAACTGGCTTACGGGTTGTCCGGCGCCACGTTCATCGAAATCGCCGAAGCACGACTGGCCGTCACGATGACCCATCCCGAACCGGTGAACCACGCGATCCAGCAATTCCTGCGCGCCAGAACGAAACCCACTCGCGTGCGGTGAAACCACTCACGTGATGAGTCATCGAAACCGTTGCACCCCAATCGCGTACGAAGCATGCTCGAGATCGGTAGCACGCAACCATGCCGCGATCTTCACGGCGCACAAACGGTCCGAAGGCCTTCCCTGACTACGAATGCGGCGCCGGGCTTCCACCGTGCGATGACCCGCCCTGCGCGCCCCCAGCCGCTCGGTGATCGCCGGAGAAGCGAGTCTTACGAGCGCCGTTCGCGGCCCGGCTCGCGTTCCAGCGGTCGAAGCGCATGCGCCGCAGGCGCTGCAATCGAACCCAGCTCAAGCGCGGACGCTCAGGCCGACCTTTTGGAATTCCTTCAGATCCGAGTAACCGGCCTTCGCCATCGAACGGCGCAACCCGCCGACGAGATTCAGCGAGCCGAACGGGTCGTCGGACGGACCGAAGAGCACGCGCTCCAGACTCGGGCGCACGGTGTCGCCGACCGGCTCGCCACCGAGATCCCACGGATCATCGACGTGCAGCAGCGACCCACGGGGCACCGAGGGATGGGCGGCCGCCGACGGCCAGTACCAGCCGCGGCCCGGCGCCTCCGCGGCCACGGCCAGCGGTACTCCGAGCATGGCGGCGTCCGCGCCACAGGCGATCGCCTTGGCCAGCTGCCCCGAGGTGGCGATGTCGCCGTCCGCGATGACGTGCACGTAGCGGCCGCCGGTCTCGTCCAAGTAGTCGCGGCGCGCGGCGGCGGCGTCCGCGATCGCGGTGGCCATCGGCACGCCGATGCCGAGCACCTCGCCGGTGGTGGTCGCTCCGGGGTAGGAGCCGTAGCCGACGATCACGCCCGCTGCCCCGGTGCGCATCAGGTGCAGCGCGGTGCGGTGATCGCTCACGCCGCCCGCGACCACGGGCACGTCCAGCTCGGCGATGAAGGTCTTGAGGTTCAGCGGCTCACCGTCGCCGACATGCTCGGCGGAGATGATCGTGCCGTGCACCACGAGCAGGTCGATGCCCGCCTGCAGCAGCGCAGGGGTGAGGGTGCGCGCGTTCTGCGGGCTCACCCGCACCGCCACGGTGACACCTGCGGCGCGGACCTGCGCGACCGCGGCGGCGAGCAGATCCGGCTGCATCGGCGCGGCGTGCAGTTCCTGCAGCAGCGCCACGGCGCGCTCGTAGCCGCCCTTGCCGACCAGCTCGAGCAGCTGGTCGATCTTCGCGCCGACGTCCGCGTGCCGCGCCCACAGGCCCTCGCCGTTGATCACACCGAGACCGCCGAGGCGGCCGAGCTCGATGGCGAACTCCGGCGACACCAGCGCGTCGGTGGGATGCGCGAGGAACGGGATCTCGAAGCGGTAGGCGTCCAGCTGCCAGGACAGCGAGACCTGCTTCGACGAGCGGGTCCGGCGCGAGGGGACGATGTCGACGTCGTCCAGCTCATAGGTACGCCGGGCGGTCCGGCCCATGCCGATCTCCACCATGTCGCGCACGCGAAATCTCCTTAATTTTTGGCAGCGCCTGCGGCGCTGCGTGTTCGCGGCCCCTGGATGGCTCGCGTTCCAGCGGTCGAGACTCGCGCCTGCGGCGCATGCGCTTCGACCGCTGGAACGCGAGCCGGGCCGCGAACGGCGCTCGTAAGACTCGCGCCTCCAGTGGTTACTTGTGGGGGCGGTGGGCAGCACAAATGCACCACCGACTCACCGCAGTTCGCTCACCGCCACAGCCGGTGGGCAAGCTCAATCATGCACGGACCGGTTGGTCCTGTACATGAACCTAGTGGGCTACGCCCGTCCCGTGTAGTTAGGGGCCTCGACGGTCATCGTGATGTCGTGCGGGTGGCTCTCCTTGAGGCCCGCCGCGGTGATCTGCACGAACTGAGCCTCCTGCAGATGCGCGATCGACTGCGACCCGGTGTATCCCATCGCGGCGCGCAGACCGCCGACCAGCTGATGGATCACCTGGTTGACCGGCCCGCGGAACGGCACCCGGCCCTCGATGCCCTCGGGGACCAGCTTGTCCTCGGCGAGCACGTCGTCCTGGAAGTAGCGGTCCTTGGAGAACGACTTCGCCTGCCCGCGCCCCTGCATGGCGCCGAGCGAACCCATGCCGCGGTAGCTCTTGAACTGCATGCCGCCGACCAGGATCAGTTCGCCCGGCGACTCGGCGGTGCCCGCGAGCAACGAGCCGAGCATCACGGTGGACGCGCCCGCCGCGATGGCCTTGGCGACGTCACCGGAGTACTGGATGCCGCCGTCGGCGATCACGGGGACGCCCGCGGGCTTACACGCGGCGACCGCTTCCAGGATCGCGGTGATCTGCGGCGCGCCGACGCCGGCCACGACGCGGGTGGTGCAGATGGAGCCGGGGCCGACACCCACCTTGACCGCGTCCGCGCCCGCTTCGACCAGGGCGGCCGCGCCCTGGCGGGTGGCGACGTTGCCGCCGACCACCTGGATCCGGTCGCCGACCTCGGCCTTGACCTTGGTGACCATCTGCAGCACCTGCGCCTGATGCCCGTGCGCGGTGTCCACCACCAGCACGTCGACGCCCGCGTCGGCCAGCGTCATGGCACGCGACCAGGCGTCCGTGCCGACGCCGACCGCGGCGCCGACCAGCAGGCGGCCGTCCCTGTCCTTGGTGGCGTTGGGGTACTGATCGGTCTTGACGAAGTCCTTGACCGTGATCAGGCCGCGCAGGCGTCCGTTGCCGTCGACGATCGGCAGCTTCTCCACCTTGTGCCTGCGCAGCAGCCCGAGCGCGGCCTCGGCGGTCACGCCTTCCTGGGCGGTGATCAGCGGGGCCTTGGTCATCACGTCCGCGACGCGACGGTTCTGATCCACCTCGAATCGCATGTCCCGGTTGGTGATGATGCCCACAAGCGCACCGGTCTCGTCCACCACCGGGAGACCGGAGATGCGGAACCTGGCGCACATGGCGTCGACCTCGGCGAGGGTATCGGTCGGACGGCAGGTCACCGGGTCGGTGACCATCCCGGCCTCGGACCGCTTGACCGTCTCCACCTGGGAAGCCTGATCGGCCGCAGAGAGATTGCGGTGCAACACGCCCATGCCGCCCGCACGGGCCATGGCGATCGCCATCCGCGCCTCGGTGACCGTGTCCATGGCCGAGCTGACCAGCGGGGTGCGCAGGCGGATCTCCCTGGTCAGCAGGCTGGAGGTCTCCACAGAGCTGGGGATGAGATCCGAGGCGGCAGGCAGCAACAGCACATCATCGAATGTGAGGCCGAGCATGGCGATCTTGTTCGGATCGTCGCCACCCGTAGGAGGGCGGACTGCGATTCGTTCGCCCGATACGGGATTACTCATTCGGATCGACCCCTCCTGGACGTCGATAGCGACCGGCGCCGGGGTAACCGGCGCCGTGACGGCTGATGGGATGGACGTGGGTGCGGCGGCGGTGCGGTCGGGACCCGCCGTAGCCTGTGCTCCATCGTATCTGTCCGGTGAACTCGCCGACGAAGTGAGCCCACCACCGAAACTGGCAGGCCGCATAGCTGGCGCAGACCACCCTGTTCTGCGTACCGTGGGGATGTGCGTGACCATCTACCACCTGGCTTGCCGCCGGATCCGTTCGCCGGAGACCCCTCCGACCCGTCCGCCGCGCTCGACGCCATCGAGCCCGGCGAACCGCTGGATCCCCACGAGCGCCTTGCGGTCGAGGAGGATCTCGCCGACCTCGCGGTGTACGAGGCGCTGCTGGCCCACCGCGGTATCCGCGGACTCGTGGTCAGCTGCGAAGACTGCAGGCAGGACCACTACCACGACTGGGACATGTTGCGCGCCAACTTGCTGCAACTGCTGGTCGACGGCACGGTCCGCCCGCACGAGCCCGCCTACGATCCGACGCCGGAAGCGTACGTCACCTGGGACTACTGCCGGGGGTACGCGGACGCCTCGATGAACGAGGCCTTCCACGGCGACGGATTCGACGGATTCGACGGCTGAACCCGGTCAAACCCAGACACTCGCGGGCCCGGCTCGGCGCGCGGACTCGACGCTTGCCACTGTGATTTTCGACGCACACGATCACTTCGACAAGCGAAGGGCGACGTTCCCGAACGGGCCGACCCGCCGATGAATCACGGTCCGATGGGCCTCGCCGGGGAGACCGGCTCCACGAAGACAAAAAGCCGATCGCCTGGCTGGCGATCGGTTCTTGCCTTACCCGAAATTTTCTTCTGTCAGCGACCGGGTGGCACGAACGAGCCCGGGTTGGGGATAACGGGCACGCTGAAGGTCGGCGGCTGATTGTTGGTGCCGGTGTTGCCCTGCGTCGGAGCGGTGGGTGGCTGCTGCTGCGGCGCCGTCGGATTACCCGTGTCTCCCGTGGGTCCGCCCGTTGGCGGCGGCTTGACCTCGGTGACCGGCGGTTCCTGCGGCGCCGTCGGTTCCACGGTCACCGGCGGGACCGGAGTCACCGGCGGGGCCGTGGTCACCGGCGGCACCGTGGTCGGCGCGTTGCCGTTCGAAGTTCCGCCGTTCGGAGTCCCGCCATTGTTCGATGTTCCGCCTCCGCTCGGAGCGGTCGCATCAACGGTGGTGGAAGGCTTCGTCGGCTCACCCGGCTGCTGGACGATCGTCGAGCCGGTCGACGAGCCGGGCTTCGTGGTCGCACTGGTGCCCGGGGTCGCGCGCGGATCGGTGGTCTTGGGCACCGTCGCCTCGAGCTGGTCGGCCAGCTCCTTGTTCACCTTGCGCAGCTCCGCGAGCAGCCGTTCCCACTCGGCCATCAGGTCGGCGCGCTTCTCCGGATCGCTGACCTGCGCGGCGTTCTCCTTGGCGCGCTCCAGGCGCACCTTCGCCTGCGACGGGTTCTGCGTGACCAGAGTCGACGCCTCGTTCAGATCGTCGCCCGCACGCTGCACCACCGTGGTCTGGGCCTGCTCGCTGAACACGACCTCCTTGACCCGCCATAGCGGATCGCCTGGTTCCGCGTTGTACGAGAACGCCGTCATACCGCCGATGACCAGGGCAAGCGCGGCCGCGGCACCCATGATCGGACGGACAAGCCGCAGTCGTCCGCCGCTGTGCGCCCCGATGCGAACCTGCCGCGCGCCGATCTCCTGGTTGACCGCGGCCACGATCGCATCCAGGTCCGGTTCGGCCGGCATCGGAGCCTCGAGCAACTCCGCTCGCCAATCCGCGAGCAACGTCGCGAGCTGATACTCCTCGGCGCTGTCGGTGTGCACCGGACCATCGCTGGCGATGGCATCGATCAGAGCATCGTCGCGGCGTACCGCGGCGATGTCGACCGGGCCGGTGTCACCGGACGCCTCGGCGTAGGGACCGCTGTTCCGCGATCCAAGCCGCGCCTTCCAGTCACCCCGACCGCGCTCGCCATCCCTAGCCATACATTTCACCTGCCCTCGCCACTTGTGACTTGAGTTTCGCGAGTGCCCTGTGTTGGGCCACCCGTACCGCACCCGCCGTACTGCCCACGGCGACTGCGGTTTCTTCCGCTGACAAACCCATGACCAAGCGCAGGATCAAGATCTCTCGATGCTTCTCGGGAAGCGTCGCGAGCAGACGGTTCATCTGCCTGCTCGTCTCGGACTCGAGAGCTCGTTGTTCCGGTCCCTGGTCGGTGGATATGACATCTGGTACTTCGGCCATCGCCTCCGCCTTGTTACGGGCGGCGTTGCGATGTGCGTCGGCGACCTTGTGCGAAGCGATTCCGTAAACAAAGGCCATGAAGGGCCTGCCCTGGTCTTGATACCTGGGCAAGGCTGTCATCACAGCCAGGCAAACCTCCTGCGCAACGTCGTCCGCGGAGAGCTGCCCACGCTCCGCGGCTCCGATCCGCGCGCGGCAGTAGCGCACCACCAGCGGGCGGATCATCTCCAGTACCTGAGCTAAAGCGGATCTGTCGCCCTGCGCAGCGGCAGCGACGGCGAGGTCCAACTCTTCGCCCGTGTGCGTCATCGTCAGAGATATTCCTGGCGTTACAAAGTGGCACGGTCCGGTGACGACCAGTGCTTCCACCGAAGGGGCGGAACGGATCTAACAATAGCGACCCGTTGGCCGAAGCTGGGCAACACGGGTGACTCCGTGATCACCGCCTGCCGCCCAGGGGCCGCAACGCGCCGCCGGCGCGGGCGATGACGGCGGCGCACTCGGCCGCCTCCACCGCGGCGTTCTCGGCACCCGATCCGGCGCGGAGCATGGCACAAGCCCAGCGCAACGGCAGCAGGCCGTGCTCGCGGCACTGCGCGGCGACGTCCTCGGCCGATACGCCGGATACCCCGCGCGCGTCGCGCGCCACGTCGGCCGCGGCGACCAGCAGGCGGGACTTGACCTGATGGCGTACCGACGGGGATCGGTCGGCGAGTTCCAGCGCGCCCGCCGCGTGCTGCGCCGCCGACTCGAAATCCCCTGTTGCCAAGGCCGTTTCCGCGGACACCCAGCCCAGCCGGATCGCGGGGCGCCAGCCCGCTCCGTACTGCCGTGCCGCCGACGCGCTGCGCTGCAGCAGCCGGGCGGCCAGCGCGAGCCGCCCGGTCCCGAGCGCGTCGGCGGCGAGCCCGGTGAGCGCGTCGCAGATCGCGTCGGCGCGGCCGGGAAGGTATGCGCCGGTTTCCGGCGGCGCGTCGCCCACGGCCGTGGCCTCCGTCCCGGCGTCGGCGGTGAGGATCACGGCGGCGGCCCGCCCGTCGAACGCCGCCGCGCGCTCGTGCCAGCCGAGCTGACGCAGGAAAGACCCCTCCGTACTTCCCGCCAGTGAGAGGAGAACGGGGTCGCGGCTGTGGTTGCATATCCTTCGCAATTCGGCGCGCGCCGCGGCATAACGTCCCTGGCCGCCGAGCACCACCGCCCGATACCACCCGCCGAGCGCGTCCGAGGCGGGCGGTAGATCGGCGGCGGCGCGACCCGGATCGGCGCCGAAGGCGGCCTCGGCGAGGACCGCGACGTGAGGGTCTGCGAACGGAGCGGGCGCGAACACGGGCGCACTCTATCCTGTGCGGCGCCCCGGGCCTGGACGACGAAAGGTGGCCGAAGGGCAGACCGGCAACCACCGGGATTTCCCCACCGGACCGATGTTTCCATTAGGTAAATCTCGGCCCGGCAATCGCCGAGCGGCCGCGCCGGGAATTCATGCGCGTTTCGCGTAATTAACCTGCCCGCCCCGTTTCCGCCATCTTCGGATCCACGCGCCGGGAAGGACGTCGGCCGCCGCGGTGACCGCTGCCATACGCGCGACCTCGTCGCCGAAGCGGGGCCGCAGCCCAGAAATCGCTTCTACCTGCGAGGATACGAAGGAACCCAGCCCGTGCGAGAGCCACGGACCTCCGGCCAACCGAACAGTATCGCCGGAAGCGACGCGAAAAGTAAACAGTTCGGAGGTTAAATTTCACAGCGCGAGATTTGGAAAAGTGCTGCGTCGAACTATTGACGGAATTTCGCGACTGGACCTAACGTAGCTCATCGCCACGGACGGCGCCGCGCGAAATTGCAGCGACCACGAAGGGCGAGCCCCCCGGGTACCCCCGCCGACCGGCGTCGTGGCCCACAACTGTTGCAGAACAACTGCTCGACAACGCTGACGAGCTCGCACCACGAGGAGTTCACCATGCCCATGCCGACCCACCTCCCGGGACCCAACGCCGATGTCTGGGATTGGCAGATGCGAGGATCGTGCCGCGGGCAGGATTCCGCGGTGTTCTTCCACCCCGATGGCGAACGTGGCCGAGCCCGCACCGCCCGCGAGATGCGCGCCAAGGAGATCTGCCGCAGCTGCCCGGTGCTCATGCAGTGCCGCGCGCACGCGCTGAAAGTCAGCGAGCCCTACGGCATCTGGGGCGGCATGTCGGAGACCGAGCGGGAGATGCACGCGCGGCGCAACCGCCGCCGCATGGCCGTCTGAATCAATCCCTCCCCATCCGCACGCCACCGGGCGTCGAATTCCTAGCAAACAACGGGCCACTGCAACATACTTCGGCCGGGCCGCTCACGCGACACGGTGATCGGCTCCTCGCCGAGGTCGGCGCGTGGGTTCCGATCGTCACCCTCGATCGGCCGGCCGCCGAGCGAAGGCCGGAAACCGGGCATCTGCCGTTTCCGGGCACGGTGCGACAGTGCTCGGCGTGTCACGGCGTGTCCCTCCGAGATGTCCGCCCTCTCGACGCTTTTCCGCAACGCGGCGCCGATGTGTGACGGACTCGCGGGCACCCCAGCGGAAGGGAGGTCATAGCGGCGCGCTACGGTAGTGACCGATGACACAGAATGGAGCGTTGTGACAACGCGGCCGTCGGCCGCAGAGGGCGACTCGTTCCGAAGAGAAGCCTTCCCACCCACGGTGGATTCTGCGGTTACGGCACGCGCAGCCGAAAGTATCGAGCTCGCCGCTCTTTTGCATCGGTGCGGCCGAGCCGACCAGGAAGCATTCGCCGAACTGTACGACCGGACGTGTGCGCGCGTCTTCGGTCTCGTGTTGCGCGTCCTGCACGATCCGGGCTACGCGGAGGAGACCACGCAAGAGGTCTATCTGCAGATCTGGCGGATGGCCTCGACTTTCGACCCGGCGAAGGGTTCCGCGGTCACCTGGTTGATGACGCTCGCCCATCGGCGCGCCGTCGATCGGGTGCGCGCCGAGCAAGCCCACACCCAGCGCGAGGTCGCCTACGGCATCCGGGTGCTCGGCAACGAATTCGACGAGGTCACCGAAGAGGTCGAGCGCAGGTTCGAACAACAGGCGGTCCTCGCCGGTCTCGCCACACTCACCGAAACCCAGCGAGAAGCCATCTCGCTCGCCTACTACGGTGGGCGCACTTATGCGGAGGTAGCCACCTACCTCGACGTAGGGTTGCCTACGGTTAAGTCCCGGATACGGGACGGATTGACACGACTGAAGAAAAGTTTGGGGGTGACGTGAGATGAACGAACGCCAGATCGATCTCGCGCACACCGTCGCGCTCGGATCGATCGACGACGAAGACCATCAGGAAGTGCAGGAACTGCTCGACAGCGAGGACCCCGTGCTACGCGCGGAGTTCATCCGGGAAGTCAGAGACACGAAAGAAGCGCTTTCCGCTCTCGCCGCAGCCACGGCGGCCCTTCCGCCGCCGTCGCTGCGTGCTCGCCTACTCGCGGCGATCGCCGCCGAACAGCCGCCGGTCGCCAGCTGAATCCGGCGTCCCGCCAGGTTCTCCCGCTCCGCGCGCGTCCGGGCCGAACGGTCCGGATCGGCCCGCATCCCCTTTGGGTCCCGCGGCAGACAGCGTGTCGAGCTCGCAACATCCTTCGGTCTCATCGGAAATCACGGCCGTGGCCTGTCGCCGGAACGGGCAGGGCCCCCGAACCATGCGGTTCGGGGGCCCTGCCGGCCGGATTGCCCGACGCCGGGCTCAGTGCGCGTGGCCGTGGTGGCCGTGCTCGTTCTGCTCCTCGGCGGGCTTGTCGACCACGGCGCTCTCGGTGGTGAGCACCATGCGTGCGACCGACGCCGCGTTCACGACGGCCGAACGGGTCACCTTCACCGGGTCGACGACGCCGTCGGTGAGCAGGTCACCGTAGGTGAGGGTGGCCGCGTTGAAGCCGTCCTTACCCTCCGCGACCTTGCTGACCACCACCGCGCCGTCCAGGCCCGCGTTGGTGGCGATCCAGTACAGCGGCGCCTGCAGCGCGGTGCGGACCACCTCGACGCCGACGGCTTCGTCACCGGACAGCGACTCGCGCAGCTCGACGAGCTTGCCCGCGGCCTGCACCAGCGCGGTGCCGCCGCCGGGCACGATGCCCTCTTCCACGGCGGCCTTGGCGGCGCTCACCGCGTCCTCGACGCGGTACTTGCGCTCCTTGAGCGCGGTCTCGGTGGCCGCGCCGACCTTGATCACCGCGACGCCGCCGGCCAGCTTGGCCAGCCGCTCCTCCAGCTTCTCGCGATCCCAGTCCGAATCGGTGGACTCGATCTCACGGCGCAGCTGCGCGACCCGCGCCTGCACGTCGGCCGCGGAACCGGCACCGTCGATGATCGTGGTGTCGTCCTTGGTGACGACGACGCGACGCGCCTTGCCGAGCGCGTCCAAGCCCGCCTCCCGCAGGGAGATGCCGAGATCGGGGTTCACCACGGTGCCACCGGTGACCACGGCGAGGTCGTCCAGGAACGCCTTGCGGCGGTCGCCGAAGAACGGCGCCTTGACCGCGACGGCCTTGATCGTCTTACGGATCGCGTTGACCACCAGGGTGGACAGGGCCTCGCCTTCCACGTCCTCGGCGATGATCAGGACGGGCTTACCGCTCTCGGCGATCTTCTCCAGCAGCGGCAGGAAGTCCGGCAGCGAGCTGATCTTCTCGCGGTGCAGCAGGACGAACACGTCCTCCAGGACGGCCTGCTGGCTGTCGGGATCGGTGACGAAGTACGGCGACAGGTAACCCTTGTCGAACTGCACGCCCTCGGTGACGACCAGTTCGGTCTGCATCGTCGAGGACTCCTCGACGGTGACCACGCCGTCCTTGCCGACGGTGGTCAGCGCCTTGCCGACCATCTCACCGATCTCCTCGTCGCGCGAGGACACCGTCGCGACCTGCGCGATGGCCTGCTCACCGGAGACCGGCGTGGCCAGCGCGAGCAGCGCCTCGGAGACCGCGTCCGCGGCCTTGGCGATGCCGGAGCCGACCGCGATCGGATTGGCGCCCGCGGCAACGTTCTTCAGTCCGGCGCGGACCAGCGCCTGGGCCAGCACGGTGGCGGTGGTGGTGCCGTCGCCCGCGACGTCGTTGGTCTTGGTGGCGACGCTCTTGACCAGCTGCGCGCCGAGGTTCTCGAACGGGTCCTCGAGCTCGATGTCGCGCGCGATGGTCACGCCGTCGTTGGTGACGGTCGGACCGCCGAAGGACTTCGCCAGCACGACGTGCCGTCCGCGCGGGCCGAGAGTGACCTTCACCGCGTCGGCGAGCTTGTCGACGCCGCGTTCCAGAGCCCGGCGAGCCTTCTCGTCGAACTCGATCTGCTTTGCCATGGAATTCGCTCCTGTAGTGGATTGCGGCGCTCCGGACCGCCCGGGCCCGTCGCTCGCACCGCTGTGTCCGATGCGCGGCGCTACCGGGGCCCTTCGTGGTTACACAGGCTGCCGCCTACGGGCCCGTCGCTCGCACCGCTGTGTCCGATGCGCGGCGCTACCGGGGCCCTTCGTGGTTACACAGGCTGCCGCCTACGGGCCCGTCGCTCGCACCGCGTGTTCAGTGCCGGGTGGGCGCCGAACGCGTTCCGCCCCGGGTCACGAGACACCGGGGCGGAACGCATGCGTGCCCGATCGGCTACTTGGTGACGACGGCCAGCACGTCGCGCGCCGACAGGATGAGGTACTCCTCGCCCTGGTACTTGATCTCGGTGCCGCCGTACTTGCTGTAGATGACGGTGTCACCCTCCTGGACATCCAGCGGGATGCGCTTCTCGCCCTCGTCGTCCCACCGGCCGGGACCGACGGCGACAACGGTGCCCTCTTGCGGCTTTTCCTTCGCCGTGTCGGGGATGACCAGGCCGGAGGCCGTCGTCGTCTCGGCCTCGTTGGCCTGGACGAGGATCTTGTCCTCGAGCGGCTTGATGTTCACGCTCGCCACGTTGAGCCCTCCACTTTCAGGGGATTCGGTCGTCCGGAACCGTTGTCCCGGACTCGTCGGTTGGTCACGATGCTGACCCTGCGCATAGCCCCGTCGTCGCGGGTGCCGGGACCCCTGCCCAGTGGTCAAGCTGCTGGCACAAGCACTACACACAGTGCCGACTAGCACTCTATACATGAGAGTGCCAGCGCTCAAGGCTGGGCGGTGCCAACTTTGCGCGGCGCGCCCGGCGACGCTCCGGGCTTGGCGATAAGTTCGGGAAAACAGTAACGTTCGGATAACGGATTGTGACACTATTGACGACGGCTGCGGTCCGGCCGCCGGGTTCGTCGCTCATCGGGCGGCGGCGCGGCGGCGAAGGGGTTCCACAGCGTCGCCGAAACTCGCAGCGCCGCAGCAGATCCTTGCACCACCAGCTTCACCAGAGAGCAAACACACGTGATCCATGGCCGGTCCCCGCGACCCACCCGGACGAGGGACCGGTTCGTTTTCCGGTCCGGGTCGCGCGTCATCCATACGGCGGTCCGGCAGTCCATTCGAGATGGTCGGCGACACCATGACCATCCGCTCGAAGGGAGGTGAACATGCGAACGTCCCTCGGCATCTCCGCCGGGGCCGAGGTCGTGTGCTCGGCGTTGGTTTCCACCGCGCCGAACGGCATGCAGAGCTTCGACTACCGCGTCGTCTCGGCCGACGCGGCCCATTCCGATCTCGGTGACCTGGTGGCCTCCTCGATCGAGCTGATGACCACCCAATTGCCGACCACGCAGCATCCGCGTGAGATCATCCGCCCGGCCGGTGGGCGTTTCGCGGGTGGGCCACGCGACTTCGAGCCGATCACCGGGCACCCGCCCACCAGCGTCGCGGTCGCCTACCGCACCAAGGAGCAGGCGCAGATCATCCGCTCGGCCACCGGCAAACAGCGTGAGCTGCGGCTGATCCCCGAGGGCACCGCCGCGCTGACGTACCTGCGGCACACCGGCCTGCTGGACCGCTACGAGACGGTCGCCATCGTCGACCTCGGCGCCTCCGGGCTCAGCGTCACCGTCGCCGACCGGGCCGACGGCTCCCTGCTCCGTTCCGATCGCACCGCGGCCGTCAGCGGCAAGGCGATCGACGAGCTGATCTACCACCATCTGGTGGACCTGCACTTCGCCCGGCGCGGCACCCGCCCCAACCGCGGCATGCTCACCAACCGCGGCCGCGCGGCGAAGGAGCACCTGTCCATCGCGCCCGCGGTCACCATCGACCACGTCGCGGGACGCCCGCTGAAACTGACCAGGGCCGATTTCGAAGAGTTGATCGCCGACCTGCTGCGCGACCTGGCGCGATTCGTCACGGCGGCGTTCGCCCGGGCGCCGCGCGAGCCGCAGGCCGTCGCGGTCATCGGCGGCGGCGCCAACATCCCCGCGGTGCTCGACACACTCACCGCCGCGCTGGACGTCCCGGTCTTCACCGTGCCCGACCCCGAGGCGGTGACCGCGAAAGGCGCGGCCTTGGTCGCCGATTCGGCGCAGCCCTCGGTCTTCCCGGTGGGCGCGCTCGGCGGCGACGCGCCCGCGGGGACGGTCACCAAGGTGTTCGGCACCCTGGCCGGTGCGATCGTGGTAGTCGGGCTGATCGTCGGTTACGGGGTCAAGACGTTCGCCCCCACCGCGGACGACGAAGTCTCCCCCGCCGGGACCACGAGCAGCGCCTCACAACTGCCGACCGTGACCTCCGCACCGTCCGCCACCACGGCGGCCACCACGCCGCACGGCCACACGCCGGACAGCACCGGCAGCGCGCCGACGACCACGGAACACGGACCGCAGAGCACCACCGGCCGGCCGTCGGGCACGCAGGTGACCACGCCCACGCAGCCAACGCTGCGCCCGGATCCGAACCTTCCGCCCATCCCGTTCCCGGAGCTGTTCGGGCCGATGTTCGGGAACCCGAATGCGACACTGGGCGGTTCGCCCGATCCGCAGTCGAGCCGGACATCGTCGTCCGCGGCGCCGAGCGCCACGGCGCCCGGCACGAGTCCCACCCAGGCGCCCGCGCGATCGAGCCTGCCGCTTCCGCTGCCGGGGAATTCGGGATCCGCGTCCAATTCCGGACTGCTCGCACCGAACTGATCCGGCCGCGCCCTCCGCCACGCCGGCTCGCCGCCCGGCCGTTCACCCGGTCCGCTCAGGTCAGCGGACCATGCTGACCGACACCGGCAGGCCGGGGTCGGTGGCGACCGTCAGCGGTGAAGGCGCCGCGCCACCGGCGATGACATGCGCGCCGAGCGCGGCGATCATCACGCCGTTGTCCGTGCACAACCGGGGCTTGGGCACCCGCAGGGTCAAACCGGCGGCCGCGCAACGCTCCTCGGCCATCGAGCGGATCCGCGAGTTGGCCGTCGCGCCGCCCCCGAGCACCAGCGTGCCGACACCGACGTCCTGAGCCGCGCGAACCGCCTTCATGGTGAGCACATCCGCGACGGACTCCTGGAACGAGGCCGCGATATCGGGGATGGGCAGGTCCTCGGCCGCGATGCCGTCACGCTGGGCCGCCTCGACATAGCGGGCCACCGCCGTCTTGAGGCCCGAGAAGGAGAAGTCGTAGCGGGGATCGCGCGGCCCGGTCATGCCGCGGGGAAAGGCGATGGCGCGCGGATCACCGGTCGCCGCGGCGGCATCCAGCGCGGGACCGCCGGGGAAACCCAGCCCGAGCAGGCGTGCCACCTTGTCGAACGCCTCGCCCGCCGCGTCGTCGACGGTGCTGCCCAACTCGACGATCGGCTCGGACAAATCCGTGACATGCAGCAGGTGAGTATGGCCTCCCGATACGAGGAGTGCGACGCACGGCGGCATCGGCCCATGTTCGAGGGTGTCGACCGCCACGTGCCCGCCGAGATGATTCAACGCGTAGAAGGGCACATCCCACGCCGCCGCATAGGCTTTCGCGGCGGCGACCCCGACCAGCAGCGCACCGGCCAGGCCGGGTCCGATGGTCACGGCCAGCGCGTCCGGTTTCGCGATGCCCGCGGCCGACAGCGCGCGGCGCATGGCGGGAACGATCGCCTCCAGATGCGCGCGCGAGGCGATCTCGGGGACGACACCGCCGAAGCGCGCGTGCTGCTCGACGCTGGAGGCGACCTCGTCGGCGAGCAGTTCGCAGGTGCCGTCCGGGTGCCTGCGGACGATGCCGACACCGGTTTCGTCGCAGGAGCTTTCGATGCCCATGATGATCACGACAGCACCTCGTCCCGCGTGCGCCACCTGTCGTCGCTGGTCAGCGCGGGTCGGCGCATCGTGTACGCGTCCGCGCCGCTGGGATGGTAGTAGTTCTTGCGCAATCCGATGATGTGGAAGCCGTGCTTGGCGTACAGCGCGATCGCCGGGGCGTTGTCGGTGCGGACCTCGAGGAACACCGGTCCACCGCGCCGGTCCGCCTCGGCGAGCAACGCCTCCAGCAGGAGGGTGCCGACACCAGCGCGATGACGGCCCGGGTCGACGCCGATGGTGTGCACCTCCGCCTCGGGGTGTTCGGCGTCACCCAGCAGGGCGATGCCCGCGTAGCCCACCATTCGCCCGTCCTCGTCGCGTGCGGTGATGTACCGGTTGTGCCGACCGGCCAGCTCCGACTGGAATGCCACGGCGGCCCACGGGTCGTCCTCCGGGAACAGCAACTGCTCCAGCTCCACGCAGCGGGTGATGTCGGCCGCCACCATGGGCGCGATCCGGATCGCCACGGACCTCACGCTCCCATCCGGTCGAGCCGGCGGTAGGCGTTCTCCACCGCGTCGGGCCTGCGCAGGTACAGCGGAACCAGCGGCTCCGGCACGCTGCGCGCCAGCAGGCCGGGCGCGGCGACGCGCACCAGTCCGGCGGGCGAGGGCGTCTCGGCGGGCAAGACCGGCAGATCGAAGAAGTCGACGTGCGAAGCGGATCCGGCGATCGCCGTCGCCTGGCCTGCGTCCAGGTCCGAGGGCTTGCACACTTCCGGTCCGGCCACGCGCGCACCCGCCCGGTACCGCGCCCAGTACACCTCGCGCCGCCGCGCGTCGGTCACCACGAGCAGCTCGGCTTCGGGCGACAGCTCGACCGGAGGCGGCACGGCCGGGTCGACGGCCGCGTCGGCGGCGATCGCGTCGAGGCTGCACACGCCGTACACCGGGATGCCGAGCGCGTCACCGAAGGCGGCCGCGGTGGCCATGCCGACCCGCAAGCCGGTGAACGGGCCCGGGCCGATGCCGACCACGATCGCGTCGATGTCGGTTCTGGAACGACCTGCCTCGGTGAGGCATTCGAGGATCTGCGGCGTGAGCACCTCGGCGTGGGCGCGGGGATCGACCCGCACCCGAGAGGCGACGGTGCGTACCCGGACGGGATCCGCCGCGCCGGCGCCCTGCTCCAGGTCCACCAGTCCCGCTGTGACGGCGGGTGTCGCGGTGTCGACGGCTAGTACAAGCATGATTGGGCCAACGATACCGGGTGGTAGGCGGCACCGATGCAGAGCTACCTGAGAGCTAACCCACCCATTCCCAGATCGCGGTGCGCACATCCGAATCCGGCTCGCGCGACAGCACCACGCGCAGGTGCCGCTCCGACAGGTGCTCCACCACGCCGCGACCCCACTCCACCACGACCACCGCCTGATGCAGGTCGGTGTCCAGATCCAGCGCGTCCAGCTCGTCCAGATCGCCGCCGAGCCGGTAGGCGTCCACGTGCACCATGGGCACCGCCGGGCCGCCGCCCTCGCGCTGCCCGGCGCGGTGCTGACGGGCGATGATGAACGTCGGCGAGCTGACCCGACCCTGCACGCCGAGCCCCGCGGCGATGCCACGAGTGAGCGCGGTCTTGCCCGCGCCGAGCGGACCGTCCAGCACCACCAGATCCCCGGCGCGCAGATTCGTCGCCAGCTCCCGGCCCAGCGCCTCGGTGTCGGCGACGGTGGGCAGTACCCGCTGCCCCGGATCAGCCACGGGCCACCTCCGCGGCGTCTCCCGACGGGTCGATCGCGCCCGCGCGCACGAGCAGTCGATCCAGCGCGGCGTTGACGATGTCCGGGTACTGCATATGCGGCATGTGCGCGGCGCCGTCCAACCGGATGAGTTCGCTTTCGGGCAAGGCGGCGGCCAGCGCCCGCGAATTGCGGAACGGGATCACCAGGTCGTGCCCGCCGCCGAGCACCAGTACGGGTGTGCCCGCCAGCGCGGGCAACGCCGCCGACTCGTCGTGCAGCTCGATGGCCTGGAGGAACTTCACGATGGTCTCCACCGGCGTCTGGTCGATCATCAACGTCGTGAAGCGCGACAGGGTGGGGCTCACGGTGCCGTGGAACGAGCTGACGTGCAGGATCGGCGTGATCACTTGCCGCGCGGTGACGCGGCCGGCCTGTACCAGGGCGGGAGCGGTGTGCACCGCCAGCCGGAAGCCGTCGATCGCGGGATTGCGCAACAGCTGCCCGATCCCGGCCCGGGCGACTCCGGCGGCCGTGGTCGACAGCAGCGCGACCCCGATCACCCTGGCAGCGAAGAGATCCGGATAGCGCGCCGCCGCGGCCAGGATCGCCATCCCGCCCAGCGAATGCCCGACCAGCACCACCGGTCCGGCCGGGGCGGTGGCGTTCAGTACCGCGACGAGGTCGCGGCCGAGCTGGCCGACGGTGCAACTCGCCGCGCTCGGCACGCCCGAACGGCCGTGCCCGCGCAGGTCGAACAGCACCATGCGAACCCGTGGACCCCACAACTTCTCCAGGTCACGACGCTGAAAATGGAAGGACGCCATGCTGTTGCAGAAGCCGTGCACGAAAAGCACGGTCACCGGTGCGTCGTCGGGGCCGCAGGTCCGCGTGGCCAGGGGCACGCCGTCGTCGGCGAGCACCGTCCCCGCGCGGTCGGCATCGATCAGCGCGAAATTCTCGTCGCGGTAGTCGTCGCCCCGGGCGGGCCACAGCACGCGCGCGCCCGCGCGACGCAGGGCATGGGCGCCCGCCAGCGCACCGACGACACCGACCGTCGCCAGCCCGCCGCGCAGCGGGGTCACCCGGAAGCGGCTCATCGGGCCCCACCGATATAGCGCCGGGTGACCCGGCCGCGCGGCGAACACACCACTTCGTAGTGGATGGTGTCGAGCAGGTCTGCCCAATCCTGGGCGTGCGGCCGGGTACCGAAGAGAACGGCGATGTCGCCTTCCTGGACCCCCGCCTTGTTGTCACCGAGATCGACGACGAACTGGTCCATGCACACCCGCCCTACATTCCTGCGCAACGCTCCGCCGAGCCAGACGTCGAATCGTCCGCTCAACGGGCGGAACACGCCGTCGGCGTAACCCGCGGGAATCAGCGCGACGGTGGTGTCGCGCGGCGCGATCCACTGATGTCCGTAGGAGACGCCCTCGCCGGCCGCCACTCGTTTGACCAGGGCGACCCGGGCCTGGAACGTCATCGCGGGCCGCAGGCCGAAATCGTTGTCCGGTATCGGCGACAGTCCGTACATGGCGATGCCCGGCCGGACCAGGTCGAAGGCCAGATCGGGGCGGGTCAGGGTGGCGGCGGAGTTGGCGATGTGCACCAGCTCCGGCTCCAGGCCGTGCTCTTTGGCCGTGGCGATCGCGTCCAGGAATCGGGCGCGTTGCCCGTCGTTGTTGGGGTGCTCGGGTTCGTCGGCGTGCGCGAGATGGGAGAAGATCGCGCGAAAGCGCACCGCCTGCTCGTCGACCAGAGCGCGCAGCGCCGTCAGCACTTGCGGATATTCACTCGGCGAGACGCCGTTGCGGTTCAGGCCGGTGTCCACCTTCAGCGTGACCGTCGCGGGACGGCCGGTGTCGCGGACCGCGGCCTCGACCGCGCGCAGATGGGTCGGCGAAGAGATCCCGATCTCGACGTCGGCGGCCACCGCGGGCGCGAAGTCGGTGTCCGCGTTGTGCAGCCAGCACAGGATCGGCGCGGTGATCCCGGCCGCGCGCAACTGCACGGCCTCGCCCACGGTCGTGACGCCCAGTTCGGCCGCGCCCGCCGCGAGGGCGGCCCGGCCCACCTCTACCGCGCCGTGGTTGTAGCCGTCGGCCTTCACCACCGCCATCACCGCGGCGTCGCCCGCGTGTTCCCGCAGGATTCGCACGTTGTGGGCGATGGCGTCGAGGTCGATGACCGTTTCCACTTGCGCTGTGCCGCCTCTCCGCCTGTTCAGGCCGTACCAGTCGGCCGCGCTGGATTCGCGTTCAGGTCCTGCGTGCGGTGCCGCCTGAATTGTCGGCGTACCCGGCGAGTTACCCATGTGCTCTCGAAATCGGTCGGTGCATTGGTTCCGGTCGAGTCTATTGGCGTGCTCGGTTCTGGTTCCACTCGGTTCGGATGGCGCTGCGCCCGGTGTGCGGAGCGCCACGACCAGCACCGATCACGCCGACGCAGGGAGCGCGCAGCACAATGCGCCGGACACTGCCGAACGGACCCGTCCGACCAGGCCGGCGTGCCGTCGGCTCCGCACGGAGGTCGTAGCGCGGCGAGCGCGGTTCGACACGACCCACATCCGCTCGACAGCCGACCTTGCCGTTGCGGGCTTCGCAGCTGGTCGGCGCATGCTCCGGGCTAGCCGCCTCGGCGAGACGAGCGGGTAGGCGTTCTCCGGTACTTCGGATCGGGCGTGCCGATGCCGCGTTCGGGCTCGGCGCCCGGTTCCTCGGCTCAGCGCGCGAACCGGTCAGAAGGGGTGGGCGAGGCCGCGCAGGACGCCGATCGCGGGACGGACGTGCGCGGCGAGGACGCTCGCCGAGATGGGGGCTCCCTGGGGCGCCCCGTCGTGGGCGGCGAGGTTCGCGGCCAGCGCGTGTACTCGCGCGGCCGCGGCGGCCGACCAACCGGGATCCCGGCCCGCCGCCAGCAGCGTTCCGATGATGCCCGAGAGCACATCGCCCGCGCCCGCCGTCGCCGCCCACGACCCACCCGCCTCGTTGACGAGCACGGGACGGCCGGGGGCGGCGACCAACGTGGCGCGGCCCTTCAGCAGCACCGTGACCTGCCAGGCCTCGGCCAGGTCGCGGACCGCGGCCACCCGGTCGGGGCCGACCTCCCGGCCGGTGAGGCGAGCGAACTCGCCCGCGTGCGGAGTCAGGACCGTCGGCGCCGCGCGGTCGCGCACCAGTTCCGGCTGCGCGGACAGCAGCGTCAGGCCGTCGGCATCGATCACCACCGGAAGGTCGGTGGCCAGGATTTCCCGTAGACGCTCCCTGGAGTCGGGGCCGGTGCCCGCGCCGGGACCGAAGACCCACGACTGCACGCGACCGGCCGCGGCGACTTCCTCGGTGGCGATCACTTCCGGAAAGTGATCGAGCACCTCGGCGGCCGCGGTCCCGGCATAGCGCACCATCCCCGATGTGGCCGCCACGGCGGCGCCCGCGCACAGCACGGCAGCGCCCGGATAAGTTGCGCTACCGGCACATACGCCCGTCACGCCCTGCGTGTATTTGTCGTCGGCAGGGCCGGGGATCGGCCACGCGGCGCCGATCGATGCCGGCTCCAACGCGACCAGACCCGGTTCCGGAAGACGTAAGCCGATGGGAACCAATTCGATCCGGCCGCACTGCGCCGCCGCGAGGGCGTGCACCGGTTTGTAGGCGCCGAAGGCGACCGTGACGTCCGCGCGGACGGCCGGGCCTTCGATCGCGCCGGTGTCCGGGCCCACGCCGCTGGGCAGGTCGGCCGCGACGATCGGGGCTTCCAGCGCCGCAACGATTTCCGCGGCGCGCGGCCGCAGCGGCCCGCGACCGGAGATGCCGACGATACCGTCGATCACCAGGTCGGGGTGACCGACGTCGTCCGCCACTCGACCACCCGCTCTGCGCAGCGCCGCGAGTCCTTCGGCGTGCGCTCGCCGCGGATCGAGCAAGACCGCGGTGACCGCGACGCCGCGGCGGCGCAACTGCGCACCCGCCCAGAGCGCGTCACCGCCGTTGTCGCCGGATCCGACCAGAAGTGTCACCGCCCGTCCAGCGACACCGCCGGTGCGCTCCCGCAGTTCGCCCGCGACCACCGTCGCCAAACCGTGCGCCGCACGACGCATGGGCACACCGTCCGGCACCCGGGTGAACAACTCGGCCTCCGCCGCGCGCACCTCGTCTACGGTGAAATAGCCCCGCTGCGTGGACATCGCCGCTCCCTCCGTCGGTGTGGCCTACTACGCTTGGCCATCATGCCAAGCGTCCGCCGCACCAGGACCGTCCGCGTCGTCACGGGAGTCGCCCTGGCCGGCGCGCTGCTGCTGTCCGGCTGCGGCGGCGACGAAGCCGATTCGGCCGCCACCACCATGAGAAAGCCGGCCCGGTCGAGCACCACCGCGCCACAGACCGGCGAGCGCAAGCCCGCCGCCGCCGCCATCGCCGTGGACGACATGAAATTCTCGCCCGCCGAGGTCACCATCGAGGTCGGCGACACGGTCACCTGGAAATTCGGCGACAAGGTCCCGCACTCCGTGCAGGGCATCGGCGACAAGGCGATGGGCATCAACAGCCCGATCTTCGACAAAGGTGAGTGGAGCTACACCTTCACCACACCCGGCGCCTATCGCTACCTCTGCTCCTTGCACCCGGAGATGCGCGGCACGATCACCGTCCGATAGCGAAATAACGCGCCGAAACTGCCGCGCGTCACACCGGGCGGTACTCCCGGGGCCGGGCACCGCGGGCGGAACTGGTGTTGAGCGCTTCGACCGCGGCCACGAGCGGAGCGAGTTCCGAGTTGGCGGCCGCTTGACCGAGGGCGCCCGCGAGTGCGGCATCGTGCGTGGGCCGGGCCTGCTCGAGCAGGTCCAAGCCCGCCGGAGTCACGTCGGTGTAGATGCCGCGACGGTCGTCGGGGCAGAGGTAACGCTGAAGCAGTCCGCGATCCTCCAGCCGGGAGACCAGCCGGGTGGTGGCGCTCTGGCTCAGCACCACGGCCTCGGCGACCTGGTTCATCCGTAGGTGCCCGCCCGGCCCGTCGTGCTGGCGGCTGAGGACCACCAGCAGCGAGTACTCGCGAACGCTCAGATCGTGCCCGGTTTGCAGGGCCCGCTCGATGTGCGCCTCGATCCGGTCGTGCAGCAGCGAGAGTGCGTACCAGCCATCGGCGAGGCCGGTCAGGGCGGCATCCGCGGTCATCGGCGTTCCTTCGCGTCGGGATTCGTGCCTCCAGGATAGCCAGAGTCAACAATAGCCCGCGCTTGCAATTAAAGAGCGCCTGCAATTATTGTGGACGCCCGTAAGGATCTGACGCAAACAACTGTGGAGGCTCCCGTGCCCCTCGCACTGCTCGCCCTGACCCTCGGGGCATTCGCCATCGGCACGACGGAATTCGTCGTCGTCGGCTTGCTGCCCGACATCGCGGGCACCTACGCGGTGACCATCCCCACCGCGGGTCTGCTGGTCACCGGCTACGCGCTCGGCGTCGTGGCGGGTGCGCCGCTGATGACCGGTCTCGGCACCCGGGTCTCGCGCAAACGCATGCTCCTCGGCATGCTGACGCTGCTCGTCGTCGGCAACGTCCTGTCCGCCGTCGCGCCGACCTTCGCACTGATGCTCACCGGGCGCATCGTGGCGTCGCTGGCCCACGGCGCGTTCTTCGGCATCGGCTCGGTGGTCGCCGGGACCCTGGTCAGCGCGGACCGGCGCGCCGGTGCGATCGCGATCATGTTCACCGGGCTCACCGTCGCCACCGTGGTGGGCGTACCGCTGGGGACGCTGCTCGGCCAGCACTTCGGCTGGCGGCTGACCTTCTTGTTCGTCGCGCTGATCGGGGTGATCGGTCTGGTGGGCGTCGCGGCGCTGGTGCCACGGCAGCCCGTCGCGGCGAACGCCGGGCTACGCCCCGAACTGGCGGTGTTCCGCAACCCCCAGGTGCTGCTGGCAATGGCGATGACGGTGCTCGGCTTCGGCGGCGTGTTCGCCGCGATCACCTATCTGGCGCCCATGATGACCGAGGTCACCGGCTACGCGGAGAGTTCGGTCACGTGGCTGCTGGTGCTGTTCGGCCTCGGCTTCTTCGCGGGCAACTTGATCGGCGGCAGGTTCGCCGACCGCCATCTGATGCCGATGCTGTATCTCACGCTAGGCGGGCTCGCCCTCGTCCTCGCGCTGTTCACCGTCACCGCACACGACAAAGTCGCCGCCGCCGTCACGGTGGTGTTGATCGGCGCGCTCGGGTTCGCGACCGTTCCGCCGCTGCAGAAGCGCGTCCTCGACCAAGCGGCGGGCGCGCCCACCCTGGCCTCCGCGGTCAATATCGGCGCCTTCAACCTCGGCAACGCCGTATCGGCCTGGCTCGGCGGGGTGGTGATCGCCGCCGGCTTCGGCTACACCTCACCGAACTGGGTCGGCGTCGGCTTGGTCCTGGTGGCGCTGCTGCTCGCGGTGCTGTCGGGCCGCCTCGAGCGTCGCGCGACGCCCGTCGTCCCGGACGAGCCCTTGGCCGCCGTGCTATTCCACGGTGACGGATTTGGCCAGGTTACGGGGCTTGTCGACGTCGTAGCCGCGGGCCTGCGCCACCTCGGCGGCGAAGATCTGCAGTGGGATCGTCGACAGCAGCGGCTGGAACAGCGTCGGCGCGCTGGGAATCTCGATGAGGTCGTCGGCGAACGGACGCACCGTGTCGTCGCCTTCCTCCGCGATCACGATGGTGCGCGCGCCGCGGGCCTGGATCTCCCGGATATTGCTCAACAGCTTGGAGTGCAGTACCGCGCGCCCCTTCGGCGACGGCATCACCACGATCACCGGAAGACCATCCTCGATCAACGCGATCGGCCCGTGCTTGAGCTCACCCGCCGCGAATCCCTCCGCGTGCATGTAGGCCAGCTCCTTGAGCTTGAGCGCGCCCTCCAGCGCCACCGGATAGCCGACGTGCCGTCCCAGGAACAACACCGTCGGCACCTGGGCCAGCTCCCGCGCGATGGTCCGCACCTGAGGCGCGGTCTCCAGCACGCGCTCCACCAGCTTCGGCATCGCCTCGAGCTCGGCGAACTCGCGGGCCACCTCGTCCGGGTACTTGGTGCCGCGCGCCTGCGCCAAGGCCAGCCCGACCAGGTAGTTCGCGGTCACCTGGGCCAGGAACGCCTTGGTGGAGGCGACGCCGATCTCCGGCCCGGCCCTGGTGTAGAGCACCGCGTCGGACTCGCGCGGAATCTGCGCGCCGTTCGTGTTGCAGATCGCGAGGACGCGCGCCTTCTGCTCCTTGGCGTGGCGCACCGCCTCCAGCGTGTCGGCGGTCTCGCCGGACTGGGAGATCGCCACCACCAGCGTCGAACGGTCCAGCACCGGGTCGCGGTAGCGGAACTCACTGGCCAGCTCGACCTCGACGGGCAGCCGCGTCCAGTGCTCGATGGCGTACTTCGCCAGCAGACCCGAGTGGTAGGCGCTACCGCACGCGACGACGAACACCTTGTCGAAATCGCGCAGCTCCTGGTCGGCGAGACGCTGCTCGTCCAGCACGATCCGGCCCGCGCCGTCGCGGTCGGTGCTGAAATGCCCCATCAAGGTGTCCGCGACCGCGGCGGGCTGCTCCTCGATCTCTTTGAGCATGAAGTAGTCGTGGCCGCCCTTCTCGGCGGCGGCCAGGTCCCAGTCGATCGTGAACGGGCGCGAACTCGCCTCCTCGCCCGCGAAGTCGGTGACCCGGTAGCTGTCCAGCGTGATCACGACGGCCTGGTCCTGGCCGAGCTCGACCGCCTCGCGGGTGTGCTCGATGAACGCCGTGACGTCCGAGGCGATGAACATCTCACCCTTGCCCACGCCCACCACCAGCGGTGTGGATCGGCGCGCGGCCACGATCATGTCCGGGTGGTCGGCGTGCGTGAAGACCAGCGTGAACGCGCCCTCCAAGCGGCGCAGGACGGACAGCGCGCTGGCCGCGAAGTCACCGGCGGTCGGGCCCTGGGCGTACGCGCGGGCCACCAAGTGCACGGCGACCTCGGTATCGGTGTCGCTGTGCAGTTCGACCCCGGCGTCCTCCAGTTCGCGCCGCAGCGGAGCGAAGTTCTCGATGATGCCGTTGTGCACCACGGCGACCTTGCCGCTGTCGTCCCGATGCGGGTGCGCGTTGCGGTCGGTCGGCGCGCCGTGCGTAGCCCAGCGGGTGTGTCCGATGCCCGTGGTGCCCACGAAGCGATCGATCCCGGTTTCGGTGAGCTTGGCCTCCAGATTGGCCAGGCGACCAGCCTTGCGTTCCACCGCCAGCGTGCCCGCGCCGTCCAGGATCGCCACGCCCGCGGAGTCGTAGCCGCGATATTCCATGCGGCGCAACGCGTCAACGACGACGCCGAGCGCGTCTCGGTACCCGACGTACCCCACGATTCCGCACATGGCTCACCACACTACTTATCGGATAACGTTCACGTCGTGTCGGCGTCTGTGAAATCGCTATTGAGCACCCTGACCAGCCGCGGCCCGCACCGCGTGTTGCGAGGCAATCTGGCCATCGCCGGACAGCCGGGGGTGGTGTTCACGCCCGAAACGGGGCGGAATCTGCCTGCCGTCGCGTTCGGACACGGCTGGCTGACCGGGGCGGGCCACTACCGCACGCTGCTCGAACACCTCGCTTCCTGGGGAATCGTGGCGGCCGCGCCCGATACCGAGCGCGGGCCGATCCCGTCACATCTGGGACTGGCCGCCGATCTGCTCACCACGCTCGACATCTGCACCGGCGTGCGGCTCGGCGACGGCGAGATCAGTGTGCATCCGGAGCGCCTGGCCCTGGCCGGGCACGGCATGGGCGCGGGCGCCGCCGTCATCGCGGCGAGCCGCCGCGACGTCGCCACCGTCGCGGCGCTGTTCCCCGCGCCGACGGCGCCCGACGCCGAAGGCATCGCGCCCGAGCTGGACATTCCGGCATTGATCCTGGCCGGTGCGACCGACATCACCTCGGTCAGCTCCAACGCCGTCCCGCTGGCCACCGCGTGGGGCGGTCCCGCGATCCTGCGCGCCATCGACAAGGCCTCGCACAACGGCATCATCGAAGGCCGTCGCGTGCTCGCCGCCGTGGGGGCGGGAAAGCACGAAGCGAAGACCGCGCGCACCACCCGCGCCCTGCTGGCCGGTTACCTGCTCGCCACGCTGGCGGGCGACAAGACCTACCGCGCCTTCGCCGACCCCGACGAGGTCATTCCACATACCGCGGTCGTCGATCCGGAAGCCCCGCAGGAGAAGGAGCCACCGAAGCTGAAGGTCGGACAGCTCGCCGCACTGCTGCGGCGATAGCCCGGCCCCGCGACATCCGGAGTGCCGATCAGATCAGCCAGCTCTTGCGTCGATAGAAAGCGGCCTCCTCGTCCTCCTCGTCGACCGGTGCCACCGTTCGATTCGCCCGACGTGCGGCCATCGATCGCGCGATGGCCGCATGTTGCTCTTGCGCTTCCTCTTGCAGCCGTCGCTGCTCCTCCGCCTCGGCGGCGGCCCTGACGAGGTTCTCGGCGTGCGTCGCCCAGAACTCGTCCATGTCGGCGGTCAGGCGGTCGGCGAACTCCCGGCCGGTCGCCGCGGTCTGTTCGTTGATCGCCTGGATCTCGTCGAGGAGCAGCGACATGCGGCGCTGGTTCTCGGCGGCGAGTTGCCTCGCTTCCTCGGCGTAGTCGACCATGCTGCGCCTCCTTGTTCATTCGGTGTGCGGACTCGTCGCCGCCGGGCTCACAACGGCCCCGCCTCGGCGAAATCCGCGTCCAACGGGCCTGCTTCGGCGAGTTCCGCGCCGCCGTCCACCGGGGCGTCGGGGTCCGGCTCGCGTCGGTCCGGCAACGGCTTCGGGTAGTGCTCGCCGTCTTCCTCACGACGGGCGCCCGGCAGGGTTCCGCCCGGCAGGCCGGAGCTACCGTCGTCGGCGTCGGATTGCGGGGCCGGACCAGGCAATATCTCTTCCTCCTGAGATTCCGGCGCGGGAGGCTCCTCGTTCCGCTGCGCCTCCGGGGCCGCAGGCGCCGAGGGCTGCGCGTCATCGGTTTTCTGCTCCATCGAGATGACCGGTATCCCCTGTTCGTTCAGCTCGACGGTGAACTCCTGCCGCGCGCCCGTGGCATCGGAGAGAAGCAATTTCAGCCGGCCGTCCGGGCCCATCTCGAACTCGACATGCTTCCCGCCGAGGTCGAATTCCGCCGCGGCGTGCGGCTCTGCGGCTCGCTCTTCGTTGTTCTGATCGTCGGCTTCGGCGTTCTGCGGATCGATACTCTGCATGAGCTTCTCGATCGCGTCATCGACTCCGCTTGTGATGATGCCGCTCAGCGCGGCCACGCCCTGCTCCACCGCTCGACCGAGACCCGTTGCCAGCGGCTCGAATTCCTGTGCCACCTGGCTGAGCGCGGCCAGCCCGTCCAGCCCGGACATCCTGGGTGCCGGGGTGGTCGGGGTGCTCGGCGTCGTCGGGGTGCTCGGCGTGGCCGGGGTGCTGGGAGTGGCCGGGGTGCTGGGAGTGGCCGGGGTGCTGGGAGTGGTCGGCGTCTCCGGCCCCACCGTGCTCGGTGTCGCCGGTGTGGTCGATACGGGCACGGTGCTCGCCAGCGGCGTGGCCGCGGGTGTGCCAGGCAGACTCGTTTGCTGGGGCTTGTCCGGGCCGGACGGTGTACCCGGCTGCGTCTGCGACGGGCCTTCCGGGCGCGGATAGGCCTGTTCGGACAGTTGCGCCAACGCGTCCGTGAGGTTCTTGTACTGATCCTTGAACAATCGATCGACCTCGGAACAGACGTCGACGTAGGACGCCAGCTTGCGATCGAAGTCCGGCTTGAAGGTCTTGGTCAGCCACTCTTCGGTGACGCTGCGCACCCGATCGCCGTACGCGCCGGTGAGCAAATTCTTGCTGTCGGAGTTGAGGAAACCGAGCACACTTTTGTTGATCTTGTCCTCCGGCACGGCCAGCGCGGGAAATATGCGGCCGAGTTCGCGCACCTGTTCCGCGCTGATCCATTCCCGCGCCTTGTGCACGTCGACGATGACTTTCACCTCGTCCGGAGTCTTTCCGTCGATCTTCACCGCCTTGCCGCCGCCCACCGGACCCTCCAGCAATTCCCGGGTGGCGAATGCCTTCGCGGCCACCGCCGAGCGCAGCGCGTTCGCCAGATCGGCGATCACGGTCATGGCCGCCCTGGCATGCTGCCGGTCCTCGTCGGCGAGGACCGACTGTTTGCCGAGCATGTCGAGCGCGGCGGCGGCGGCCGTGCCCTGCCACAACTCGGGCAGCCGCCGGGTGTAGCCCTGCTGCGCGTCCCATTGCCGATCCACTTCGGCGAGAGCGACTTTCAGCGCCTCGCCCGCCTGCTCGAGCTTCTCCAGCCGGGTGCCGCGCTGCTCGTCGTACCTCGCCAGCAGCGTGCCGAGGTCACCCCGGCCGCCGTTGCCGCCGAACGCCGCCTCGTACAGCGGCATGAACTCGATCCAGTACTGCAGTCCGGCGCTGCCCTCGTCCAAGAGTGCGTCGATCGCCTTGCCGTGCCAGGAAATAGTCATGATCCCGACTCCTCGAAGGTGTGGCGCCGCCGGTGCGAGCACAGGTCGTTCGGCGGTCTCATGACTTGTTCGTCTCGGACGCGCGCTGCCGGTCGGTCTCGGCATAGACCACCACGGCTGCTCCCAGCGCGTCGGCGGTGGCGGTGGTGGCGTCACTCCAATTCCGCAGCCACGCGCCGATCCGTTGCAGCCCTTGATGCACCGTGATGCCCTGCGGCCCGTAGTTCCGGCCCGCCTCGCCGCCACTGCCGAACAGATGGTCGGCCACTCGCTTCGCCTGATCGCGGACCGCGTCCGCCGATCTTCGATAGTCGCTGCCCAGCGCACCCAATTCCCCCGTGCGGACGCCGACCATTTCCGACCCGCCCACGTTTCCCCTCCCTCTTCACAGTGTCATCGCGCGGCGCGAAACTCGTTCGCGCCGATTGCCGCCGTACTTCCTTCGACGCAACACGCCGACACTCGGTTCCCCCGAATTCCACTCGCGCGGAGACGGTCAGCTGCCGATGCGGCCGCGGTCGGTGCGGACCCATTCGGAGGTGCCGTCGGGGTGGCGGTGGAATTCCCATGCGGCGTAGTCGCCGTCCTTCTCCACCACGGTGACGTGGTCGGCGAAGCCGTCGTGGTCGTAGTCGGTCCAGACCTGCATCGCCTCGTCACCCGTGGTGGTGATGGTGTCCAGGGTGCCGTCGCCGTCGATGTCCTGGGTCGGGTGCTGCAGTTCGATCGCACCCAGTCCGCCGAGGGACGAGGACGCGTCGATGCCGGGTATATCCAGACCGGGGAATTCGCTCGAGGTGATCATGACTCCTCCTCAGCAGGACTCGTGCGCTGGCGCGATGCCGCCACAGCGGCATCGTTCCATCCTGACACCCGCGCGGGCTCCACGCAGCCCCCGAGTTCACTTCTTCGGCATCAGCAGCCACAGCACCAGGTAGAGGACGAACTGCGGACCGGGCAGCAGGCACGACACCACGAACAGCAGCCGGACGACGTTGGCGTTCCAGCCGAGGTACTCGGCGATGCCACCGCAGACGCCTGCGATCCACTTGTCGTGGGTGGAGCGGGTGAAACGGCGGGTGGGGGCGGTCATTGGTCTTCCCTCTCGTGCGGTGATCGCTACGAGTTCCACTCTGCCCGCCACCACGGGCCTCGCCATCGGCCCGACGACCGATTCCGACCCTGATTTCTCCCGGGGCCGACCTCAGGGTGCAACCCCGAGCACGGCAGACTCGTGCTGGTGAGCACCACTCTGCATGCCCGCGGCCTGTCGGCCGCTTACGGCGAGCGCACGCTGTTCGCCGACCTCGACCTGACCCTCGCGCCGGGCGACGTGATCGGCCTGGTCGGCGTGAACGGCGCGGGCAAGTCGACCCTGCTGCGCATGCTCGCCGACCGGCACTCGCCCACGGGCAGCATCACGCTCAGTCCCCCGGACGCGACGGTCGGCTATCTCGCCCAGGAGGCGCAGCGGGTGCGCGGCGAGAGCGTCTTCGAATTCCTCGGGCGCCGGACCGGTGTCACCGAGGCGCAGCGAGCGATGGACGCTGCGGCCGAGCGCCTCGCCGAAGGCGGGCCGGACGAATACTCCCCCGCACTGGAACGCTGGCTCGCCCTCGGCGGCGCGGACCTGGACCAGCGCGCCCATGAGGTCGCCGCCGATCTGGGCCTCGCCGACAGTCTGCCGAGTGGCCTGGACACCCCGATGACCGGTTTGTCCGGTGGCCAGGCCGCCCGCGCCGGGCTGGCCTCGGTCCTGCTGTCGCGCTTCGACATCCTGCTGCTGGACGAGCCGACCAACGACCTGGATCTGGACGGGCTGGCCCGGCTGGAGCAATTCGTCGCCGGCGTGCGGGTGCCGCTGATGGTGATCAGCCATGACCGGGAATTCCTGGCGCGCACCGTGAATCGCATCGTGGAACTGGATCTCGCTCAGCAGCAGGTCGGGTGGTATGACGGCGGTTACGAGTCGTACCTGATGGAGCGCGAGATCGCGCGCAGGCACGCCCGGGAAGCCTACGAGGAGTACGCCGACACGAAAGCGGGCTTGGAGACCCGCGCCCAGATGCAGCGCAACTGGCTCGAACACGGCGTCCGCAACGCACGCCGCAAGGCGCGCGATCCCAGGAAACTGGACTCGGACAAGGCGGGCCGCAAGATGCGCGCCGAATCCACCGAGAAGCAGGCGGCCAAGGCCAGGCAGACCCAGCGCCGCATCGAACGACTCGAGGTGGTGGAGGAGCCACGCAAGGAATGGGAGCTGCGCATGAGCATCGCCGCGGCCCCGCGCAGCGGCTCGGTGGTGGCGACACTGTCCCAGGCGCGGGTCACCCGGGGTGACTTCACGCTGGGCCCGATCACCACCCAGGTGGACTGGGCGGACCGCATCGTGCTCACCGGGGCGAACGGCTCGGGCAAGTCCACGCTGCTGGCGCTGTTACTGGGAAAACTATTGCCGGACAGTGGAAGCGCGAGCCTGGGCTCCGGCGTCCGGATCGGCGAGGTGGACCAAGCGCGTGGACTGTTCCGCGGTCCCGCCGCGCTGGCCGACACTTTCGGCGCCGAACTCCCGGAGTGGCCGGAGGCGGAGACGCGCACTCTGCTGGCGAAATTCGGCCTGCGTGGCCCGCACGTGCTGCGCCCGTGCGACACCCTCTCCCCCGGCGAACGCACCCGCGCCGCGCTCGCCCTGCTCCAGGCCCGCGGGGTAAACCTGCTCGTGCTGGACGAGCCGACCAACCACCTGGACCTTCCCGCCATCGAACAGCTGGAGCAGGCCGTCGAATCCTTCACCGGCACACTGCTCCTCGTCACCCACGACCGCCGCATGCTCGACACGGTCCACGCGACCCGGCGTTGGCACATGAACGCGGGGGTACTCACCGAAACCCATTGACCACGACCGTCGCGACCCGGCCGCTGTCCGTCCAGGCCGTCCAGGATTCAGGCACCCGGTTGTTCTCGCAGGATCAGGGCAGAAGTGCGTAGATGTACATGTCTCGTGGCGCGCCGTCCACCTTCTGCCATCGGCGCAGCAGCCCTTCCCGTTCGTATCCGGCTGCTTCGGCGGCTCGCCAGGACCCTTCGTTCGCGGGTTCGACGAACAGCTCGAGCCGGGAGATTCCGTCGTGGGTGGCGGCCCAGGAACTGAGTACGCGCAGTGCGCGGGTCGCGTACCCGTGGCGTCTGTAGCGCTGAAGAACCCAATACCCGACCGAGGCTCTGCCGTGGTCGATATTTCGACGCCATAACCCGATCTGCCCCACGGCGGTATCGGTTGCGGGGTCGGTGATCGCGAACGACCATCCCTCGCCGTTGATCGCTCGTCGGTGCTGGCGTTGGATGAATGCGCGAGCATCGAGGTGATCACCGTGGGCGACTACGGTGGTGTTCAAGGGAATCGCCGGGTCCTGTCCGGCCTCGACGACGCTGTCGGCGTCGGCGTCTGTGAAGGGTCGCAACCGCGTCTGCTCGCCCTCCAGTTCGGGCACTGTCAAGATCGTCATGACCTCGACTCAACGCGCGAGAACGCTGAGGCGCAAACGGATTTCGGGGATGACCGGGCATCCGCCGTTCTCGGCGGAGGTGCGGCCGGACTCACACCCCAGCGACCCGTTTGGCGAGATCGTCCGCCAGCTGGCGCGCCTGCGCCGGATCGGTGGCCTCCACCATTACCCGCACCAGTTCCTCGGTGCCGCTGGGTCGCAGCAGCACGCGCCCGGAGTCGCCGAGTATCCGCTCCGCCTCCAGCACCGCGTCGCGGATCTCAGGGGCGCGCGCGACCACGGATTTGTCGCTGACCGGCACGTTCACCAGGATCTGTGGCACGGTTTGCAGCACGGCGGCCAGATCGGCCAGGGTGCGCCGGGATTGCGCCATCCGCGCCATCAGGCGCAAGCCGGTGAGGATGCCGTCGCCGGTGGTGCCGTATCGCGGGAACACCACGTGCCCCGACTGCTCGCCGCCGAGGGTGTAGCCGCCGCGCCGCAATTCCTCGAGCACGTAGCGGTCGCCGACGGCCGTGGTGCGCAGGGTGATTCCCGCCGCGCGCATGGCGATGTGCAGGCCGAGATTGCTCATCACCGTGGCGACCAAGGTGTCTTTGGCCAGCTCGCCCGCCTCGTGCATGGCGAGGGCGAGGATCGCGAGGATCGCGTCGCCGTCCACCACATTGCCGTAGGCGTCGACGGCCAGGCAGCGGTCGGCGTCGCCGTCGTGCGCGAGACCGAGATCGGCGCCGTGCTCCACCACCGCGGCCCGCACCTGGTCGAGATGGGTCGAGCCGCAGCCGTCGTTGATGTTCAGCCCGTCGGGTTCTGCGTTGATCGCGATCACCGTGGCCCCCGCCTCGCGGTAGGCGGCGGGCCCCACCTCGGCGGCGGCGCCGTGCGCGCAGTCGACCACGACGGTCAGCCCGGACAGGTCCTGGCCGGTCGCCTCGACCAGGTGTTCCACATAGCGTTCGTGGGTGCCCGCGAGACTGTACTGATCCGGGACGGTGAGCCCTTGATCGCGCGCGCCTGCCGCGCTGCGTACCCGTCCGATGCCAGCGCCGGTCGGGCGGAACGGCGCCTGGGCGGCCACCAGCGCCTCGATCCGGTCCTCGATCGCGTCGTCGAGTTTGTGCCCGCCCGCGGCGAAGATCTTGATCCCGTTATCGGGCATCGGGTTGTGTGAGGCGGAGATCATCACGCCGAGACACGCGTCGTACAAACCGGTGAGATAGGCGACCGCAGGCGTCGGCAGCACCCCCACCGACAGCACATCCACGCCCGCCGCGGTCAGCCCCGCGGTCACGGCGGCCTCGAGCATCTCCCCGCTGGCACGCGGATCGCGGCCGACCACCGCGAGCGCACGCTTTTTGCCCCGGCTCAGGATCTGCGCGGCCGCACCGGACACGCGCAACGCCAGCTCCGGACTCAGCGACTCGTTGGCAAGCCCGCGGACTCCGTCGGTGCCGAACAACCGTCCCATACCTCGCCCCTCATTGGTGTGATCTGTGGCGTGGGCGTCGGCCCGGGAGGCACCGGCCCGTGCACCACGAAGGCCCCGCGAACGCCCTGTCTTCATACAGCGCGAGAGCAGGCGACCAGCTGTTCGCTGGGAGCCTGCTCTCGTACAGCTGCCGCGTCGACCGTACCGCGTCCGGCACCGCGAGGATGCCGGACGCGAAAGGTCGACGTTGCCGATATCAGCGCTTCGAGTACTGCGGCGCCTTACGCGCCTTCTTCAGACCGTACTTCTTGCGCTCGGTGGCGCGCGGGTCACGGGTCAGGAAGCCGGCCCGCTTGAGGGCGGGACGATCCTCCGGGGTGACCTCGATCAACGCGCGGGCGATGGCCAGCCGCAGGGCGCCTGCCTGGCCGGACGGGCCGCCGCCGACCAGGCGGGCGTGCACGTCGAAGGACTCGGTGCGCTCGACGGTGACCAGCGGCGACTTGACCAGCTGCTGGTGCACCTTGTTCGGGAAGTAGTCCTCGATGGTGCGGCCGTTGAGCACGAAGTTGCCGGAGCCGGGCAGCAGGCGCACGCGCACGACGGCCTCCTTGCGGCGGCCGACGGTCTGCACCGGGCGATCGATCACGACGGGGGTGTAGGACGCCGAGACCTCGGAGTCCTCGTAGCCCGCACCGTCCTCGACAGCCTCGGCAGCGTCGAATTCCTCGACGTAGTCCTCGTTGAATTCCTCGGGAGCGGTCACTGGGCCACCTGCTTGATCTCGAACGGAATGGGCTGCTGGGCGGCGTGCGGGTGCGTCGGGCCCGCGTACACCTTCAGCTTGCCCGCGATCGCGTTGCCGAGCTTGTTCTTCGGGATCATGCCCTTGACGGCCTTCTCCACGAGCCGGTCGGGACGGGTCTCCAACACCTGACCGACGGTCCGCGACTTGAGGCCGCCCGGGTGCCCGGAGTGGTGGTGGATCAGCTTGTCCTGCCGCTTGTTGCCGCTGATGGCGACCTTGTCGGCATTGATGATGATGACGAAATCGCCACCATCGACGTGCGGGGCGTAGGTCGGCTTCGTCTTGCCACGCAGCAGATTCGCTGCCTGGACGGCGAGACGGCCGAGCACTACGTCAGTGGCGTCGATGACGTACCACTTACGGGTCACGTCACCCGCCTTGGGGCTGTACGTAGGCACAGTGCTTCCCTGTCTGTCGTCGGTGTTGCCGGCCAGGCGTGCGGTCGAGGTGTTCCCGGCGGCCGGTGGAGACCCGGGCCTCGGTGGACGTCCGGGCGATCCACAGGGTTCGACCGGGCGTTCCGCACGCCGACGAGCCACGATACCAGTGGGGTATCGCGGGAAGAAATCGCGTCAGGTCTCGATCGGGGGTCCGAAGTCGATCGCGCCGGGCGGTCCGGGGATCAGGTAGCGCAGCGTGTCGGCGTCCGGCCGCCCGCACTCCGCGGAGCTTTCCTGCGCTTCCCGCTGGTCGCCGCGTGCGGTGGTGACGCCCGGTTTGGGCCGAGTGATCGCGTAGGGAGCAGTTGGACACGCGACCGGCTCGGCCTCGCCCGCCTGTTCGGCGACGACCGATCCCGCGTCGAGGACGACCGGCTGCGCCGTCGGCTGCACCTGGTGATTACCGGATGGCAGCGCGACCACGGCCAGCGCCATCGCCCCCACGACGGTATTGGCGCCGAACAAGTTGCCCTTCATCTTGTTCCAGAGCTTGCCTTTGCGGTGCCGCTCCTCGTCCTCGGACTCGGCGCCCTGGTCCTGCCAGGCGCCCTGGCGTGGTTGGCCGGGGTAGGACTGCGGTTCCGCCGCTCCCGGGTAGGGCGGCCGCGGACCGAGCGGCGGCACCGGTCCACCGGGCGGCCCGGACGGCGGACCGGCCTGATCCTCGGGTGCGCTCGGCGGCCGGGTGAAGCGGCTGCCCAGTTCGGCGAGGTTCGGCGGGAGACCGCGCGGCGCTTCGTCGCGCCCGATCCGGGTCGTCTCCTCGTCGGGCCGCGTGGGGTAGCCCGGCCCGTACTGCACGCCGGGCACCGGCCGCGGCGCCGGATGCTCCGGCCGGCGCGGCCCCGCGTCCGCCGGTTGCGGCGGCGCTGCTTGCGCCGGCGCCGGTGGCTGCGGCGCGTACTCGGCCTGCGGCCGGGCGTCCGCCGGGCGCTGCGGAGCGGCCACGGGGTCGGCGTGCCTGCCCGCCTCCTCCGGCTCACCCGCCTCCGTGTCGCTCACCAGCAGGTGCGCCGCGCCCAGGACGAGCGCGTGCATCGGATGGTCGGCCACTTGCAGCCGGTGTCCCAGATGATTCTGGAAGGCCAGGCGCAACGCGTCGTTGAAGCGCACGTTGCCCGACAACAAAACGGTCGAGGTGTCCGCGCCGATCGAACGGGCGGCCGCCATGACCTCGATCACCACGTCGTCGGCCGACCGGGCATCCCGCATGGCCTCCGCGTCCACCGGGACGTCCACCGACTCGGTGGGCTGCTCGTCGTCGCCGTGCACCGCGACCACCAGCATGCTGCGGCCGTCGGAGTACACCCCTGTCGCGCCGAGGCCCTGCGGCCTGGCCCGGTCCGGCGGGTGCACCAGCCCGAGCGCGCGGACGTAACCGGACAACGCCACGCTCTCCGGCAGCGGCTCCACCACGACGTCGAGCTGTTCCACCATCGCCGCGTAGATCTCGACCTTCTCGTCCGGCCAGTTGTCCGGGAAGGGCAACGCCACCAGGTCCGGCTTGCCGCGCAAGTGCTTGCCGATCTCGGCGAGCGGGTTGTACATGCGCGCACGGAAGACCAGTTCGGCGGGCCATGTCGCGCCCGCGACCACGATCTGCGGATGTCCCAGGATGTCGCGCACGTCGGCGATCGCCATCCCGAGATCCGGCCGGTTGCGTTCCACGCCCGCCGTGTGCAGCCGGCCCGACGAATCCGCCAGCAGATAGGCCGGCGGCGTCCACATCCCCTCCACCTGTACCGGCCGGATGGGAACGCCACCGCCACCGGCTGCCACGGACACCACATCCCAGCCGAGATGCACTGCCCCTACTCGCACCGTCACAGGCATAAGTGTGCCCGGTTCGCGGCCGAGATGCTCGTCGTCACCCGTCCGGCGCCGCCTCCGCGCTGCGGGGCGCCGCCCGTGATTCGCGCCGACCGCGTCACGCGGCCGACTTCTTCAGACGCAACCGGCGCCAAGTGAGGATCGCCAGCACCAAGGTGATCAGCAACAGCGCGCCGATGTCCAGCGCCCAGATCTCCGGCTTCTGCTGCCAGAGCGTGTCGGGCTGCGCGTTGAGGAACAGTTCGCGAATGTTCACCGTCGACGCACCGGCCGCGTACCCCCACCGGGCCGGGAACAGCCAGGAAACCTGCTCCAGCACCACCCGGCCGGTGACCGGGATCAGGCCGCCCGCCATCACCAGCTGGCACATGATGGCCACCACCAGCAGCGGCATCACCTGCTCGTTCGACTTCGCCAGCGACGACAACAGCAGGCCGACGACCACGCAGCAGATCGCGGTCAGCGCGATATCGATGTACAACTCCGCGCTGCCGGAAGCCAGCACCGCTCCTTCGCCCGGGCGCTTCTTGCCCGCGAGCACGATGCCCACCAGGACCGCCGACTGCAGCAGCGCGGTGAAACTGAAGACGGCGATCTTCGCCAGCAGGTATGCCGAAGGCAGCAGCCCCACCGCGCGTTCACGGTGGAAGATCGTCCGTTCACCGACCAGATCGCGCACCGTGAGCGTGGAGCCCATGAAACAGGCGCCCAGAATCAGCACCACAAGCAACTGCTGTGTCTCACTGCCGCCTTCGGGCACGAATGTGCCATCCGGTAGCGCTTTCAGCGCGCCGCGCTGGAAACCGTTCTTCCCCGGCACCACCAGCGAGAGCCCGCCGAGGATGAACGGCAGGAGCACCAGGAATGTCAGATAACCGCGATCGGCCAGGATCAGCCGGACCTGCCTGCGCGCCAGCGTCGAGAACTGTTTGCCGCGACTGGATTGCGGCGGACTGCCCGCGGACCCGTACGGCTGGACGGGCGGCGGGGGTGGCGGCGCGAACGCCTGCCGGGAGCGATAGGCGGCGAACGCCTGATCCGGGTTGGCCGCGACGTTGGCGAAGATCTCCGCCCAATCGCTGGTACCCAGCGCCGCGCCGACACCGGCCGGGTTGCCGCAATAAGCGGTCTTGCCGCCGGGAGCGAGCAGCAGCACCTGATCGCACATGTCCAGGTGCGCCACCGAGTGGGTCACCACGATCACCACGCGGCCCGCGTCGGCCAGTTCCCGCAGCATCACCATGACCTGCCGGTCCAGTGCCGGATCCAGGCCCGAAGTCGGTTCGTCCAGGATGAGCAGCGAGGGACCGGTCAGCAGTTCCAGCGCCACCGAGGCGCGCTTGCGCTGACCGCCGGACAGCCGGTCGACTCTGGTGTCGGCGTGCTCGGTGAGCGAAAGCTCCTGCAGCACACCGTCGATGACCTTCTGCCGGTCCTGCTTGCTGTTGTCTCTCGGCAGCCGCAGCTCGGCGGCGAATCCGAGCGCCTGGCGCACCGTGAGCTGGCGGTGCAGCACGTCGTCCTGGGGCACCATGCCGATGCGGGAGCGCAGCGCCTCGTACTCGGCATGCAGATTGCGCCCCTCGAAGGTGACCACGCCGCCCGAAGGCCGGGTGGTGCCCGCGATCAGGCGCGACAGCGTCGACTTGCCCGCGCCCGAGGGACCGATCAGCGCGGTGAGCGTCCCCCGGCTGGCCGACATGTTCACGTCGACGAGCAGCTGCTTGTTGCCCTCGACGGTGAAGCCGACGCCGTGCACCGCCAGACCTTGCTCGGCGACCGGCTTCTGCCGGTGCACCAGAGCGCCCTGCTGCACGACGAAGTCGACGTTGCCGATGGTGATGATGTCCCGCTCGCGCAGCACCGCCCGTTGCTGACGGTGCCCGTTGACGAACGTGCCGTTCGCCGAGCCGAGGTCCTCGATGGTCAGGCCTTCGGCGGAGGAGAGCAGGCGGGCATGTTTGCGGGAGGCCAGCGGATCGTTGACGACGATCTGGTTGTCGGTGGTGCGACCGATGCTCAGGCCGGTCTGGGGAATCCGATCGCCGCGGGCGATGGGCGCCGTGCTCGCCCTGGCCCGCACCGGCGGCATGTTCGAGGTGTCCGCCCTGGTCGTCATGTTGACGTTCAGCGCGGGCGCGGGCGCGTCCTGCTGCGGCGGGTAGGGCGGCCGCTGGAACTGCTGCGCGGGCCGGTGGGCCGCGTGCGGCGGCGGACCGGGCTGCGGGACCGGTTGGGGGGCCGGTTGCGGCGGGCGCACGGAAGGCCGTTGCGGTGGCTGCGGGTTCGCCGGCAGCAGGTGCAACAGCGGGCCGCTGATCGCGTCGCCCAGCCGGACCTGCGTGGGACGGTCGATCGACACCGGCTGGGTCAGCCTGCGCGCGTCGACGAACACCCCGTTGGTGCTTCTGTTGTCGGTCAACACCCAGGCGCTGCCCTGCCAGGCCAGCGTCGCGTGCACACGCGAAACGAGCGGGCTGTCGACGAACAGCGTCACCTCCGGCGCGCGGCCCATCGTGACCTGCTGGCTCGAATCGAATACTCGTTCGTTTCCATCATGGCGCACGGTGATGGTCTGCGCCCCCGGTGAAGACATGCAGCGGATACTATTCCATCACCCGGACATCGGCGGTGCCCCCGATGCGCCATATGCCCCGATCCGGCCACCGATGTGAACGCTGTACCGGCCGACGAGGGGGAGCCTTGCCGAGAGTCCGAGCGAGCGCGCTGGTTGCGGCGTTGCTCAGCATTCTGGTGCTGGCCGGGGGCTGCATCCGAGTGGTCGACGGCCGGGCCGTCTCCATCTACGACGATCCGTTCAAGGTCGCCGGACTGCCCACCACCAGCGGTCCGAGCGGTCCGCGCACCGGCGTCCCGGACAGCACGCTGACCGCGACCAACGGCGACGGCGGCGCCGTGGACACGCTGGCGCTCAACGCCGTCGACGACATCCAGACCTACTGGCGCGGCGAGTTCGGCAAGGAGTTCCAGGGCGAGTTCAAGCCGGTCGAGAAGCTGCTGTCCTGGAGCGCGAAGGCCGGGCGCCCGGAGTCGGTCGAGTTCTGCAAGGAGACCACCTACCGCTTGGTGAACGCCGCCTACTGCCGGTTGGACAATTCCATCGGCTGGGATCGGTCGGTGCTGCTTCCCACCATGGAGGAGACCTTCGGGAAGATGTCCGTGGTGATGGTGCTCGCGCACGAGTACGGGCACGCGGTACAGACGATGGCCAAGATCGTCGCTCCGAAAACCCCGGTGATCGTCAAGGAACAACAGGCGGATTGCTTCGCGGGCGCGTTCATGCGCCACGTGGCCGAGGGCAAGGCCAGGCACTTCACGATCAACACGTCCGACGGACTCAACACGGTGCTCGCGGCCACCGTCGCCATCCGTGACTCCGACCCGGACGACCCGGAGAGCGTGCACGGCTCCGCGTTCGAACGGGTCACCGCGGTGCAGATCGGTTTCACCGACGGTCCCAAGGGATGCAAGGGCATCGATCAGGACGAGATCGACCGGCGCCGCGCCAATCTGCCGCAGAGTTTCAGCGACGACACCGGACGCGGCGAGTACCCGATCACGAAGGAAACCCTGATCGAACTCACCAAGGCCCTCCGGGCGATTCTGCCGATCGACGACGAGCCGACCTACGACTACTCCCGGGCGAAGATCGAATGCCGCGACGGCGTGGTCACCGAACCGGTGTCGTATTGCCCCGCGAAGAACACGATCGCCACGGACATTCCCGCACTCGCGGAGCGAGGCATGTCCAGCTCCGGCACCGACGACCCGTTGCCGCTCAAGGTGACCGGCGACTACAACGGCTACGTCGTGTTCATCTCCCGCTACACCCTGGCCGTCCAGCAGAACCGCGGTGAGAGCCTGGTGGGCGCCAAGACCGGGCTGCGCGCGGCCTGTCTGTCCGGCGTGGTCACCGGCAAGCTCGCCGAATCCGGGCGGCCGGTCAGCGAGGGCGATATCAAACTCGCCGCGGGCGATCTCGACGAGGCGGTCTCGGGCCTGCTCACCGACGGCTTGGCGGCGAGCGACGCCCAAGGCAAGACCGTGCCCAGCGGTTTCTCCCGGGTCGAGGCGTTTCGCGCCGGAGTCCTGAACGGCGAGAGTGTCTGCGCCGCCCGCTATTCGTGACGCGGGGGTTCAGCGACCGAACGGCGGCGGGGCGGCCAGTTCGAAGCGCAGGACGCGGTTGCCCAGCATGATCTCGGTGCCGGGCAGGAGCACCATGGATTGCCGCGGCGCCAAGCGCACCCAGTCCCGATAGCCCGGCAGACGGGTGCGGGTGCCGTTGGTCGAACCGCAGTCCACCACCGTCACATCCCAGTTGACCAGCCGGATCTCGGCGTGGGCGCGGGACATACCGCCGGAGGCGTCGTCGACGCGCAGCGGGACCAGTCCGCTCTCCGCGGCGGGCGAACGCTCCGGATCGCGCCCGATCACCGCGTCCGCGGCGAGCATGTAGGTCATGCCGTCGTCGAGGATCAGCATGCCCAGCGGCGGGCGGACCACCTCGATCAGCGCCTGGGTCTGGTCGACCGGCATACCGCAGACGGTGCAGAACGCCGCCCTCGGATCGCTCGGATGCGCTCGCGCGCATTTGAACCCCATCACCTTGACGGTCAGCGCGGTCGCTTTGGCCGTCGCCTCCAGCCTGCGCTGCAGGTCCGGGTCGGGTCGCGGCGCGGGATTGGTGCCGCCCAGCTGGGTGGGCGCGTGGTGCGGATCGATCGGCGTCTGCTCGGCCTCCGCGTCGAGCATGGCGGTCGACGGCGCGGTCGGGTACCGCGGCCGCCCGGCCATGGGCTGCGGTTGCGGCGCGGGCCGCTCCCGACGCACCGACTCGGTGGGCGGGTCGGGCTCGACGCGCGCCGTCGGCGGCGGCGTCTCCGAGCGGCGATGCGCGCCCACGGCACGGGGCTCCCCGTCGTTCGCCGGCGCACTCGTGCGGGCGCCTTCCGACCACACGATCGCGCCACCCGCCTGGGCGACGCCCTCGACCAGCCTGCCGATGCCACGCTCGGGTGGCAGATCGGGAATGCGGCCTTTCGCGTCGTCGACGAACAACGCCGCCGCCCGCGCGGGCACGGCCGCGACCCGATCCACGGTGAAAGCCGCGTCGCTGCCGCGGTATCGCTCGATTGCGCCGTCACCGGCCAGCACGGCGGTGACCGCCCCGTGCAGGAAGATCGCCACGCCCCCGTTCTCGGCGGCGGAGAGAATGCCGAAGTCGATCGGTTCGCCGGGGCTGATCCGCTCGGCATGTTTCATCAGCCAGCGCGTCGCCTCCCGCGCCACCAGGGCGCCGGGGCCGCCCGGCTCGCGGTCGGTCGCATCGCGTACCAGTTCGGCCAGCGATTCGAGGGCGGCGACGGCGGGCGAGTCCGGGGTCGGCCTACCGGGCTTGCGGTGTGCGACGACGACGACCGCGCCCGCGACCGCGGCCACGGCGTGGCTGCCTACGACGACCTCGACCTGCCGATCCTTCACCGGGATCGGCCTCCACCGGAGGTGCAGTGCAAGGTCGTCGCCACACCGACAAGGGTATTGCAAGACCAACGGCATCGGTCCCCCTCCCCGGCGTCCGTCGGGTAACTTCAGTGTCAGCAACGGGAGGAACGAGGGGCCTGAGATGGTTCGGACGCAACGCATCGCGCTCACGGCGTCTTGCCTGGCATTGGCAGGGATGCTGGCCGGTTGCGCCGGCGTGCAGGGAACGCCGACTGCGGGCGAGATCGATGTGCGCATGCTGGAAGTCGGCACCTATCCCACCGACAAGCACGAGTACAAGCAGGATTCCGCGGGCAAAGGCGCACTGCTGGAAGGCATGCGGATGTCGGACGCGGTGGTCCCCACCGTGCGTATCGACCCCCTGCTGAAAGTCGGTCGCGGCAGCACCGTAGTCGCCGACGCCGAGCAGGCGCTCGACTTCGTGGCCAAGGTGTCCAGGCCGGTCTTCGACAACCGCAAGCTGGTCGTGGGATACGCCGCCAGCGGCGCCGACCGTCCCGACCCCACCGGTCAAACCAATCCGGCGCCGGAAGCCACCGCGGTCACCAACGCCGTGTTCCGCTTTCCCGACGAGGCCACCGCGAAGCTCGCCGCGCGCGAACTCGAGGACGTCGACATCGCCGTCTCGCCGGACAACCGGAAACTGTCCTCGACGAAGTATCCCGACGCCTACATCCACTGGCGGCCGGGCGTTCCCACCGTCGGCGCCTTCCTGGCGCACAAGGAATTCGTCATCTCCTTGTTCATCCAGCGTCCCAAGGCGGACGGCGACGACCTGGTGAAGTGGGTCGACAAGACTCTGGCCGCCCAGGTCGCGCAGCTGGACAAGTTCACCCCGACACCGGTGGAGAAGCTCGACACCCTGCAGACCGACCCGGATGACCTGCTCGCCCGCGTCGCGGTCGCCGACCGCAAGAACCGCGCGCCCGACCCGGTGACCTTCGCCGTCTACGGCGGCTACCACACCGTGCACCGCGCCGACGACGAATCCGTTCACCTGCGCCTGGTCGAGGAGACCGGCGTGGACCACATCGGCCTGCTGGACGACAGCTACGTCGCTCGCACCCGCGACGCGGCGGCGGCGCAGAAGCTGGTCACCGGCCTGTTGGAGAGCGAAGGCGCGCACTACGACTCGCTTGGCGCGCCCAAAGACGTCCCCGGCGCCAAGTGCCTGCAGCTCAACAGCAAAGGCGACCCGGATCGGGAGTACAAGTACCGGTGCTACGTCGCGTACAAGAGATACGTCGGAGTCGTCACCAGTGATAAGGAACCCGACGTGCGACAGAAGGTCGCCGCGGAGTACGCGCTGCTGGCGAACAGTTTCTGAGACCAGCGACGGTTGCCCCCGGGGGCTTGCGCGAGCCCGGGTCGCGGGTGCGCCGAAGTAGGATCCGGCGCAACTACCGCAGTCAGGGGGAGGGAAGAGTGCAGCACGGCGCGATGTCGAAACCGATTCGGACCGCCTGTGCCCTGGTGCTGGCCGGCGCCGTCGCCTTGGGTGGCGGCGCGTGCGGCGGCCCGGAGGCCGAGAAGCAAGAGTCCACGCAGCCCATTGATCTGGCGCAGCTCGACGTGGGCAATTACGCGACGACCCCGCGCGCGCTGGGCACAGCGAAGAATCCCGAGCAGGCGCGCATGATCGAGGCGGAACGGCTGGCGAACTTCGTCCCGCTGCCCGCGGACATCTATCCCGCGTTCGTCTCCGCGAATCCCTCCATCGCCAAGGTGTTCATCGACCCGAAGGGTTCGCTCGGGCGGATCATGGACGTCTCCCGGTTCGCCGAGGCCGCGCCGGATTTCGTCGCCGGGTTCCTCAGCAGCGCGGGCAACGCGCCGGACAACCGCGGCTCCGACCTGATCAACGCCGTGATGATCTTCCCGGACGAGCAGAAAGCGGCCGCGGCCGCGGCGGCGCTGGAACGTGTCGACTTCGAGGCCAACAACCGGAACACGCCGGTCCGGATTCCGAAGTATCCCGCCGCGCACGCCCACTGGCAGCCGCAGGACCAATCGATCGGGTCGTGGTTCGCCACCGGCAAATTCGTCGTCTACACCTGGGTCTTCGACTACGTGAAGAACTACCTGGAGAAGGTCGACCTGCCCGAGTTGCTCACGATGGTCGAGAAGAGCCTCGACACTGTCGTCCCAGCTATCGGCCGGTTCACCCCGACCCCGGTCGACCAGCTCATGGCAGCGCCGATCGATATGGACGGCATGCTCAACCGAGCCCTGCCCCGGCCCAGGGAAGATTCCTGGATCGATCCACCGGGGGCGTACACCGGCAGCGGCGCGCTGCACTTCACCACCGATTCGGCCGAGGACCGCAGAATAATCGAAGCGGCAGGCGTGGATCGGTACGCCACCGACGGGACCGACCTGTTCCGCGCACGCGACGCCGCCGCCGCGATACAGCTGCGCGAGCAGCGCGGCGGGCTGACGAAGAAGTTCCGCGGCGTCGAGTCGCCGAAAGGCCTGCCGGTCGCGCGCTGCAAGGAGTACATCGGCAACAAGACGGTGGTCGTCCGGTTCTACTGCTCGGTGACCTACGACCGCTACGCGGCATTCGCCTGGTCCCATCAGCTGCTCGACGCACAGCAACGCATCTCCGCCCAGTACGCATTGTTGGTGAACGCCGCATGAGAACATTCCGCACCGCCGCCACCGCCCTCGCCTGCACGGTGGCCGCCGCGATCCTCGGCGGCTGTGGTTCCACGCTGGCGGGTACCGCGCAGCCGGGCGAGATCGACATCCGCCGTCTCGATGTCGGCAACTACCCCACCGAACCGCCGAACGCGCACGACGACGACTATCAGCCACTGTTCATCGATATGGGGAAGGTCGCCGCGATGCGGCTGGCCGATCACGTCGCGTCGGCCTACGACATCGATCCTCGGATGAAGTACAGCTGGACGCCTTCCAGCATCAGCAAGGGGACATTGCCCGGCGAACTCGGACGCCCGGAGGTCCTGGAGCCGATCGCGGAGCGCCACCGGATGATGTACGGGTTCCACACCAACGGCTCGGATCAGGACGTCAGCCTGCTCGCCTCGGGATGGCCGACCAAGCCGCGGCCCAATTCCACGACGGTCGGCACGATCGTCATGCAGTTCCCCGACCCGGACCGCGCCCGGCAAGCCGCCGCCGAGTTCTTCGACGCCGATTTCGGCGGCTACCGCGACCAGAACGAGCCGGTCACGCTGCCGCGGCAACCGCAGGCGCGAGCGCACTGGCGTCCCGGTTCGCCTTTCCTGCGTGCGATACTCGCGCACGGCTCGTACGTCGTGGCATTCCTGGTCTCGGCCAACGCACCCGACCGCGACGCCCTCGTCGCCCTCGCCGGAAAAGCGTTCGACGTCCAGCTGCCGATGCTCGACCAGCTGCCTCCGCTGACCGAAGAGGAGATGCTGCGCTTGCCCTGGGACCCCGACCACCTGCTGAGCCGCACGCTGAATCCCGCCAAGGTCCAGTCCCCCAGCTACGACGATTCGAACGCCCTGCTCGGTCTGCGCGGCATCATGCAATACGCCGAGGACCGTGAGTACGCGAAACAGCGTTTCACGGCGATGGGAGCCGAGAAATTCGCGGTCTCCGGCGGCACGCTGGTGATCCGCGCCGCGAACGCGGAGCAGGCGCGTCGGGTGGTCGCCGAGCGCATCACCCCCACGGTGGTGGCGGGCCCGGCCGAGCCGCCGCAACATGTGCCCGATTCGGCATGCGTGGAGAATCGCTCCGGACTTTTCGACGACCGACGTTTCACCTGTGTCGTCGCCTACAAAGAATACGTCGGATTCGTTGCGGCGAATCAACTGCTGGACGCTCAGCAACGCGCTGCCGCACAATATTCCATTTTCGCGAACAGCCGATAATGCCGCAGTTTCGCCGCGAATCGGGTCGAGTATGCTGCGTGGCGAACGCCAGCGGCCCGCGTGGAGTCAGGAGATCGTGAAGATGGCGATGAGCCCCGGGACCATCGTCGGCGGGTACCGCATCATCCGGGTGCTCGGCGCGGGCGGCATGGGCACGGTGTATCTGGCCAAGCATCCCAGCCTGCCCAGAACCGACGCGTTGAAGGTGCTCGGCGGCGAACTCAGCCGCGACTACGAGTTCCGCACCCGTTTCGAGCGAGAGGCGAATCTCGCCGCGGGACTCGACCATCCGAACATCGTCTCGGTCTACAACCGCGGTGAAGAACAAGGCCAGTTGTGGATCGCCATGCAATACGTGGACGGCACCGACGCCTCCGCCGAACTGGCCCGTGATCCGCACGCCATGAATCCGCTACGCGCCCTGCGCATTACCACCGAGGTCGGCAAGGGCCTCGATTACGCGCATCGCAAGGGCCTGCTGCATCGCGACGTCAAACCGGCGAATTTCCTGCTGTCCTCGCCTGCCGAAGGTGAAGAAGAACGCGTCCTGCTCACGGATTTCGGCGTCGCCAAAGCCAACGACGACACCACCGAACTCACGCAGACCGGCAGTTTCGTCGCCACCATCGCCTACGCCCCGCCCGAGCAGCTCACCGGCAGTCCGCTCGATCACCGCGCCGACGTCTACAGCCTCGCCTGCTCGTTCTTCAAACTGCTTACCGGACGCAACCCCTACCCGGGAACGCAACCCGCGCTGGTGATGATGGGGCATCTCCACGAGCCGCCGCCGCTGGCCACCGCGGTCAACCCCGGCCTGCCGCCGGCCATCGACCACGTCTTCGCCCGTGCCTTGGCGAAGGACCCGGCCGAACGTTTCTACAGCTGCCGTGAATTCACCGACGCGGCAGCCGGCGCGCTCACTCCCGGCTACAACCCTGTCGCCACGCACACCTCCCCTACCTATCCGATCCAGGTCTTCGACCCGCGTCCGAGGACCGATCCGCGCGTCGCCATCTCCGGGCAGGGCAGCGCCCCCGCACCCAGGGCGCGCAAGAACTGGCTGCTCGCCGCGGGGGCGGGCATCGTGACCGTCGCGCTCGCCGCCGGCATCGGGATCTGGGCACTCAACCGGGACGAGTCCGCACCGGGGCCTGCGGCCGCCACACGGAGCAGCACGGCCGCTGTGTCGCCGCTGGAGCGGGCACGCGCGGACAATCCGGTGTTCCGGGGCAAGACCATCACGATGGTGGATGTGCCGCGCAGCTCGCAGGTCTCGATCTTTCTGAGCGGTACCCCGCAGACCAAGTTCCTGGAGGACCTCGGGTTCGTCTACAACTTCAATTACGCACGTCAGGGTGACGAGGCCTCGCCGCGGGAACTGACCGGAAGCACCCGGCTGGAAGTCGCTGCGGACGGCTACGTGCTGGCCGTTCGCAGTGACGAAAAGGCCGGTGGCGGCGGGCTGCTCGGTCTTCCGTACCAGGTGGCGGGCACCCGGGCCACGGTGATTCCGCTGGACGATCCCGCGGCCGTCGCCGCGCTCCGCAATTGGAGCGCGTCGTCCGAGCAGACTTTGCTCGACCGTCTTGTGCCGGTGCTCCGCAATCGCGTGAAGTGACACGGCCCCTTCGCTGAATCCAAGGCGTCATACAGCTTTTCGGTTTCCGAGGCCATCGGCTCTCGTCATTCTGCTGGTAGCGGCGGACTTATGCGTTCGGTAAGGTGTACCGCAGCCAGCCCACTCGCCGATCATTACAGCAGCGAGCAGGGGGAAGGAGGGGAGCCGAGCGCTGGCGTTACAAGTCATGCGGACCCGGATCGCATCGTGGTCTTCCGAGCAGGCCCGCATCGCGGCCGCCGAAATCACGGACGAGCCGGGCCGAGGGGCGCAGGGCCCTGATCCCGTGGGGCGATGCCGAACTTTATCGAGTCGGATGGAACCGATCAGACCCGCACCGCGTCCAACCAGATGTACAGGCCAACTGAGGCTTCCGCCGTTGGCCGAGACGGGAACCGAAAGGAGCCGAAATGGCAGGACAGCTCGAAGCGAGCGAAGAGGCGATCTCGAAGTTTGTGGACAACTGCCGGCAGCGGCACCAGGATCTGCAGACCGCGATCACCGCACTGAACAGCAAGTCGGATCAGACGACCGCCACCTGGAGCGGTGCGGCACGTCAGGCGTTCGACACCTTCATGGACAGCTACTTCGCTCAGGCGCGGAAGCTGAACGACCAACTGGATCAGACGTCGGACAAGCTCGCCCACGCCGGACGGAAGTTCGCCGATCAGGACCAGCAGTTCGCCCAGCAGGTGGCCGCGCAGGCCTCCAGCCTGGACCTTCCCTGATCCGATAGCCGCACCACAGACAACAAGGAGCTCCTCATGGTAGCCAATGATCCCGGTCGGATTGCCTCCAACTTCGGCGAGGTCGAGGCGGGCGCCCAGGCCATCGTGGCCGAGGCGCGCAGCGTCATGACCATGCTCGAAGATTTCCACAAGCAGGTCACCGACTTCGTGACCAACTACTGGAAGGGTGACGCGAACGATGCGTTCGCCTCGCTGCAGGCCCAGTGGAACACCCAGGTCACCCAGCTGAACACCACGCTGGAAAGCGCCGGCAAGCTGGTCAGCAGCGGCAACTCCGACCTGCAGGGCACCGACACCGCGCTGGCGGGCCTCTTCTGAGATCCCGTCTCGGCTGATTCGAGCCCCCGGTACTTCGGTGCCGGGGGCTCGAATCGTCTTGTATCGCAGCAACCCTACCGAGAGACGCCACCGCAGGTCATGGGACGACGCGGACCGTGTCCCCGAAATGGGAGCACGGAGCCTCCAATTGCCCCCACTCGTCTCCCGCATACTGGCAACCGATGCTGACCTGAATCCCGAACTCCAGCAGAACATGCCATCGCACGGTTGATCCGTCCCCTGGATGTTCCACATAGGCCAGGCCGGAACGGCCGCCGAACATGACGTCGCGTCTCAAGTCGGTCAGCACCCCGGACGGGCGCTGCGCGATCTGCGCCTCCAGTTTCGTCGCCACCTGCTCATAGCTGGACGACGCCGTCAGTGGGGACTGCATGAGCGTGATGCGCTGCCGAGCAGCGACTTCGGGCACCAGATCGACGCGGGGACGTCCGCTGTCCGGCGATGTGGCAACGCGCCAGCCAGGAGGAATCCGAAACCGGACGCGGCCGAAGGCTTCCGGTTCCGTCGTAGCCGACGGAGGGATCGGCGGCGGCGCGGGGCTCATCGATGGTATTTCCGTGGTGGGGGCCGCCGCGGAAACGTCGTCCCGACGGTCCGACAAGGTGATCGCCCCGACCACCAGCAGAGCGACGACCACCACCGCAGCGATCGCGGCGATGGCCAAACGCGCGTTGTCACGTCGAGGCTGCTGGGCAGCGGCGCGCGCCCGAAGCGGTTGCATCCATTCCGTGGCTGCGGCCTGCACCTCGCGTCGATCGCTCGGCTCGAGCCTGCGACCGCGGACCAGATCGGCGCCGGCGACCGGACGCAGCTCGACGTCGGCGCCTATGGTCTGGTCGATCGCCGCACGGAGCAAGTCCAGTTTCGCCGCGTCGGCAATACTCACCACCTGCACGAGGTCGATCGGTCCGCTGTCCTGTACCCGCGCGATCAGCCGGCACAAATCGGCGAAACCTGTTGCTTCCGCGCTGATCTCCCCCAGCGCAAGGGTTGGCTCGTGCTCGCAGGACTCGATGTGCACGCCGCGATGGCTCCGGATCACCGCGGATGCCGTGGTGGCCAGCGTGCCGAATTCCAGTACCAGCGTCCGGCGGCTGTGGCTGGTGCCCTCGTCCGACGCGACCGAACGCACCGCGATGTCCTCGAAAACGATCTCCGCGGTGTGACGACGCGCCGCCTGATCGAGCACACCGCGACGGCGGGCGCCCCATTCGGTGGGACAGATCAGCGTCATTCGCGCACACGGGGACGCGACGCGGAGGTTCTCGAGCACACTCGCGAACACGGCGCCCATCGCGTCCACCACGGAAGGCGTGCGCGGCGGCAAAGCTATGGCATCAGCGGGCACGAACTGGACCGCCGAACCGACCTGGGCCTGCGGATTCGGCGACTGCCCTACGACGAGATCGAAACCATTGCTGCTCAGCACGATCGTGGGCGGCGCGTCCCAGTGCGTGTCGGCACCGCGGGCCCAGACCCGCGCCTCGGTGATGACGAGCTCGACCTCGGACATCAGGGCGACGGCATCCACGCCGTCTGCACCAGACCCTCCATGTTCCGGGTGACGTAGGTGCCTCGTCCCGGCGGCATCGGGCTCGGCCGCTTGGTGCCCATCAGGACGCCCTCGTCCTTGCTGCAGCTGAGGATCAAGCCTGCCGAGCCCAGGTCCCGCATCCTGGCCAACGTCGCCTCGAACATCGCTCTGCTGGCACCGCCGGAACGCCGCGCGATGATGACGTGGAAGCCGAGGTCGCGAGCGTGGGGCAGGTGTTCGAGCAGTGCCTGGACCGGGTTCCCCGCGGACGTCGCGACCAGGTCGTAGTCATCGACGATGACGTACAGTTCTGGGCCGCTCCACCACGAGCGATCCCGCAACTGCTGCGGCGTGACGTCCGGGCCCGGGGTGCGCTTGCCGACGTAGGCGGCCAGGTCGTTCATGTTCTGCGTGAACTGCGGCGCCGTCGAGCCGTAGCCGGCGAGGTATCCCTCCGGGACGAGGCCGAGCATGCTGCGCCGGTAGTCGCCGATGATGAAGCGGGCTTGATCGGGGGTGTTCGACGCGGCGATCCCCTCGACCAGCGAGCGCAGCAGCGTCGTCTTTCCGGATTCGGTGTCGCCGATGACGATGAAGTGGGGGCTCTCCACGAAGTCGATGTAGACCGGGGCCAGCTCGGATTCGTTGATGCCGAACGGGATACGCAGGCATTTCGTGTTCGGGTCTACCTGCGACGGCCAATCGCCCGCCAGATACAGCAACTGTTCGCGCGGAAGCTGCTCGGGCAGCATGCGCACCTGCGGGGCATGCCGGCCCGGCGTCAGCCTGGCGATAGTGGCGACCGCGTCCGCGACCGCTTGGGTGAGCGTGGTCGGATCGGAGTTGCCGTCGATGCGGGGCAGACCGGTCAGCATGTGCAGGCACTCGGGAGTCATGCCGCGGCCCGGACGACCCTGCGGAACGAGCGACGCGAACTTGCGCCCGAGATCGGAGTCCATCGGATCGCCGAGGCGCAGCTCGATCCGGGTGCCGATCTGGTCCTTGAGCGCGGGCCGCGCCTCCGCCCAGCGATTCAGCGCGATAACCACGTGCACGCCGTAGGACAGGCCCTGCACGGCGAGATTCATGATGGTCTGCTCGAGCATCTCGAAGTCCTGGCGGATCGAGCTGAAGCCGTCGATCACCAGGAACACGTCACCGAACGGATCCTCGTGCGCCCCGGCGGCGCCCGGACTGCTCGCCGGGTCCGTCGCGCGCAGCCTGCGGAAGTCGGTCATCGACTCGATGCCGAGCTGGCGGAAACGCGCCTCACGCTGCCGGACGATGGTGGTCATCTCCGCGATGGTGCGCCGGACCTGGTCCTCGTCCAACCTGCTCGCGACCGAGCCGACGTGCGGCAGCCCCTGCAGGCTCGCCAGGGTGCCGCCACCGAAGTCGAGGCAGTAGAACTGCACCTGTTCGGCGGTGTGCGTCAACGACATCGCCATGATGAGCGTGCGCAGGGCGGTCGACTTCCCGGATTGCGGGCCGCCGACGATCGCGACATTGCCGCGGGCGCCGGACAGGTCGACGACCATCGGGTCGCGGCGCTGGTCGTAGGGCCGGTCGACGATCCCGATCGGGGCACGCAGCGAGGACACCGCGGAGTACTCGCCGGTGAGAATGGAACGCGGCAGGAGTTGGTCGAGCGTCGGCGCCTCGTCCAGCGGCGGCAGCCAGATCTCATGCGCCGGACGGCCGTGGCCACGGATCCGGGAGACCAGCATGTTCAGGTTGGACAGCTGCTCGCCGTCCTCGTCCTGCGCCGGCTCCAGGCTCGGTTCGGGCGGCAACGGAACGCGGTCCGCGGCACGGAAGTCGACATGGGTCGCGGTGAACGGCCGGGCCTTGACATCGATCTCGCCGGACTGCGTGGCCACGGTCATGTCACGCTGCGAGCCGCCGCCGACGTACGCGCCGGAGACATAGGAAGCCTGGAAGCGCTGGATCTCGCCGGAGTCGGCCTTCAGGTAGCCGCCGCCCGGGCTGTTCGGCAAATTGTAGGCATCCGGCACACCGAGTACCTGGCGGGATTCATTGGCGGAGAACGTTTTCAGGCCGATGCGGTAGGACAGGTGCGATTCCAGGCCCTTGAGCTTGCCTTCCTCCAATCGCTGCGAGGCGAGCAGCAGATGCACGTGCAGCGAGCGGCCGAGACGGCCGATCATCACGAACAGCTCCGCGAAATCCGGGTGCTGGGTGAGCAGTTCGGAGAACTCGTCGAGCACGACGAACAGTGCGGGCAGCGGATCCAGGTCGGCGCCGGCGGCCCTGGCCTTCTCGTACTCCAAGACGTTGGCGAAGTTGCCCGCCGCACGCAGCACTTCCTGGCGGCGGTTCATCTCGCCGGCCAGGGCGTCCTTCATGCGGTCGACGAGGTCGGCTTCTTCTTCCAGGTTGGTGATGACGGCCGCGACGTGCGGAACCCCTTCCAGGCCCAGGAACGTCGCGCCGCCCTTGAAGTCGACCAGCACCAGGTTCAGCTGGTCGGGCGAGTGCGTGGCCAGCAGGCTGAGCACGAGGGTGCGCAGGAACTCCGACTTGCCGGAGCCGGTGGCGCCGATGCACAGGCCGTGCGGGCCCATACCGTTCTCGGCCGCCTCCTTGATATCCAGTTCCACCGGAAGGCCGTCGGCGCCGACGCCGAACGGGACCCGCAGGCGTTCCCGTCCGTAGCGTGGCCGCCAGGCGTGCTCCGGGTTGAACGAGCCGATGTCGCCGAGGCCCATCAGCTGCGCCCAGGTCGAGATCACCTCGGAGTCGTCGGTTTCCACGTCGCTGCTGCGCTGCGTGGCCGCACGATAGGGCGCGAGCCTGCGCGCGACCTGCTGCGCCTGCTCCGGGCTGATCCGGTCGATCAGCGCGAACCGCTCCTGATTGCCGGTGGCGCCGCGGCCGACGCATTCGCCGTTCTCGACGATCATCTTGATCCCGCGCGACACCGCCAGGCGCGGCGCGTAACCGCACAGGTCGATGATGGTGACGCCCTCGTAGCCGGACTCACGCAGTTGATCGTCCTCGGCCTCGAGCAGCCCGCCGTCGACCACGATGACGATGTGCACCATGTTGGCGTTGGCGGGCTGGTTTCGCGAGTACCGGACCCGGTTGCCGAGCAACGGATGCAACCCCGCCATGGCCTCTCGGATCGAGCCGTAGAACATGCGCTGGGTACCGATGCCGTCCTGCGTATCGGGGTGCTGGGTGTGCGGGAGCCACTTGGTCCACTCCCACTCCGGCGCCGTATCCGGGCCGCAGACGACCGCGACGAGCACTTGGTCCGGTGCCTGGAACATGCACAGCTGCACCAGCATCGCGCGGGTCATGTCGCGCGCCTGGCCGCGGTCGCCGTCCAGCGCGATGGTGGCGAAGCCCTTGACCGCGATGGCGGTCGGCAGGTCGGGCACGGTGGAATGGGCGCGCACGAAGCGGCGCAGCGAGACGGCCGCGATCGGCTCGAGCTCCTCGACCGGGCCGGTCTCGGGCGCGACCAGCCTGGTGGCCAGGCGCTGCCCGCCGAGACCGATGCGGGCGTGACAGAAGTCCTTGTCCCCCGCGCGGCGTTCCCACATGCGGCTGGTGCCCGCGAGCATCCAGACCAGCCCCGGCTCCGGGTGGCTCCATTCGACGGAAGCGCGCTGCTGCGCCGCGGTCTCGTTGACGTCCTTGCGGACTTGGTCGAGGTAACGCAGGTAATCCTTGCGATCCTCGTTGGCCTCGGCGGCCTTCTGCCCCTTGCCCCCGCCCTGCCCGGCGAACATGCCGACCATGGAGAACAGCATCATGAGCGGGAACATCATGCTCATGGGGTTCGAGGCGATGCCGCCGCCCTGGGTGAACAGCAGGGCCATCATGCCGACCATGCCGATCACCATCACGACCGGCATGAGCTTGAGCACCAGGTTTCCCGGTGTGACCCGGGGGATTTCGGGCGGGGGCTGCAGCGTGACCTCGCCGCCGGGCGTTCGAGGCATCTCGCGGCGCGCACGGCGCTGGAAGCGGACAGTGCTCATCGACGAGATTCCCCCTTCGGCCAGCTGCGATCCGGGCTCAGTGTAGAGGTCACAGCCGACATGTCGTACAGTTCGACCAGCATTCTGCTGCCCGGACCGTGGGTTCGCAAGCTCGCCCCCGGCCTGCTGAGCCGTGGAATCACGAGGTAGAAGACCGAGTTGGGGGAAGCTTGACGCACGCGCGCCTTGACCACATCGACGAAGAATCCTCGCGCGGCATCGTCCGCGCACCCGACCTCGCGCGGGTGACGATTCTGGCCAAGCACACTCAGGTCGACATGGCCATACCGGTCGACGTGCCGGTCGCGCTGGTGATTCCGAGCGTCGTCGACATGGTCGCCCAGCACAGCCGCACCAACGACTTCGACAACGAGGGCGAGCGTTACGAACCCGCGGAGTGGGTGCTGGCCCGGATCGGTCATCCGCCCTTCTCCAACTCGCTCAGTCTCGGCGAGCACGGCGTCCGCGACGGCGAACTGCTGATGCTGGAAAGCGCCTCGCACACCGCGCCGACACCGTTGTTCGACGACATCATGTACAACGTCGCGATCGCCGACGCCGACCATTACCGCAGCTGGACGCCGCGGGTAGCGCGGATCACGGGCTCGGCGCTCGCGGCGCTCACCATGATCGTCGGGTGCCTCGGCCTGCTGCTGTCGCCCGGCTCGCTGCCGATCGCGGTGGGCGGTTCGATCGCGCTGGTGGTCGCGATCCTGCTCGTCGTCTCCGCGATGGTGCTGAGCAGGATGTACGGTGACAGCGCCACCGCACTGGTGCTCGGCGGCTGCGCGCTGCCCGCGGCGTTCAGCGCGGGCATGCTCTACGTGCCGGATGATTACGGCTGGGCGCACGTTCTGCTCGGCTCGGTTCTCGCGGGCGCGACGGCGATCCTGGCATGGCGGGTCACCGGCGTCGGCCTGGCGTTGTTCATCGGTGTGGCCACGCTGGCCACGTACGCGGTGCCCGCGGCGCTCGTCGGCCTGCTCACCGACCAGCCGGAACGGGCGATCGGCGCGGGCGCGGCGGCGCTCGGCCTCGCCGGGCTCTCCCTGGCCCCGCGGGTGTCCATGCTGCTGGCGAAACTGCCGCTGCCGCCGGTGCCTTCGCCGGGCACGCCCATCGATCCGACCGAGGACGATCCGGACGATCACCGCGCGCTGCCGACCATGGAGGTGCTGCGGGTGAAGTCGGAACGCGCCCGCATGTATCTGGCCGGCCTGGTCGCGGCGACCACGCTGGTCACCGCCGCGGGCGCGCTCGCCGCCACCGATCCCGCCGCCGACGACCCATACTGGCCCGGCATCGCGCTCGCCCTGGTCTGCGCGGCGGTGCTGATGTTCCGCAGCCGCACCTACGCGGGCGCGGAGCAAGCCGTCGTGCTCATCGCGGGCGGCGCGGGCATCGTGTTGATCATGCTGGTGGGCGCCGGTTTCGCGATGCACCAGCCGCTGGCCGTCTTCGGCGCGGCGATGGTGGTCCTGGTCGCGGCGCTGATCCTCGGCATCATCGTTCCCAACCAGTCGGCCACCCCACCGATGCGCCGCGGCGTCGAACTGCTCGAGTACACGTTCGTCGCCGCGGTACTGCCGCTGGTCTTCTGGGTAGCGGACCTCTACGCCCTCGTTCGCGGGCTGTGAACCGGGCACTGCGCACCGGAGCGGCCGCGGCGGTGCTGTCGCTGAGCGTGTCGTTCGGAGTAGGTGCGAGCCAAGGCATCGCCTACGCCGATCGCCCTCCGCCGGTGGATCCCGGACAATTGCCCGCAGGGGATCCTGCACGGCCGCTCGACAAGACCGAGCGCCCAGGTAATACACCCTGTTACTCGACCCAGCAGGGCGGCGACGGTCCCGCCCCTCCCGCCCCGCAGCGCTCGCTCGACCTGCCGCACGCATGGGAATTCTCCCGGGGTGAGGGCCAACTCGTCGCGGTGATCGACACCGGTGTCGCTCGTCATCCTCGCCTGCCCGACTTGGAGGCGGGCGGCGACTACGTGGCCGACGGCGGCGACGGGGTCAGCGAGGACTGCGATGCGCACGGCACCGTCGTCGCCGGAATCATCGCCGCCAAGCCGCAGGCTGGACAAGGATTCTCAGGTGTGGCGCCCGAGGCGCGAATTCTATCGATCCGCCAGACCAGCGCGCTGTACGACTACGCGAACCGGCAGGACAGGAAGCCGGAAGATCCACCAAATGGGTACGGCAGGGTCGAGGCACTCGCCGCCGCGATCCGACGCGCCGCCGACCGGCACGCGTCGGTCATCAACATTTCGCTGGTCTCGTGCATGCCCAATGGCGTGAGCTTCGGCGATGGCGCGGTCGGCGCCGCAGTGCGTTACGCCACCCTCGAGATGGACGCCGTTGTGGTGGCCGCCGCGGGCAATACCGACGACAAATGTAAGGCGAGCAATCCGGGGATCGATCCGCTGAATCCGAATGGTGATCCGTGGAACAACGTGACCACCAACGTCACGCCCGCGCGTTACGACGAATACGTCCTCTCCGTGGGTTCGATCGACCAGAACGGCCTGCCGTCGAGTTTCACCGTGCCGGGTCCCTGGGTCGGCGTGGCCGCGCCGGGCGAGGACATCGTCTCGCTGGATCCGCGCGGAACCGGGACAATCTCGGGCAAGTACGTCAACCAGAGCCTCGTACCGCTCAAAGGAACGAGCTTCGCGGCACCGTATGTGTCCGGAGTGGTCGCCTTGGTGCGTGCTCGTTTTCCTGAACTCAGAGCTCCCGACGTGATCAGACGTATCCAGGCGACCGCCCACGCCCCGGGCGAAGGCTGGAATCCCTATGTCGGTTACGGTGCGATCGATCCGATCGCAGCGCTGACCGCCGAAGTGCCAAAAACACTTCCACCGAAACGACCTGCGGCAGCCCGGAGCGTTCAATTGCCGGTGCCGTCACCGGCTCCGCCGCCCGACAACCGCGCCCGCAACGTGGCGCTGATCGGCAGCGGCAGCGTCGCGGCACTTCTGATTCTGGGCATGCTGGCCTCCTTCCCGATCCGCCGCCGGCTCGGCGTCCGCGAGGACTGAAGAAGATCCGCTAACCGCGCCGTCGAAACAACTGTGGCCCGTCGTTCGACGGGCCACAGGTCCTACAAGTGCCACATCACTTCAACCGATTCGAACTGGCGCATAGTTTATGGGTGATACAACTCTGCAATTCAGTTCACTGAGGAACACAACTACGAATCGTAAACAACGGAGCTCAGTCGCGGATCGCTCCACCTAGAAGACGCGGGTTGCAGACGATGCGGCGGGCGAGGTCATCTCAGCCGACATAGATCTTGTCGACAAAATATCCGTTCTGCCCCTTCTTGCAGCTATAGAACGGCGCCCACGATGGCGAGGTAGACATCGGTTCCTCCCGCCTACGCCGACGTTCGGCTTCATTTTCGGGATCCTTGTAACTCAGTTCAGACTTGACCTGTTCGCAGTGCGACTTCGTCATACCGTCGGCCGTGACAGGCTCCGCATTGGCAGCGCTCGCCATTCCCGTCCAGCCAGCGCTTATGACCGCCAATGTACAGATTCCCGACACGACTACACGCCTAGACTTCATGTGTTTCTACGCCTTCCGATCAGCCCAGCAAAGAAGTCGCTGAGCTCGACGATCCGAGTTGGACTAAAAGAATTCGCGAAAGTACCGACGATGCTCCGTCACCCCGTCACAGAAGCCGTAGGAGTGACGCTTTCGCGATGTTGCGATTTCGATGTCACGGCCGCACCGGCCCAAGGACCTACTCGCCGCTGTAATAGACCGTGATCGAAGGCCACGCACCTTCGGAAGTGATCTCGTTGTGCAGGACCAGGTCCTGGATGGAGACGTCTCCGAGCTGCGCGATCGAATCCGCGACTGTCCGAAGCAGTTTCACAACGTCCCCCTACCCTGGGCCGGCCGGGTTCGATTGCGAGAAGTGATTTATTTGATACTGATCGCCTGTCATGGCTATTTCCTCTAGACCTCAGGCCTTATCGGCGGTTGCGCTTCTGCTTGTTCCTATCCCCGTTTTACTTTTCCGCCTGCTTGATCTTCTGCATAGCGCGGTTGTACGCCGCCTGGTCGTAGGGACGACCCGCGTTCTTATTATCGACGGCCTCCTTCTCTTCAGGAGACAGCTGAGCCGGATACGGCGCTTCCTTGACGACGCCAGAAACCGGGGACGCTGCCGCTATCGGCGCGGTACCGACCGCACCGGCGCGCCAAAGGCGGCAAGCAAATTGCGGCTGCAGCGATTGTGTGGCGAGTGCACGACACGTGACTTCCCCTCCTGGTTGTATCCAACAATGACATCGCGCTCGATGCACGATGCAAATCCGCATGTCATGCGGCGTCCGAGGTTGGGGAAGACGACCCTCAACCTCCGATACCTTTGATGCAGACTTTGCCTGTCACTGTCTATAGACGCGCCCCATCGAAGATCGGTTCCCTCGATCTTCGAAATAGTTTGGGTTACCGCCTTCGCAGGTGAGCGCCGCCACGCGGCGACACATGATGGACGGCACGTGGCAGCACTGTTCGCGACGACAGGCGTCCAGGCGCCATGGAACTCAGCTGCACTCCGGTTATTTGGCCGAGGCGACCGGTTGCTTCGCGGGGGCCGGGTCCGGGGCGACACCGTCGTGGGCGACCATGGCGGCCTCGCGGCTCAGGGTGGGGCCGCTCGCGAGCAGTCCGACGATCGGCCAGGGCGCGGGTTCCGGGGTGACGCCCGATTCCTTGTCCATGCCGAGCGCCTTCGCGGCGTCGTTGTCCCTGATACCGAAGCGGACACCGGTGTCGGCGATGTAGAACATGCTGTCCTTGCGGCGGCTGTCCGGTTCGATGCCGGTGGTCTGGACGAAGGCGCCCGATCCCGGCTTGAAGTACACGGAATCCACGTTGTCGCCCCTGCCGTCCGCCTGGGCGAGCGGAACCAGCCTGGCGCTGCTGGACATCGGCAGGTCGCTGCCGTCGATGAGGGTGAGCTCCGCACGCACAGCGACCTCGGTGTTACTCGCGACTCCTGGAATGGGTTTCCAGGAAAGGCAACTCACCGGTCTAGCGGTGGGCTGGATGATGGTCGGCGCCACCTCCGGATAGGTGTCGACCTTCAACGCCCTGGACTCCGGCGCGTACGTCTGCTCGAAGTCACCGATGGTGGCGCCGTGATCCGGGTTGCGCTGCGAGCTGCGGATGACTTCGGCTGTGAACGGGCTGATGCGCTGCAAGCCGTTGTGCAGGATGACGAAGTTCTGGTTCGACTTGCCTGCCACCTGGACGACGGTGCCGATTCGCAGGCCGTTGATCGAATAGCCGGGCTGTCCGCCCGGATCATCGATCTTCGGCGGGACGATCGCGTCCACCTCGGGAATCGCGTTCAACAGACCTTCACTGATCGGGCGCGGAGTCATCCCGCGGATTCCCAGGGCGCCTGTGACGGCCGGTTCGTTCATATCTACGCGAGCACGCGTCTTGTTCCAGATCAGATACGTCGCGTCCTTGCCCTTCACCAGCAGCGCCTTGTCCCGGCCTGTCTCCGAGGCCTTGTCACCGAGTTCCGGGTCGCCGATGAGAACGGAGGTGCTGCGGTCGTCGGTGCCGTCCGTCTTCAACGAATCGCACACCGTCCAACCCCGCCCCTTGCCCTCCTTGTCGAAGCTCAGCGAGCCGGGAGCACCTGGGATGCCGATCAATTGGCCGCGTGGCTTCTTCCCGAGCTCGGACTCCTTCACGGTCGCGGGCTTGGCCGCCTCGCCCGCGGCCAGGCGGGCGGAGGCGAGGTTGAGGGCCGGGTGCACCACGTCGTCGATCACCACGTAGACGGCGCCGGAGTCCTTGCCGATCAGGATCTTGCTGTCGTCGCCGATCTTGCCCTGCGGACGCAGCAACGCGAGCACGCCGCATCCGGCCAGCACGACGCACGCCAGGATCAGGCCTGCCGCGTAGGCGCGGGACTGGGAACGCATGGGGTCGTGCAGCATTCGCACGTCCCGGCGCACCAAGGCGTGCTCCATCCGCCGGACCAGAAAGCGGTAGCCGCTCACCTGCCAGCGTGTGGTGGGTTTTGAAGGCATTATTCCTCCCCCGAACAGTGCTCACGTTCGCCGAACACAGTACAGTTCCCGGGGACGTTTGTTCAGCTCGGCCACAGCGCACCGGCCGACATTGGGTACTTGGGGGACGACGATGGCGGAACCGGCAGGCGCGGGACCACGACCGCTCTTCGGGCGCGTCTCGATGCAGAACCTGCTGATCGCGCAAGTCATCGGGCTGCTCGCCGCGGTTGTCGCGCTGTTTGCAGGCCTGCCGGGTCTCGCCGCGTTCGCCGTCGCGCTGGTCGTCGGGCTGATCCCCCTGATCCCCGTCGCCAAACGAACCCTGCTGGACTGGGTCGCCACGTGGTGGCGTTACCTGACCCACCGTGACTACGAGATCGGCGACACCGTCGACTTCCGCGGCGCGGACGGACGTTCGCTCGGCCTGTTCTGGGACGGCAGCCGCGTGGTGACGGTGGTCGAGGTGCTTCCCCCGCCCGGCGGACTGACCAGGATCGCCCGCACCACGGTGCACGCCTCGCACCTGCTTCCGCTCGCCGAGCTGGCGAAATGCCTGAATCAGCACGACATCCTGCTCAGCGGCATCGACATCATCAGCCACGGCCACCGCAGCCGCTCCGGCACACCCGCGGGCAAGATCTACGAATCGCTGCTCGGCCCGCTGCCCGCCACCGCCCATCGCACGGTGTGGCTGGCGATCAGCTTCGACGCGGTGGCCTGCCCGGAGGCCGCGGACCGGCGCGGCGGCGGAGCCGAAGGCGCCTCGCGCGCGGTCACCATCGCCACCCAGCGCATCATGCGCACGCTGGAGGACGCCGACTGCAACGCCCGCATTCTGACCGCACCCGAGATCCGCCAGGCGGTCCTGCAGATCACCAGCGGCTACGACCCGCGCACGCTCGAACATCGCTGGCGCTACGCCGAAATCGGCAACAGCGTGAACGTCGGCAGCGCACTGGACCCCAAACGACTGGAATCCGACTTGCTCGCCCAGCTGTGGGTGGCGCCTTCGCGCGGCACGACGGTGGCGGTGCGGCTGCGCCCCGGCAGTTCGGCCGCCTCGGTCAGCATCGGCGCCGCCTGGCGCCTGACCGCGCGGGAGCTGCCGGAACGCTCCGAACTGCCGGGCATGATCTCGATGAACGGACGCCACCGCGACAGCCTGCTGGCCCACCTGCCCATCGGGGTTCCGGGTGTGGACGACACCGTCCCGATGATCGAGCACCTCATCGACATCGTCGACGATCTGCATCTGCCCTCCTCCGGCTGCGGACAGTTGATCGGATCGGACGACGAAGGCAACGGCGTCGCGGTCCGTATCGTGGGCGCGGGCATCTCGACGGTGTATGTCGCGGGCGAGCTGTATCTGGCGCAGCAGTTGGTCTTCCGCGCGCTGGCGGTCGGTGAGCGGATCCTCATTCGTACCGACCGGGCGCGGGCATGGGAGAACCTGGTCACCACGATCGGCAATCCGGAGCGGCTGACCATCGCGGTCGAAACCCACCAGTCCGACGCGGGTTTCACCGCCACGGTGGTGGACGGCGTGCTCGCACCCGCTCCGCACGCGGGTGTCACCACCATCTATGTGACGGGCGATCCGATGGGCTGGCCCGCCAGCCGTCCCGACCTGGCCATCCACCAGCCGGGCGCGATCGGCAACCACGTGGTGCTGCGCACGGGGACGGCACAGGTCGACCTCACGCTGGTGTCGATCCCCGCCGAGGCCACCTACATCGGCCAGCCGCGTGGACGTCGGGCCATGCAGCCGCAATAGAACTCAGCCGAAGGTCCGGTGCGGCGATCCTTTTCGACGAGGGCGCCTCGATCCGCCGTTCGTGGCGCTGGGTTCAGCCCGGGTACGGGTCTTCGGTCCGCGCGGCTCGTAATGTGCGTCCCCACCAGGCCAATTGACGGAGCATTCGTTCCGCCGCATCGATCGCGGCACTGTCGCGGGTCTCTCCCGTCTCGTCGAACCGCTTCTTGGCCTGATGGAAGCTGACCGTCTCGCGGACGGAAACCATATGGATCTCCGCGACGACCTGACGCAGCTGTTCCACCGCACGCAGGCCGCCGGAAAGACCCCCGTAGGAGACGAAGCCGATAGGTTTCGCGCGCCACTCGTGTTTCGCGGTGTCGAACGCCGTTTTCAGCGACGCCGGATAGCCGTGGTTGTACTCCGAGGTGACGACGGCGAACGCGTCGGCATCCCGCAGACGCGCACGATAAGCCGCGGTTTCCTCATTCTCGGTGAGTTCCATCGGCAACGGTGTGTGCGCGAGATCGATGACGCCCGTATCGAATTCCGTATGCTCGCGCACGGTGCGCAGGAACCAGTCCGCGACCACCGGCGCGAACCGCTCCGGACGCACACTGGCCACGATGACCTCGAGCCGCAACGGGGTATCCACCGCGCGAGCCTAACGCGGTACCGGTCCGTCCTCACGCACCGGCGAGCTCGACACATTACTTCGAACCGGCTGCGCAGCATCGGCGAACTCACCGCCCCGAGCGCGCCGGATACTTCTGCCCGAGCGGACCACAGGCTCGACATAGCCGCACCACCCGCACACGCACAGCTCACCGCCCCCGGCGGCCGCGCAGATCGCGGCTGCCGGATCGGCTGCGGGCAGCGGGCCCACCCTGTCCAGCAGCGGAGCGATCGCTCCGGCGTCGCACACGACCCCTTTCGGTGCCCGCGAGTCCGGCCCGTGCACTCGCTCGACGATCCGCCCCGGTCACTCCGCGGCGAGCAGCGCCCGGTGCCCGCCGAGGAACCCCGCCGCCCCCGGTGACCAGCCTCCGCATCCGACTCAGGGCAGTTCGAACGGCAGCGACACTCCCGCGTGGACGCGGCACCGGTCGCACGTGTCGGCGTCGTCCACCGCGGCCACCGCGCGACGGATGAGCTCCTTGAACGGCGTGAGGTTGCGCTTGAACTCGGCGAACACGTCGACGGCGTGCACTCCCTCGCCCTCTTCCAGACCGGCATCCAGATCGGTAACGAGAGCGACGGCGGCATAGCACATCTCGAGTTCGCGAGCGAGTACCGCTTCCGGGTGGCCGGTCATGTTCACCAGTTCCCAGCCCTGCGCGGCGAACCACCGGCTCTCGGCGCGGGTGGAGAAGCGCGGGCCCTCGACCACCACCATCGTGGCCGCGTGCATCATGTGCAGCTCGTCGGACTGGGCCTTGATGGCGGCGGCGCGCAACTCCTCGCAGTACGGGTCGGCGAAGGACACGTGGATGCCGCCACCGTCGAAGTAGGTCTGCGGGCGACCGGAAGTCCGGTCGACCAGCTGATCCGGCACCGCAACCGTGCCCGGTCCCCAGTCCGCCCGCAGGCTGCCGACGGCGCAGGGCGCGAAGATGCGACGCACGCCCAGCGAGCGCAGGGCCCACAAATTGGCTCGGTAGGGCAAGGTGTGCGGCGCGAACTCGTGATTCTTGCCGTGGCGCGGCAAGAACGCCACCGGCCTGCCCTCGACCTCTCCGACGGCGATACCGGCGCTCGGGGCGCCATAGGGTGTCTCGACCTCGACGGTGGTCGCCTCGTTGTCGAAGAAATCGTAGAAGCCGCTGCCGCCGATGACGGCGAGCGCGGGCCGAGGGTGCGAACTCATAGGTCCAATTGTCTCGTCCCGCGACGGCGGTCGTGCGCCGGGATCCGGGTTACCCTGCTTCCGTGGCGGCCCCGAGGCTGCTCACGGACCGGTCGACGCCGTCGTCAGGCCGCCGGACCTGACAAGACGACCCGACAGCTGTACCCTAGGGGGGTATTGATCCGGTTCCGGCGACCGGCAGGCAGCGAGGAGACATCGGTGACAGATTCCCCCCACGACCACACGGCGGGCGACCACGCCGCGCACGGCTACATCACCGCCAAGGACGACTACCTGAAGCGGCTGCGGCGCATCGAGGGCCAGGCCCGCGGTCTGCAGCGGATGGTCGAGGAGGAGAAGTACTGCATCGACATCCTCACCCAGGTCTCCGCCATGACCAAAGCCCTGCAAGCGGTGGCGATGGGCCTGCTCGAGGACCACATCAGCCACTGCGTGGTGGACGCCGCCGTCGCGGGCGGCCCGGAAGCGGAAGCCAAGATCAAGGAAGCCACGGACGCCATCGCCCGCTTGGTCCGGTCCTGACGCGGCTACCCGTGCCAGCGGCGATAGACCGCCGCTGCGCCCGGGTGCAGCGGGATCGGACCGGTGCTGATCAGGGAACGGCCGTCGAGGAATTGGGTGCCCGCCGCTTCGGTGGGCACGAGTGCGTCGGCGTGCCAGACCAGCAGTTCGACGATCGAAGCGGCCACCTCGTCGGGCATGCCGACCGCGGCGAGCAGCAGATTCGCGACCCCGATGGTGTGCACCGCGGCACCGCCCGGATAGGCGTCCGCGGGGATCGCGACCCGGTCGTACACCGGCCCGAACAGCTCTCGCATCGGCGTGGCCAGTTCGCCCATGTCCACCAGCCGCATCCGGCTCGGCACCGCGAGCAGGGCGGTCGGCACGCCGCCCGCCCACAAGAGCGCATCGGCTTCGCCCGCGTCGAGGGCAGCTACCGCTGCTGACAAGGGCCGATGGGCGATCGCCACGTCGGCGCCCGGGTCGAGCCCGGCGACGCGCAGGATCCGTTCGCCGGTCAGGGCGGCCCCCGATCCCTCCGCCCCCAGGCTCACTCGCGTCCCGCGCAGATCCGCCACCGAACCGATCGCGCTGTCCGAGCGCACGACCAACTGCAAGTAGTTCTCGTAGACCCGCCCCAGCGCGAACACCTGACCGGCACTGTCGCGGACCGAATCCGCGAGCGTGAGCGCGGCATCGACCTCACCGCGCGCGAGCAACGCCAGATTGGCTTGCGAGCCCGAGGTGGTGACCCGCTCGATCCGCACGTCTCCGAGGTCAGCGGCGGCCAGACCCAGCAACCCCGCGAAGGCGTGATAGAAACCGCCTACTTCACCGGAAGCCAATCGCACGGTGGCGCCCCGATCGCTCGGCGCGCACCCCGCGACACCCGCCGCGATGGCCAGCGCGAGAAAGCCGCGCCGGCCGATGCCGCGCCGGACGATCGGTTCCCGGCCGGTCATCGGGCCGCCGCCGCCGGCAATCGCACGGTCACCGCGAGGCCGTGCGGACGTACCGCCGCCACGGTGAGCACGCCGCCGCGGGCCTGCGCCAACGCCGCGGCGATCGGCAGGCCCAGCCCGGAACCACCGGCCCCAGCGGACGATCCGCGGAAAAAACGCGTGGTCAGCTTGTCTATTTCGGTGGGGGGAACACCGATGCCGTCGTCGCGGACGGTCACCGTGACCCAGCCCGGCTCGGTCGCGACGATCAGCTCGACACGCGCACCCACGCCCGCATAGCGCGTCGCGTTGCTCAGCGGTACGTCGAGCATCTGCGCGAGCACGTCGGCTGGGACCGCGACTTCGGCGTGCTCGCCCGCGGCACTACCGGTGTCGACCGCATCGCCCAGCGTCGCCGCGCGAACCGGCGCGGGCGCCACCCGCAGCTCCTGTCCGGCCGCCTCGAACGCCGAGCACCAGGCGTCGAAGCGGTCGGCCACCACCTGCACGGCGTCGCACTGGTCGTCGCCCTCGCTGGTGCGCGCGACGTCGAATGCCGCGGGCGTCTCCGCGACGGCCAGCGTGAGCAGGCCGTCGAGCAGTGCGGTGAGCCGGTCGACCTCGGCGCCCGCGCCGCGGAAGGTGCCCGCCGCGCTCGCCGGGATCGCGGGTTCCAGGGAATCGAGGCGGATGGTCAACGCCGCCAGCGGGTTGCGCATCGCGTGCGCGGTGTCGGCGACCAGCTGGCGTTGCGCGTCCGCCGAATCGGCCACGGCCAAAGCCATGGCGTCGAAGGATTCCGCCAACGCGCGCATCTCCGGTGGTCCTCCGTAGCGTCCCGCTATCGATACGGGAGCGACAGTGTCGGCGCGCGGTTTGGGCAGTGTCGCGGTCAACTCCGCCACACCGTGCGACAGCGCCGCCAACGGTCGCAGCACCCAGCGGCCGATCGTCACCGCCAGCAGCACGAACAGCCCCATCGCGACGACGCCGCCGAGCACGATCGTCGCCCAGGTCCGCGCGATGTCGCCGCGGGCGCGGGCGGTGGACGCCTCGATCACCACGGCTCCGTTCACCTGCACGCCGGTTCCGACCGGCCGCGCCACCAGCATGGTCCGCGCGCCCCACGGCGTCAGTTTGTCCGCCGCGTGCGGGCGCTGGTTGCGGCGCGCGGCCGCCACCGCCGCGACGATGCCGGCATCGTCCACGTCCGCCCCCGCGTTCACGGTCGTCGCGCCCGTGGCGTCGACCACGAGCACGTTGTCGCCGTACAACTCGTGATAGCGGAGCACCTCGTCGGCCAGCGCTCGGCTGTCCCCGGCGGTGACGGCGTTGTCCGCCAGGGTGGCGAAGCGATCGGCGTCTCCGGAGCGCGCCAGCACCAGCTGCTGGGTGCGGCTGGTGGCGACGGTCAGCGACAGCGGGACCGCGAAGCCGAGCACCGCGATGGCCGCGAAGAGCGTCAGCGCGACGAGCAGGCGACGCCGCATGGCCTACCTCCGGCCCACCGGACCGTGCTCACTGCCCCCACCGGTATCCGTATCCGCGGATGGTGGTGATCAGGCCGGGCCGGTTGAGCTTCGCCCGCAAGCCGGTCATGTGCACGTCCAGCGAACGCGAGACCGCGACGAAGGCGTCACCCCAGATGCGGTCCATCAACTGCTGGCGGCTCACCGCCGCGCCCGGCCGTTCCACCAGCGCCTCCACCAACTCGAACTCCTTCTGGGTCAGCGACACCGGCTCCCCGGCCACCTCCACCACGCGGGCGCCCAGATCGACCCGCACGTCACCGGTGACAATCACCGACTGCGCCTGCCGCGCCGCTGCGGCCGCTCGCCTGGCGACCGTCTCCAGCCGCGCGACCAGTTCGGCGATCCGCGGCGGCTTCACCAGATAGTCGTCGGCACCGCCGCGCAGGCCCCGCACGATCGAACGCTCGTCGCTGCGGGCGGTCAGGATCAGCACCGGAACCGAACTCACCTCACGCAGCCGGCGCAGCACCTGCAGACCGTCGCCGTCGGGCAGTCCGAGGTCGAGGATCACCGCGTCGTAGTCGCGGTGGGCGATCAGCAGATCGGCGCCGCGGCGCTTGCGTTCGGCGCGGTACCCGCGGGCGTTGAGCGCTTCGACCAGCGCGTCTCCCACGCCGTCGTCGTCCTCGACCACCGCAAGCCGCACGCGCCGATCCTCCCACAGCGGGCGGATCGGCGCGTGTGCCGGTCGGTCAGTCACGCACGGTGACCATCGGCCGTCCCGGCCCGGCATCGGCGGCGCCGGGCCCGGCATCGGCGGGCTCGGCCGCGTCGATCGCCGACGAGGCCGAGGTCTCCCGCATGAAGTAGTAGGTGATCAGCGAGATGGCGATGCAGCCCGCGACATAGAAGAAGAACACCGCTTCGAGGTCCGCTTTCTTCAGTGCCAGCGCGATCAGCTCGGCAGTACCGCCGAAGATGGCGACGGTAAGCGCATAGGGAAGCCCGACGCCGAGCGCACGGATTTTCGTCGGGAACAATTCGGCCTTCACGATCGCGTTGATCGACGTGTAGCCGGTGACGATTACCAACGCCGCCATCATCAGGCCCCACGCGGCGACCGGATTGGTGGTGTGCGCGAGCAGCCCCATGATGGGAACGGTCAGCAGCGTTCCTGTTACGCCGAAGAAGATCAACAACTTGCGGCGGCCGATGCGGTCGGACAGGCCGCCTGCCAGCGGCTGCAGCACCACGAAGACCAACAGCGCGAGGAAGTTGATCCACGCCACCGTCGGCTTGGCGATGCCACTGGTGTAGACCATGAACTTCTGGATGTAAGTAGTGAAGGTGTAGAACGCCACGGTGCCGCCGAGGGTCAAACCGACGACCAACAGGCACTCGCGCGGATACTGCAGCAGCACGCGGAACGAGCCGCGCGCCTCACCGGACTTCTCGCCGTGCGCTGCTTGCGCGCGGAACGATTCCGACTCGTCCATCCCGCGCCGCAGCACCATGACCACGATCGCGCCACCCGCACCGATCAAGAACGGAATCCGCCATCCCCACGCGTGCATCTGATCCGACGTCAGCGCCTGCTGCAAGATGATCTGTACGCCGAGAGCGGTCAGCTGCCCGGCTACCAGTGTCACGTACTGAAAACTGGAATAGAACCCGCGCCGTCCCGCCGAGGCCACTTCGGACAGGTAGGTGGCACTCGTCGCGTATTCGCCGCCCACCGAAAGCCCCTGTAGCAACCGAGCGATCAACAGGATCATCGGTGCCGCCAGACCGATGGTCTGATAGCCGGGTGTCACGGCGATCAGCAGCGACCCCGCCGCCATCACCGTCACCGACAGCGTCAGTGCCGAGCGCCGCCCGAATCGGTCCGCATACCATCCGAGCGCCCAACCCCCGAGTGGGCGCATGAGAAAGCCAACCGAGAACACCGCCGCAGTAGACAGCAGTTGCGCGACCGGATCACCCTTGGGAAAGAACACTTGGGCGAAATACAGGCCGAAAGCCGTGTAGACATACCAGTCGTACCACTCGACCAGATTGCCGATGGAGCCGCGCAAAACGTTCGCGACCACCCGGCGCTCGCCCACGGGCTGTGTCGTAGTCACAAGATCTCCTTCTCCGACGCCTCATCACGTCGTCGCAGATCAGTGTGTCGACAGTCACATGCGCACGGAATGCCTCTCGCGGCTTCCTAACAATCCCTTAGGACGATCGGAAAAAGATCCGGCCCCCGGCGCGGGGCCGGGGGCCGGAGAAGCTTCCGTCGGACCGGTCAGGACCGCTCGGTCAGCAGCGGGGCGAGGGTTCGCAGCGCCGGGAGGTAGTTGTCGCCGAGGATCTGCACCGCGACGTGATCGGCGCCCGCGTCCAGGTGTTCGACCAGCCGGTCGGCGATACGCTCCGGTGTGCCGTGCGCGATGACGGCGTCGAATACGCGATCACCGGGCGGAACGGTGAGGTCGGCGTCGGTGAAGCCGAACCGGCGCAGATTCGACACATAATTGGTCAGGCCCAGGTAGAACCCGACGGTCTCATCGGCGACGGTGTGCGCCGCGCGGGCGTCGTCGGTCAGCACCACCTTGTGCTCGGTCGCCACCAGCGCGTCCGGCCCGACGATCTCGCGGGCCTTCGCGGTGTGTGCCGAGGGAACGAAGTAGGGCAGCGCGCCCAGGGATCGCTCGGCGGCCAGCTTCAACACGCGTGGGCCGAGCGCGGCCACCGCGCGGCGCTCGGCGGGTACTCCCGCGGCGTCGAGGTCGTCGAGATACTCGACCAGCGCGTCGTACGGCTTGCGGTACTCGCCGGTGTGCTCCGGGTGGCCCGCGCCGATGCCGAGCAGGAACCGGCCGGGGAAACGCGCCTCGATCCGATGGAACGAATCGGCTGCTTCCTTCGCGGGCGCCGCCCAGATGTTGACGATGCTGGTGGCCACGGTGATCGTTTCGGTCGCCTCGAGCAGCGGTTCCACCACTGCCAGATCGGCCGGGGGTGAGGCCCCCAACCACAGCGCGCCGTAGCCCAGCTGCTCCAATTCCCGTGCGTCCGCTGGGCTGAACCCGTTGAACGCCCGCCACACGCCGAACCGTCCGAGACTGTCGAATGCCATGTCCCGAGCCAACACGTGCCCGGAGGCGGCTATTCCGGCTCCGCGGATCTTTCGCTTGCCGACCCCGTCGGGTCGATGCTCTCCCGATTACCGAGGGCTACTGTGGCTATTGCACAGCTATCGGCGCCCGCTGCCGTGGCGGTCGCCACCACTAGGAGATGGAGGTGATTGCTGTGCTTCGATTCGATCCATTCCATGACATCGACACCGTCGCCCGCCAATTGCTGGGTGAGAGCGTCGGAACCGGACGCGCACCGCGATTCATGCCGATGGATCTGTTCAAAGCGGGAGATCACTACGTCTTGAACGCGGACCTGCCCGGCGTCGACCCCGGCTCGATCGACGTCAGCGTCGACAACGGCACGCTCACCCTGCGGGCCCAACGCACCGTGCCGAGCGAGGAAGGCGTCCAGTGGATCGCCTCGGAACGCTTCGCGGGCACCTTCATGCGCCAGATGTCCCTCGGCGAGAATGTCGACGTCGAGAACATCAGCGCGACCTACAACAACGGCGTGCTGTCGGTGACGATCCCCATCGCCGAGCGGGCGAAGCCGCGCCGCATCCAGATCTCCGGGGCGTCCCAGGAACCGAGGACCATCGAAGCGCAATCGAGCCGGTCCGGACAGATGTCGCCGACGCAGCAGGAACAGAGTCAGCAGCCGGGACAGTCGCAGCAGCAATATCCGCAGTCGTCGAAGTGACCGTGCCGCTACCCGCACCCACGCCCGGGTGCGGGTAGTCCACGGACGTCCTCAATCGCCGCAACAACCTCCGCCCGGAACCGGAACCGACCGCATCTCGCGTGTCTGCGCATTGCGGGCGGCGAGTTCTTCGTCGGCGGGGTAGTCGACGCCGATCAGGCTCAAACCATGTGCGGGCGCGACGGTGACCGAACTGGAACGCTCCGTCTCCCGCAACAGATCGCCCACCCATTCCGGTGTGCGCCGCCCCTCGCCGACGGCGAGGACCGCACCGACCAGGCTGCGAACCATCGACCAGCAGAACGCGTCGGCGCTGACATAGGCGACCAGCAGATCGCCGTCGCGCACCCAATCGAAGCGCTGCAACTCCCGGACCGTCGTCGCGCCCTCCCTGCGCCGGCAGAACGCGGCGAAGTTGTGCAGCCCCAGCAGCTTTCGTGAAGCCATCCGCATGGCTTCGACATCGACGCCGGATCGGCAGGCGACCACGCTGCGGGCGTGCAGCGGCTCGGCCCCGTACGGCGCGGTGGTCAACCGATAGGCGTAGTGGCGGCGGACGGCGGAGAAACGGGCGTCGAACTCCGGCGCGGCCGGTCCGGCCTGCTTGATCCGCACGTCCTTCGGCAGGAATCGCGCCATCCGGTGCACCAGTTTTCCCGCGTCCAGTTCGCCGGAGGTGTCGAAATGCGCGACCTGGCCCTCGGCGTGCACGCCCGCGTCCGTCCGGCCCGCCACGGTCAACTGGATCGGCTCGCGGAACACCTTGCTCAGCGCGTCCTCCAGCACACCTTGCACGGTGCGCAGACCGGGCTGGCGGGCCCAGCCGATGAAATCCGTGCCGTCGTAGGCGATGTCCAGCCGCACCCGGACCCGCGACGACTCGGGTGCGCCCGGCGCGTCCGTGTGCGGCCGGTCCGGCATCGATTCCTCCACGGTCACATGATCCCCTGGTCGAAACGAACGAGCCCGCCGACCCAGTGCGGGTGGCGGGCTCGTACGCGAACTCCGACGCTCAGCGTCAGGCGTCCTTCTTGTCCTCGGCGGCCTCGTCGGCAGCCGGAGCCTCGGCCTCGGCGGTCTCGGCAGCGGCCTCGTCGGTCTGCGCCTCGACGACCTCGGCGGCCGGAGCCTCCTCCGTCTTCTTCGACGCGGCAACACGACGAGCGCGATCGGCCTCGTTGGTCACGGTCTTCTCCCGGACCAGCTCGATGATCGCCATCGGCGCGTTGTCACCCTTACGCGGCAGCGTCTTGGTGATGCGGGTGTAGCCACCCTCGCGCCCCTCGAACGACGGGCCGATCTGCGCGAACAGTTCGTGCACGACGTCCTTGTTGCGGATCACCTTCAGCACCTCGCGACGGTCGGCCAGGGTGCCGCTCTTCGCCTTGGTGATCAGCTTCTCCGCGTAGGGACGCACGGCCTTGGCCTTGGCCTCGGTGGTGGTGATCCGGCCGTGCTCGAAGAGCGCCGTGGCCAGATTGGCGAAGATCGCCTTCTGGTGCGACGCCGACCCGCCGAAGCGGGCACCCTTCTTGGGCTTGGGCATTGTGGTGTTCTCCTGTGTCTTCGGGCCGGGCCGGGGCGCCTACCCCGGCGGCCTAGAGCTGTTCGGTCTCGGCGTAGTCCTGCTCGCCGCCATCGGTGTCGCTGAACGTGCCGCTGTCGCTCCACGTGCCGGTGCTCGCGTCGTAGCCGACCACGCTGGACGGATCGAACGACGCCGGGCTGTCCTTGAGCGAGAGGCCCAGCGCGTGCAGCTTGACCTTGACCTCGTCGATGGACTTCTGGCCGAAGTTGCGAATGTCCAGCAGATCCGACTCGGTGCGGGCGACCAGCTCGCCGACGGTGTGCACACCCTCGCGCTTGAGGCAGTTGTAGGACCGGACGGTGAGGTCCAGGTCCTCGATCGGCAGGCCGAACGAGGCGATGTGGTCCGCCTCGGCCGGCGAGGGGCCGATCTCGATGCCCTCGGCTTCGACGTTCAGCTCACGGGCCAGGCCGAAGAGCTCGACCAGGGTCTTGCCCGCCGAGGCGAGCGCGTCCCGCGCGCTGATGGAGTTCTTCGTCTCCACGTCCAGGATGAGCCGGTCGAAGTCGGTGCGCTGCTCGACACGGGTGGCCTCGACCTTGTAGGTCACCTTGAGCACCGGCGAGTAGATCGAATCCACCGGGATCCGGCCGATTTCCGCGCCGGACGCCTTGTTCTGCACGGCGGGGACGTAGCCACGACCGCGCTCGACGACGAGCTCGATCTCCAGCTTGCCCTTGTCGTTCAGGGTCGCGATGTGCATGTCCGGGTTGTGCACCACGACGCCGCTGGGCGGGACGATGTCACCGGCGGTGACGGTGCCCGGGCCCTGCTTGCGCACGTACATCGTGACCGGCTCGTCCTCCTCCGAGGACACGACCAGGCCCTTGAGGTTCAGGATGATGTCGGTGACATCCTCCTTCACGCCCGGGACGGTGGTGAACTCGTGCAGGACACCGTCGATGCGGATGCTGGTGACCGCCGCCCCCGGAATCGAGGACAGCAGGGTACGCCGCAGCGAGTTGCCGAGGGTGTAACCGAAGCCCGGCTCGAGCGGTTCGATGGTGAACTTCGAGCGGTTCTCGGCGACGACCTCTTCGGTCAGCGTCGGACGCTGTGAAATCAGCATGGGGATCATCCTCCTTTTTGGGCGCCCGCTATTTGACGCCTCGTCTCAGGGGTTGTGCGTGGCCGCCCATCCAGAGCGACCACGCACCAGCAGCACGTGTGCCGTGTTACTTCGAGTAGTACTCGACGATCAGCTGTTCCTGCAGCGGCACATCGATCTGGGCGCGCTCCGGCAACTGGTGGACCAGGATCCGCAGCCGGCCCGGGATCACCTGCAGCCAGCCCGGGACCGGACGGTCGCCGAGGGTCTCGCGGGCCACCTGGAACGGCAGGGTGCCCAGCGACTTCTCCTTGACATCGATGATGTCGTACTGGGTGACCTGGAAGCTGGGAACGTCGACCTTCTTGTTGTTCACCAGGAAGTGGCCGTGCGAGACCAGCTGGCGAGCCTGCCGGCGGGTACGCGCCAGACCGGCGCGGTACACGACGTTGTCCAAGCGGGTCTCGAGCAGACGCAGCAGGTTGTCACCGGTCTTGCCCTTGAGGCGGTTGGCCTCTTCGTAGTACCGGCGGAACTGCTTCTCCATGACGCCGTAGGAGAAGCGGGCCTTCTGCTTCTCCTGCAGCTGGAGCAGGTACTCGCTCTCCTTGATCCGCGCGCGGCCGTGCTGGCCGGGCGGGTAGGGGCGACGCTCGAACGCCTGGTCGCCGCCGACGAGGTCGACGCGCAGACGACGCGACTTGCGGGTGATAGGGCCTGTGTAACGAGCCATTGTTCGTTATTCCTTTCCCGCTAGACGCGACGCCGCTTGGGCGGACGGCAGCCGTTGTGCGGCTGCGGGGTGACATCGGAGATCGTGCCCACCTCGAGGCCGGCGGCCTGCAGCGAGCGGATCGCGGTCTCGCGGCCCGAACCGGGGCCCTTCACGAACACGTCGACCTTCTTGACGCCGTGCTCCTGCGCCTTGCGGGCGGCGTTCTCGGCGGCGAGCTGCGCGGCGAACGGGGTCGACTTGCGCGAGCCCTTGAAGCCGACATGACCCGACGACGCCCAGGAGATGACGTTGCCGTTCGGGTCGGTGATCGACACGATCGTGTTGTTGAACGTGCTCTTGATGTGCGCGTTGCCGTGCGGGACGTTCTTCTTGTCCCTGCGACGCGACTTCTGGGTCTTCTTCGGGCCCGCGGCCCGACTCTTCGGAGGCATCGGTTATCCCTACTTCTTCTTGCCGGCGACGGTGCGCTTCGGGCCCTTGCGGGTGCGCGCGTTGGTCTTGGTGCGCTGGCCACGCACGGGCAGGCCACGACGGTGGCGCAGACCCTGGTAGCAGCCGATCTCGATCTTGCGGCGAATATCGGCCTGCACCTCGCGGCGCAGGTCACCCTCGACCTTGAACTCCGAAGCCTCGATGTAGTCACGCAGCTTCGTCAGATCGTCGTCGCTGAGATCCTTCGAACGCAGGTCCGGGCTGACGCCGGTGGCCTCGAGGATCTCCTTGGAGCGGGTACGGCCAATGCCGAAAATGTAGGTCAGTGCGATCTCCATGCGCTTCTCGCGCGGGAGGTCGACGCCCATGAGACGTGCCATCTGGCAGTTTCCTTAATCGTTGCGGAGGTCTGCTCCCTGTCCGTCCCCTCGTCGTGGTGGGGCACCGGCCTCCGAACCGGTGGTAGGCGCACACGCCCCAGGGCGAACCCTGATTTCCGCAGCGTGCGGCTGGTGCTGGGAGTTCTTCTTGCCAATCCGAACTGCGGTTCGGTGCTTGGCTGGTGTCGCGTCGAGCGGCGCCTTCGGCAAGCCTCGGGCGGGTGGGACGAGGTCGCCCTCGTCTTCGCTCAGCCCTGGCGCTGCTTGTGGCGCAGGTTGTCGCAGATCACCATGACCCGGCCGTGGCGGCGGATCACCTTGCACTTCTCGCAGATCTTCTTGACGCTCGGCTGAACCTTCACGTCCGTCCAATCTGTTGTGGTTCACAGGGGTGTGAACACAGTTTTTCCCCAGTCGGCGACTGGGGAAGCTCTGAGGTGAGTCTTTCGACTCCGCCCCGGCTCGCGCCGGGACCGCCGGGTCGCACCGATCCGATCGCGGCGGGCGCGATCACTTGTAGCGGTATACGATCCGGCCACGCGACAGGTCGTAGGGCGAGAGCTCGACGACCACACGGTCCTCGGGGAGGATGCGAATGTAGTGCTGCCGCATCTTCCCGCTGATGTGCGCGAGAACCTTGTGCCCGTTCTCGAGCTCGATCCGGAACATCGCATTGGGCAGCGGTTCGACAACTCGACCCTCGACCTCGATGGCCCCGTCTTTCTTCGCCATGTCCTCCGCGATCCCGGTTACGCTCAACCTGGTTTGTTTGCCTGATCTGCTCGGATGGATCGGTCGCCGGAGCGGACCGCTCGCACACAAACAGGCGGCGCGTAGGTGCACCGCCGCTCCAGCTTACCGATCCGTTCCGGATCGGGCAAAAATGCCTCCCTGTATACCCGCGTCGCCAGGGGTTTCGCAGCCGACTTCCCACCGGTGGCGGGCATCGGGCGCTGTGCCGCGACGGCCCATGGTTGTCGCGTAAACTGGCCGCTGTCCAGGTATTTGGGTCGAACGGATCGAGGGGGACGCGTGAGCCGGCGCAGCGAGCGGGGCACCGGCGGAGGCGCTCCTCGGTCGGGTCGAAGCGAGCGGCAGGGAGGCGAGGCCGTGAGTAAGCGTAGCGAGCGAGTCACCGGCAGAGCACTCCTGGTCACGACCGAGCCGAGCGCAGGCGAGGGCAGTCGTGACTGAGCGCAGCGAGCGAATCGACGATACGCCGCGTGACAGCGAGGCGCAGTCGTGAGCCGTAGCAATGATGGCCTGCCCATGCTGCCGCCGTGGCTGTCGGAGAGCGACGTCGGCCAGAGCGGCTACGAGGCGCCGGTACAGAACCTCCCGCACGACGAACTGATCGAGGACACCACCAACCGCAGGCGCGGCCGTTTCAGGAACCGAGCGCCCGAGGCGGAACGGCCGGAGGCCGCACGCCCGGAGAAGCGCCGCAAGGGCTGGCGCCGCGACAAGCACGACGGGCCCTCCGACGAGGAACAGCGGCAGAACGAGGCGAACCACGCGCCCGCGCCGGGTCCGGACGAGCCCGCGCCCGGCCCGTTCGCAAGCGAGTCCTGGCAGCAGCAACCCGGCTACGACCGGCCGGCGCAGGCGCAGGGCAGCCCGTGGCAAGCGCCGCCTCAGCACCACAGCACTCCGCAGCACGGTCTGCCCACCCGCAACCCGTCGCAGCCCTCACCCGGTTTCCAGCCGCTGGGCAGCAGGTCCACGGACCCGGGCGCCCCGAACGACCGCCAAGAGGGCAGGCCGGATCTCCCGCCACCGCCGCCCCGGCAACAGGCCGACGAGCGGCCCGCTCGAGCGCCAGGCGGAGAGCACGCCCGGTCGCCACGCGGCGAAAGCGCACCCGGTCCGGCCGCAGGCGGCCGCCCTCCGGCCGGACCGCAGCACAGCGGTTGGCCGTCTACCGGCAATCCCCGGCTCGACGCCGCGCTGTCGGCGGTGCTCCCGAACCACTGGCCTGCCCCGTCGGCACCCGGCCAGGCCGCTGCACCGGCGGCTCCGGGCCCGGCCGGAGACGAGGCAGCCCACCCCGGTAGCGGGTCTCGTGGGTTGTCGCCCACCGGCCCGAATCAAACGTGGCCCACCGGCGACCGCCCCGCAGGTCCGATCGGCGCCGACACGTCCGGTCCGCTGCCCGGTCACCCCGTGACGTCCCCTTCCGGCACCGACCACGCGGCATGGCAGAGCGGCCACACGCCCGCGCCGACCGGCGCACAGTTCACACCACCATCCGACACCGCCCCCGCAACCCCGACCACCGGCCCAGGCACGGCCGGAGCAAACAGCACCGACCACACGGCACGGCAGAGCGGACACACGCCCGCGCCGACCGGCGCACAGTTCACACCACCATCCGACACCGCCCCCGCAACCCCGACCACCGATCCAGGCACGGCCGGAGCAAACAGCACCGACCACACGGCACGGCAGAGCGGACCCTCGACCTCGGACGCGCAAGTCGCGCCTCTGCCCGGCAGTGACCCGGCGGCGCCGGCCACCCGCCCCGGTCCAGCGGGAACACCGACCGGCGCGAGCCGGCCGGCGCCGCAGACCGCACCTGAACCAAGCCTTTCGCCGACCGGCGGAGCGTCGGCCGAGACGCCGAGCACTGCCTCGGAGCACAACGTGTGGCAAGGCGGACCGCTGCCGACCGGCGCGCTTCCCACATCGTCGACCGCGCCCAACTCCGCAGTCGGCGGCGGACCGGCGGCTGGGGCACCGACCGCGGAGGAGCACACGGGGTGGCAGGCATCCGATCCACGGATCGAGCAACAGGCAGCGGACCCGAGCCGCGAACGGCCCGGCTTCCCGGCCGACGAGCAGACTCGGCGATTCGGCGAACCCGCCTCCACGCCCGGCGAGAAAAGCTCGGCGTCCGAGGGAGCGGTTGCGTTCGGGCAGGCCGGAAGCCACGGGGCCACGCCGGCCGCAGCGTCACCCGGCGGCGAGAACTCGGCCGGGCAACCGCACGGCGGGAACACCGCTGCCGCGCCGATCTCTGACGCGGCGCAGGTTCAGCAGCCCACCACGTCAGCAGCCGGCCCCGCCGCAGGCACGAGCGGCACCGCACCCTCGCCGGATGACTCCCAGAGCTCCCGCGTCGACCCTCCGGCAGCGTCGGCGACAGACACGGGCAGCGGCACACCACCAGTCGAAGGCAGCCTGCCACCGCACAGCGACCGTCAGGCATCGCATACGACCGGCACCACCACGACGGACGACGCCCACCCCACACCGCACGACCACCCCCAGGCATCACCCACGACCAGCACCACCACGACGGACGACGCCCACCCCACACCGCACAGCGACCGTCAGGCATCGGCAGCGCAGACCGCCGCATCGGATTCCGCCGTGGTGAGTTCCGATGGTCCGCCGCCTTGGCTCGCCGCATCGCGGTCCGAGCAGACCGAGGTATCCGCGACGGACGCGCCCCGCCGACTGCCGCCGCTGCCCGACCCTCCTGCGCCGCACGAGCGGCCGCAGGGCGGCGTTCCCGCACCGGCACGTAACGAGCACCGCCCGCCGACGCGCGGCGCGGATGGTCCGCCGCCCTGGCTCGGACACGCCGCACCGCCGGAAACCGGTCGGCCGCACCAGTTCGCGCCGCATGACACCGCCGCACAGGCCGATCGGGCGCCCGCCGACTCGGCCCCGGTACCCGCCGATCAACCACCGGCAGCGCACCCGCGACCCGTGGACCATGGCGCTGGGGAACCGACCGCCGCGACCGGTCCGCACCGTGAGCAGGGTGCTGTGCTCGTGCCGCCCGCGCCCCACGGCGGCTTCGCGACCGGCGCTGCGCCTACCGCAGCCCCTGCGTCGGATCCCGCCGCGCCGTCGGCTGGGCCCGGCTCGGTGGACGCGGCTCGCGCGCAACAAGATACGGGGATCCCGGCGCCCGGTTGGACCAGCGCGAACGAGGTCGGCGCTGCGCCGGCGCGTTCCGTCGGTGGACGGCACCGGCTCTCCGCCGACCCGAACGACCGGTCGGCTCCGCAGGCGCCGATCGAGCAAGCACCGCACTTCGATCAGCAGTCGGTTCCGCCGCAAGGTGCGGATCCGGCCTACAGCGTGGACGGCCCGCAGCCCGGTTCCCAGGCCGCGAGCAGTATGAACGCCGGTCACGCAACGCAATTCGCCGGCGTCCAGATGCCGGGGGCCGCTCCGCACGTCCCCGTCGACCAGTGGAGCAATGCCACTGCCCCCGAATCCCGCCCGGTAGCACCCCATTCCGGGCCAATGCCGTATCCCGCCGAGCATCGAGTCGCGGGGCAACCCGCTCCACAGTGGGGCACTCCGTCCGGCTATGCCCAGCCGCCGGGCGCGCAGTTCCAGCAGCCCTCGTCGGACTACCCCCAGCCGCCCGCGCAGCATCCGGGCGCGCAGTTCCAGCAGCCTTCGCTGGACAATGTGCCACTGCGCCGGGCCAAGAAGGCCCCGGCGGGATCCGGGTGGCGCAAGGCGGTGCACCACGTGTCCGGCGGCGCGATCAACCCCGGCATGTCCGCCGAGGAACGCAGGTTGCAAGAACTGGTCGCGCGGATCAGGCAACCCGTCCGCGGCGACTACCGGATCGCGGTGCTCTCACTCAAGGGTGGTGTCGGGAAGACCACCACCACAATGGGTCTCGGCTCCACTTTCGCCTCCATCCGAGGCGACCGGGTGATCGCCGTCGACGCCAATCCCGACTTCGGCACACTGTCGCAGCGGGTGCCGTTGCAGACCCGCTCCACCGTGCGCGACCTGCTCCTCGATTCCACCATCCAGCGCTATTCGGATGTGCGCAGGCACACTTCGCAGGCGACCAGCCGCCTGGAAGTGCTTGCCAGCGAACGTGACCCAGCCGCGTCGGAGGCGTTCAGCGAAGACGAGTACCGCGCGGTCGCCCGGATCCTGCAGCGGTTCTACAACATCATCCTCACCGACTGCGGCACCGGGCTCATGCATTCGGCGATGGCGGGTGTGCTGGACCTGGCTCATTCGCTGGTGCTGATCTCCTCCCCCGCGATCGATGGAGCCCGCAGCGCCGCAGCGACTTTGGACTGGTTGTCGCTGCACGGCCACGACCACTTGGTCCGCAACGCGGTGGTGGTGATCAACTCGCCGCGGGCCGGATCACCGAATGTCGGTATCCAGCAACTACGGGAGTACTTCCTGTCCCGGTGCCGCGCGGTGCACATCATCCCGTTCGACCCGCACATGTCCGAAGGCGCCGAAATCGATCTGCATCGGCTGCACAAGCAGACCAAGCGGGCCTACGTCGAGCTGGCCGCTACTGTCGCGGACGACTTCGCCACCGATCACCGTCGCTACCGACCCTGACACCCGCCGGGCAGCGGCCCGGCGGGCAAGGGCGCGAACGGATCAGCCGCTCACCACTCGGGCAGGCGCCGCCTGCCTGCCATGACGTCGCGCACGAGATCGTCGTAGGCGTCCGCGAGTTCGGCGAGATGGTGCCACGCGTTGTGCAGCAGCTCGTCGTGCGCGTTCAGAGTCATCAACGCGTGGTGCGCGCGCACCGACGACTCGGCGAGGCGATCGATGACCGCACCCACCGTTTCGGTGTGCAAAGTGGCGCCGAGCCGATGCTGCGGCACACTGCGCATCACCCAGTCGTCGATGGCCATCACCAATTCGACTCTGCGACTCTCGATTTCGCGGACCACCGCCACGGAGGTGTCCACCGATCCACCGCGGCCGACCAGGCGGCGCTCATGTAGCACTGCCAGATCCCGTGCGAACCACAACAGCGGGCCACCGACCACCCGATGCCCGCGACACGCCCGAACCAATAGGTCGGACGTGGGAAGTAACCCCGGCGCCGAAGAGCGCACCGAAGGATCGACACACCTCGGTGTGCCAGGGAGGGCCATTACGACCGTTGTATCCGAACCTGCCACGTTGCCTCGCCGTCATCGCCGCACAACACCGGATCAGGACTTCATTACAATAAACCTCTGAAGGCACCTGTCAAGCGTTAACCGGCCGTATGGAGTCGCGAAGAGTACACTTCGTTACCTGCATGACCAACCGAGGAGCAAGATGCCGGACGGTCCGACTTATCACCGGATCGCAGACCTCCTCCGCGAGGAGATCCGCGCAGCCAAGTGGAAACCGGGCGATCGACTGCCCAGTCATTCCGAGCTTGCCGATCAGATGCAGGTCTCGATAACCACCGCCCGCAACGCGATCCAGGTGCTGGTGACCGAAAATTTGGTCTACACAGCTACTTCCCGCGGAACCATCGTTCGAAACCAAGAAGTTCTGGAATCCGTGGTGACCGACTCGATCCGCCCCGACCGGCCGCAGACCCCGCACGACATCTTCGAGGAGATCGCGCGGGCCGCGAGCCGGGAGCCGTCGAAGGAGTTCAGCGCGAAGATGGAGCCCGCAGGCCCCGACGTCGCGTCTTGGCTGGGTGTACCGCCGGATTCCTGGGTCCTGGCCAGGACCGTGGTCCAGTACCTCGACCACGAACCGTGGTCCTGGGAGGTCAGCTTCTATCCCAGGGATCTGGCCGAGGCCACGGGAATCGACTCTCCGCACGACATTCCGGAGGGCACCACCCGCCGCCTCGCCGACCGCGGACACGCCGAGACCGCGCACCGCGACACGCTTGTCGCACGGCCGGCCACCGCGGAGGAAGCCTCGGTGCTCGGCGTCGCCACGGGCACCATCCTGCTCGACCATCTACGTATCGGGGCCACCCACGAGCGAGTCACCCGTGCCACGCGGCATCGCTCCCTCGCCACCGGGAATCGGCTCGCCTACGAACTCGGCGACGCCGAGGGCACCGCGGTCATCCGGAGCACGCTCGCCGGCTCGCCCGGGTCCGGTTCGGCCTAGCCCATGACCATCGCGCTGCGCCAGGCGACCATCGGGGATCTGGGCCTGATCTGCCGCCTGCGCGTACAGCGCACGGCGTGGCTCACCGCACGCGGCTCCGACCAGTGGACGGTCGCCGGACGCGGCCTGCCGATCGAGATCTTCGCCCGCGGCGTCGGACGCTCGCTGGACGCGGGCGAGACCTGGATCGCCGAAGTGGCGGGCGAGCCCGCGGGGACCATCACGGTCAACGACCGCGCCGATGCCGGTCTGTGGTCGCGATGGGAACTCGAGGGCGCGGTGATCGTCCATTTCATGATCGTCGACCTGCGCTTCGCCGGCCAGCGCGTGGGCCACCACATGCTCGCGCACGCGGGCATGCTCGCCCGCTTGCGCAGACGCGCGTGGGTGCGGCTCGACGCCTGGACCACGAATACCGACCTGCACGACTACTACCGTTCGGCGGGGTTCCGGTTGGTGCGGATCGCGGGGCCGCTGGCGGTGGGACCGTCGCGCGCGCTGTTCGAGCGGAGAGCCGACAGCTGGGATTCCGAGCTGCCCGTGACCGTTCCGGCCGTCGGGCGCCCGGCCGCGGCGGCACTGCGCCCACCACCGCCCAACAACTGACCGGAACGCCATAGCGGCGAGACATCAACGGCCCGCGAAGATGTTCTGCTGCCCGGCGAGACACGATGATCCGTTCCGACGGCAGGACAACGACTTCACAGCTCCAGCAACAGGGTGACCGGGCCGTCGTTCACCAAGTCGATGTGCATGTGCGCACCGAACCGCCCCGTCGCGACGGTTGCGCCGAGTTCGCGCAATGCCCGCGCGAAGACGTCGACCAGAGGTTCGGCGATCACGCCGGGGGCCGCCGCCGACCAGGACGGACGCCTGCCTTTCCTGGTGTCCGCGTACAGGGTGAACTGACTCACCACCAGGATCGGCGCGTGCAGGTCCGCGGCCGAACGCTCACCGTCGAGGATGCGCAGTCGCCACGCCTTGTCGGCCAGTGCCTTCGCGGTCGCCTCGGTGTCGGAGTGCGTCACGCCGACCAGCGCGACCAGTCCGTGCGGGACGCCGTGGGCGGCCGGGTCGATCCGGCCCACGACCTGGCCGTCGACGGTGACCTGCGCGGAACTCACGCGCTGTAGGAGGGCTCGCACAACCCTCGATCATGCCTTCCGCCATGGCGGCGGCGGCCGCATGGGTCTCCTGCCGTCGGACAACCCGGTCTGCCTGGCCGGATACAGGTGCGCGCGGACGGCAAGCGTGACAAACTCGGTGCGCAGAAAGTTGCGTTGCGCGGATTTGCCGCGCGTTGGCGGAGGATCATGCTGGAAACAAGGAGCGCGATGGATCTGGACGCGATGGAGCGTCAGATCGCCGCGGATCGGTATGCGGCGCTCGACCGTACGGTCGAATCCGAATTGCGCTTGGCCACCTCCCTCGGCGAACTCGCCAAGGGTCTGATCGCCACCAAGACCAACGGCTCGACGCGCGACCGCACCCGGGAGGCGCTGGCGCCCGCCGAGGAGGCGGTGGCGATCCGCCTGCGGCTGCTGTCCAGGGGCCAGGTGCTCACCGCTCGTCTCGCCGGCGAGCTGAACGATGCGCTGCGCTCGTTCGAGCAGGCGGCACGGCACAGCGGCCGCAGGGAGCTGGCCACCACGACGATCCGTCGCGCTTGTGAGGTCTACCGCCAAGTGGCGCGAGAGCACCCGGAGGTCGCGGGCCCGTGCGCCGACGGTCTGTCCAAGTGCGGTGTCTGGCTGGGCAGGCTGGACCAGGACGCCGCCGTGGCCGCGACCGAGGAGGCCGCCCGCATCCGCGCCGCACTGGCCGCGGCGAACCCGGAGCTGTCCGGCAAGTATCTGGCCAGCCTGAGCACGCTGCTGCGCACACTCATGGTCGGACGGTCGCGCAAGCAGGCCATCGCCATGTACCGGGAGCGCTACGCCGCGTTCACGTCGACCACGATGTCGATCCGGCTGCGCGCGTGCGGCATCCAAGACCTGGACCTGACCCCGAAGTCGCACCGGGCGCTGGTCGAACTGGGCTGCCGCACGCTGGAGCAGGCGGGGCGGCTCACCCAGCAGCAGATCATGTTCAAATCCTCCGGCGACCTGTCGACCGTCGAGGAGATCAACTGGAAACTGGCCCTGGTCGGCCTGCGGCCGCTCGCGCCGGGCGCCGAGCAGTACCAGCCCGCGATGCCCGTGCAGATCGGCTCCACTTTCGGCGCGCTGAGCGTGTACCTGCCGGAACGGGATGCCATAGCCCAGGTGCGCGCCGCGATCATCGCGGCCTACGCCGTCGACGACGCCTATCCGCTCGACCGGGAGAGCTACCTCGGTGCGCACGGGTCGAAGTGGCAGACCCGCGAGCCGAAGCTGAACACCTCCGCCACCCTCGGCGACGACATCGTGCTGATCGACCAGCCCTACGGCGGCTGGGTGACGGTCATGAGTCTGAACTGGGAACTCACCCCGGTGGCCAAACACCCGCTGGCGCTGCGCCTGTCCCAGGACTGGCCCGTCGCGGCGATCACGGTGACGGAGAACGTGGCCTACGAACTGTGCTGGTACGAGCGCGGCGCGGCCACCCAGTACGCCGCGCTCGGCCGTCCGGCCGGGCAGGCTCCGCTCGACAAACCGCTCGCGCCATTGGACTTCGAAACGCTGGCCTTGTACAACCCTGACCGGGCGACCGAGAGCAAACTGCGCGCGGCCTTCGGCAACACGAAGGTATTCGCCAACCTCACCTATCTGCCCGACTGCGGCCTGCGCCAGCTCAGCGTCAACACGCCGTTGTCCGAGCACGGCGACCGCGTGCTGTTCTTCCGTACCACGCCCTGAGGCCGGAGCCGGGATGACGCTGCCGCGGGATGGATTTGCGGCAAAGTAACACCGGCGGTGAACAAAATGCCGGGGGTTCCCGCCCCCGCATCTTCGCAGGTCACTTGACCAGCAGATACGTACGCCGAAGTGAACGCCGAGCTATGCCGCGAAGCCTGCCGGTCACCGCACCCTCCGGTAACCAGCAGGCAAACGAATTTCTCGCGAACTAATTGAACGGAATGTTTGATCCGCTCCATGGAGTGCTCTACTGAGACAACGCTCGCACGGTGTACCGGATCACAGCACGGATGCCGCAACGCCGTCCGGGCGGCTTGGAAAAAGTCACACGAAGCTACCCGAGGGCTCTATGGACCAACTGGCGTTGGCGGACACCCCGACCGCCCGATGCGCCTACTATCGACACACTTGCGACCTGCCCGCCGGAGTTCATCCGGAGATCGGCCGAATCGTCCTGCGCGCCGGATTCGTCGGCGCCATCACGATGCCGGCCGCGCTGGGGCAGAAGGTTCGCGACGATCTCACCCGGCGCCGCAGCGAGCTGGGTCCGATCATTTCGCACGTCCGGTCCAAACGCTGGACCTTCTTGACCCGCCCCGATTTACCCGACGACGTCCGGTTGTTCGCCGAGCTCTTCCGCCTGAACGTCTCGATCGTGCCCAGCGGCGGCGAGATCGCTTTGCCTTCACCCGCCGCCGCCGACGCCGACTATAGGCACTGGATCGTGGCTCCGGAGAACGATTTCCGCCCCTCCGGCGCGTCCATCGTCGACATCGTCCGGTCCTGCACGAGAACGGCCAGGCGATGACAACCGGGGCCTTGCCCGCGAAACACCAAGTGCTGCAAGCCTGCCGAGGCGAACTACACGAAAGCAATCCGCTGCTGCGCTGTGCACACGAACTCACCACGTTGCACGAACGCAGGCTCAGCGCGGGATCCGACTCGCTCGACGAGATCGATGCGTTGCGAGCGAGCCTGATCAGGGACATCGACCGCTGGATCACGGTGCAGCTGCCGCCCGCGCACGGTGCGGCGCATGTGCACACCGAGACCGTCGGCGCCGTGATAGATCGGCTGGCCCAGTTCACGGCGAACGCCTATGCGGCACTGGCCAGCGCGTCGGAATGGGATCTGTGGGACGCCTGGCAGCGCTTGGCCGAGCTGGCCGTCGGTTACGACGACCTGGCGGCCGAGGTCTGCGCGGGCGTGCGCAGACTTCCTGGCGCATCATAGGTTCGGCCGCGGCTCCCCATCCGTATGGTGGTAGGGATGGGGAGCCCGGACGACCGCGCCGACGACGAGCTTGCTTTGCCCGCCAGAAGGGCGGGTTCGTTCGGAGCACACGCTGCCGCGTATGCCGAGCACCGTCCCGACTATCCCGCCGACGCCATCCGCTGGGCTCTGGCCGCCGTCGCCCATCGGCGACCGCTGACCGTCCTCGACCTCGGTGCCGGAACCGGCAAGCTGACCCTCGGCCTGCTCGACGCCGGTGCGACGGTGATCGCCGTGGAACCGGACGAGCACATGCGCGCCGAACTGATCCGCCGGCTCCCGGCCGTCACCGCGCACGCCGGGACGGCTGAAGCCGTTCCGCTTCCGGATGATTCGGTGGACGCGATCGTCGCGGGGCAGGCATTTCACTGGTTCGACCTGGACCGTGCCTATCCGGAGTTCCTCCGGGTGCTGCGGCCTGGCGGCGTTCTCGCAGCGCTGTGGAACACCGACGACAGCACCGTGGACTGGGTCGCCGGCCTGAAGCGCATCGCCGGGTCCAGCGCGTCCACGGCTCTGCCGTTGCTCGGACAGCTCGAGCTACCCGACCATCCGCTGTTCCGCGAGCACGAGTTCGAACACAAGGCCTTCCCGCACCGGCATCGGCGCACGGCCGAGTCCCTGACGGCGACCATCGGCACGCATTCGCACACGCTGGTGATCTCCCCGCAGGAGCGGGCCGAGGTGCTCGCTCGGATCACGGCCTATCTGCGCGAGCGGCCGGAGACGGCAGAGGGCGAATTCGACCTGCCCATCTCGACTTCCGTGCTGCGATCGACGCTTCGTCCCGTGGACTGAACGGCTACTTACGCACACGAAACACCCTGGCCACGGCCTTCCCGGTGCCATCACGGAGTCGCCGGACAGGTCCCGATGACGGCGAACTGCGGCGTGCGGCAAGCGAATTCGAGTAGCGGTCTACTCACGTCACCGTCAGCTGCCCGGCCATACGCTGACGGCATCGTTCAGAACAGTATCGAACCGAGGAGAAGTAGACGTTCCGCCCGCACGGGCACTCCCCGGACCCACGCTTCGGCTCAACGCGCAGGACGCGGGTGCAAGGAACGACGTCACCGATCCAGCGGAAGCTGGGTATCGCCCGGTGTCGGCGCATGGTGTCGGCACGCGAAAGCGGCGAGATCGACCAGGACTCCTGGCGTCGGTGCGGCTCGTTTCCTCGCCGCGCAGTGTTACCGAACGCCGACCGTCCGGCGGCTGCCCGCCGTGTGTTACTCCGGACGCAGCGTGAGGATCCGGGGTCCGTCCTCGGTGACGGCGACCGTGTGCTCCCAATGTGCCGCACGACTACCGTCCACGGTGACCACGGTCCAGTCGTCGTCGAGCACCTTCGTCTGGGTCGTGCCGAGCGTGAGCATCGGCTCGATCGCGAGTACGGAGCCGACCACGAGCTTGGGGCCCTTACCCGGTTCGCCCTCGTTGGCGAGGAAGGGGTCGAGGTGCATCTCCCGCCCGATGGCGTGCCCACCGTAGCCGTCGACGATGCCGTAGGCGCGTCCGTGCTCCTTCTCGGCCGCCCGGGTGCCCTGCTCGATGGCGTGCGACACGTCGGTCAGCCGGTTGCCGGGCAGCATCGCCGCGATACCGGCCTCCATCGAAGCCTTGGTCGCCGCACTGAGCAGCCGATCGGCCTCGATGATCGTGCCGACGCCGAAGGTCCAGGCCGAATCGCCGTGCCACCCGTCGAGAATCGCCCCGCAGTCGATGGAGACCAGGTCGCCCTCGGCGAGGATCTCCTCCGCGGTCGGAATCCCGTGCACCACACGGTCGTTCACCGAGGCGCAGATGGACGCGGGGAAGCCGTGGTAGCCCTTGAACGACGGAACCGCGCCCGCCTCCCGGATCACCTGTTCGGCGACCTCGTCCAGTTCCAACGTGGACACCCCGGGCTTGGCGGCCGCGCGCACGGCCGCCAAGGCGCGGCCGACGATCGCGCCGGCCGCCGCCATGGCATCCAGTTCGCCTGCCGTCCGGAACGGCACGACCTTCTTCTTGCGGTGGAAGACCATCCGGCCTCAGCGCTCCATCGCGAGCTGGCTCAGTGGCCCAGCGCGCGCAGTGCACGCGCGTTGACGTCATCGACCTCGCCGACGCCGTCCACCGAGACGACCAGGCCGTCGTAGTGGTCCAGCAACGGTTCGGTCTCTTCGCGGTACACCCGGAGGCGGTTGCGGATCACGCCCTCGTTGTCATCGGCGCGACCACGGGCGAGCATCCGCTCGACCACGGTGTCCTCCGGCACCACGAAGCGCAGCACCGCGTCGAGCTTGGTGTTCATGTCCTCGAGGATCTTCTCCAGCGCGTCGGCCTGGTCCACCGTGCGCGGGTATCCGTCGAGGACGAACCCGTTGGCGGCGTCGGGCTCGTTGACCCGCGCCTCCACCATGCGGTTGGTCACGTCGCTGGGCACCAGGTCGCCCGCGTCCATGTACTTCTGCGCCTCGCGGCCCAGCGGAGTCTGCTGGCTGATATTCGCGCGGAACAGGTCCCCGGTGGAGATGTGCGGAACGCCCAGCTTCTCCGACAGCAGGACGGCCTGGGTGCCTTTACCGGCGCCCGGCGGACCGAGCAGTACAACTCTCACTTGAGGAACCCTTCGTAATTTCGATTCATCAGCTGGCTCTCGATCTGCTTCACGGTGTCCAAACCGACGCTCACCATGATCAGCACCGCGGTACCGCCGAACGGAAGGTTCTGCGTACCGCCGGAGGCGCCGATGTCGAGGAACAGGTTCGGCAGCACCGCCACCAGACCGAGGTAGATCGAGCCGGGGAGGGTGATACGGCTCAAAACGAAGTTGAGGTAGTCGGCGGTCGGCTTGCCGGGTCGGTAGCCCGGGATGAAGCCGCCGAACTTCTTCATCTCGTCGGCGCGCTCCTCCGGGTTGAAGGTGATCGCGACGTAGAAGTAGGTGAAGAACACGATCAAACTGAAGTAGATCGCGATGTAGACCGGGTTGCCGGGATTCACCAGGTATTTCTGGATGATCTCCTGCCACCAGCTCGGATTCTGGTTGTTCTGCGCCCCGGTCAGCTGTGCGATCAGGTTCGGCAGATACAGCAGCGACGAGGCGAAGATGACCGGGATGACACCCGCCTGGTTCACCTTCAGTGGCAGGTAGGTCGAGGAGCCGCCGTACATCTTCCGGCCCACCACGCGCTTGGCGTACTGCACCGGGATCCGGCGCTGGCCCTGCTCGACGAAGATCACGGCGGTGACGATCGCCAGCGCGGCGACGCACACCAGACCGAACACCAGACCGCCGCGGCTGTCCAGAATGGCCTTGCCCTCGCTCGGGATGCGGGCGGCGATGCCGGCGAAGATCAGCAGCGACATGCCGTTGCCGATGCCGCGCTCGGTGATCTGCTCGCCGAACCACATCACCAGCGCGGCGCCCGCGGTCATCACGAGCACGATGATGATCATGCCGAAGATGCTGGTGTCGGCCAGGATGTCCTTCTGGCAGCCCTGCAGCAGCTGGCCGCGGGCAGCCAGCGCGACCAGACCGGTGGCCTGCAGGATCGCCAAGGCGATCGAGAGGTATCTGGTGTACTGCGTCATCTTCGTCTGGCCTGATTGGCCTTCCTTGCGCAGTTCCTCGAACCGCGGGATGACGACGGTGAGCAGCTGGATGATGATGCTCGCGGTGATGTAGGGCATGATGCCGATCGCGAAGACCGACAGCTGCAGCAGCGCACCACCGGAGAACAGGTTGATCAGCTGGTAGATACCGGCGGAGTCACCGCCGGAGACCAGGTCGATGCACTCCTGGACCGCCTGGTAGTCGACGCCGGGGGACGGCAGCGAGGCACCCAGCCGGTACAACGCGATCAACCCCAGCGTGAAGAGAATCTTCCGCCGTAAGTCCGGAGTCCGGAAGGCCGATACGAAGGCGGAAAGCACTGATCCTCCTGGCGAACGACATGGTCATGACATGGATATTCAGCGATGGTCCCTGCTCGACACAGAAGGGACGCCGAAAACCACGGCGAGGCTGGCAGACAACAATTGAACTCTAACAGTGGCACCGGACGAGCTCGTCACTCGTCCGGTGCCGCTGTCATGCAGAGTACCGTCAGCCCAGCTCGGTGACGGTGCCACCGGCGGCGGTGATCTTCTCCTTCGCCGCACCGGTGACCTTGTCCACGGTCACCTGGACCGCGACGCCGATCTCGCCATCGCCGAGAACCTTGACCAGCTGGTTCTTGCGGACCGCGCCGACCGCCACGAGCTCGGCCTTGCCGACCTCACCGCCCTCGGGGAACAGCTCGGCGATCTTGCCGACGTTCACGACCTGGTATTCCGTGCGGAACGGGTTCGTGAAGCCCTTCAGCTTGGGCAGCCGCATGTGGATCGGCATCTGCCCACCCTCGAAGGCGGCAGGCACGTTCTTGCGCGCCTTGGTGCCCTTGGTACCGCGACCCGCGGTCTTACCCTTGGACGCCTCACCGCGACCAACGCGGATCTTCTCGGTCTTGGCGCCGGGCGCCGGACGCAGGTGATGCAACTTGATGGTCATGTCAGACCTCCTCAACGGTCACGAGGTGGCGCACGACGTTGATCAGCCCGCGGTTCTGGGCGTTGTCCTCGCGGACCACGGTCTTGCGGATACCGCGCAGACCGAGGGTCCGAAGGCTGTCCCGCTGATTCTTCTTGGCGCCGATCGAACTCTTGATCTGGGTCACCTTGAGATCTGCCATTACTTGACACCTCCGGCAGCCTGAGCGCGCGCACGCAGCATGCCGGCAGGGGCGACGTCCTCGAGCGGCAGGCCACGGCGCGCCGCGACCTCTTCCGGACGCTGCAGCTGCTTGAGGGCAGTGACAGTCGCGTGCACGACGTTGATGGCGTTGTCGCTACCGAGCGACTTCGCCAGAATGTCGTGGATACCGGCGCATTCCAGCACGGCACGAGCCGCGCCACCGGCGATCACGCCGGTACCGGGCGAGGCCGGGCGCAGCATGACCACACCGGCGGCCGCCTCACCCTGAACCGGGTGCGTGATGGTGGAGCCGATCATCGGGACGCGGAAGAAGTTCTTGCGAGCCTCCTCGACGCCCTTCTGGATGGCCGCGGGAACTTCCTTGGCCTTGCCGTAGCCGACGCCGACCAGACCGTTGCCGTCACCGACGATCACGAGGGCGGTGAAGCTGAAGCGCCGACCACCCTTCACGACCTTGGAGACGCGGTTGATCGCGACGACCCGCTCGAGCTGGTTCTTCTCGGCGGCGTTGTCGCGACGGTCGCCGCCGCCCCGACGGTCGCCACCACCGCGACGGTCGCCGCGGCCGCCCTCGGGGGCGCTGCCATTCTGTCCGGCGGGTCCGTTTCCGCCGTCACGCCTCTGACGTCCCGGCATCAGACGTTCCTTCCGTTCTTGTTGTCGATCATCAGAATTTCAACCCACCTTCGCGAGCGGCATCGGCCAGTGCGGCGATCCGGCCGTGGTAGTCGTGCCCACCACGGTCGAACACGACGGCCTCGACACCGGCGGCCTTGGCTCGCTCGGCCAGCAGGGCGCCGACCTTCTTGCTCTTGGCCGACTTGTCGCCGTCCAGCGCGCGCACGTCGGCCTCGATGGTCGACGCGGCGGCGATGGTCTTGCCGACCGAGTCGTCGACCAGCTGCGCGTGCAGGTGCCGCGAGGAGCGGTTGACCACCAGGCGCGGACGGTCGGTGGTGCCTTCCACCTTCTTGCGCAGCCGGAAGTGACGGCGCGTCTTCGACAGACGGCGCTGCGTCGACACGTCCTTGCCCAGGGGGATGCGCTTGGCCTTCTGGTTTTCGGTTTGCGCCATGATCACTTACCCGTCTTTCCGACCTTGCGGCGAACGACCTCGCCGGCGTAGCGGATGCCCTTGCCCTTGTACGGATCGGGCTTGCGCAGGCCGTGGATGACCGCCGAAATCTGGCCGACCTTCTGCTTGTCGATTCCGGACACGGAGAACTTGGTGGGCGACTCCACCGCGAACGTGATGCCCTCGGGCGCCTCGATCGGCACCGGGTGGCTGTAGCCGAGGGCGAACTCGAGGTTCTGGCCCTTCAGCGCGACGCGGTAGCCGACGCCGAAGATTTCCATCTTCTTCTCGTAGCCCTGGGTGACGCCGACGATCATGTTCGACACCAGCGTGCGGGTCAGGCCGTGCAGCGCGCGGCTGCGGCGCTCGTCATCCGGACGGGCGACCTCGAGCTGGCCGTCCTCGCCCTTGGCGACGGTGATCGGCTCGGAGATGGTGAGCGACAGGGCGCCCTTGGGCCCCTTCACCGCGATGTCCTGCCCGTCGATGGTCACATCCACACCGGCCGGAACGGCGATGGGCTTCTTACCAATACGCGACATAGTCCCTGCTCCCTTACCAGACGTAAGCGAGGACTTCGCCGCCCACGCCCTGCTTGGCCGCCTGCTTGTCGGTGAGCAGACCGGAGGACGTGGAGATGATCGCCACGCCGAGGCCGCCGAGCACCTTGGGCAGGTTGGTGGATTTCGCGTACACGCGCAGACCGGGCTTGGAGACACGGCGCACGCCTGCGAGGCTGCGCTCACGGCTCGGGCCGTACTTGAGGTCCACGACGAGGGTCTTGCCCACCTGCGCGTCCTCGGTCCGGTAGTCGGCGATGTAACCCTCGCGCTTGAGAATCTCGGCGATATTCGCCTTGAGCTTCGAGTGCGGAGCCTTCACCTGATCGTGGTACGCCGAGTTGGCGTTGCGCAGACGTGTCAGGAAGTCTGCGATCGGATCAGTCATGGTCATGGTTCGACCTAGACACCTTTCTCGCCGCGGTTCCCATACAGCGCTGACATGCGCATCGGCATGCCCAGCGGTGGGCCTACGACAATTCGGATGGTCCGGCCGACCCTTGCCGACCGGAGGAGGTTCGATCACCCGGGCGCACGCATGCGGGCATGGAGGTGCCCAGGCAACCGCTCTAGTGTAGGCAAGAGGTTCACCGAGGCAAAATCGGGGCCTGTGAGGTGCCCGCTGCACTGGACTCATGACCAGCGGAAACAGCCGGTGACCGGGCTAACATGGGCCTATGTCGAGCTCAGGCGTCGAGCGACCCGACCTCCCGGAGTCCATGACCTGGGAGGAGCTCGAGCAGCTACCCGAGGAGATCGCCGGACAGATCGAACTGCGCAACGGGCGCGTCGTCTGGCGACAGCGGGGACCCGCCGAATATCAAGCGTTCACGTTCGCGCTGACCAGCGCACTCAAGCGCTGCGCCCGCGATGGCATGGCCGAGCAGCCACAAAGCTGGTGGCGCGTCGACTTCGAAACCAACGTCTTCTTCGGCAAGACCGGCAAGTCGGACTTCGCCACCCCCGACGTCCTCGTCTACCGCCGCCTCGATACCCCCTACCAGGACATCCGCGCCGATGACGTGCTGCTCGTCGGCCACATCAGTTCTCCGGCGAACATCGAAATCGATCCGCACGACGAGCAGCGACGCTACGCCGATGGGGGCATCCCCTGGTATTGGAAGGTGACGATCGCGCGCAAGAAGAGTGCCATCGAGACGGTCCGCGCGTACGCCCTGGAAACCGGCCCCGGCGAACTCCCACCCGGCGTACGCCCGCTCTATCCGACGAACTACCTCCTGATCGGCGAATGGTCGCCGAACGATTCCGACGCCATCACCATCGACTTCCCGTTCCCGATCCACATCCCCTGGTCCGAGTTGGAGTTCTGACACGCAGGCCGGTTGAGAAGCGAGAGCTGTGATGCCCCACAGTCGATGGAAGACAGGTAGAGACCAGGGGCTGACCGAGCCCGAGGCCGTCAGCGAAGTGCGTCATAAAATCCGACTGGCCATGGAGCTCGCCGCCGCCTATACAACCGTCGCACGGAGCTCGGCCTCACCCAAGCCGAACTCGCCGACCGGGCGGGACTGACGCAGGCGAAGATCTCCCGGATCGAGGGATCCGACGCCGTCCCCACCCTTCCGCTACTGACAAAGCTGGCACGAGCCCTGGACGCTTCGCTGAACATCGCCATCGACGCCGACGACGCGCGCGTCAGTTTCACGCCGCACACCCGCGCGCCGTAGCGCTCGTGCGCCCGGCCTCCGGCGTTCGTCCCTCCCACAGAGCCGAAATGAACCGCCCCCCATATGGCTCGCGACAACTTTCGCGCACACCTCTGCCACAGTGTGCATATGCCTCTCGAGCGAATCACGGTCCACGCTGATACCGCCGACTTGGCCGTCATCGAGGACGCGGCAATGCGGACGGGCGTCAGCAGTGCGGATATCCTTCGCGACGCTATCCATCTGGCCGCGATGCGGGTCCGCCGATCGCGGCCTCTACGCCTGAATCGTTTCGCCAGCGGCGATCCCACACTCGCCGCGCGCGTCGACGACATCCTCGCCGGTGACCTCAATGACAATCCGGACCGCCGATGACACGCGGCGTCCGCGAGTGGCACACCACCGCGCCATCGGCCGAGCAACCCTCTCGGTGGTGTGCCACTCGCGGCCCTCTCGCGATGAGGCGAACGTCTTCACGGTTGTAAGTAGAGGCGCTCGCACGGTAGACGTGGCAGTCCGGTGGTATCGCCGGGGACGACGGTGAGGTCGGTGGCGGGGCGCACGGTGCGCCATTCCTGGATGAAGCGCATGGCTGCGGTGTGGCAGGCGGCGAAGTCCAGAATTATTCCGTCGAGCAAGACGCGCAGGTGGACGTCGGGCTCCTCCGGGCGCGGGGTGGTCACGGCGCCGGGTCGCACGGTTCGGCGGCCGATGACGCTGGCTGCGCGGTGCGCGGAATCCGCAATCGCACCTGCCCGGCGGCCACGGCTTCGACTATGGCGTTGAACCCGTCCCAATGCCGCACATGGTGGAGCACCTGGTCCTCGGTGATTCCGCCGGGTTGCCGTTCCTCTCGGCGGCAGCGCACGAAATCCGCGGTGAGCAGGCTGACCATCTCGCCGTAGGAGTAATGCATCTCCTCGGCGTCCGCAGCAGGCCGGTGACCCGCCGTTTCGAGCAGGTCTTCCACATATCGGTCGATGGCCCAGATATGCAGGTCCATCAAGTAGGCCAACCGCTGGCTCATCGGACGGCCGGGCTTGCGGGTCTCGTAATGCCGAACCCACACGCCGAGCAGCCCCACGGCCGACACCATCAGCGCGTCCGCCGGCTCGATGCGGGCGTTGAAGATGTCGAAAAATGCGCGGGTGCCCGGCAGGCGCGGAGCACGAACCTGGTTGGCGCTCAACGGACTTCGGGCATCGGTTGTCACCTAACTCCCCTGGCCGGGGTGAAAACTCCGGAGATGCCGAGCGCGGACAGGTTGATCGCTCGCGGCGGAAGGAATCGGCTGATCGCCGCGACCACCACCATCGCCGAGGGCCGGAAACCGTCCCGAGGCGGCTCTACCCAATGCCGAACCGCAGGAGGCCGGTCGGCCGGCGACGGCAACGCGATCACCCGGCCGTGGGCGTAAACCGTGACACCCGCCCGATACAACTGGGCGAACGCAGCGGTCGAGTCCGGAAGATCGGGACGCACGAGAAAGACCCAGCAGCCCGACCTCGGGTAGGACACGATCGGTCCGGTAGCGCTTCCCCGCCGCCGCAGTTCCTCGCGGACCTCGTGGCCGAGATACGCCGCCATCCCCAATCCCCACACGCTCCCAGCCGGGACCGTGATGCGTCCGGTGTGCGGGTCCACGCCAGCGGCGAGTCCGCCGATACGGCGGTAGAACGCGCACCTGGTGGTGGGGTGTCTCGAAAGGAGCCTTCTTGCATGGTGTTCCCCTGCCGTCGAATGAGTCTGAAGTGCGCCTATCGCGGATCGCTCGCCGCTTCCGAACCGACAAAGCCCTGTTCAGCGGCCCGGCGCAGGCACAGCACACCAGCCGGGCACGGCCCACTTCGACCTGATTCGCGTATTCCCGACAACTTCACCGAAAGCCCTGGAGGGCATCGAACTTCGGTGTATCAATGGATGCAGTTCAGACCGTGTGCTGGATTCATTCACCTGGGGGAAAGCCGATGACCGAAGTCGAGTCGCCGACGCTGCTGCGCCGCCAGCTCGGCAGATTCCTGCGCGAGGCGCGTGAGGGCTGCGGCCTGACGATCGCCATCGCCGCGAAGGAAGTCCAACTCAGCTTCAACGGGTTACAACGCCTGGAAACCGGACGAGCGGTGAAACCACGCCGCCAGGACGTGCGCGAACTGTGCATGCTCTACGAGGTGAACGCCGAGCAGACCGAACAGGCGGTGGGACTGGCGTCGCGCGCGGCCACGGCGCGAGACGAGGACGGCATCACGCCGCTCGGCGGACTGTTCTCGGATGCTTTCAACATGTACGTCGGGATGGAGCGGTCGGCGCGGCGGCTTACGTCTTACGAAGTCCAAGTGCCCGGACTGCTGCAAACCGCTGACTACGCTCGCGCCTTGATCGGCGCGTTCCTGCACGATGGTTCCGCCGAAGAAATCGAACAACGCGTGCGGATTCGCCTCAACAGGCAGGTGGCCGTCACCCGGAAGACCTGCCCGGTGGACCTTCACGTGCTGCTGGACGAAGCAGCGCTGTATCGGATGGTCGGCGGACCGAAAGTGATGGCCGCCCAGCATCGCTACCTGGCTGATGTCAGCACTCGACCGAACGTCACACTGCGCATCCACCCGTACTCGGCCGGATACACGCGCGGCATCTTGCACGGTTCTTTCGTTCTCTTGGACTTCGGCACCAACAGCAAGGGATTGCCCAGCGAACCGCCAGTCGTCTACCTCGACGGCGGGATGAGCAGCGATCTCTATCTCGAAAGGCCCGAAATAGTGCGGCGTTACACTGAGATGGCCGAAGCCATCCGCCAGACGGCGTTGGACGAGAAGACCTCGCGAGACCTGCTCCGCCGGGTAGCAAGGAGTTATGACGGTGACCGCTGACCTAGCCGGAGCCCACTGGTTCAAGAGCAGCTACAGCGCCTCCAACGGCCAATGCGTAGAGATCGCCCACCTGAACAACGGCACAGTCGGCATGCGCGACTCCAAGAACCCGACCGGCCCATCCTTGACCTTCGCCCCCGCCGCATGGGACACCTTCCTGTCCGCAACCAAAAATGGCGAATTCACCCACAGCTGAGAACTTTCGAGCCCGGCCGCCCCCGCGGCCGGGCTCAAACCTCCCGGCCCCACCAACTCTCCCGGCCGAGAAGACTACGCGCGACCTGCTCCGCCGGGCAGCAAGGAGCTATGACGGTGATCGTTGACCTATCCGGAGCGCGCTGGTTCAAGAGTAGCTTCAGCGAATCCAACGGCCAATGCGTAGAGATCGCCCACCTGAACAACGGCACAGTCGGCATGCGCGACTCCAAAAACCCGACCGGCCCCACCCTGACCTTCACCCCCACCGCCTGGGACACCTTCCTGTCCGCAACCAAACACGGCGAATTCACCCACAGCTGAACCCCTTCGAGCCGGACCGCACCCCCGCCGCCGGGCTCGACACTTCCCACCCCGCCGACTCCACCCGGCCGCCGCCCGCGAGTGGCACATGGCTGCGGCAAAACGCGAGTAGACCTCTCGGTGGTGTACCACTCACGGGATCTTCGCACGCATGCAGGGAGGGACAGTCCGCCCGAGGAGCAGGTTCAGGACCGACGGAATTCACCGAACCAACGACACATCTGTGATTCGGATGGGGTACACCTCTACGGTCAAATCACCCGACAGATCGACTCCACTGGTAGTTATGTTGATTACCCCGCTGCCTTCGACCGCGATGCGGTTCACTTGTTCCCGAAAAATATCCACCAGGACCGTCGAGTCCTGATACCACCGCACCCGCGCGGATCGCGCTATTACATCGTACGATAGTTCCAGTTTGTTCCGATCGTCGGAATAGATATTCACCACAAAAGAGGCAGTAGCCCCAGGGATGGCGACACGTTCGGCCCCGAACACCTCCAAGAACTCCGACTCTTCCGGCTCTACGAACTCGTAGTCGGCCATCTACGCTCCTCCACCCTTCGGAATCACAGTTGTCAAGCGTAGGCCTTCCGGCGTCACTTGCCATGTTGTTTCAAACTTCAGAATACCGTTCGGACCGACGAACAGCGACTCTCGCACTTGAAAGTCCCCATAATCATTCGAAAAGGTTCGAGCGATATTACTGTCGGTACGGACGACTTCGTCGAAATGGCTATTGAGAAGATCTCTTCCAGCCTGGTTGTCGAAAATACCCACACGGTTCAGCTGTGAGAGATTTTGCAACGATCTAGGCGAGTTGTGCGCATCTTCTGCCGCCCTACCGAAGAGATACTCGTACTTCTTCTCGTCCACGATCGCCCTGGACGGTGCTTGTGGACCACGAGCTGCGTCACCAGTGCGTTTCCCGCGCAGTCGATCACGTAGATCGGTGACGACTTTCCTGGCCTTGACGGCGGCGTCCTTCGCCTCCTGGCGGATCCCCGCGATCTGAAGTGCCTTGCGGGCTCGCCAGGCGATGATGCCGTCTTTGATCTTCCCGGCCCATCTCCGCACCGTGTCCAGAGCCTTGGCGGCGGTGACCGCTCCCGCTCCGAAGCTGATCAGCGAAAGGCCGATGGTGATCGCGGCGTCGATGGCGAGGTCACTGGCGAGCGACTTCAGGAAGCCCTCGATCTCGGTACGGAGTTCCGTCAGCGCGTCCTTGTATGCGAGGCAGGATTGGCTGATCTGCGTGCAGGCGGTCAGCAGTTGGTCGATCGAGTTCGCGAGGGATTCGAGGTCGTCGCGGATGTAGCCCGCGTCATCGGCGGTGACGCTGTCGAACAGGCTCGCCGCGATCGTGATCTTGTCGCGGGCGTTCGTATTCTGGTAGATCGTGCCGAGGCGGTCCCAGGCATCGGCTGCCTTGGCGAGTTTTCCGGTGTCGCCGTCGGGAACGGGTATGCCGATGTGGCTGATGATATTGATGCCCTTGTCCACGATGCCCTGGCCAGGGCCGCCCGCGGAGGCCGGGACCGAAAAGGGCCCGAAAACCGGCATGCCCGGGTCCGTGGGCCGGTCCGGTTGCGGCGCGCCCTTCACGGTCGCATCGGCTTGGGCATGGGTGAAACCGATGTCGTTGAGGGCGCTGCCATATGCGTACAGCGTGGAGTGGACATCCTGGAAGAAGCCCACGGCCTCGTAGGCCGACGTGTTGTACGAGCGCGCCCACTCCTGGCCGTTCTCGTCCACGCCGGCCATCGATCCGCATTCGGACAGCTCCGCGAAGATGTACAGAAAACTGTCGCGAAGCGCTGATGCGGCGTCGAAGCAGTTGGCAGCCGCTTGGTAATAGGCCTTCGGATCGACCGCGAGGGCCGTCATATGCCGAGGATCCTCGGGCCCTCGGCAACCGCGCCGGTATAGCCCTCATGAGCGAGCTTCACCGCCTCCTCCAAAGCTGTGAGCCCTTCTCGGATTTCCGTAGCACCCGCCAGCCATTCATCATGCGCCTCGCGGTAGGCCGCAATCGCGCCACCCGATGACGCGGCATCGACCTCCTTGGCTTTCTGATCGATCGCGGCCAGCTGATCGGACAGCAGCCCGGCGAAGCCGCGGATGCGTGCAGCCAAGTTGTCGAGCTTGGTGAGGTCCACCGAGAAGGCCTGAGCGTCGGACATGAAGTGTCCCGCCTGTCAGGGAAGATCCAGCGAGCTGACGCCGGTGGCGAAAGCCTGGTCGGTCGCACGGACGGTGTCGGCGGTGACCCCCAGCTTCTCCGCCAGCTCGAACAGCGCATCCCAGACTTGCACCGCCCCCTGATGGAACTCCTCCCACCCTGCCGTGAAAGCGCCGGAATTGGTCCCCGTCCAACTCTCCAACATGTCTCGTACGTCGGTCTCCAGCGCGGAGTAACCGTCCCGGCATTGGGTGGCAACTTCGAACGCCAAGCGTCCCAATGCCTTGACCTCAGCGGTGTCGATCGACAGTGATGGCTGTTCCCCCGCCACGCCTCTGTCCCCCTCCACCAGCGGATGATTCAGACGAATGTACCCCAGTCGCGCAGGCGCCGTCACTCATCGGATCTCGCCGACCCTGGCGATCTTCGTCGTCGGTTACGCGCTGTGCGCCGTGGTGGGGGTAGCGACCACCGCGATCCTGGGCGCTGTGATCGGCGCGATGGTGGGTACGGTCGCGCCCGATGTCATCCGCAGGTGCTGCCCTGACAATCGGCGATTGACGTCGTGGCACATCTCGCTCCCATATTCGTTCTTCTGCGTCGCACTTTCGGTGTGAGGCAGCGATTCCCGGATCCGGTGGTTCGGTGCGTCGCTGCGGCCGACACTGGGCGGGCACACGTCGGCCGTATCCGTGTGACCGAACGCACCATGGGAGACATCATGACCGAGCCCGTCGCTCAGCTGCCTACCGCTGGCGAGTTGGTTTTCGATACCTTCGACAGGATCCGGCGGAGTGGACCGATTGTTCCGATCGAGCTGCCCGGCAATGTCGTGGCCTGGTTCGCCGTCAGCCACAAAGCGGTGAGCGAAGTCCTCGCCGGAGACGGCACCGTGTTGAGCAGGAATCCGCGCAACTGTCCTGCGCTGCAGGACGGCACGATTCCAGCCGACTGGCCCTTGCGCGCGCTCACCGATATCGACCACATGATCAACATGGACGGTCAGGATCATCGACGGCTGCGGAAAACGATCAGCCAGGCGTTCACCCCACGCAGGGTCGCCGCGCTCGAGCCCCGAATCCAGCAGATCGCCACCGAGCTCCTCGATGAGATTCCCGACCACAAGACCGAAATCGATCTCGCCTCCAGCTACACCACCCCCCTACCGGTGCGGGTGATCGGCGAACTGTTCGGTGTACCGGCGTCCGAACAACAACAGTTCCGGATCTGGGCGTCCACGGTCATGTCGCATCTGAGCACCGGCGACGAGATTCAGGCAGCGATGGCGGATATGCTCGGCTACCTCACCGAACTCCTGGACCGCAAGCGGCGCGCACCCGGCGACGACCTCACCTCCGCTCTGCTGGAGGCCAATGAATCGAACGGTTTGACCGACGACGAACTGGTCAACATGTTGTGGTTGGTGCTCATGGCCGGACACGAAACCACCGTGCACCTGCTCGGCAACACGGTGGTCACGCTGTGCACCCATCCCGAGCAGCTCGCCAAAGCCCAGGCCGAAGACCGGTGGAGAGACGTCGTGGAGGAGATGCTGCGCTTCCGCTCTTCGGTGGCCGCTATTCTTCCCACTCGGTATGCGCTGCAAGACATCACCATCGCCGGCGTGGACATTCCCGCGGGAGCCATGGTGGGGTGGTACGGCGGCGTCGGGCGGGACCCGGAGCGCTATCCGGACGCCGGTACCTTCGACATCGACCGCGATCACCGAGACCAGCTGGCGTTCGGCCGGGGACCGCATGTCTGCCTCGGCGCTCATCTGGCCCGGCTGGAAAGCCACATCGCGTTGTCCACGCTGTTCAACCGGTTCCCGCGATTGAACCTGGCTGGTGACCCCACCCAGATCTACGGCCCGAATTTCATCACCTGCGGGCCCCTCACACTTCCCGTGCTGCTCGAACCCAGCGCGTAGTGCGGAGTGAATTCCGCACAGCCGGGGAGTTTCGCGCTTTTTCGAGGTTCGACGCGTCCGTAGCCGACGGAGTGACGCCAGTGATCGATCGAGCGTCGGTCACGCCGACGTTCGCAGCGTTTCCCGCTGATCCCCTTCTCACAGCGGGAAACGCCGGACAGCTACAGGACCTCCCGGGTGATGTTGAATCGTAGGTCCCGAATAACACACCTGCCAAGGCGTCATCATGATGTACACCGAGCTTGTTACGAAAGACATCGACGAGTGGGAAGCACTCAGCGACAGCTTTCTGCCGTCCGAGTCCCGGTATCGTGATCCGCGCAACTGGTGGATCCGTGCCACCGTTCAGGACACTGTTGCTCACACTCTCCTGCGCTTCGACCAACGCAGCGAGCGTTTAGCCTGGCGGACCCCGTCACACACCCGGCAGGGCGGTAAAGACTATTGGTTGGTCGTACCGCAGCGGACTGTGGGGGGAGTCAACACCTTTGAAATGAATGACACGGTAATGCGCTTGACTCCAGGTAGCGCAATGCTATTGAGCCCAGATCAGCCATTTCGATACTACATGCCACGCGCGGTGACGAACGCGGTTCGCATACCGCGTGCTGATATCGACAATCGACTGTCGTCCGCCCGACCACCGCAAATGACGCTCGACATGGAATCGGGCCTGGGCCGGATCGTGCAGAGCATGATCCGCGAAACGCATGCCGAGCGATCCGACCTCGCGGACTGGGAATTCAACGCCGTCTGCGATCGAATCACTGAGCTGATCTGCTTGATGCTGCTCGGCGATATGGGCCCGCAACAAAGCCATCTGGCTGAAACGGCCGCAGCCGTTCGACAGTACGTACGGGAGCACGTCGGTGTCGGGGACTTGCGTCTGCCTGCGGTGGCATCGGCTCTGGGCTGGTCGCCCCGGCAGTTGCGGCTCGCCCTCCAGCAGAGCGGAACTACCTACCGGGACGTGCGGCAGGACGAGGCGCTGCGCGCCGCGCGCGACCTGCTCTCCCAACCGGAAAAGAACACGACTATCAGCGAGGTGGCCGCACGTTGCGGTTTCACACAAACCTGGTTCTCCCAGGCGTTCAAGGCACGCTACGGCGAAACACCCCGAGATTTCCAGAGGCGCCGATCGAGGGAACTGCCCGATCGACTGGGCTCGGGCCTTGACGGGCCTCATCCAACTGCGCTCGAAACGCGCCACGCAGCCGGGGTTGCCCCGGCGACCGGGCGCCGTTATGCCACGATGCCGCCGCCCGTGTGCTCTCCGACATGGTCGGATCGGGTGGGCACCGCATTGAAGGCCGCCCTCACCGAAGGTACGCCCTCGCTGGCGGAGGCCGCCCGACTCCTCGAGGTCGGGCCACGGACGCTCCAACGCCGGTTGGCCGACGAAGGAACAACGTGGAGCCGCGAACTGCACCGGGCACGCCGACGGTACCTCGCCAACACCACCGCATAGGTCTCGCTGGGCACACGCGACCCTCAGCTGTGCGGGACGAGCGGGCGCGGCCACGATGAGATAGCAGAGAAACTCCCTCGCTGTTCGATTATCCGGGTGCGCTCACCAGGAGCGTCAGCTCACCAGGAGCTCTTGTGCACGCCCGGCAGCTCGCCCCGGTGCGCCATTTCGCGCAGGCACACGCGGCAGAGGCCGAACTTGCGGTAGACCGCGTGGGGGCGGCCGCAGCGCTGGCAGCGGGTGTAGGCGCGGACAGCGAACTTCGGCTTGGCGTTGGCCTTGTTGACCAGTGCTTTCTTTGCCATGTGCTCAGTTCTCCTTGAACGGGAAGCCGAGGTGCTCGAGCAGGGCACGGCCTTCTTCGTTTTCCGGCAACCGGTCGGTGTGACAGCGCTCGGCGTGCCGTACGCCCAGCCGCGGAGTAAACGGGAAGATCACATCGGGTACACCGGGTGCTTGCGCGGGTTGAACTCCGGCTTGACCGGCGGCTTGTCCCGCAGCAGGCGTAGCGCGTTCCGGATCTCCAAACGGGTCCGCGACGGTTCGATGACCGCGTCGATGTAGCCGCGTTCGGCGGCGATCCACGGGGTGGCGATCGTCTCGTTGTACTGGTTGATCATGAACTCGCGCGCCGCTGCCCGATGCTCCTCGGGCACCGCCGCCAATTGCCGCTTGCCGATGAGGTCGACCGCGCTGTCGGCGCCGATCACAGCGATCCGGGCCGTCGGCCAGGCGAAACTGATGTCGGCACCTACCTGTCGGGCCGCCATCATGCCGTAAGCGCCACCGTAAGACTTGCGCACGACCAGGTTGATGATCGGGACCGTCGCCTCGATGATCGCGCGCGGTACCCGCCCGCCGCGGATGATCACACCGTTGGCTTCCTGCTCGAGACCCGGCAGCACGCCCGGGGTGTCCGCGACGAACACCAGCGGGATATTGAACGCGTCGCAGAGCCGGATGAAGTAGGTCGACTTGTCCGAGCAGGCGGCGTCGATGGAACCGCCCAGCACCAGCGGCTGGTTGGCGATCACACCGACCGGATAGCCGTCGACCCTGGCGAACCCGGTGATCAGATTCGGGGCGAACGCGGCGCGGATCTCGTGGAATTCACCGTCGTCAAAAATCCGCAGCAGGATCTCGTGCATGTCGTAACCGGCGCGATCGGAATCCGGGATGATCGTGTCGAGCTCCCGGTCGGTAGCAGTGATCTCCGGCTCCAGGCCGGGGTTCACGATCGGCGGCTGCTCGAGACAGCTCGTCGGCATGTAACTCAGGTAGTTGCGCGCCCACTCGTAGGCTTCCTGCTCGGTGTCGGCCACGTGATGCAGGGTGCCGCGTTTGGCCTGGACCTCGGCGCCCCCGAGCTCCTCGGCGGTGATGTCCTCACCGTTGACGGCTTTGATCACCTCCGGCCCGGTGACAAACATGTAGGAATCCTTGGTGCCGATGAGCACGTCGGTGTTGATCGGCCCGTACACCGAACCCGCCGCGCACTTGCCGAGAATGATCGACACCTGCGGCACATACCCGGACAGTTTCTCCAACACCCGCGAAATATCACCGAACGAAGCGATCGAACCCACCGCGTCCTGGATACGCGCACCGCCGGAATCATTGATCGTCACCACCGGGCATGCGTTGTCGAACGCGAGTTGCAGCGCCCGCATGAACTTTCGGGCGGACGTGATACCGACCGACCCGCCGTACACGGTCTGATCGTGGGCGATCACCACCACCGGACGGCCCCCGATCAGGCCGCGACCGGTGACCAGCCCGTCACCGTAGAGAGCATCCGGTCGGTCGGGCTGACGAGCCAACGCACCGGTCTCGATGAACGTCCCGGGGTCGAGCAGCATGTCCACACGCCGGCGAACGCTCGGAATGCCCTTCTTCTCCCGCTTGGCGACACCGGCCTCACCCGCCGGTTCCGCAGCAATCGTCAGGATCTCGACCAGTTCCTCGAGCTTCGCCTCGGTACCTGTCACGCTCGCCGCCACCTTCCGAACCAACTGTTGTGCCCCCGAGACGTTAAGCGGTGTCGAGCCAAAACGTTTCATCGAGCTGGATATCCCGGACAAATCACAGCCGAGGTCGGCCACACATCAGATCCTCGACAGTCAAAGGAACGAAGGACTGGCAAGACGCCGTTCCATGGCGATGATCGTTTCGGGCGATTCGAAGGCACGGTCGCGGCGGCCGACGGTGAGCCGGCGCAGGATTCCACCTTCGGTCGAACACTCCACGGCGGCGTCAGCGGCGGGAAACCGCGTCCGATCAGTGTTGCCGCGGTGTAAGCGCCTCCATGAAAGGCGAGGGCACGGACTCAGTATGAGTCCGTGCCCTCGGCGTCTTGCTATTCAAGTGCGCTCACGAGGAGCGCGAGCTCACCAGGAGCTCTTGTGCACGCCCGGCAGCTCGCCCCGGTGCGCCATTTCGCGCAGGCACACGCGGCAGAGGCCGAACTTGCGGTAGACCGCGTGGGGGCGGCCGCAGCGCTGGCAGCGGGTGTAGGCGCGGACAGCGAACTTCGGCTTGGCGTTGGCCTTGTTGACCAGTGCTTTCTTTGCCATGTGCTCAGTTCTCCTTGAACGGGAAGCCGAGGTGCTTGAGCAGGGCACGGCCTTCTTCGTTGTTGGTCGCGGTGGTCACCACGGTGATGTCCATACCACGCGGACGGTCGATCCGGTCCACGTCGATCTCGTGGAACATCGACTGCTCGCTCAGGCCGAACGTGTAGTTGCCGTTGCCGTCGAACTGCTTCGGCGACAGGCCCCGGAAGTCGCGGATACGCGGCAGCGCGATGGAGACCAGGCGGTCGAGGAACTCCCACATCCGGTCGCCGCGCAGGGTGACCTTGGCGCCGATCGGCATGCCCTCACGCAGCTTGAACTGCGCGATGGACTTGGTCGCCTTGCGGATCTGCGGCTTCTGACCGGTGATCAGGGCCAGGTCCTCGACGGCGCCGTTGATCAGCTTCGCGTCGCGTGCGGCGTCGCCGACACCCATGTTGACGACGACCTTCACCACGCCCGGGATCTGCATCACGTTGGCGTAGTTGAATTCTTTGTTCAGCGCGTCCTTGATCTCTTCGCGGTAGCGCTGCTTCAGCCGGGGCTGCACTTTTTCCGTCGTGGTCATGTCAGATGTCCTTCCCGTTCTTACGGGAGATCCGGACCCGCTTGCCGCTCTCCTCGTCGGTCCGGTAGCCGACGCGGGCCGGCTTGCCGTCGGAGTCGACGACCATCACGTTCGAGACGTGGATGGGGGCTTCCTGGGTCACGATGCCGCCCGAGGAGGCGCCGCGCTGGTTGGCGGAGTTCGCGACGTGCTTCTTGATCCGGTTCACGCCCTCGACGAGAACCCGGTTCTCCTTCGGGTAGGCCTGGATGACCTTGCCCTTGGCGCCCTTGTCCTTGCCCGAGATGACGAGCACGGTGTCACCCTTGTGCACCTTCATGTCAGAGCACCTCCGGGGCCAGCGAGACGATCTTCATGAACTTCTTGTCGCGCAGCTCGCGGCCGACCGGGCCGAAGATGCGGGTGCCGCGCGGGTCGTTGTCCGCCTTGATGAGCACGGCCGCGTTCTCGTCGAAACGGATGTAGGAACCGTCCGGACGACGGCGCTCCTTGGTGGTGCGCACGACGACGGCCTTGACGACGTCACCCCGCTTCACGTTGCCGCCGGGGATGGCGTCCTTCACGGTAGCGACGATGATGTCGCCGATACCGGCATAGCGACGCGACGAACCACCGAGAACGCGGATGCAGAGGATCTCCTTCGCACCCGTGTTGTCGGCGACGCGCAGTCGCGACTCCTGCTGAATCACTTCAGCGTCCTCCTTGACCTGGACGTATGTGCACGCCGGATTGCCGACCCGACGGGCATGGTCGGTTGCCCTCCGGACGCGCGCCTGCCAGCGGTTTTCTCGGCTCGAGCAAGAAACGCGGAACCAACCACTGGGGGTTCACTGCCGGATTGCGGGCACAGCTCCCGCAGGCAACCGGTCTAGTGTATGGGAATCCGCAGGTCGTTCCCAAATCGGGGCCACAAAGCGGTGCCGTTTCCCCAATCCCGGCCGGTCCGGCGCCGCGCCGGTAGCCTCGTGTCCTGCAAGGCTGCCTTCGTACACCAGCGGCACCGCCGCGTCGGGGAGAGGATTCTCGTGACATCTACCGGTCGGCCAGCGAAGCTGGATCGTCGTGCCTTCCTGATCGCCCTCGGGGCCGTTCCCGCCGCCGCTGCCCTGGTCGCGTGCTCGGACGACACCGAACCCGCGAGCAGGACGCTCACCGGCGTCGATCTCAGCGGAGCCGACGAGACGATCCGGCCGCAGGACGATCTGTACCGGCACGTCAACGGGAAGTGGCTGCGCGAGTACCAGCTGCCGCCGGACAAGGTCAGCTACGGCTCGGGCAGTGAGGCGGGCGATCGTACCGAGCAGCAGCTGCGGGAGATCATCGACGGCATCCGGGACCCGAAGCCCGGCTCGGAAGAGCAGCAGATCAGGGACCTCTACGACGCCAGGGTGGACTGGGACGAGATCGAACGGCTCGGCATGACGCCGCTGGCGCCGCTGCTGGCGAAGATCGACGGCGCCGCCACCAAGGCGGACCTGGCCAAGGTGATGGCCCAGCTGCCGATCGGTGGGTTGATCGGACTCGGCATCGGCGTCGACCGGAAGAATTCCAACGCCTACATCCCTTCGGTCGGCCAGTCCGGGCTCGGCCTGGGCGAGCAGTACTACCGGAAGCCGGAGTACGGCGAGGTGCTCGCGCAATACCGCACCTTCCTGGAGCGGATCGCCGCGGGCGCGGGGTTCGCCGACCCGGCCGGCCTGGCACAACGGGTGTTCGACCTGGAGAAGCGCATCGCGCCCGCCCATTGGGACAACGTGCGCAACCGCGACACCGACGCGACGTACAACGTCTACAGCTGGGCCGATATGACCGCGCTCGCCCCCGGCTTCGACTGGGATCCGTGGCTGGCCGGGAACACCGACCGCCCGCGCGAGTTGTTCGCGACGATGGTGGTGAATCAGCCGTCCTTCATCACGGCGGCGGGGCAGCTGTGGACCGAGGTCGACATCGCCACGTGGCGGGACTACCTGAAACTGTCCGTGCTGCGGGAGTTCGCGCCGTATCTGCCCAAGGCTGTCAACGACGCGAATTTCGACTTCAAAGGCAGAATTCTCAACGGGCAGGACCAGCGCCCCGAACGATGGAAGTACGGGGTGGGCATCGTCGACGAAAAGCTCGGCGAGCAGCTCGGGAAACTGTACGTGGCCAAGCATTTTCCGCCCGAGGCCAAGGAGCGGGCCAAGGAAATGCTCGCCGACGTCGTCGCGGCCTATCGGGAGAACTTCACCAATTCGACCTGGATGTCACCCGCGACCAGGGCGGCTTCGCTGGCGAAACTGGACAAGATCGATCCCAAGATCGGTTACCCGGACAAGTGGATCGACTATTCGACGCTGAAGATCACCAAGGGCAAGCTGATCGAGTCGCTGCTGGCCATCAACGAGTTCGAGGTCAAGCGTGCGTTCGCGCGACTGGGTACCCCGGTCGACAAGTCCGAGTGGGGCATGTCGCCGCAAACGGTGAATGCCTACTACTCGTCGACGTCCAATCAGATCGTCTTCCCCGCCGCCTACCTCCAGCCGCCCTTCTTCGACAAGGACGCCCTGCCCGCCGTCAACTACGGCGCGGTCGGGTCCACCATCGGGCACGAGATCGGCCACGGCTTCGACGACCAGGGCTCCAAATACGACGGCGACGGCAACCGCCGCGACTGGTGGACGCCCGAGGACCGCGCCGCGTTCGACGCCAAGGCAAAACAACTGGTCGACCAGTACAACGCGCTCGTCCCCGAGGGGCTCGAGCCGAACCAGCACGTCAACGGCGAACTGACCGTGGGCGAGAACCTCGCCGATCTGCGCGGCCTGCAGATCACGCTGGCCGCCTTCCGCATCGCCGAAAAGCGCCGCGGCATAGATGATCCCGACTATCGCACCATGTTCCTGTCCTGGGCCCGCAGCTGGCGGGAGAAGCAGACGAAGGAACTCACCGTCCGCTACCTCAGCATCGATACGCACTCCCCCAACGAGTTCCGCTGCAATCAGGTCGTGCGCAACCTCGCGGAGTTCTACAAGACGTTCGAGGTGAAGGAAGGCGACAAGTTGTACCTGCCGCCGGATCAGCGCGTCACCTTCTGAGCGTCCCCGACGGAGCATTCGAGCCCGCCTTGTGGCGGGCTCGAATGCTATGCGGACCGGAGCAGACCGTCGATGAGAGCGTCGAGGCCGAATTCGTAGGTGTCCTGGGCGGCGAGAGATACGTATTCGGAGCCGAGGGCGGCCAGGCGCGGGTAGGTCTCGGGGTCGAGGTCGGCGAAGACCTGGGCGCGGAACGTGGGGCGACCCTCCTCGGCCCGGCGAGCGGAACGGGCGCGCACGATGAGATTGCCCGCCGTGAACTGCCAGACGGCGCGGTACGCCTGGACAGCGCGATCCAACGGTAAGCCGCCCGCGACGAACCCGTCCACGATGGATTCGGTGACCCAGAGCGCCGAGACACCGAGAAGGTCGTCGGCGGCGAGGATCTCGACGACCCACGGGCGCAGGGCGAGCGCGTCGTGCATGGCTCGCGCCGCCACGCGGACGCGCAGGCGCGGATCCTGCGGCAGCTCCGGCCACACCACCTGCTCGGCGTAATCCGCGAGCAGCAGCCGCAGCAGGTCTTCCTTGTCGCGGACATGGTGGTAGAGCGCCATCGGCGTGCAACCGAGTTCGGCGGCGAGGCGGCGCATCGTCAGCTTCTCCACGCCCTCGGCCTCGATCACCGAGTTGGCCGACGCGACGATCTCCGCCCGGGAGATACGCGCAGGTCGGCCGGTGCGTTGGGGCTGCGACGGCGACTTCGGCATGAACCCATCTTCGCCCATGCCTCGAACCGGGTGTGGACACGGGGCGTCTCACCCGGTTACTTTCTATACATGTATAAAAACTCTGTCGGGCTGCCGGGCGTCGCGTTGACGGCGGTGGCCGTCGCGCAGTTCATGGTCGCGTTGGACCTCGCGGTGGTGAACGTCGCGCTACCGGCCATCCGCGCCGATCTGGGCTTCGCGGCGGTCGATCTGGCGTGGGTGGTGCACAGCTACGCGCTGACCTTCGGCGGGTTCCTGCTACTGGGCGGGAAGGCGTGTGATCTGTTCGGGCGGCGCAGGTTGTTCACCGCCGGGCTCGTCGTGTTCGGCGTCGCCTCGCTGACCGGTGGGTTCGCGCAGGAGCCGTGGCAGCTCGTCGCCGCGCGAGCGGTTCAGGGACTCGCGGCGGCGGCCGTGGCGCCCGCCGCTTTGGCCACGCTGACCACGACGTTTCCGGAAGGGCCCGCCCGCGTGCGGGCACTCGGAGTATGGAGCGCGGTGAACGCGGCGGGCGGCGCGCTCGGCGTGCTGATGGGTGGATTGCTGACCGAATACGCCGACTGGCGCTGGGTGATGTTCGTCAACGTCCCGATCGTGGCGCTCGCCTCGCTCGCGGCGGTGGCCGGCGTGGCGGCCGATCGAGTGAGCGGGCGCGCGCGGATCGACGTGCCGGGCGCTGTACTCGGCACCGGCGGAACAGGTTTGCTCGTGGTGGGCGTGGTGCGCAGCGAACACCACGGTTGGGTCTCCGCCGCCACGGGCGTCACGCTCGGCTCGGCGGCGGTGCTGCTCGCGGCTTTTCTCGCGGTCGAGGCACGGACATCGACGCCATTGGTTCGGCTCGGACTGTTCGGCAACCGCTGGGTGACGGGCGCGAATGTGTTCGTCTTCCTCGCCGGAGCAGGGCAGTTCAGCGCGTTCTATCTGCTGTCGCTGTACCAGCAACAGGTGCTCGGTATGAGCGCGGGCGCGGCGGGCGCGGCTTTCGTGCCGTTCTCGGTCAGCGTCATCGCCGGGACGGTGGTGGCCACCCGCGTGGGCGGCCTGCGTTCGCCGAAAGCGGCGCTCGTTCTCGGCGGGGTGCTGACCACGGCCGGTATCGGCTGGTTCGCCTTCATCAGCGCCGACGGCAGCTTCCTCACCGACGTCCTCGGCCCCTCGCTGCTCGGCGGTTTCGGTCTCGGACTCTGCCTGGCTCCGGCGGCCGCGGCCGCGACCATGGGCGTCACACCCCACGAAGCGGGCATGGCCTCCGGCGTGTTCAACAGCGCACGCCAGCTCGGCGGCTGCGTCGGCGTGGCCGCGCTCGCCACCGTCGCGGCGGCGCGCACCGGAGACAGCGCCGCACCGGCAGCTCTGAACGACGGTTACGCGCTCGCACTGTGCTGCGCGGCGGGACTTTTCGCCGTGGCGAGCGTCGTCGCCGCGACCGTGCTGCCGGGGACGCACCGCACGGCCACAGCGACGCCGGAGGAGAAGAAGAGCACCGCGGAACTTCCGGTCGCGCGTGCATGAGAGATTCCGTGGCATCGGCCGCCTTGCCGGAGCCGATCGGACTCTCACCGCGCGGTCGTTCCCATCGCGTGGGACAACCTCGAAGTGGTCGGAGCCTCAGCGGCACAACGCTTTCGCGCAGCCCGACACCGCCGACGCAGAACTATGGCCAGGCCGACCAACTCGTCACCGAGGAATCCTCGCACCGGCTCTGCGGTGCGCGATCGACGCGACCGCCGCCGACCGCTCCGCCCCCACCGAAACCGCGAAACCGAGCCGCCTCACACAACGCACCGAAAGGACACTCAGTGAACCAGACCTCGATCGACCTCTTCAGCCGGGCGATTCGTTTCGACCACGACGGCCACGTAGCAGCCGGTGAACGCCGGATGAGCACCGGCGACGGCGACTGGCAACTCGCGACATTCCATGTCGAATCCGATGCCGACGTCCATGCCGATCAGTGGGAAGTCCACCCGAGCAGTGACGAGGCGGTGTGCTGCCTGGCCGGTGCGTTGCGCCTCTACCTGCGAGCCGAGCAGCCCGGCGACGACGAGACGATGGTGCGCCTCACCGCGGGCACCGCTTTCGTCGTGCCCCGCAACCGCTGGCACCGCATCGAACTGGACGAGCCGTCCGACATCATGTCCATCGGACTACGCCACGGAACCCGGCAGGAGCCCGTCGCCGCACGGTGAGTCGCCGTTGTTCCCGCGCGGGGAGGCAATGCGCGGGAACAACCCTGCAGCGCAACGTCCGATTGCCGCCGGTCATGGCCCCGCCGGGCGGACAGACTGGCCGCATGACATCGACGACCGACCCGATGACCGTCCTGACCGGAATGTACGCGGCAGAGGCGGAATACCTGGCGGCCGGCGGGCCGGGTAGCGCCTCGTTCGAGCTGCTGGCTCCCTTCTTCCACACCGCGGTGGTGCTGCACCAGGCCGAGAGCCTGCCGTATGGCGGTACCTGGCGCGGCCACGACGGCATGGAACGGTTCTTCCACGCCATGCGCGACACCTGGGAGAAATTCGATATGCGGGAGCAGCGCTTCCTCGCGGCCGGGGAAACCGCCGTGGTGCACACCGAGGTACACGCTCGTGCCCGCGCGACCGGCCGGGAACTCAGCTTCGCGATCTTGCAGACGATCGGCTTCGCCGACGGGCGCATCGCCGAGGTGCGTCCCTTCTATTGGGATACGGCGGCGATCGTCGGCGTCTGCACTCCGATCGACCGGTAATCCACCGCGGCAACGGCTCCCGGCCATAGCCGGGCCAGTTCCAACAGAAACCGGAACTCCGCCGCACGATCGCGAACCTCGGCCTGCGCTGTACCCGCGACGGCCGAGTTCGAAGCCGGCGTGCTTCCGTCGCGCTTGGCTCGCACGGCCAGCGCGACCTGAAACGCATAGTGGCGCACGTCGTTGTCGATCGACTCGGGCGAGCCGGGCTCGGACGAGGCGGGCACATATGGCTTCAAGTGCAGCAGCGCGTCCCAGATCTCGACGGTCATCCGGTAGAGCTGGGACGTGGCTTCCCTGGGGGCGGAGTGATCCTCGGCCAAGACCACTTCGGGCACCACGGCGGTGAGATCTCGCCACAGCGGCCGCAAGCGACGGCAGGCACGACCGGTCTGATCCCAACCCGTCCGCGCCATCAGCGCGGCGACCAGAGGGATCACCGCCAACAGGGTCACCGCGGAGAACATGAGGACTGCCGCGACCGCCCACGCCTTTCCCGGCTCGCTCGGCGGCGTACCGGCGAGCGAGCGACCGACCATGATCGTCATCGAGATCGACCAATAGACCGAGAACGCGAGCAACACAGCGAAGGTGAGCTTCTCCCGCACCGCGACGCCTCCGGCGCGCAACTCGCGAACGCAGGCACGGCCGAAAAGCAAGCCACAGAACGCCCCGGGAAGGGCCGACAACGTCCAGACGACTTCGACGTAGTCGATCCGCCAGGCCCACTGCAGGACCGGTGCGACGACGATCAGCGAAACGGCGACGGCGGCCGCCATCGCGTCGTATCGCCGCTGACGCCGGTGAACGGTTGCCACATCGGCACCGTCGACGAGCCTGGCCAACCCGTAGAAACTGGCGAGTGCCAGGAGACCACAGCCGAGGTAGAGGCGCGGTCCGAGGTCGGGACGATGCATTGCGACGACCACCTCGTACAGCAGCAGACCCAGGAGGTTCCAGCTGAACGTACGGTTGATCAGCCGATCGGACGCCGTCTCGTCGACGAGCAGCCAGCGCCCCGCGGTCATGAGCGCGACGAAGACGACAACCGACAGCACCACCGGAGCCGGAACAGCGTTCATCTCGATCGACGGTATGTCCTCGCACGGCGCGAGGCCAGCCCGGGCGCGAACCCGTTGCGCCGCTTTCCGATCAGCGGACGGGTACGGCGGCGCTCGCGTCCTCGCACAGATATGCGCGAGCAGCGCTTTCTCGCGACCGGGGACACCGCCGTGGTGCACACCGAGGTACCCGTCCGAGTCCGCGCGACGGGCCGCGACCTCGACTTCGCGATCCTGCAGACGATCACCTCGTGGATGGCCGCATCGCCGAGATGCGGCCCTTCTACTGGGATACCGCCGCGGTGGCGGACGCGTGCGACGGATCCGCTCCGGTGCCGACCACGGCTGCCGCCTTGGGCCATTCGCGCGCCAAACGGATCAGGAATCGCAGCTCCGCCCTGCGATCGCGTTCCCCGGCCCGCACCTCGCCGCGAGCGGAGGAATCGGTCGTGGGCGCGCGGCCGTGCCGCTTCGCCCGGGCGGCACCTGCCGCGCGAAGCGCGTAGGCGCGCACGTGGTCCCGGCTGACGCTGGGCGAGCCGAGTTCGGACGCGTCGGGAGCGTACGGCTTCAAATGCAGCAGCGCGTCCCAGATCTCGACGGTCATCCGGTAGAGCCGCGAGGCGGAATCGCGTGGTGCGGAAGGGTCGTCCAGCAGAACGACTTCTGGTACCGCGGCGGTCAATTCGCACCACAGGGGCCGCAGGCGACGGCAGATACGGCCGGCCCGATCCCAGCCCGCTCGCGCCACCAGCACCGTGACCAGCGGGATCGCCGTCAGCAGCGTGATGGCAGCCAGCATGAGGACCGCCACTACGGCCGCCACCGTCCCGGATCGACTCGGTGGGGTGCCGGCGAGTGATCGAACGAGCAGGATCGACCACGAGATCGCCCAATAGAGCGCGAAAGCCAGCAACAGGGCGTAGGTGAACTTCTCCCTTGCCGCGGAGTCCGCGACACGCAGTTCGCGAACGCAGGCGCGGGCGAAGAGAAAGCCCGACAAGCATCCGGGAATCGCCGACAAGGTCCAGACGAGTTCGGTGTAGTCGAAGTGGAACATGCTGTGCGCGACCGGTGCGCCGACGATCAGAGACGCGGCGACAACGACGGCGATCGCGTCGTATCGGCGCTGACGCTCCCGCGAGCCCGTCGCGTCGGCGCCGTCGACCAGCCGGGCCAGGCCGAAGAAACTCGAGAGCGCGATCATGCCCGGCCCCAGGTAGAGACACTTGGCGAAGTACGGATGACCCATCGCCGCCATGATTTCGTACAGCATGACGCCGGTCAGATTCCAGCTCCACGTGCGGTTGATCAACCGGTCGGAGTTCGTCTCGTTGACGAAGATCCACCGCCCGATCGTCATGGGCACGACGAAGACGACGACCGCGATCACCAACCAGACCGGTACAGCGTCCACCGTGGTGACTGTAGATCCCGAGACGGTGCGCGGCCACCGGGAACGGGTCAGCGCGCGCCACGACCGTCGACTCCCCGGAGTCCGCCATCTTGTCCGCCTCGGTGATCTCGGCGGCCTCGTCGTAGACGTACGTAGTCCTCGCCGACGATCCGGCGCCGAGGGCAGACTCGCCGCCAGGCCGACGACCGTGAGGGTGCGGCGTCGGCAGCATCATCCTCGGCTCCCCCGCCCGGCGCTGAGCCGCGGCAACCGGTCTGCGAGGTAGGCGCGTTTGGCCTTCGGCCACCGGGCCGCCAAGGCCAACAGGTGACGCAGTTCCACGTCGTGACCGGCGGTGGCGTCCGCGCCGGAGACGGCGACGAGTCCGGCTTCGGCCTCGCGCACGATGCGCAGGGTGTGGCCGCGGATGTCGTCGGGCGGATAACCGGACGCATGTCTGCGCAGTTGCAGCAGTGCGTCGCGGATCTCGATCGCCATCCGGTAGCGGCGCAGCGCCGGGCCGCGGCGGTGGTCGTCGTCGACCAGCACGACATGCGGGACCGCGGCGGTGAGATCGGTCCACAGCGGTAGCAAGGTGCGGCAATCGCGGCTGTCGCGATCGCAGCCGAGGCGGACCAGCAGCATGCGCACCAGCGGGATCGCAAGCAGCGCCGTGATGACGGCGAAGAAGGCGAATCCGCTCAGCGACCACCCTTCGCCCTGATCGGTCGGTGAGACGCCCACGAGGCTTCGCCCGAGCACGAGCACCGCGTAACAGATCCAGAAGGCGCCGACGCCGCTCAGGGCGAGGTAGGTGAGCCGCTGGGTGATCGAAGTCCCGGCGGAACGAATCTCGCCGATCCCCGCGCGGATGAGCAGGAAACCCGCGGCGGCCAACGGCAGGCAGGTCGCGGCGGCGCTGAAGGCGTACCACCGTGCGGACGTCCCGGCAGGCAGCATGCTCAGGACTGTCGCCACATCGATCAGGACGGTGATCCCGCCCGCCGCGACCGCGACCACGTCGTATCGGCGCTGCCGCCGAGGAGCGTCACGGGGATCCGCGCCGGCCAGCAGTCGTGCGACGCCGTACACACTGCCCGCGGTCAGGAATCCGACCATCGCCCCCAGGTGCGTGACGATCGCCGGGACGGCGAATCGAACCGTCACGACCGCAAGGAGCATGCCGATTGCGGCGCAGCCCAGCGCCCGGTTGATCAGGCGATCGGTCGCGCTGTCACGGACGAAGATCCAGCGCAGGACCGCGACGAGAACGGCGAGACAGGTGACCGCCACCGTGGGGGCCAGCGGTACCGCCGTCATTTCCGCGAAACCCGCGGGGCGATCCCGTCATCGGTCACGGCCGGAGCGTTCATGGCTCGAACGATAGGGGCCGGTCGGCGACGAAGCCACTCGACCGTCGTTCTCCGCTCACGCCTGGGCAGAATCCCCCGGGCACCCGGTCGGGCAGTCGCGCCCGGCCGGTGAGACCACGCGGCATCGGGCATTGCGCAACGGAACGCCGAGCGGCACCGTCACCCACTCCGCGGGCGGTGCCCCGACCACCTCGCTGAGCCGTTCGCAGGCAAACAGGTGGAGCTGGTAAGCACCCGACCGGCGGTGACGACCGCCATGGAGGCCGTAAGCGGCACCATGATCGAGATTGGACTCGGCCGGTCACCGAGCGATGAGGTCAGCCGCTCGGCCACCTTCTCAGGGATCCGGAAGATAGGTTAGCCTTGGCTGAGTTGGCCCTCGGTGGGCCGAGCTGGGGAGGTTCCCCGATGAAGGAGGTTCAACGATGAAGCGTGTTCGAGCACCCCGCGTGTGGACGAGGGCGGCGGTGGCCGTACTGGCCGGTGCACTCACTCTCGGCGTCACCGCGTGCGGCTCGTCGGACGACGATTCCGCTTCCGGCGATCGGATCACCATTACCCACGCGCGTGGAGAAACCACCATCGAAGGAACCCCGAAGAAGATCGTCGCCCTCGGCAACCAGTGGCTGGATGCCACTCTGGCGCTCGGTGTGAACCCGGTCGGCTACGTCGACACCATCGCCATGGTCTCCCAGAGTGCGCCCCCATGGGAGCCGAAGTCGCTGGAATCCGCGAAGGTTCTCAACCCGATGGGCAATATCGCCGAGCAGGTCGCCGCGTTGGAGCCGGATCTCATTCTCGCCGATACATTTCTCGCCGATCAGAAGAATTACGACGAGCTCAGCAAGGTCGCGCCCACTCTGCCCGGCCTCACCAAGGACACCGTCACCCCGTGGCAGGACCAGGTGACCGCGCTGGGCAAGGTGCTGCGCAAGCAGGATGAGGCGAGCGCGGTGATTTCGAATGTGGACAAGAAGATCGAGGGGATCATCGCGGCCAACCCAGGACTGAAAGGCAAGACCTTCGCCAGCACCTGGCTGAGCGGGCCCACCCAACTGATGGTGCTCACCGACCAGAACGACGGCTCCGCCAAGGTATTCGCCCAGCTCGGCCTGACCATCCCGAAGAATCTCACCGAGCAGCCCGCAAGCCAGGGTCGTCTGGCATTGTCGCCGGAGCGCGCCGACGAACTCACCGCTGATCTGTTGTTGGCCGGCTACTCCCCCGGCATGGATGAGGCCTATCGCAAACTGCCGGGATACGCCGACCTGCCCGCCGTGCAGAAGGGCTCGGTCGTGTTCCTGACCACTCAGGAGATCAGCGCCGTGAACCAGCCGACCGCTCTCTCGGTGCCCTACATCTTGGACAAGATCTCGCCCGCGTTCGCCGCTGCCTCGAAATAAGCAGCGCCCCGATCGAATTGGTTCGACAAGCGGAGGTTAGCGGTTTGCCCGCTGTCAGATATCCCGACCAGACCAGATTCGCCCTGCGGGACGGCGCCACCTGCCTGACTCTCCCCACGGGCGCGATTCTGCTGAATCCGCCGCGCAACGAGAAGCTGACCGGCCTCCCCGCCGGTCAGCTTCAAGCGCTGAAGATGCTGAACCGCGGCCCAGCGACAGTATCGGAGCTGTCCACGGCAGCGGGCGGAGCCGATGTCACGGACTTGATGGACCGACTCGCCCGCAGTGGCTGGTTGGCGGTGACGCTGCGCGACAGCGGGCGCGACCTCTACACCATCCGCCCGTTCGCACTGCCCGGCCCCCGACCGACAGCGCCGTTCCCCGGACCGGTGACGCTGTCGAAGTTCGCTGTGCTGCATCGGGACTCGCACGGCTTCGTGCTGGAACACCCGCTGGCTTGGTGCGATCTGCGCATCCACGATCTACGGCTGCTCACACTGCTCGACCAGCCTGCCGCAGCCGATACCGATCTGCCGCCCGCGCTCATCTCGCGGTTCACCGAAGATCTGCACTGGTGCGGCTTCCTGGTCGCGGATTCGGATGCGGAGGACCGGCAGTTCACCACATGCAGCTGGAATCCGCCGGATCTGTGGTTCCATCGCCGCAGCACCCTGGGCGACCGCACCATCACTTGGGAGAACTTCGGCCCCACCAAGTGGGCGAAGGGCAGGTTCGCGCAGCCGCCGGCGCGCAAGGCGAGTTATCCCGGCGAGCCGGTATCGCTCACCATCCCCGATCTGGCGGCCGCCAGGGCCGATGACCCGACCTTGACGACTGTGCTCGAAGACCGCGTTTCGACCAGAGCCTTCGATGACGCGCGGCCGATCACCAGCGATCAGCTGGCGGAATTGCTCTATCGCACGGCCCGGACCCGCAGCACGCGTCCGGCAGGCGAGGGTGAGGAACTGGTATCACGCCCTTATCCCTCGGGCGGCAGCGTCTACGAACTCGAGATCTACCCGATCGTGCGCAACGTCGCCGGCCTGGCACCCGGGATGTACCACTACGACTCGTTCGACCACGTGCTGCGGCCGGTCGCGGCGGCGGATTCGCCCGCGGTGGCCCGGCTTCTGAAAGCTACGTCCGCGACGTTGACCAACGGCGCCGAACCTCAGGTTCTCCTCGTCATGGCGGCACGGTCCGGCCGGGTGATGTGGACCTACGAGCAGGTCGCCTACGCCGTCATCCTCAAACATGTCGGCGTCTTGATGCAGACGATCTATTTGGCGGCAACCGCCATGGGCTTGGGCGCGTGCGCCCAAGGATTCGGCGACACCGCCGCTTTCGTCGCGGCGGCGGGGGTCGATGAACTGGAGGAGTGCAGCGTCGGCAGCATGATCGTCGGTTCGGCGCCGCCGCGCTGACCGGCTCAGCCGCGAACGTCTCCCGCCGAGCACATGAAAATACGAGGTCCCAGCGCTTTTCAGCGCTGGGACCTCGTATTTCGAAGGGCGGGCGGCTCAGCCGCGCGCCGACCAGGATTCACGCAGAGCCCGCAGCGCGTCGTCGTCGAGGCCGGAGACCGACATCGGGGCGTGATGACGATCCTCCTTCTCCGGCTCGGCGGACTCGGCGGTAGGCGGATTCGCGATGGCGTCGTCCACCGCGGCGGCCAGCTCCGCGATCGTGAAATGCTCGAATACCATCTGCGGCGCCAGCGGTAGGCCTGACTCGCCGGCCCTGGCGGCCCATTGGATCGCGATGACGCTGTCGCCGCCGAGTGCGAAGAAGCCGTCTTCACGCCCGATACCGGTGATGTCGAGGAGCTCTTCGAGAATCGAAGCCAGGGTGCGCTCGGTGTCGGTTTTCAGCGATGCGGGTGCGTTCTCACCCCGATGGTCGGAGGCCACCGCGGTCGACGCCTGATGTACGACCGATCTGGTGGCATCCCAGCCCTCCGGCAGGATGTCCAGTTCACCGAGCGCTCGATCGGGCTGCTCGGTGAAGGCTTGGATCACCCGCACCAGCACATCGGCGAAGATCTCGCCGGTCGTCGCGTCGTAGAGATCCGAGTTCACCACGACACGCGCCGTCAGGTCACCGTTGGGCTCCGCGGTGTAGTCGAGGTGGAAGTCCATGAACGAGACTTCATAGTACTTGGCGATACTGGTCACGACCGTCGCGCCGTCCTCGGTGAGGTCGGTGGGCTGCACGCGGTTGCGGAAGTGCATCACCACCTGGAACAGCGGATTGCGCGACAGCGAGCGGGGTGGATTGATCGTCTCGACCAATCGCTCGAAGGGCACGCCCTGCCTAGTGATAGCGTCCAGCGCCGAATCACGCACCCTGCCGAGCACCGCGCGCGGCGTCGGATCACCGGACAAGTCGTTGCGCAATACCACCATATTGGCGAACAAGCCGATCATGTCCTCGGTCACCGCGTCGAGGCGATTCGCCACGGCGACGCCGATCGGCAGGTCGTCGCCCCCACCGAGCGCGTGCACGGTCGCGGCACTCACCGCCTGGCACAGCATGAAGTCGGTCGCGCCGGCCGCCTCGGCATGCGCCTTGGCGATCTGCCAGGTGGCCGCGGGGACAACCCTGGTGGTACTCAGGCCATCGTGTCCCAGCACCGCTGGACGCGGCCGGTCGTGGGCGACGGCGATCTCGTCCGGTATTCCGGCCAGCGCCTCGCGCCAATCATCGAGCAGCGCCTGCCCGTACGCGCTGGCCTCGCCGCGACCCGGCCCGCGGTCGAATACCTCGCGCTCCCACATCGCGAAATCGGCGAACTGGATGGCGAGTTCCGGCCAGTCCGGCGATTCGCCGCGTAACCGGGCACGATAAGCCCGCGTGAGATCGGCGACGAAGATCTGGCATGAACGCCGGTCGGCGATGATGTGGTGCATCAGGATCGATAGCACATGCGTCTGCTGATCGAGGACCAATAGGCGAAGCCGCAGCAGCGGTTCGCTTCGCAGATCGAAGACGTAAGCGGCGTCCTGTGCCAGTTCCCGCTCGAGCTCGGCGGCGGCATCTAGGGCCTCACCGCCGAGTTCGATGGTGGGCACCGGCACCGGGCCGGCCGGGTGCACGTGCTGGTACGGCGTACCTTCGTGCTCCGGGAAGGTGGTGCGCAGCGACTCGTGACGGGCCACGACGTCATCGATGGCGCCGCGGAGGGCTTCGAGGTCGAGCGGACCGTCGAAACGGAGTGGGTACGCGACGTTCTCGCCGTCGATCGCACCCTCGAGCCGCCGCTGCAACCAGTACACCCGTTGCGAGTACGACAGCGGGATATGTTCCGGCCGCGGCCGTCGCACCAGCTCCGGCCGGACGGATGCCCGGGCCTCGACAACGGCTCCGGTCTCCCCGACCGGCTCGCCGCCGGGTTCGTCGAGTGCGGCGACCTCATCGATGTCGACGCCGAACTCGTCGAGGAACTGGGCGACCAGATACGCGCTCAGCCCGGTGACGGTTGGGGTGTCGAATGGAACGCGCATGTCGATCTCGATACCGAACTCCGCCCGAATCATCGAGATCAGCCGCGCCGCCAGCAACGAGTGGCCGCCGAGTTCGAAGAACGAGTCGTCGGCGCCGATCCGGTCGCGGTCGAACAGCCTGCGGTAGAGGTCGGCAACCCGGATCTCGGTCGGCGTCCGTGGCTCCCGGTAGGTGCGCGTCAGCGTCGGTTCGGGCGTCGGCAGCGCGCGCTTGTCCAGTTTCCCGTGTGCGGTGAGCGGAATCTCGTCGATCACCGTGAACGCCATAGGGACCATGTACTCGGGCAATGTTGCCGCGATATGCGCGCGGACCGCGTCGACGTCGAGGTCGGCGCCCGGCGCGGGCACGAGGTAGGCCGCGAGAATCGGACCGAGCGACTCGTGCTCGGTGACCACCGCGACGGCGTGTGCGACATCGGGGTGGTCGGTGAGGGCGGCTTCCACCTCACCGAGTTCGATCCGATAACCGCGCACTTTGACCTGTTCGTCCGCGCGGCCGACGAATTCGATCTCTCCCGCGGCGTTACGGCGGGCGAGGTCTCCGGTGCGGTACAGCCGTCCGCCCGGCAGGAACGGATCGGCGACGAAGCGTTCCGCGGTCAGGCCGGGGCGATGCAGATAGCCGCGGGCCAACTGACGACCGCCGAGATAGATCTCGCCGACTACGCCGTTCGGCACCAATTGCAGGGCTTCATCGAGAAGGTAGAGGTAGACGTTGCGATTCGGAATGCCGATCGGCACGATCCCGGTACCCTGCGGTCCCTCGACCGCCATGTGCGTGGAGCACACAACCGCTTCGGTGGGCCCGTAATGGTTGCGCAACTCGGCGTCGAAGAGCGAGGTGAACCGGTCGGCAACCTCGCCAGGCAAAGCCTCACCGCCGACCGGGACGTGTCGCAGTGTCCTCCAGTCGTTGACGTCGGGGAGCATCAGGAATGTCGCCAGCATCGAGGGCACCATGTGCAGCACTGATATCCCATGGCGGGTCACCAGGTCGGCGACATAGGGAATGTCCCGGTAAGCGTGCGGTTTCGGGATGACCACCCGTGCGCCCGCGACCAACGTGAGGAAGATGTCCGCCACCGATGCGTCGAAACTCACCGAGGTCGATTGCAATACCCGGTCCTGCGCGGTGAGGTCCCATTGCGCGACGAAGCTCGTCAGATGCTCGGCGATCGCCTCGTGCGGAACGGAGACGCCCTTCGGCTTGCCCGTGGAACCCGAGGTGTAGATCACGTACGCGGTGTTCGACGGTCGCAACGGGGCAACCCGTTGCGTATCGGACGGATTCGTGTCGGGCAGCGTGGCCGCGGCGGCCTCCGCCGCCGCGAATGCCGCGGCATCGAGGGTCGATCTCGGCCGGGCGTCGCCGAGCAGATAGTCGATCCGCTCCTCCGGGTAGGCGGGATCGATCGGCAGGTATGCCGCGCCGGCCTTGAGCGTGGCCACGGCAGCGACGACGAATTCGACGGAGGTCGCCATTCGCAGCGCGACGATGTCCTCGGCGCCGATACCTTGGCCGATCAGCCAGTGCGCCAATCGGTTCGCACGCTGGTTGAGCGTGTGGAAGCTGAGTTCGATCTCGTCCGAGGCCACGGCGACATGATCGGGCGTCGCGGCCACCTGGTCCTCCAGCAGGGCGACCACCGTAGTCGGCTGCTCGGGGACGAGCGTGCCATGCGAGGCTTCGAGGACGTCGGCACGATCGGCGCCCAGCATGTCGATGTCGTGCAGGCGCCGGTCCGGTTCGCGCAGTGCGCTGTCGAGCAGCTGGATGTAGTGGTCGAGGAACTGCTCGACGAGTCGCTCGTCCAGTTCGTCGACCAGATAAGTGGCCTCGACGCGAGGCTCCGCGTCGTCGAGGATCACCATCAGGCCCAGTTCCTCCTGGGCGACCGCACTGCCCAGCGCCAATTCGGTGCACTCGATGCCGGGGAATTCGAAACCGTTCGCGGCGCCGCGCGTCGTGAAGCTCAGCTGGACCAGCTGCGCCAAGCCGTCTCGTCCGGCCACCCGTTCGGGGCTCACCGCGCGGATCACCTCGTCGACGCCGGCACGCTGGTGGGCGAATGCGTCGAGGCAGGTGGCTTTGGTGGCATCGAGAAGGGTCGCGAAGGTCTCGTCGCCATCGGGGGTAGCGCGGATCAGCACCGTATTGCCGAAGTAGCCGATGAGGGCCTCGGCGCCGCGGCCGGTGCGGTTGCTCACCGGCACCGATACGAGGAAATCCGTCGCCGCCGTGTAGCGATGCACCACCGCCTCGAACGCCGTGAGCAGCACGGTGAACGGGCTCGCCGAGTGCTCGCGCCCGATGGCGGTGACCTTGTTCAGAAGCTCCGGCGCCAGTCGTCGCACGCAGCGGCCTGCGTTCTTGGACCGCGCGCTTCCCGCGTGTTTGCCCGGCAGCTCGAGCCGCTCGGGCAGAGGAACCAGCTCGGCGCGCCAATAGGCCAGGTCGGCAGCCGGGATTTCCTCGCCCTGTGCGGCAGCGTCGACATCCACGTATTGCGCGTGGATCTCCGGCAGCGCGCCATCCCGATAGCCCGCGTTCATCTCGGCGAAGAACACGGGCCAGGAATCGTCGTCCCAGCTGATGTGGTGAACGACCAAGATGAGGATGTGCTCGGCCGCGCCGGTGCGCACCAGCGTCACGCGCAGCGGCGATTCGGCGGACAGGTCGAAGGGACGAGCGAACTCCCGGCGCGCGAGTACCTCGATCCGCCGGCTTCGGCCGCTTTCCGGCAGTTCGGTGAGGTCATGCTCTTGCCAGGAGAAGTCGGCCTCGGCGCGAGAGACCTGATACGGCTCGCCGGACTTGTCGACGTGGTAGGTGGTGCGGAGGATCTCGTGCCGGGCGACCACGGTGGCGCACGCCGCGCGGAGCCGATCGGGCTGCAAGTCACCGTCCAGGCGGTAAGCGACGCACACGTTCAGTGTGGTGTCGTCGGGATCGAGTTGCTGCACGAACCACATGCGGCGCTGTGCGGCCGAGAGCGGGCTCGGCTCGCCACCGCTTCGGGCAGGCACGGTTGTCGGCGTAGGCGCCTGCAAGTTCTGCTCACGCAGTCGCTGCTGCAGCAATTGCTTCCGACGCTCGAGAATATCTTCTGACATGGTCGTCCTTCAGTCGACGGGGGCGCTTGCGGGTCGGCGGATCACAAGTCGGAAACCGCTGTGCGGTCGACCGAGATCGGCGACAACGCGCGTTCGAGCGATGCCACAGCCGCACGCCAGAGTCCGGCGAACCGATGCACGTCGGCTTCGGTGAACACGGCGTCGCTCCAACGCAGCAGAGTGACCAATTGCGGGCCCGCCGGCGTCGCGTGCACCGCCGCGATCACGTCGATCGCGTGCCGGAGCGGGAATTCGGGTTCGGGCGACATCGGAAGTCGCTCGAGCAGTTCGGTGTCGGTCACCGGCGTCCACGGCTTGTTCGCACCGACGAGATCGAGGCGCCCGAGATAGTCGAACAACACCTGCGGCTCCGGCGCGCCGACGAGTTCGGGTACCTCCTCGAGATAGCGAAGCACGCCGTAATCCAGACCGCGGTTCGGTATCTCCGTCAGCTGTGCGGCGATGGCATCGATCAGTGCCCTCGCCTCGGCCGGAGAATTCTGTGCAGCATCGATATCCACGTATTCCGCACCCGCTCCGAAGCGCGCCGGGAATATGCTCGTGAACCAACCGACCGTACGCGCCGTATCGATGTCTTCGCCGAGCAACGCGTCTTCGCGACCGTGGCCTTCCATCGCGACGTATGCCCCGCCGGTCGGATCCTGGCCACGCGAGACGCGCCAAGTCGCCAAGGTCATGGTGAGCGCGGCGAGGAGGAACTCGCGGACGCCGAGTTCGCCGGCAAGGCCGTCGAGGATCGCGGCCGTCGTCTCGACGGGGACGAGTACGGGGTGGACGTGACACGAGGACAACGTGTCCGTCTTCGGATCGGGGCGCCGAGCACCGAGCACCGGATCCGCTCCGGTGGATTGGCGCAGCCAGTATTCGCGCTGGGCGGCGACGTCCACAGCGCCGGCGCGCGCCCGGATCCGCTCCGCCCACAGGCGGTACCCGGTGTACTCCTCGGCTGGAGCCAAGGCCGGGATCTGCGCGGTGGCGGTCTGACCCGGTGCGGTGAGCCGGGCCCAGCTCTCGGCTAGATCGGCACAGATGATGTACCAGGAGACCGGGTCGACCGCGATGTGATGGATCGAAAGCAGAAGCAGATCAGGGGCTTCGGATCGGGTGAACCAGACCGCACGCACCAGGTCACCGGCGAGCGGGTCGATCTGCGCCGCGGCGCTGCGCGCGTGGGCCGCGAGGTTCGCCCGGAAGTCCGCGCCCTCCCGCACCCGGGTCAGGATGTCGGCCGCGCGGACACAACCCGGCGCGCGGGTGTGCAGGTCGTATCCGGTGGCGGTCTCGCTGAAGCGGGACCGCAGCAGGTCGTGTCCGTCCAGGACGGACTGCAGCGCGGCCTCCAGTCTCGGCTGGTCCACTCCCGGGGGAAGCTCGAGCAGGGTGCACAGCGACAATCTGCGATATCCGCCGTACTCGTGCATCCACGACAGGATCGGAACCCGGCCGATGGCGCCGTAGTCCTCCGCCGTCGCCGCGCGGCCCGGTGTCACTCCGGAATCGATTCGTGCGGCCAGTTCCCGGATCGTGCCCGCGGTGAGCACCATCCGCGGGCTGGTCGATATTCCCTTTCCGCGAAGCGCGTTCACCAGCGAGATGGCGACGATGCTGTCGAGGCCGAACTCGACCAGATCGTCTTCGACACCCGGCTTCGCGCCTCCGGTCAGTTCGGTGACCACAGCGCAGAGGCTGCGTTCGGTCTCGGTCTTCGGGCCTTCGCCGCCTGCGCTGGACAGCGCTTCCCGCGCTGTCACCTCCAACTGCCGGGCGTCGAGCTTGCCGTTGGTGGTCACCGGGAGGGCGTCGAGGACCAGAATGCGATGCGGGATCATGTATGTGGGCAGGCGCTCGGCGAGGTCTGCTCGTATCTGGGCGGTCGTGCCGTCCGCGCCGACCACGAACCCCACCAGCGTCGGGCCGCTCGGGCGGCGGACCGCGATCACCGCGGCCGCACGCACCTGCGGCAACGACAGCAGCGCGGTTTCGATTTCACCTGTCTCGATGCGGTAGCCGCGAATCTTCACTTGGCCATCCGCGCGTCCCAGGTACGCCAGGTCACCGGAGGGCAACCGCTGCACCAGATCTCCGGTGCGATACATCCGCTCACCGGAGCGGAATGGGTCCGCGACGAATCGTTCCGCGGTGACACCCGACTTCCCCACGTAACCGCGGGCCAGCTGCGCGCCGGACAGATAGAGCTCACCGACGACACCGTCCGGGACCGCCCGTAGCCCCGAATCGAGGACGTATCCGGTCATGCCCGCGGTCGGAACGCCGATCGTCGGCGTCGCGGCGGCGTCGGCCACCGAGGCCACCACGGCCTCGACCGTCGTCTCGGTAGGCCCGTAGCAGTTGTACACCGCGGTATTCGGCAGAGCGCACAGCTGTTTCCACAACGCCACGCCGATGGCCTCGCCGCCCAACGCCAGGATCGCCGGCCCGGCGGTACCACGATCATCGATCAACCCGGCTGCCGCCAGCTGCGCGAACATCGAGGGTGTCGTGTCGATCATGTCCACTCGGTGCCGGTTCATACCGTCGACGAGCCGTTGCGCGTCCCGCATCTCCTCGGCGCCGAACAGGTGGATCATGTGGCCGTCGAGCAACCCGATCAGCGGCTGCCATGAGGCGTCGAAACTCAACGACCAGGCGTGCGCGATCCGCAACGGCCGACCCAATCGAGCCACCGCAGGCCGATAGACCCGGTCGCGGTGGTCGGCGAAGTAGCTCGCCAACGCCTCGTGGGTACCCATCACGCCCTTGGGCTCTCCTGTCGAACCGGACGTGAAGATCAAGTAGGCGCATCGCGCGGGCTCGAACGATGGCGAGGCCATCACAGAACCTTTCGCGTTCACCGCGTCGCTCATAGCGAGCACCGGGGGCAGACCGGCGACTTCGGCCAGTGCGGCGGCGCGCGCGCCGTCCACCAGTACCAGGCGCGGCTTCGATTGACGCACGATGGTTTCGATGCGCGCGGCAGGTAGGTCGATGTCGACCGGAACGTACGCGGCCCCCGCGGCGAGCACCCCCAGGATCGCTACGATCGACTGCGCGGATCGCGGCAAGGCGAGTGCGACGACGTCTTCGGCGCCGATCCCGCGCTGTGCCAGCACAGCCGCCAAGCGGGACGCGGACTCGGACAACTCACGGTAGGTGTACCGCTCGTGTTCGGTGGTCAGCGCGAGCGCGTCGGGCGTCGCCGCGACCTGACGGGCGAACAACTCCGGCACCGTCGCGCCGAGTATGTCCTGCGCCGTCGCCTCGGGAAGTCGTGGACGTTCGTGCGGCAGCAGCACATCCAACGCACCCTGATCCCCGTCGCCGAGAGCGGGCAAGCGGCGCAGGACGGAAACGAGCCGGGCGACCAGATCCGAGACGGAAAGCCGGCCGAGCAACGCGGGGACGGCCTCGACTCCCACCGACAATTCGCCGTCCAGCAGATACGACACCACCGCCAGCGGGTAGTGGGTGAGGCCTTGTGATACCGACATCTGGAACCGGGCGCCATCGCTCGTGGTGATCGCCCCGAACACGTCGGCCACGGGGGCGTTCTCGAAGACGAAAAGGGTGTCGAAGAGCGCGCCCCGGCCTACCGCGCGCTGGATGGTCGACAGGCTCAGGTAACCGATGTCCCGCATCGCCGCCGCCTCGCGCTGGAGCTGTGCGCAGGCTCCCGCGACGCGGTCGGCATCGAATTCTCTCGTGCCCAGCTGGATTCGCACGGGAATGGTGTTGATGAACAGGCCGATCATCGTCTCCACGCCGGACAGCTCATCGGGTCGTCCCGAGACGGTGGTGCCGAACACCACTTCCCGGCGATCGGTGAGCCTGCCCAGCACGAGAGCCCAGGCGAACTGCACCACGGTGTTCATGGTGAGCCCGTGCGCGCCCGCCCAGCGCCGCACCCGGTCGGTGTCGACCGCGTCCATCGTCAGCTTGTGCACCTCGGGCACGATCGTGTTGACGATCGAGGATGAGCGCTCACCGAGGATGAGCGGCTCGACATCGCCGAGATAGTCGGCCCACAGGCGCAGGTCCGCTTCGCTGTCCCGGGCCGCCAGCCAGCCGATGTAGTCGCGGTAGGGCCGGGGCGCGGGCAGCGCGGCGGCCGACCCTCCCGCCTGATACACCGCGAAGACCTCGCGGAAGAACACACCGAGTGACCATCCATCCATCAGGATGTGGTGCGCGGTCAAGATCATCCTGCGCGACCCGTCGGGCAGCGTCGCGAGCACGACCCGCAAAGCCGGGCCGCGCTCCAGGTCGAAGCCGCGACGCGCTTCCGATTCCGCGATGGCGGCGAATTCGTATGCATCCGCGACACGCTCGAACCAGGGCAGCTCGATGGAACGCGGCACGATCTGCACCGGCCTCGGCAGATCCCGGTCCCAGAACACCGCGCGCAGGTTGGCGTGCCGCCGGACGATGGCCTCCACGCTGCGACGCAACAGCGCCACATCGACCGGACCGGTGATCTCGACCTCGATCTGCATGATGTAGAGATCGTCGGCGCCGGCCAATTCGGCCAGGGAGAACAGGCCCTCTTGCAACGGGCTCAGCGCGAGCACGTCTTCGATTTCCGGCAGCGCCGCCGAATCACGCGCGGCATCGGGCGCTTGTGTCTTCTCCGACATGAAGCCGAACTCCTCAGCGGTTGTTCTCGGACATCAGCAACACAACGAAAGTGCGGATCGAACTCACCTGCCTGTTGCCTTGCACCTGATATCCCTCAGGCCCGCTCAACCTAGCGACTTAGGTTAGCCTACACAATATAGCCTCGCCAGTAACCTCGGTCGGGCCATGCCTGGAGGCGGGCCCGATGACCCTCTCGTAGGCGGAGTCCCTTGGCCCACAGGGCAATACCCGCACGGACACGTACAAGTGTCCAAGTTATGATAGCCTTACCTACCATTCGGCTCGAGGCTCGCCACAGCGGACCGTATGCAGGAGGCATGGGATTTCGGTTCCCGGCGCTCGATGTGCGGCCCTCCTGGTGCGGATCGTCGAGCGAGAGCGATCGAGATGTGGAGTAGTACATGCAGCGCAGACCGAGTTGGATCAGGCAGTTCCACAAGCCGAATTCAGCTGAACTCCTCCCACTCCTGATCTTTCCGCATGCGGGCGCGGGCGCCTCGTCCTACCGCGTCTTTTCTCAGGTATTGAGCAAGAACTTCGACGTCATCGTGTTCCAGTACCCGGGGCGCCAGGACCGAGCGGCAGAGCCGGCATCGAGCACCCTGCCCGAAATCGCCGCGGGCGCCTTCGCCGAATTCCGACAGTCGGAATACAACCGCGGCGTCCCGATCATCACATTCGGCCACAGCATGGGAGCGCTGGTCTCGTTCGAATTCGTACGGCTCGCGGAGGCCGCGGGTATAGATGTGCGACAACTCACGATCTCGGCGGCGGTCGCGCCCTGCCACGTCGCGGACAAACCACCGCATCCGACCGATGACGAGGAAATACTCGATCATCTCGGCATGTTGGAAGGCACCAGCGCCGATGTCTTCGCGAATCGGGAGGTCATGAAGATGGCGCTGCCGGTCATCAAATCCGACTATCGGGCATTCGATGCCTATTCCTGCGCCGACACCGTCAAGTTGGCGACTCGCATCCACGCGATCTGCGGCGATCAGGATCCGGTCGTCACGATGCGGGACCTCTATGGCTGGGCCGCGCACACCGACGAAATACAGGTCACGATGTTCGACGGCGGGCACTTCTATCTGAACGACCACGCCGACGCGATCGCGGAGTTGTTGGCGCCGTGCGCGCAACCCGTGCGGACAGTCTGAGTAGCGAGGATCTGTCATGACCACAGCGACGGCCGAAAGCCGCGATCACATAGTCATTTCCGGAATGGCCGTCGAGGCGCCGGGCGGAATCGACAGCACCCATTCGTTTTGGTCCGCGCTTGCCGAATCGAGAGAACTGATCGGGCCGTTCCCACGCGACCGTGGTTGGCCGCTCGATGATCTGCTGTCCGTTTCCCGCATCGACGGATGGGGAAACGTCTGCGACGCGGGCGGATTCCTCGACGGCGCTGCGGATTTCGATCCCTCCTTCTTCGGGATCACGCAACGGGAAGCCATCGCGATGGACCCACAACAGCGGGTCGGCATGCGAGTGGCATGGAAGGCGCTGGAAAACGCCGGACTCAATCCCGGCGCCCTCGACGGCGAGGACGGCGGCTGTTTCATCGGCGCATCCCCGATGGAGTACGGCCCGCGCGGCGCGGAGGTCAACGCCTACAGCGGACATCGGATCGTCGGCTTCGGACAACTGGGCGTCGCGGGCCGGATTTCACACTGCTTGGGACTGGGCGGACCGTCGATGTGTATCGACTCCGCCTGCGCGTCGTCGTTGACCGCATTGCATCTGGCCGCCGCGGCAGTACGAGCGGGAGAATGCGAATGGGCGCTCGCCGGGGCCGTATGCGTGATGGGATCGCCGGTGGCTTTCTACGAATTCGCGAAGAACAACGCCCTTTCCGCTGATGGGCATTGCCGATCGTATGCCGACGACGCCACCGGCACGCTCTGGAGCGAAGGCGCGGGTGTCGTACTCGTCGAGCCCGAGTCGCGCGCCCGTCGGCTGGGACATCGGATCTACGGCCGCATCCTGGCCACCGCTACCAACCACAATGGGAAGGGGAAGCCGATTCTGGTTCCCCGCGCGCATGCCCAAGAACGGCTGATTCGCAAAACGATCGATATCGCGGGCATCGACCCCGCTGATGTCGGAATGATCGAAGGACACGGCACAGCCACTCGCGCCGGCGATCCGGTCGAGTTGACCGCACTGCAGAATACTTACGGCCACGCGGGATCCGATGTGATGTTGGGTTCCGTGAAATCGAACGCCGGACACGCGCAGGCCGCAGCGGGAATGCTCGGGTTGATCAAGCTGTTGCTGGCCGGCGCGCACGGTCATATCCCGCCGAGCCTGTTCGCGGAGAACCCGACCACCAAAGTGGATTGGGATCGGTCGAGCTTGCGGCTGGCTACGAAACTGCTGCCGTGGGAGCCGGCGAACGGCGCGCGCTACGGCGCCGTGTCCTCGTTCGGCGCAGGCGGAGCCAATGCGCACGCAATCATTGCGATGCCCGTTCGTGAGGAGCGCGACGATTTCTGACTATCGACTGCCCGACGGCACCATTCCGGTTCTGCTGTCGGGGGATACGCCTGACCTGCTGCGGGACGAGGCCGCGGCCATCCTCTCCTACGTCACGGATCGTCCCGAGGTAGCACCACGCCGCGTCGCCGAGATGTTGTTCCGCACGCGGGTCGCGCGTCGGCATCGGGCGGTGGCGATGGTCACCGGCCGAGACGACCTCGCCACGGCACTGCGAGCAGTCGCCCAGGGCACTGCGCACCCCGCGGTGGTGCGTAACGCGAGTCCCGCCACGCCCCGCAAGCGCGCGTTCGTATTCCCGGGTCAGGGGGGTCAGCGCCCAGGAATGGGCAGGCTCTACTACGAACACTCCCCCGCCTTCCGCGCCGAAGCGGACCGCTGTGACGTGATCTTCCACGAGTTGTTCGGCGAATCGCCGCTGACATACGTCCTCGACGCGGACTTCCCGGCCGACGACAGCGCGCGAATCGTGCAACCCGCGCTGTTCCTGCAGATGGCCGCGCTCGCCGCGATGTGGCGGGCGGTGGGCATCGAGCCCGATGTCACGATCGGGCACAGCCAGGGCGAGATCGCGGCGGCGTATGTGTCGGGCAAGATGACGCTGGCCGACGCGATTCTCGTCGTCGGCACGCGGGCGCACGCCGTGGACGAGATCGCCTCCGACGACTACGCGATGGCGGTGGTCGCCGCCGACCGGGACGAGTGCGAGGACTTGCTCGCGCGCCGCTCGGGGTGGGCTCAGCTGTCGGTGATCAATGCTCCGCACATGGTGGGCATCTCGGGCGACCGCGGCACAGTGCACGACGTCGTCGATACGCTCACCGAGCGTGGCACCTTCGCCCGGGTGATCCGCGTCCGATACCCGGCGCACACCAGTGCGATCAACCGGCTCGGCGACGACGTCCGAGACGCGGTGCGCAGCAGGCTGGGCAGCCGCTACTTCCACGAGACGAAGATCGAGTGCATCGGCGCCACGCTCGGCCGCCCGATCACCTCCGATCTGCCCGTCGACGAATACTGGTTCTGGAATCTGCGCAACATCGTCCGATTCGACAAGGCGATCGCCGCAGCGGTCGCACAGCAGGTGGACACCTTCGTCGAACTCGCCGAACATCCGACGCTGCAACTGTCGATCCAGGAGAATCTGAGCGTTGCCGCGGCCGAGCACAACACGACGGTGACCGGTACCTCCAGTCGCACCGCCACCGATCTGAGCGAGTTCGCGCGAAACCTGGCGGTTCTGGCGACGAGCGACGCGGACTACTCGTGGGACCGCCTGCGCACCGGATCCGAGACGACGATCCCGCTGCCGTTGCCCGACTTCCCCAATGTGCGGATGAACGAGCTGCGGTTGTGGTTGCCATACAACTCCCCCTCGGCCGTCCCGGCCGGCCCGGTTACCCCACCGGCCGAGCACGCCGCGTCATCGGTCACCGAGCAGGTCCCCGGCAACCCGGGCGATGCCGTGACGCCCGCTCAACTGCTGGTCGAGGATTGGGTGCGGCTGGTGCAGCGTTCACTGGTCCCGCCGCGCAGACTCGGCCTCATCGATCACAGCGGCGCCTGTGCGGAACTCGCCTCGGCGTTGTGCGCCGAAGCGGAGAACTACGGCGCCACGGCGCGCATGATCGATATCGAGAACGACGATGACAGCGGCCATGTCGACACGGTCGTGGTGTTGCTCGCCAACCCCGGGCCGTTGGACGACCACGACGCCGTGGCCCGAACCGCCGATTTCTTCGGGCTTCGATCGTGGTGGCCAAGCTTGGGCAGCGAAGTGACCGATTGCTGGCTGCTGACGGCCGGCGGGGAAACCGTGGTGGCCGAGGACGCGCCGCCGCACCCGGTACATGCCGCGGCCAGTGCGGGATTCCGCTGCATCGGCGCGGAATACCCCGGCGTCGCCTTCCGTCATCTGGATCTGCCGCCCGAACAGGCGCGTCCGGATGCCGTCGGCGCGATCATCGCGGCGATACACACGGCAGGTGAGCCGGAACTGGCGGTGCGTGGCGACAGCTTGTACGCCAAGCGACTCGTCGAGGTCGAACGGATGACGCCGGATTCGGCCGCGACGGCGCCGGAGAACGTCGTCATCATCGGGGGCACAGGAAACCTCGGCCTGGAGTTCTGCGATCACTTCTCCCGCCACGGCGCACGACGCATCACGCTGGTGGGCAGGTCAGGCGAAACCGCGGCGACCGCCGACCGGTTGGCCCGGATTCGCCGGACGGGCGCGGCCGACATCCGCACGATCCGCTGCGACGTGCGTGACAAGTCCGCTGTCTCGCGCATGGCGCAAGAACTTCGCGCGACGCCCACGGATCTGATCATCCACGCCGCGGTCGATTACTCGGATATCGAGCTGGCGCAGATCACCAGCGAGAAGGCCGACCAAGCATTGCGGACGAAAGTCCTCGGCATCGCGCAGGTGCTGGACGTGCTCCCCCGGGCGGAGAACTGCCGCGTGCTGCTGTGTTCCTCGATGGCGGCCACGATCGGTGGACGCGGCCAGGTCGTCTACGCGGCCGCCAACCGCATGCTCGATGCGATGGCGCACCGACTGCGGGCCGAGGGACTCGATTGCGTCTCGGTGCAATGGGGGCAATGGACGGTGCATCTCGATCTCGGAGCCGCAGGCGCGGCGAAGCTCGCTGGAGCGGGCGTCGTTCCGATGGATCCCGCGGACGCGATCGCACTCGGATCGAACGGTACTCACACCAACGCCATCGTCGCGGCGTTCGACTGGAGCCGCGCGCGGCCCGCGCTCGAGGCGTACGGATACGGGCCGCTGTTGTCGCAGCTGGCCGCACCAGCCGACGCCGACCACGCACCCGCCGGCGGAGAGGACTTGCCGCGACGCATGGTGAAGCTGCTGGCAGAGGTCATCGGTGTGGATCGCGTCACGACCATCGATACTTCCGTTCCGATGGTCGCGATCGGTCTCGATTCGTTGCAGGCGCTGGAATTCCGTCGACGAGTCAACGGGGAGTTCGGTCACGACCTGCCCGTCGCGCAGCTTCTCGGCGGAGCCTCGGTCGATGATATCGTGGCGCTGGTCCGCGCGCACCCGCCGATCCTGGCGAGCACGGGTACACCGGCACGCCCTTCGTCCTCCACGCGACCAGACGTGCCGCGCCCAGCGCGTCCAGCGCAGGCCACGAAGCCCGTGGACATCACCGAGCGTGCGCGGCTGGCAGCCGCGCAGGCAGTGCCGGTCGATCTGGATCCCGACCGAATGCGCTCCGCACGCGCGGATCTGGATACCTTCGGGCTGCGAGCGATGATGGAGACTTTGGATCCGGTGTTGCGGGATGGCGCCGTCCACACCGCGGACGAGATCGCCACACGTCTGGAATTCGCACCGCGACATCGGTGGTTGCTACAGCGCTGGCTCGATGAGCTCACAGCACACGGTCATCTCGACCACGCCCCGGCGCACGGCTATCGCGCCGCCGGTCCGGTGCCGACCCCGGCTCGTCCCGACCTGTTCACGGTGTGCGCCGACCTGGGCTACTCGCCCGAGTTCGCGACCTTCCTCCAGCGGTCCGACGAGCATCTGACCGAACTGGCCCAGGACCGCGTGCGCGTCCAAGAGTTGTTGTTCCCCGACGGCGACATGCTCACCGCCGAAGCCGCGTATCGCGACAACATCATCAGTAGCTATCTCAATACCGCCGCCCGCGAGATCGTGGCGGGCATAGCCGAGCGACTGGAACGCGACCGATCGCCGATCCGGATCCTCGAACTGGGTGCCGGTATCGGCGGCACAACCAACGATGTCCTGGCCGGACTGTCGGGTCTAACCGTGGACTACCACTTCACCGACCTGTCGACCTTCTTCCTCGCGGCGGCGCAGAAGCGGTTCGCCGAGTATCCGTGGATCCGCTACGGGATCATGGATCTCAATACCGACCTCGGTGAGCAGCCGCCCTACGACATCGTGATCGCGGCCAACGTGGTGCACAACGCGCACCACATCGGGAAGACGCTTCGCCAGCTGCACGACCTGCTCAACCCCGGTGGCGCGGTGGTTTTCATCGAGGCGTGCCGGGCGAACTTCCAGCTGCTGACATCGATGAAGTTCCTGATGTCGGCCGGCCCCGGTCAACCGCATCCCGGCAGTTCCGATATCCGAGCCGGGGCCAGGATCTTCCTCACCGAAGACGAGTGGCGTGATCAGCTCGGCGAATCCGGGTTCACCCCCATGCTGGTGCTGCCCGACGCCGATCATCCGATGCACATGCTCGACCAGCGGATCTTCGCCGCGGTCCGCGACTGAGGAGCAAGGAGCCCAGCGGACTGCCCTCGGCTCCTTCGCGGTGTCCCAGCCGATCTGATCGGCTGGGACACCGCGGTCATGCCGCCTGATCAGGAACGGCGCGCACAGCAAGCGCATACCAGCCAGCCGTCCGCGGTCCAGCAGGCACGATCGCCGGTTCGGAACAATCGGCCCTCCGGCAGGAACGGGTCGTTCACGAACCGGTCCGGAGCGGACGGATTCCCGCCCTCGGCGCCGAGCGCGGCGCCGCCCACGTAGACCTCGCCGACCACTCCGGGCGGGACCGGTCGCCGGGCCTCGTCCAAGACCAGCACTCTGGCGCCTGAGATCGGCCTCGTGCGTCCGGTTCCGTCCAGCGAGCCGCGCGTCACCGTACCGGCGTACGCGGACGCCGTATAGCCGAACGTGGCGATCGACGCCGGCGACTGGGCGGCGAGTCGGCCGGGACGCAGTGGCCCGGGGCAGACCCCGGTGACATCCCAGCGCCGTACCGTCGGCAACTCGGCGCCGGTGGCAGCGATGCGTTCGACCGCAGTCACATCAGCGGTAACGTGGGTGACCGCGTGTGTCGCGATGAGTTCGACCACCGTGTTCGGGTCACCCCACTGCGACGGCGTGGCGACGACCGCCGTCGCACCGTCCGCGAGCGCGGCCAGCAGCTCGACGGCCAGCTGAGCGTCGCTCCACCCCGCGGCGAGCAGCCGCACGTCGGCGCAACCCCACGCGCGGTCGGATTCTCGGTACCGGCGTTCGGCGGCGATGGTACGGCGGTCCTCGACGGCCACGCCCAGTGCCGAACCGGTCAGCACGGCGGTCTCCGGGGCGACGCCGGCGACGGCCGTGGCGCCCTCGGCGAGCAGGGCCACCAGTCGGACCAAGCGGTCGATGGACGCGTTCGCCGACGCGCTGCCCACTGCGGGCATATCCAGCAGTGTGAAGAAATCGCTATAGGTGAGACGCACTGTGCCGCAGCGGATGGCGGTACGGATGCCGGGAATCATCCGAGCCCGGCGAACCATGTCGGCAATGCCCGGCACCTCGGGCAATTCGACACCGGTGGCCCATTCGTCGAGCACCCGCCGTCGCTCGTCAGCGGTCAGCACAACCGGCTCGCCGGCGAGTTCGGCGGGGGCCGGCTCGGCGGGTCCCCGGGCCGCGAAGGTGTCCACCCCGGCTCTCGCGTCGATGCCGGCACCGTGCCCGGCCCGCACCGGGCGCACCAGCGAGTGGGCAACGGGCGCGCGGCCACCGCGCAGCTTCGAAAGCATGTGTCTCCCTCACCCGAATCACGGCACCGCACCGGGGCCCGCGTCACTGGTATCAGCGGAAACAGCCGCTGAGACGCGATCCGACGGTATGCGCTTCGACTCCCTGGCCGAGCGGCGCAACCACCCGATGCGGCATTAGCATAGGGTAACCTTACCGGTGACCGGAGACCCAGTACTGCGGCCGAACCTGACAGTGACGACCGAGGAGCCGCCGACACGATGAATCCGACCGGAACGCCGTACGTTCTCAAGCGAGAACTGACCGATATTCCCGACGATGTCCGCGCCGCCCCGGCGCCGGTGATTCCCGCTTTCCCCGAGCCGTTCGGTCTGCGCGTGGCCGATCCCGACAGCGACGATCCCGCGACGATCGCCGAATGGATGTCCCTCCCGCACCTGGCCGAGACATGGGAACAGGCATGGCCTGCAGAGCGCAGACGCGCCGACATCGCCGCGCAACTCGCCGGAACGTACTCGCGGCCATGCATTGTCAGCTTCGACTTCGCAGCCATCGACCTGCCCGAACTCGGCCGCCGCGAGGTCGCCTACGTGGAGCTGTACCGGACGGCGAAGGACGAGTGCGCTCGGTTCTACCATGCCGACCCGCGAGACATGGGTTTTCACATCGCGACCGCGGACCAGAACCTGATCGGCCGAGGCGTCATGTCGAAGTGGATCGGCCTTCTGGCCGAGGGGATCTGGGCCGCTGAACCGGAATGCCGCCACCTGATGGGCGATCCGGACTATCAGAACATCCCGGTACGCAAGGCTCTGGCCAAGAACGGCTGGGTGGAGCTGGGCGAGTTCGATGTGCGTCCCGGCCGCCGGATCGCTCTGTGTACGCTACCGCGCGAGCCGCAGGACGTACCGGCGATCCGGCGCTGACCACCCGCGTCTACCGACCGGCCGAACGTTCCCGTGTGCGCACGGCTACCGAGCGCGCACGGGCCGGCCCCGCCTGCAACACCCGATCCGAAAGTTCCCCCAGGCAACTGAGATTCGGGAATCCGGGCCCCTGCGCAAGGCCGGCCAGATTCGGCAGATAGAGCTTGGCGTCGAGGCCGGTCACCGCCAGGTCGTGGCCGATCGCCGCTTCGATCCGCGGCTGCGTGATGGGGCCACCGATCGCGAGTTCCACCAGATCCGCGGCGTCGACATCGAACATCTCCAGGAACCACAGCGGTTGACCGCCGGTCGCGTCCACCACCAGATCGAAGACATGCACTCGATCCGGGCGCCCCTCGTTGCGCAACGTCAGCGCGACGCCCTCGTCTTGCTCCGCGACCCGCACGACACGCCCTTGCAAGTGATGAACCCGATTGTCGCCTAACAAATTCTCCTGCACGCGCACCGAGAACACACCCCGGTCGGTGCGCCGGACGACGTCCCGCCGTTCTTCTATGCTCAACCCCCGCCATTTGGCCGGATCACTGTACAGCGAATTCTCGAAATAGCTCTCGCCGCGGGTGTAGATCGTGGCGGCGGGCGAGATCACCGAGACGGTCAATACGTCGTGCCGGACCAACTCGTCCATCGCGGAGCCCGCGGTCTCGCCGCCGCCGATCACGGCCGCTCGCGACGAAACCGGTAACCGGCGACGACCGACCAGGTCCCAGAAGTCGGCGATGCTGAGCACTTTCGGATGAGTGGCCAGCGCACGCCTGCTGTCACCCGGCCCGGTGATCATCAGCCGATCCGCATCGATCACGGACGCGACGCCGTCCGCGTCGACCACCGAGACCAGCCAGCCGTCGGCCGCCGCGGCGATCTTGCGCACCGCCCCCGGCACGATCTCGACCTCGGCCTTCTTCGCGACCCACTGCAAATACTTGGCCCAGACATGATGGTGCGGATTGGGGCGGCCGCGGTCGATCCATTCGGCGTACGTGCCGCGATCGATGAGAAACGACGTCCAACCGAACGCCATCATCGCCTCGTTGATCGCGCGGTTGTGCCCGCGTGCCCAGGTGGAGTGGTACGGAAAACCCACGTCCTTTTCGGGGCTGGTGCCCAGCCGGTGCTGACCGTCGGTCCAGCCACCGGTGGGCAACCAATTGCCGCCCACCGCATGCGGTTCCACGACGACCACTTGCGGCGCAGGCAGGCCGAGCTCGCGCAGGACGTATGCCTTCGCCGCGACGGCCATGGCCTTCGGACCCGCACCGACCACCAGAAGTCTGTCCACCGGTTCTCCCATCTTCATCCCAGCCACCGGATCGGCCCCGGCCGCGAAGCGGATCGTCTGTGCCGCCGCCGACAGGACAGCTGACAAGACTTCCAAGTATACTTAGGCTAACCTTAATCGCATGGGTAAAGGAACCAACGGCGTCATGTTGAAGCTGTGGCGCGCCGACGACTATCGACTGCGCGTCACCTCGACGGAGAGCATCACCGACAAATATGTGCGGATCGGCTTCGCCGCGGGCGGTCTGCTCGCCGACCATCCGGTCCACCCCACGCAGTTCATCCGGCTGTGGATCCCCGACGCGGTCACCGACAAGTTGCACCATCGTGCGTACACCCTGGTGGATCAGGACCCCGCGGCCGACCACTTCTATATCGAATTCGCTTTGCACGGCGGCCCGGCCAGCGCGTGGGCACAGCGCGCGGCGGTCGGCGAGGAAATCGAGGCTTCCGTGCTGGGCTCGAAGTTTCAGCTGCCGGAGATCGTTCCCAGCGAGTACATCATTTTCGGCGACACCGCCTCGCTGCCCGCGATCAACTCGCTGCTCGACGCGATCGGCGACGCGCCCGCGAGAGTCTGGCTGGAATGGCAGTACGAATCCGACACCTCGCTTCCGGTGCGCAACAAGCCGCACCACCAGGTGACCTGGGTGCAGCGCATCGATGACGGAAAGCTGCTGCGCGAACAAGCACATGAGTTGGACTGCTCCAAAGATGTTTTCGCGTGGGCCGGATGCGACGGTCACACCACCCGCGCGATCGTGAAGGCTTTGAAGACAACACACCAGTTGCCGAAGACGTCGATCAAGTACCAGGCCTACTGGAAGTAGTTCGGGAGCGCCTCGCCCTTTGCGAGGCGCTCCTCTCCCCGGCCTCAGGCCATACTCTGCGTCTGCGACAGCACCTCGTCGTCGCTCATCGCCGAGACCTCCAGGTACATCTTGGCCACCTGCGCCAGCCGGTCGGCATGCGGATCCCTGCTCTGAAGTCGTTGCGCGAGTCCCGCGATGGTGCGGGCCGCGAACATGTCGGCAACCAACGCGTGGTCGGTATCCAGCCAGTCGCGCACGCGCGCGATGACTGTCGTGGCCAGCACCGAATCACCGCCGAGCTGGAAGAAGTCGTCGTGCACGCCGACGCTGTCGACGCCGAGCACGCCCGCGACGATATCCGCGAGCGCGGCTTCCACATCCGTGCGTGGCCGACCGTCCGCCGCGTCCCCGGCGCTCGGTTCGAGCAGGGCGACCACGGCACGCCGGTCCAGCTTTCCGTTCGTCGTCAACGGCATGCGATCGAGTACCTTGATGCGGGTCGGAATCATGTAGGCGGGCAACAGGTCCGATACCGCTGCGGTGATATCCGCGGCACTACCGGTCGGTCCGGACACCGCCGCGACCAGCTTCGGTGAACCGGCGCCCACGACCGCGGCAACGGCATGGCGGACGCCATCCACCGCCCGTAATGCGGTCTCGACCTCGCCGAGTTCCACACGGTAGCCACGGATCTGCACCTGATGGTCGGCACGTCCCAAGAACTCGATGGTGCCGTCCGGCCAGTACCGAGCCAGATCCCCGGTGCGATACCAGCGCGTTCCCTCGTGTTCGACGAATCGCTCCGCCGTCCGCTCCGGATCGTTACGGTAGCCGGCCGCCACGCCGGCGCCACCCACCCAGAACTCACCCGGCACCCAGTCGGGGCAATCACGGCCGGCCGGCGAGACGACCCGGCATCGCACATTGCGCAGCGGGACGCCGAACGGCACCGTCGCCCAGTGCTCGGGAGGATCGACGACCTCACAGATGGTGTTGTGGATGGCCGTCTCGGTTGCGCCGCCCAGACCCGAGAACCGGCAACCCGGGACCTGGCGCGCGAGGCGGCGCGCCAAGTCGGCGCCGACCCAGTCGCCGCCCAGTGTCACCGCACGCAGGGAGTCACCTAGTTCCCCACCGCCGACTTCCAGGATCATGTCCAGCATGGCGGGGACACAGTTGAGAATGGAAACCCGGTGGCGGCGAAGAAGTTCGACCCAGGAGATGGCTTCGGCGCGTTGTTCCGCGTCGAGCGCGACCACCGATGCGCCGACCGAGAACATCCCGAAGATGTCGTAGACGGAGGCGTCGAACTCCAGGGCGGACAGACCGAGTACCCGGTCGGTGGCATCGACCTCGAACCAGTCGTTCACCGCATCGATGGTGTTCATCGCCGCGCAGTGTGGTACGTCGACGCCCTTCGGCACACCCGTGGAGCCCGAGGTGAAGATGACGTAGGCGATGCCGCGCGTGTCCGGGAGCACCGGCTCCCGCAACGGGTTCGCATGTTGCCGTGCCACGGTCATCGGCACACACCGTACGTGTTCGCCCATGTCGGCACCCTCGACGGTGAGGGCGACGGCCACCTCACCCGTCCGCAGGATCTCTGCCCGCCGGGCCACCGGTTGATCGAATCCGATGGGCACGTAAGCGGCGCCCGCCGCGAGGATCCCCAGCACGGCCACGATTTGGTCCGGTCCCTTGGGCAACTGCACCGCCACGGCGTCACCGGACTCGACACCGTTGTCGCGCAACGCGCCCGCGACCGCCAACGCCTGTGCCGCCAGCTCGCGGTAGGTCCACCCGCCGTCTGCACCGTCGCGGCTCCACACCACGGCGGGCGCATCGGGCGTCGTCCGCGCGTAGTCGAACAGACCTTGGTGCAGGCAACGCCCACTGACCGGCCCGTCGGTGGCGTTGACGTGCGCGCGCACCGCCGCCTGCGCTACCGGTAGCCGGACCGGCGCCTCGGCATCCCAGCCCGCCGACCCCTCGGCCAGCCTCGCGACCGCCTCGATGTAGCGCGCGAACATGGCGTCGATCATCCCCGCCGGGAACGCGGATTGCCGGACGTCCCAGTTGAGCAGCAGTCCGCCACGGATTTCGGTGACCTGCGCGTCCAGCAGCACCTGCGGCCCCTGCGAGATGATCCATACCGGTTCGCCGAACGTGTCGGTGACCGACTCGGCGAACAATTCGCCGAGGTTCAGCGCACTCGTGTAAACGATCGGCGCCAATACCGGCTCACCTCGGTATCGGCCGAGGTCACGCAGCACCTCCAGCCCGGAATAGGCGCTGTGCGAACCACTTTCGTGCATACTGCGCTGCAACGACCTGGCTCGCTCGGCGACGGTCACGTTCTCGGTGACGTCCACGTCCAGCATGATCGAGGAGGTGAAGTCGCCGACCACCCGGTCGATACCAGGGTCGACCGGCTCCCGGTGAAACAGCGGCACATTCAGCAGAAACCGGCTCTGGGCCGACCAGCCGCCGATGGTTTCGGCGAATACCGCCGCCAATGCCATGGCCGGGGTGATTCCGCGCTCGTGCGCGGCGGCCGACAACCGCTTCTTCGCTTTCGGAGCCAGCCAGTGGTCGTAGCGAACCGTGCGATGCGGCTCGATGCGCTCACCGACGGGAATGGTGGGCAGTTCCGGGGCGCCCGGCAGGTCCGGCAGCCGCTGCTGCCACCATTGGCGGTCCCTTTCGCGGGCCGCGGTGTCCACCTTGCGCTCGATACGGTACCGACGGTAACTGTAAGATTGCTTCGGTAGCTGCGCTCCGTGGTACAGCTCGGCGAGATCCGCGACCAGCACCCGATAGCTCATCGCATCCCCGGCCAGCATGTCGACATCCAGATGCAGCCGGGTTCGCTCCTCCGCGAGCTGGGTGAGTGTGACGTCGAAGACCTGTCCGTTCGCGATGTCCAAGCGCTGATGGGTTTTCTGGTCGCGCAGCTGCGCCAAAGCCGCCTCGGCTGCCTCGGGCGCGTGCCGGCGCAGGTCGACCACGCTGAACACCGCGCATCCCGGCGCGTCCATCGTCTGTTGAGTACCGTCAGGCAGGAATCTGGTGCGCAGCATCGGATGCGCCGCCGCCAGGTCAGCCACCGCGCGCTCCAGTCGCGCGGGATCGACGTGCCCGCCGTCGAACTCGACATACAGGTGCGCCGCCACGCCGCCGAGTTCCTGCTCGTCGGAACGTCCGATCCAGTACGCGTGCTGCATGGTCGCGAGCGGAAAGGGATCGAACTCGTCCGCCTGCTGCGCCGGTTCTTCCGCTGTTTCGCCGGACCGGTCCCCCGCCTGCCGCGCGCTGCCGACGGCAGTGACTTCGGTTGCCCCGGGCCGCACCCCCGACGCGAGGATCCGGTGCCAGTCCGCCACCGTCGGCGCAGCAGCCAGTTCGGCGAAGTTGACGTCGTATCCGCGCTTTCGCCAGGCTCCGGCCAACTTCATGGTGCGAATCGAATCGAGGCCGAGCTGGATCAGGTCGTCACGGTCGGTGATCGTGTTCGCGGCGACGCCCAGTTGCGCGGCCACCGCCGCACGGACCTCCTCGGTGTCCATCGCTGCCGCCGCGACCGACTTCGCCTCGTTCCCCCGCCTTGGCTCCATCACTGCTGTCACTCCTCTGTCTCGCGGGATGCACGCACCGGGCCGACGTCTACGAACGCTCCGGAGTCTCAGCAGTTCCGGACGTGTCGCGCCGGCCAGCCGGTCAAGCACCTCGGCGAGCAGCATATCGCAACAAAATAGGGTTGCCTAACCTACCTTTGCTTCGGGCGCAGCGGCTACCCAGGACGGAACCTGGCGCCTCCGACTCACGCCGCTCGCATTCTCCGAGGACCCTTCAGCCGCCGGCGCCCGTCTTCGTCACCGGCGGCACGACTTTCACCGGCATCCGTCCGCGCCTCCCAGCCTTACCCCTCAGCTCACAGGTATCCGCCATTGCCCCGACGAGGATCGGGCTCGATTTCCGAGACGCGACGGGGGACCGGCCGCGGGCACGCGAACAGCGGCGGAGCACACCGATCGTGCCGCGATAGAGCCCGCCCCCGGCGTCGTTCTCCCCGGCCTATTCCGTCAACATGCGAAAACTGCTCCGGAATGGTGGTTTTCGTGCTCTCGACGCGCCGGGGAAACCTCAGTGAACGGCCGCACATCCTGGTCCGATAGCTCGTGCACATCGCTGACTTCGAGCGGAAGCGGAACCATTGGAGGGCAGGAGTATCGGATATGTATGGCATGGAATCGTTTTCGGTCCTGTCGAATTGCGCGCGTGACCCCGGTGAACGGAGCGCGGGCCAGGCGCACCGGGCCATGCAGGTGCACCTGGATTGCAGCGTGGAATCGTGCCGGGTCCGCCGCCGCGCGCGCAGGACGTTGGTCGAGGCACGCTCGATGGTGTCGGATGAGCGGGCCACGCCGTAATAGCGTTCGCCATGCGCGCGCCACGGTCGTGCCGACGGTTGCTCATGCGCACAAAGGCCGATTCTCGCGCAACGAGTGGGCTGCCGTGGGTGGGGATGGAATCGCCCCGGGTACCGCGGTGTTGTTCCTGCCATGACCGCAACGGCATCCGATCGATCCGCCACCCCCGTCGTCGACACCGACACCGAATTCGGGGCGAAAGTCGCCGAACGCCTCGGCCGCGAATCCGTCCTCTGGCTGACCACCGTCGGCCCCACCGGCACACCGCAGCCCAACCCCGTCTGGTTCCAGTGGCGCGACGGCGAATTCCTCGTCTTCAGCAAGCCCGCCCAGCCGAAGATTCGCAACATTCGGCGAAATCCCCGGGTCTCGCTGCATCTCAACAGCACCGCGACCGGCGGCGACGTCGTCGTGCTCACCGGCACGGCCCGCGTCGTCGACCAGCGGCCCAGCGCGGAGGAGATCGACGCGTTCACGAAGAAGTACGCCGACGGCCTGCGCTCGATCGGCATGACCGACGAGCAGTTCTACGCCGAATACTCCGTCGTCCTGCGCATCGCCCCGGATCGGCTGCGCGGATTCTGACCCGATGACGTTCGCGCCGCCACCGCCCACCGCCGCATGGCGGCACCGCTCCGCCCGCGACGGATTCGAGGTGGCGTATTTCCGCGTCACCGAGCAGGGCGTGCTGATCGACGGCTGCACCACGGCCGTCGAGGGCGGCGCGGCGTGGGTGGTGGACTACCGGATCGCGCTGGACACCGAATGGCGCACACGCCGGGCCCAAGTGGCGATGCGTAAACCGGGCGGCTGGAACACCCTGGTGCTGGAGTGCGACGGCGCGGGGTCCTGGCTGCTGGACGGCATGCCCGCGCCGTTGCTCGACGGCTGCCTGGACGTGGACCTGGAGTCCTCCGCGCTGACCAACGCCCTGCCGGTGCACCGGGCCGCGCGGGAGGCCGGCGACGGTATGGACGCGCCCGCGGCGTACGTCTACGCCTCCGGCGCCGCGGTCGGCCGGTTGGAACAGCGCTACCTCCGTACGGCGGACGGCGAGCACGGACCGCGGTTCGAGTACGTCGCCCCCGAATTCGACTTCCGCTGCACCCTGGACTACGACAAATCGGGCTTGGTGCTCGAGTACCCGGGCATCGCGTCCCGCGCCCACTGAGCCCCAGGCCTCGGACAACGCCGGTCCCGCCTGCCGTTAGGGTCGATAGCGATGAGAAGGCGGCAACAACCGCCGTTGCCGAAACGGCACGGCTTGGACCCGGCCCGGCTGCGACTACCGGAGCAGGGCCACTGGGCGACCATCCGAGACCATCTGGTGGAGCGTCTCCCCCGGGTGCCCGCGACGCGGATCGACGAACTGTTGCACGCGGGTGGCATCGTCGACCTGAGCGGGCCGATCGCTCCCGACGCACCGTACGTGCCCGGCGGTGCGGTCTGGTTCCATCGCGATCTGCCCGAGGAGACGGTGGTCCCGTTCGACATTCCCGTCGTGCATCGCGACGACGACCTCTTGGTGGTGGACAAACCACATTTCCTGGCCACGATTCCACGCGGTCAGCACATCCTGCAGACCGCGCTGGTGCGGCTGCGCCGGGAGCTGGACCTCCCCGACCTGGTCCCGGCGCATCGGCTCGACCGCGTCACGGCGGGGCTGGTGCTCTTCGTGATCAACCCCGCCCGCCGTGGCGCGTACCAGACCATGTTCCACAAGCGCACCGTGCGCAAGGAGTACGAGGCGATCGCCCGGTTCGATCCCGATCTCGCGCTGCCCCGCGTGGTGCGCAGCCGGATCATCAAAGAGAAGCAGGTGCTCGCTGCCCAGGAGGTCCCGGGCGAACCGAACGCGGAGACCGAGGTCGAACTGCTCGAGCACCGCGACGGGCTCGGCCGCTACCGGCTGCGCCCGCACACCGGCCGGACCCACCAGTTGCGGCTGCACATGAACAGCCTCGGCATCCCGATCCTCGGCGACGACTTCTACCCGACGCTCACCGACAAGCCCGTCGACGACTTCACCCGGCCGCTCCAGTTGCTGGCCGCCTCGCTCGAGTTCACCGATCCGGTCACCCGCGAGCCGCGTCGTTTCCAGACCAGTCGCACCTTGCAGGCCTGGACCGACCCGCACGGGTGGGCCGGCTGACGACAGCGGGAGCAGCGCCCGTGCGTTGTCTCGGGTAGCGCCGTCTCGCCATGATCGCCCGGCGCACCGTTCTGCGCGCGACGGCGGCGAAAACGTGATCGATCCGGCAATAATGCCGGGATCCGTGGTGACCGTGTTCCTCTTCCGTAGACTCGGCCGGGATGTCTGAGCCGGACCTAGCAGCCCCGACCCATCCGCGCCGCAAAGTGCACGCCTACGTCGACGTCGCCGTCGTAGTGATCGTCCTCGCGGGCACCAATCTGATCGCGCATTTCACCACCGCGTGGGCAAACATCGTGACGGTGCCGGTCGCGGCGATCGTCCTCCTCGCGCTGATGCGCAGGCGCGGCCTCGGCTGGTCGGAACTGGGTCTTTCACCCCGACACTGGCGGCGCGGTTCGCGCTACGCCCTCGCAGCGGTGGCGGTGGTCCTCGCGGTCGTCGCCATCGGTGCGGCGCTGCCCCTGACCCGCCCGTTCTTCCTCGCCGATCGCTACGCGACCATCTCGGGCGCGCTGATCGCCTCGATGATCGTCATCCCGCTGCAAACCGTGATCCCCGAAGAGCTGGCCTTCCGCGGCGTGCTGCACGGCACGCTGCACCGCGCCTACGGTGCGCGCGGCGTCTTCGCGGCGGGCTCCCTGCTGTTCGGGCTCTGGCATATCGCGTCCTCGCTCGGCCTCACCTCCGGCAACCGCGGCCTGAGCGGCTTCATCGGGGGCGGCGTGGCCGGGCAGGTCATCGGAATCCTGCTCGCCGTCATCGCGACGGCCGCGGCGGGCATGGTGTTCACCTGGCTGCGCCACCGCAGCGGCAGCCTGCTCGCCCCGATCGCCCTGCACTGGTCGGTCAACGGCGCGGGAGCCCTGGCGGCCGCCGTCGTCTGGCACACCACGCTGTATTAGTTTCCAGCGCCTGCGGCGCTGGGTGTTCGCGGCCCCTTGGTGGCTCGCGTTTGCGCGACCGCCGCGTGCTCCTTCGTCGCCTACGCGGCGGCCGCGCAAACGCGAGCCGGGCCGCGAACGCGGATGGTCGGTCTCGCTTCGCTCGAAAGACGTGGTTACGGTGCGCTGGGCGCGTCAAAGTCCAACGCTGCGGCCCCGCAGCACGCCATTTCGGGAGAGACTCCTCTGCGGTGACCGCCGCTCGCTCTCGTCGCCTACGCGGCGGCCACACAAACGCGAGCCGGGCCGCGAACAGCGGATGCAGCTCGCAGGGTCGGTCGATTCGGTTCTGTCCAGGATCGGCCAGTCAGTTCTTCCCAAGGTCCGTGCCGCTCCGCGGGGCCTTCGGACCGGGCGCTGGGTTGCGAACGCGACGTGCCTGGTCTTGCTTCGCTCGGCAGACGTGGTTCACAAGCCCGGGCGCGTCAGCGTCCGAACTCCGGACACGTGGTTTGCGCGAGATCGGTTGTTCTGCCCTGGCGGGTTCTGTGCGAACGGCGACCATCCCGTCAATGCATGCTCGGTTCGGGTTCGCCCGCAAGAGGTGATTGTGACGAGTGGGCGCGTTGGTGTGTTCGGCGAAGGGGCGTCCGGGGCGGCGGACCCGGAGCGAGGAATCCGCACGATTGCCGTGGACGCATTCGAACTGAGTTTCGACACGCGGAGGGCGCAGATAAAAGCGCCGCTCATCCGGCCATTCGAGCCTGACCACGAATTTCGCCTGTTCGGCGTGTCGCTTTCGACCTGGAGTCCACCACATTGACCACGGAGAGAGCTCGGTTTAGTCTCACTCCGATCACACATATGTTCGAGCAATCATGTCTCCACCACCCGACATGACACCTGCTCTTGGGAAGGCTCGCGATGCCCGACGAACCCTCGAACGGTAGTTCCGAGATTGCCGCGCTGGCACAGCAGGTCGAGACCGCGCGGGGGAAGTTGCCCCTGCAGCTCGATCCGGCCCTGCTGGAGGTGCTGTCCGAACGCGAGATCGCCGCCGAGCGCGAACTCGCGGAGTGGATTCGCGCGCAGCGGCGCACCCAGCGGCGCCGGGAGATCGAGGCGGAATTGGCCGCCGAGCAGCGTGATCGCAAGTCGGCGGCGGCGTTGCGCCGCTCGGAGGAGGCCGACGCCCGCTGGCACCGGCGGGCGCTGGCCGCGCGGCGGCGGGCGTCCAGTGAGGACGCGCGACTGGCCCAGCTCTACCGGCGGGCGGAGTGGTCCTCGCGCGCCTTGATCGCCGTCGTCGTGCTCGGCATGGTGTGGGCCGGTGTCAACGTGCAGCACAATCTGGTGCCCAGCGGCGACATGGCCGATCCGCTGTACTGGTTGAGCTACGGCATCGAGGCGATGATCTCCATCCCGATCATCACCATCATGGTCGCGGCGACCACGGCCGCCAAGTGGGGCCGGGAGCTGGCGCGCGGCAAGGTGATCTTCTTCGAGGCGGCCCTGCTCGGCACGACCGTCGCACTCAACACCGGCCCGCATCTCGCCGCAGGCGATCTCGGCCGCGCCGCGGAATACGCGATCGCCCCGGTGATGGTCGGCGTCGTGATCTGGTTGCACGCCTGGGTTTCCGCGCGGTACGCGGTTCTGATCGACGGTGCGCCGGTTATCGAGCGCGACCGGCGGATGATCCGTCTCGATGCGCAACCGGGCATGCCGGAAGCCGAGGGACATCACTCGCTCGAGGCAGCGGCGACCAGCGGTCGTCGTCGTTGGGAAGGCGATATTCACACCGCAGCAGTGAGCGATAGCCGTGGGGCGCATCACGAGGCGGACTCCGGAACGGGAGTCGGTCATCGAGGTGACGTCCGAGATCCTGGGCAGGCGGCCTCCTTCCACCGCACGATCGCGGGCGCCGGATCCGCACCTCGGGACGGAGCGACATCTGAGACGCCGGGCACGCACCGCGCTGCGCAAGCAGAGTCCACGAATTCGAGCGCAGCCACCATGCCCGCCACGTCACGCGCCGACCACGGAAGGTTGCCGACAAACGGTCACGCAGTCGACTCACCGGTCAACCGCCACCCACACACCGTCGACCGCGCCTTCCTCGCTGCGGCGAGCCATGGAGATGGCGAAGAGTGGGTCGCCGCGAATTCGACCGACATCCGCTCCACCAACGGTCACGCCGTCGAGTCGCTGATCAACGGCCACGCGCTTGCCATCGACCGCACCTCGCTTACGCGGGTGGAGCACGAGGACGGAGAAGTGCCCGCGCCGTCCACTGCTTCGGGCCGGACCGATGCTCGCCCGACCAACGGGCACGCGGTCGAGTCGCCGAGCAACGGCCACGCGGTCGAGCCCGGGGCCGCATTCCACCGCGCTCCGAGCGGCCACCCCGTCGAAACCACCGTCAACGGGCACACCCAAGACCTGCCCGTGAACGGCCACACCCTCCCGCCGATGGCTGGCAACACCGACCAGCGGCCTGTCAACGGAAACGCGCACCCACGCATCAACGGACACGTGGTGCGCCCGACCACCAACGGCCACACCGTCGCCGATGCCGCGCAGCCCTTGCCGATCAACGGAAATACCGTCCGCCCCAGCACGAACGGCCACATCACCGCGTCCCCCACGAACGGCGATGCACACACGAACGGCGATGCACAAGCGGCCGGCGGTCACGCCGCCGAGACACCCGCCGACATTGCTGCGCAAGCCCTTCCGCTCGACAAGCACACCGCTCGCGCCGCCGAAGACCACCCGATCGCTCCCAACGGATACCGTGGTCAGTCGGTTGTCAGTAGCGAAGTGACGACTCCTTCCCCGCACGCCGTTCCGCCTGTAACGCAGCATGTCCCGGAGGCCCGTGTCGACGGACATCCGACTCGATCCGCCGAATCCGAAACTGCACAGATTTCTCCTGCCACCTTCGAGGAGGAAGTCTCGAACCGAGCGGAAGCGCCGGAGTTCGAGAGCCCGCAGCCGCGTTTCGAATCCACGCGATCTGCGGCACAGCAGATCTCCCTCGCCGACCTGCACGACGGCCTGGAATTCGTTGAGCACGCTCGGACGCGAGCGAACGGTGCGGCATCGACGCACGCTGCGGTCGACCGAGGCGAACGCTCGATCGATCGCGCGCATCGCGGCGACGACACCGCCCGGCGTCCTGGCCCCACCGAACCCATGCCCACGCCGACATCCGTCGACACCGCCGCACAGGTGCACCCGAACGCCACCGCCCCGCGCGCGGCGAAACGCGGAAAGTCGGCGAGCGCCGAGCAGAACGACCGCTCCGCCGACGCGGAGAGCGAACAACTGGCCCTCGAGGAAACTCCCGAGCTTTCGCACCCGCGCGTCGAACCCATGCCGATCCTCGAGGACGACGACGAGGACGACGAATTCCCCACCGAACCAGAGGAAGCCGACACCGACGACGACGAAATCTCCGCGCTCGCACGGGCCATCGCCGACCGCCGCCTGTCCGACCTCCCCATCGAGGAGGTCAGAGAAATCCTGACCCTCGCCGACCAGGGCGGCACCACCCCCGCCATCGCCAACGAACTCGGCGTCCCCCGCTCGGCGGTCACCCGCGTCCTGGACTCGGCCCTCAAAGTCCACCGCCCCTACGCGACCATCGGCTGATCACTGCCCGTACCGGGCTCCCTTCAGCCGCTCCTCCCGCGGACAGGGTCGTCGGCTTCCCGATGGACCAGCGCACCATTGCTGCAACACGTCGACGATTCAGCTCGAGGGCAGTCCCAACTTGTCGAAGAATGCCCGATTGCGCTCTGCGGCGGAATTGACCAGCCTGTCGAAAGACATGACCTCTATGTACGCCTTCGCTGGCTCGTTGAAGCCGAAGTAGCCGAGGCCGTCATGAGTCCGCCGCAAGTTCGCGTACTCGCACCTGTTCACCAGTGTCGTTGTGAGGTCAGCCAAGATGTAGCAGAAGGCTGGCGAATCCTGTGACGCCGGGATCGGACGTCCTGCGGCTGTCATCACACCGCCGCTTCGCACGCGCTTCACGTAGTCGAGCGACTGAAGGATCGGATCCTTGTCCTCCGACGCGTCGTTCCGCATCGGCCGCTTGATCTCGACCACGACGATCGAGGCCAACGGCAACGTCTCACCCTCCGCTGCAAGCACAGGCGTGTCGATAAGCCGTGTCGAAAGAATATCCGGCTCCCGTGTCGACTCGGAGCCGGTGATCGGCATGCTCTTGAGTGTCTTATCGGAGGCAAGGTAGTCGTGGAAAGCCAGCCGCTCGTCGATGATCCACAGATTGGCCGCGTCGGTCCCGATCTCATTCGAATCGGTGCGCATCGGCATCAGCAGCGAGTGGATAGCATCCTCTCGAGAATACCTGCCCTGCTCGTTCGTCCTGATGAGCTTGGACAAGAGGTCGAGAATCACTCGACGACGGGAGACGTACGCCGCCAGGTCGGATTGATTGATATCCCTGACCTTGTCGAGGTATTGGTTGAGGCGTTCCTGGTAGTCCTCCAGGGGAGTGGAACCAGCCTCCGCGTAGATTGTCTGGCCCTGAGCGATGGTATCGGCCTCGAGCTTCTGGAAATTGCGATGAAGCAGAAGTTCAAGATCTGAATCCTTGATCGACGGGTCCACGGCCACGCCGAGTAACTCGAGCCTGGAAAGGACCGGGCGATACCGAGGCGCGCGGTTGCTGACGAACTCGTGGACACGCGCCTTGCCTGCGTCGCGGGCTGCGGCGAGCGAGCCGGCAAGGAGTTGTTCCACTTCGTGCAGCACGCCCGAACGGATATCTTCCAGCGAAATATCGTCTTCCAACGTCGGGTCCGCCAGTCGTTCGTTGATGTCGAACGCGGTGCGGTCAGCGCGGACGTGGGCGTCCAGAAAATCGGACGACAGGTAGCAAACGTATGTGAACTCGGTTGCTGCGTCGTCCTTCAACCGTCCGTACAGCCCTGGGATCTTGCCGGTGAGGTTTTCTTCGAGGACAACGCGGCTCGCTGCACACCAGTACAGCCGAGGGGTGATATTGCGCGTTGAGGACTTGAGGCGAAGATTGATCATGTCGAACTTCTTGCCTTTGACCTCGACGGTGGTCTGCGGCAACTCGGAAAAGAGGAACTCCTCCATCAGTTTCGTGAGGGAGATGACCTCCTCGTCATCGACAATCGTCACCTCAGGTGCGCCGCCTGGTCGGAGGAAGTACCAAATGCAGTGTTCGAACACCGCACGGGCGATGGTCTCGCCGGTCTTCGGCGCATTCCTCTGGAAGGCGTCTTTGAACCCGTCCAGATAGACGACTGTACCTGTTTCATTGAAGCAGTCCGGCGCCTCGTCGTGCTCGACTTCGCGGTCCACGGAGAACTTGAATTGCCGTGCACGCAGGTCGCCATTGTCGTCGAGGTACGTGCTCCGTATCGAGATCCTGTCGAACGCCTTGAGCCAGAGGAGGCGTCCTACGCCGCGGCAACCCATGTCTGCCTTGTAGTCACTGTCCAGCGTCTCGAATGAGCACATGTTGGCTGGCGTAAATCCCACACCGTTATCCTCGATGAGAAAGCCCAGTATCGGCCTCAGCGTCACCCGGCCCGTGTCAGACAGGTCGAAGTCCAACTCATCTTGTCCGCTCCGCTGGATCGTAATCCGAAGGCGGCCGTGCTCGATATTCTCACGGAAGCGTGCATCGATCGCTTGAAGACCGTTGACGACGGCCTCCAGTAGCGGCAAGAGCGAATGGCTTTTGGGTAGGCTCGTATTCCGTACCCTACCTGCCAGAGAAGTGGTCAGCGCCATCATGCCCTCCCTCGATGCTGTGAAGCCCCACTCTAGCGGGGCGTTGCTTCATATCCCAGGCAGCTCGGCCAATCTGGCGGAAAGTAGACAGGGGACTCGTTCAAACACGCAAACTGCCCGAACGACCCCCTAACCTGCTAGCTCCGCCACTGAGCCCAGCAGGCCAAATCTGCCGTCGCACTTGATAATCTCGCCGCCACGCGGAAGCGTCCTGATCAGCCGCACACGCAGTCGCGGACCGGCGAGAGATACCTGCGGTTCAAGTCGTCTTCGCGCATCACGTGGGTTCCGCGGCGACGAATCGACCCGGATCCGTTCCACACGAAGAAGCTGTGCACTCGAAATATTCCGAGTGCACAGCTGGAGTTCCGGACTGCTCGGATGGGTAGGTCCCCGTGTGGAACGTCTCCGGTATCAGCTCTCGCCGACCGAAGTCCCGACGACCTCGTGAGCCTCCGCTCGCGTCCCACCCGGCTTCTCGTCCCCATGCCCCGGCCACCACGCCTTGTGTCCGATGAGCGCCGTGAGCGCGGGGGTGAAGAACATCGCCATGACGAAGGCCGCGATCGCGATGCCCACCGAGATGGCGAAGCCCATCTGTGCGAGGACGTTGTTGCCGGCCAGCATCATCGACGCGAACGTGCCCGCCAGGATCACTCCGGCCGCCGCGATGGTGGGGCCGGTGTGCCGCACGGCCAGCGCCGCGGCCTGTTTCGGCTCGTTGCCCTCGCGCGCCTCTTCCCGTAGCCGGGCGACCATGAGGATGTTGTAGTCGGTGCCCAGCGCGACCACGAACAGGTACATGATCACCGGCAGCGTGAAGATCAGGCCGGTCTCACCCCGGAAGTGCTGGAATACCAGGACCGCCGCGCCGAGCGTGGCGGCGAAGCCGAGGAACACCGACGCCATGAGGTACCACGGCGCGACCAGGCTGCGCAGCAGCAGCCCCAGCACGATCATGATGAGGATCGCCGCGACCGGGAACACGATCGAGTAGTCCCGCGCCATCGCCTCCTGGAAGTCGACGAACACCGAGGTCAGACCGCCTACGGCGGCGGTCGTACCGGCGGGCGCCGCCGCGTGCGCGGTATCGCGCAGCGGGCCCTCGACGGTGTTCAGCGCGGCATCCGACTCCGGCGCGGCATCCAGCGTCACCGCGAAGTCGGCGATCGTCTTGTCCGCGGACAATTTCGGCTCGGCCACCTGTCCCACACCGGGTACCCCGGCCAGCGCGGTGCGGTAAGCGGTGAGCTGCTCGGCGGTCAACGCGCCGTCGGACTTCAGCAGAACGTCCGAAGGCTGGGTGGTCCCGGCGGGCAGGCCCTTGACCAATTCTTTGCTGTAGACGACGGATTCCGAGGCCTGCGAAGTCGATCCGGAGCTCAGATCGAATGTCGGATGGAAGCCGAACGCGAAGATGCCGAGCACGATCAGCGCACCGCCGGAGACTACGGCGAACACACCGGGCCGCCGGCCGAGCGCATTGCCGACCGCGGTGAACCGTGCACCCTTCGGTTCCGTGCGCCATGCCTTGGACGGCCAGAACACTTTGGTGCCCAGCAGCGACACGACGGCGGGAACGAGCGTCAGCCCCGCCAACAGCGCGACCGCCACCGCGATCGCCAGCGCCGGACCCATCGCGCGGAACATACCCAGCGTGGACAGCACCAGCGCCATGAACGCGATGATCACCGCGCCCGCCGCGGACGTGATCGCCTCACCTACTCGGGTGACGGCGCTGACCATGGCGGTCTTCGAATCCTCGCCGGCGCGCAGCCGCTCGCGGTAGCGGAACATCAGGAACAGGATGTAGTCGGTGCCGACACCGAACAGCACGACCACGAGGATGGCATTGATCGAAGCATCGATCTGCAGGTCGAACGCCTTGGCCACCATGGCGATCAATCCGCCGACCATGCTGGAGACCGCGCCGATCACGACGATCGGCAGCAACGCGATCACCGGACTGCGGAAGATGACCAGCAACAACACCAGGATCAGCACGACGGTGGCGACGCCGACGATGGCCAGCCCCTTGTCACCCGATTCCTGCTGATCCAGCACCTGCGCCGCCTGGCCGGTGATGCCCGCCTTCAGCTCGGTGCCCGCGACGCGTTCCTTCAACTCCTTGCGCAGCGCCTTGACCGCGTCGCCCTGCGTGGTGTCGTTGGGATTGGTCACCTTCGTCATCTGGACCGCGATGATCTGCACCAAGCGGTTCTCCGACGGTGGCGTCGGTTGCATCCCGATGACGTCCTTGATCTGCGCGTCACGCAGGCTGCTGCCGATCGACACGACCGAAGCCGCGTCCGTGTCGGTCAACGGCGTGCCGTCCTGCCGGGCGAACACGATGATCGCCGCGGGAGCGGAGCTGTCCGGGAACGCTTTCTGCTGCAACTCCAATGCCTGAATGGACTCGTAATGGGAGGGGAGGAAAGCTGATTGATCTGTCGTCGATTTCAGTTCCGGCGCCGAGGCCACCACCGCGATGGCGAGCAGCACCCACAGGCCGATCACCTTCCACGGATTGTGGACGACTACGGCCCCCAGTCGTGCGAACATCTGCGAAGAAATCCTTTCCGGATTCGGCGAAAGCGGCGGTATCAGATCTGCAGGTCTTGCGAGGTCGGGTTCTCGGCCACATCGACAACGGTTCGGTAGATGTGCTCGGGGATTCGGCCTCGCAATCCAGCGGGCGAGTCCACGATCTCCACCGTGTAATCGCCCCATTCGCGCTCGCCGCTGCCGGGCCGCAGCAGCTCGCGCCAATTCTTCCATTCGGTCCAGTCGATGGCGACGGACATTTCTCGCCAGTCCGATTCCCGGCGATGCACCACGAACTTGCCTTTGCGGCTCACGTAGACCCGCACCACGGTCATCCCGACCTTGGTGTATTCGCGGGATTCACCGAGCAGCCTGCCGACGAACCGCTGCTGACGTCCGCCGCCCGGACCCACGCGCAACACGATCTGGCGCAGGTCGTCCGCGTCGACCGGCTCGGCCGACTCCTTCACGATGGTGACGCCGCAAGCCCGTTCCTCGACGGTGCCGGCACCGTCCAGCTCGGTCGGATCGGTGGTCATGATTTCCCCGTTTCATAGATCAGTGCGCATGTAGGCATGCGTCTATGCCAGCTCGGCCCCTCCGAATCCGCTTCTCTTGGTGCGCATTCGATGTTCTCAGGTCGTTCGGGCCGCCGTCTCACTATAAGTAGATGTATACGTATAGCGCAAGACGTGACACGCCACCGACCCGCACGGCCGTCGGATCTAGTCGTCCAGCTCGACCGGACGCCCGTGTTCGAGGTACCTGGGGAAGCCGTCGAGGTACGCCAGGTGCGCTTGCCGCACCCGCCGAGTCAGCCGAGGTAACACGTAGTCGTCGAGGTCGGCGATCGAAACCCATCGCCACGCATCGAGTTCCGACTTCTGCAATCGGATGGCGCGCTCATCGGCGCCGAGTTCACCGCAATCGAAGACGTACAGGACCTTGTCACCTTCACCGGATCTGGGCGCCCAGTCGTGCACGAGCAGCCGCCGGACGGACCGGTCGATCCCGAGCTCCTCCCGGACCTCGCGCCGGCAAGCGGCAGCGGGCGCCTCCCCCGGCTCCACGTACCCGCCCGGCAGATCCCACCCATTGCCGTACGTCTTGTGCACGAGCAACACGTGGTCGCCGCGCACGAACAGCGCCCCCGCGGCCATCCGCGCTCGCCCGACCTCCATCACCCCAGCCAACCACGGAAGAGTCCATTCATGGATTCAGCGCACGAGTTCTACACTGCTGCGCCAGGCGATACACGGTTCGCCTCGGCCCTGGCCTGCGCGTCATCACAGCCAGAAGACGGTCCCGCCGACAACACTGCCCCGCCACGCGGAACACGGACAGTCCGGCCCTGGCCTGCGCGTCGTCACAGTCAGAGGACGCGTCCGGTGACGGCGGCTTGCGCCCGGTAGTAGCGGTGCGTTCAACGTGGCAGATAGACGGGCTGACGCTGCCCAGCAGGCCACTGCGGCCGAACAGTGAGGCGGCCCACCGGTACGGGACAGGTAGGCTGCCGTGTGCCGATCTCAGGAGTCGAAGCCGGTGTTCGATCCCAGCTCGGCCGTGGCGTCGAGATCGGCGGCGACCTGGGCGAGCTTGCCCCTGATGCCCTGTATGGCATCGGGGCCAAGCGCCAGGCGCAGCGGTGCGCCGGGGCGGCCGACGGTGGCCAGGACCGCAGCGGCGGCTTTGTCGGGATCGCCTTCCTGTTGCTGATCGGAGTCGGGCAGGCCCTCGCGGACCGCGCCGGCGGTGGCGGCGTAGTCGGGGATCGCCGAACTGATGGCCAACGCGGCGGGCGCGGCGAAGCCGGTGCGGAACGCGCCGGGCTCGACGATGAGGACTTGGATGCCCAGCGGATCCACCTCCTGGGCGAGGGCTTCGCTGGCCAGCTCGAGCGCCCCCTTGGCGGCACTGTAGACGCCGACGCCCGCGAAAGACATGAATCCGCCCATGCTCGTCACCTGCACGATCGCGCCGGCACGGCGTTCCCGCATCTGCGGCAGCACCAACTGCGTCAACCGAAGCGGGGCGTGGAACATGACCTCCATCGCATCACGCACGTCGGCCGGGCTGGTCTCTTCGATCGCGCCGACGACGCCATAACCGGCGTTGTTGACCAGCACGTCGACGCGTCCGGCCTCTTTCACCGCGCGTTCGGCCGCCGCGGGATCCCGCATGTCGAGTGTTACCACCTGCACCCGATCCGGATGTGCGGCAACGACGTCCGCCATGGTCTCAGGGCGGCGCACCGCCGCGACGACTTCGTCACCCGCGGCGAGCACGGCACGGGTGAACGCCGCGCCGAAGCCGCTGTTCGCGCCGGTGATCAGCCAGCGGCGCACAGTGGTTTCCGTAGTCATGATCGATCCTTATCACTACCCGGGTCCGATGCGCCCGGTCGTCGCCACGATCCGAAATGCCGATGCCGCTGCGAGATTCGGCCATCCGAACCGCAGGCCGGGCAGGCCCCGACCTACCTGCATAAATATACGATACAACGTATCTTCTTGCGCAGCTGGTGCGCGGCGGCTACCGCCGGGCCGATGCGTCAGACCGTCTTCCGCCCGGCCGGCCCCGACGACGACGATTTCCTCTGGTCGATGCTGTTCGAAACGTGCCGAGCCGCCGAACAGGGACACACCTGCCCGGCCGATCTGCGCGCGATCCCCGACCTCGCCGCTATGTCGAGAACGCTGACGCACCTTCTCGACTGGCAGCCGAACACCGATACCCCGGTGTGTGCCTGAATGTCCGCACCGACAACCCCGCCCGCCGCCTGTACCAGCGACTGGGCTTCCACGACATCGCCGGCTCGGAACTGATCAATTGGGCAGGAACGACCAGTATCACGATGATGATGCGTTTCGGCTGACGGCAGGCCGATCCTGCGTCACCTCGCAAACCGTAGGCGCAAGCTCGCTCTGGTCACGGTGTGGCAGGGTGCGGCGACGGAAGATGGCAAGGCGCCTGAGCGGTGCCGCGCGTGGCCGTAGGGCGTCAGAACGAGCAGTCGGTCTGACGACCAGCCCAGCCTCCTTTCAAGAACCGCACGATCGCGCAGAACACCTCCTCCTGAATGGAGGCCACGGGCGTTGCGTCGGACACGACCGCGCCCGGTGCAGCGCCTGCTGGACCGGCGGCAGCGACGGCGGCCGGAGACAACAGTGCGCTCGTGAGCGAGGCGACGAGGACAAGGTTTCGCACATCGACTCCTTCGGACAGACTTCCATCAGCATCCCCACCCGAAACTTCGACTGGGAAGGGAAGCGGTTGCAGGGTCGGCTGCAGGAACCTGCACCATCACCCCGGCGCGGTTGTAGCCCGCGGTTCGATCACCGGCCCGGACGACGCTCGATCGCGTTCGAATTCGGCTGCGGCACAATGCAAGTTCCTGCACCGAGCGGTGCACGAAGCTGCATTACTACGGACCCGCCACACCTTCCCCACCGGAAAAACCTCATCTCGCAAAAGCAAGGTTTGCGCTGGTAGAGGCACCGCGAATGCTCTCAATCGACTGATATTCGCGTGGCGCCCAGAGGCCCGGCAACACATTGCGCACGCCATGAACTCGGCAGCGCGGCTGGATCCATTCTGCTAATTGTTGCAAGGCGAATAAACACCTCCCGGGGCGCGAGAACCCGCGACGCGCGCAGATACCGCACGCCGAGCCGGTCTCGCACCGCGAATCAGCAAAGGATTCATCAATGTCGTTCACCAAGCTGCTCGGCGCAGGCATCACCGCGCTGGCTTTCGGAGCAGTCCTCAGCGCAGGTCATGCTGTCGCCGTACCGCCGGCTCCCGCACCAGTGGTCGCGCCCGGCGAACCCGCGCCCGGCGGAGTATCGACCGGCAGCTCGCTCATCGACCTGAGTTCGCTGCTGCGTCTGCTGCAATGCGGCTCGGCCGCCCAGTGCCCATTGCCTGCGGCGTAGCGGGTATCCGCCCGGGCGGGCCGGTGCCGACCTCTGGTCACCGTGCGCCGAACCTCCCGGGCGATTCATCAACGCACGAGGATGTGCGGCCCAGCGCTCACCCGGTCCCGCCCTGCCGCGAGCCCCGACCGCCCTCCGGCATCAACAGAAGAAATCCGCCTCCAGCCTCAGCGACTTCTGCTCGATGACAAGATCGTGTGGTGCGCGTTCTCGTCACCGGAGCGAACGGCTATGTAGGCCGGGCGGTTGTCGGTCTGCTGAGCAGGGCGGGGCATGAACCGATCGCGATGGTTCGCGCGGTCGTTCCGGCCCAGCGGCTGACGACTCGCGTCGCCGACCTGCTGGACGAAGCCGGGTTGCGGGAGGCGCTGAACGGCGTGGACGCGGTGTGCCATCTCGGCGGGCTGACGCGGGCGCGCGAGTCGACAGCCGATCCGCTGCGGTATTTCCGCGTCAACACCGGCGGGACCGTCGCCTTGCTGGACGCCATGGCCGCCGCCGGAGTCTCACGGATGGTCTTCGCCTCGACCGGATCGATATACGGAACTCCGGAGCGCCAGCCGATGACGGAATCCCTACCCGACGCGCCCCCGCACCCGTACGCCGCGAGCAAGCTGGCGGCGGAGTGGGCCATCCGCTCGCAGGCGGGCACCGGCCGCTTGTCCGCCACCGTACTGCGCTTGATGAACGTGGCCGGTGGCGCGGACCCCGATCCGACGCGTTTGATCCCCCGTGCGTTCGCCGCCGCGCGGAACGGCTCGGCATTGGAAGTCAACGGCGACGGCAGCGCGGTGCGCGACTATCTGCACATCGATGACGCCGCAGCGGCGTTCGTGGCGTGCATCGAGCACATGCCGCCGGAAGGCGAGTTCACGCGCTACCTCGTCGGCAGCGGTCAGGGCAGCAGCATCCTCGACGTCGTCGCCGCGGTCGAGCGGCAGACCGGCCGCCGGATCCGGATGACCCATCGGCCTGCCGCGCCCGAACCGGCCGTACTGATCAGCGATCCCACCAAGGCGTCGACCGAATTGGCCTGGCGCCTTGATCGTTCCGATCTGGAAACGATCGTGCGCGACACACGGCTCACCTGGTGAGCCCCGCCCGGTTCAGCAGATAGGCGATCAGCGGCCGGTAGTGGTCGGGGTGGATTCCATCGTCGAGGGGCACCGTAACCGCGATCTTCCCCTCGGCCTGCCCGGCGAACAGCGCCGGATCGTTGCTGTCGGCGAATCCGACGGTCTCGATTCCCGCCTCCCCCGCCGCTCCGGCCCAGCCGTGATCGGCGACGACCAAGTCGGGCCGATGGCCGGTCGCGGTGCCGCGCAGTTCGCGCAGCACCGCCCGCATCGGGTGTGGATCATGGGTGTGCCGCAGCGTCCCGTCGGTGCCGAGCGCGGCGACGCCCGAGGTGTAGACGATTTCGCGAATCTGCGGGCCGAACGGTGTGGTGACCAGATAAGACCACCCGGCGGCCGGCGCGAGCACCACGCACCCTGCCGCCCGCAACGCGTCCTCGACGGCGCGATAGACGCCCATCAGCGTGTCTGGATGCCCGGTCGCCAGGATCACGGTCTCCCGGCGACGGGCCGCGACCCCGATCCGCGACCCCATCGCGTCGAGCGCGTCGAGCGTCAGGTCGACGTCGATGGTGTCTGCACCCCGCACGTGACGAGGATCGGGGCTGACCCCACAGAGCCGAGCCATCATCTCCAGCGTCTCGGCGAACGTCCAATCCTTCAGCGTCAGGCCGAACTGGTACCCCGGGTCCTTCTGCACCATCTTGCGGTAGTTCGCGAGATTCCCCTCCCGAGGCGTCGCGACATCCCCCGCGATCCGCGTCTTCAGCAGATGTTCGCGCAACAGCGCCCGGTCATCGGGCTGATCAGGTCGAGTCACATTCCCCACCGCTCATACCTTCCGCATCGGCCGTCGGCGCCGTCGATCACCGGTCAGGCCGGGACTCGATCGCCACCCGCACGACCAGACAGTACCGATCCAGGGTGTACAGCGCGGGGATTCAGGCGCGCCCGGATACGGCGAAGGCCCGCTTCCCGGATGGGAAGCGGGCCTTCGGGTTGCACGCCGTGGAGCAGGCTTACTTGGCCTTCTCCAGGACCTCGACCAGACGCCAGCGCTTGGTGGCCGACAGCGGACGGGTCTCCATCAGCTGAACGCGGTCGCCGATGCCGGCGATCTCGTTCTCGTCGTGCGCCTTCACCTTCGAGGTGGTGCGAATGATCTTGCCGTAGAGCGGGTGCCGGTTACGGTCTTCCAGCTCCACGACGATCGTCTTGTTCATCTTGTCCGAGACAACGTAACCGACACGCACCTTACGGGTGCCGCGCTGCCCTTCTACTTTGTCGCTCATGCGGCATCTCCCTTGCCAGCGGGTCCGGTGGCCAGACCGAGCTCGCGCTCACGCATGACCGTGTAGATGCGCGCGATCTCGTGACGGACGACGCGCAGACGACGGTTGTTGTCCAGCTGACCCGTCGCCATCTGGAAGCGCAGGTTGAACAGCTCTTCCTTGGAGTCGCGCAGCTTGGCCACCAACTCCTCTTCGGTGAGCTCGCGGAGCTCTGCGGCCGGTGTTCCGGTAGCCATCAGAACTGCTCCTCCCTGGTCACGATCCTGCACTTCATCGGGAGCTTGTGCATCGCGCGGCGCAGGGCCTCACGAGCGATCTCCTCGTTGGGGTAGCTCATCTCGAACATCACCCGACCGGGCTTGACGTTCGCGACCCACCACTCCGGCGAACCCTTACCCGAACCCATGCGGGTCTCGGCGGGCTTCTTGGTCAGCGGGCGATCCGGGTAGATGTTGATCCAGATCTTGCCGCCACGGCGGATGTGGCGAGTCATCGCGATACGCGCCGACTCGATCTGCCGGTTGGTGACGTACGCCGGCTCCAGCGCCTGGATGCCGAAATCGCCGAACGCCACCGAGGTGCCGCCCTTGGCCGTTCCGGAACGGCCCGGGTGATGCTGCTTGCGGTGCTTCACCTTGCGAGGCATCAGCATGCGTCAGCCCTCCTGTGTCTCTGCCGGAGCGTCGGCCACCGCGGTGGCGGCGCGTCCGGCCTCCGTGCTGGTCGCCGTGGTGCCGGTGGAACCGGACCGACGCGGGCGGCTCGGCCGCTCCCGGCGCGGACGCTCGGGCGCGGCGGCAGCGGCGGCGAGCTCACGCTTGCCACCGACGATGTCGCCCTTGTAGATCCAGACCTTCACGCCGATGCGACCGAAGGTGGTCTTGGCCTCGTAGAGGCCGTAGTCGATGTCGGCGCGCAGCGTGTGCAGCGGCACCCGACCCTCGCGGTAGAACTCCGAGCGCGACATTTCGGCGCCGCCGAGGCGGCCCGAGCACTGCACACGGATGCCCTTGACGTTCGGCGAACGCATGGCCGACTGGATGGCCTTGCGCATCGCGCGACGGAACGCCACACGGTTGGACAGCTGCTCCGCGACGGCCTGCGCCACCAGCTGCGCATCCGACTCGGGGTTCTTCACCTCGAGGATGTTCAGCTGCACCTGCTTGCCGGTGAGCTTCTCCAGCTCGGCGCGGATGCGGTCGGCCTCGGCGCCGCGGCGGCCGATCACGATGCCGGGACGCGCGGTGTGGATGTCCACCCGCACGCGATCACGGGTGCGCTCGATCTCGACCTTGGAGATGCCCGCCCGCTCCATGCCGGTGGCCAGGAGCTTGCGGATCGCGACGTCTTCCTTCACGTAGTCCGCGTACTGCTTGTCCGCGTACCAGCGCGACTTCCAGTCGGTGGTGATACCGAGGCGGAAGCCGTGGGGATTGATCTTCTGTCCCATTTACTTTGCCCCTCCCTTCCGGCGGTTACGAGTGGCTCCACCGGCGGTGGGGATGCTCTCGACCTCGATGGTGATGTGGCTGGTGCGCTTGCGGATGCGGAACGCACGGCCCTGGGCACGCGGCTGGAACCGCTTCAGGGTGGTGCCCTCGTCGACGTAAGCCGTCGAGATGACCAGCGTGGCCGGGTTCAGGCCGAGGTTGTTCTCGGCGTTGGCCGCGGCGCTGGCGACGACCTTGGCGACCGGCTCGCTCGCGGCCTGGGGCGCGAACTTCAGCAGGGCGAGGGCGTCCTCGACGCGCTTGCCGCGGACCAGGTCCACGACACGGCGTGCCTTCATCGGGGTGACGCGAACGTGCTTGGCGGTCGCGCGCGCAGTCGGGTTCTGAGTCTCGGTCGTCGTCATCGCCGCTTGCTCTTCCGGTCTTCCTTGACGTGGCTCTTGAACGTCCTGGTCGGCGCGAACTCACCGAGCTTGTGCCCGACCATGTTGTCCGAGACGAACACCGGCACGTGCTTGCGGCCGTCGTGCACCGCGAACGTGTGCCCGATGAAATCGGGGATGATGGTCGAACGACGCGACCAGGTCTTGATGACCTGCTTGGTGCCCTTCTCGTTCTGCACGTCCACCTTCGCGAGGAGGTGGTCGTCGACGAACGGGCCTTTCTTGAGGCTGCGTGGCATTTCTTACCTCCTCCTTCAGCGCTTCTTGCCGGTCTTGCGACGGCGGACGATGAGCTTGTCGCTCGGACGGTTGGGCTTGCGGGTGCGGCCTTCCGGCTGACCCCACGGCGAGACCGGGTGGCGACCACCGGAGGTCTTGCCCTCACCACCACCATGCGGGTGGTCGACCGGGTTCATGACGACACCACGGACCGTGGGGCGGCGGCCCTTCCAGCGCATGCGGCCGGCCTTGCCCCAGTTGATGTTCGACTGCTCGGCGTTGCCGACCTCGCCGACGGTGGCGCGGCAGCGCACGTCGACGCGACGGATCTCACCGGAGGGCATACGCAGCGTGGCGTAGGGGCCTTCCTTGCCCAGCAGCTGGATGCTCATGCCGGCCGAACGGGCCAGCTTGGCGCCGCCGCCCGGACGCAGCTCCACCGCGTGGATGGTGGTACCGGTCGGGATGTTGCGCAGCGGCAGGTTGTTGCCCGGCTTGATGTCGGCGGTCGGGCCGGACTCGATGCGGGTGCCCTGCGTCACGCCCTTGGGGGCGATGATGTAGCGCTTCTCGCCGTCCACGAAGTGCAGCAGCGCGATGTTCGCGGTGCGGTTCGGGTCGTATTCGATGTGCGCGACCTTGGCCGGGATGCCGTCCTTGTCCAGTCGACGGAAGTCGATCAGACGGTAGGCGCGCTTGTGCCCGCCACCGCGGTGCCGGGTGGTGATCCGGCCGTGGGCGTTGCGGCCGCCGGACTTGGTCAGCGGGCGCAGCAGCGACTTCTCCGGGGTCGACCGGGTGATCTCGGCGAAGTCCGAGACGCTGGAGCCGCGGCGGCCCGGCGTAGTCGGCTTGTACTTACGGATTGCCATGAGTTCTTCTCTGCTTTCTGGATTCCCAGGCGCTTACGCGACCGGGCCTCCGAAGATCTCGATGGGCTTGCTGTCGGCCGAGATGGTCACGAGCGCGCGCTTGGTGTCTTTGCGCTTGCCGTAACCGAAGCGGGTCCGCTTGCGCTTGCCCTGACGGTTGGCGGTGTTGACGCTGGTCACCTTCACACCGAAGACCTTCTCCACGGCGATCTTGATCTGCGTCTTGTTCGAGTCCGGGTGCACCAGGAAGGTGTAGGTGCCTTCCTCGATCAGTCCGTAGGACTTCTCGGAGATGACCGGCGCCAGCAGAATGTCGCGGGGGTCGGCGATGGTGGTCACTTGCTCTCCTCCTGTGCAGCCTCGGCGGGGCCGTGCACGAACGCGTTGAGCGCCTCGACGCTGAACACCACGTCGTCGCTGTTGAGGACGTCGTAGGTGTTGAGCTGGTCGGGAGCGATCGGGTGCACGTTCTGCAGGTTCGCCACGCTCTTCCACGCGGCGACGTCCTCGCGGCCCACCACGACCAGGAACTTCTTGCGGTCCGACAGCTCGGCCAGGAAGGTCTTGGCGGTCTTGGTGGACGGCGCCTGGCCTGCCACCAGTTCAGTGATCACGTGGATGCGCTCGTTGCGCGCCCGGTCCGACAGCGCGCCGCGCAGGGCGGCGGCCTTCATCTTCTTGGGCAGGCGCTGGCTGTAGTCGCGCGGCTGCGGGCCGTGCACGGTGCCACCGCCGGTGAACTGCGGCGCGCGGGTCGAACCCTGGCGGGCACGACCGGTGCCCTTCTGCCGGTACGGCTTCTTGCCGCCGCCGGAGACCTGGCCACGGGTCTTGGTCGCGTGCGTGCCCTGGCGCGCTGCGGCCTGCTGGGCCACGACGACCTGGTGCATCAGCGCGATGTTGGCGGTCACGTCGAAGATCTCCGCGGGGAGGTCGACGGTGCCGTTGGTCTTGCCGCCGATCTCCTTGACCGGCAGCGTCAGGTTGGCCTTCTTCTCGAGGCTGGTCATGCGTGCGCACCACCCTTCACGGCGCTCTTGACGATCACGACGCCGCCCTTGCGACCCGGGATCGCTCCCTTGATCAGCAGCAGGCCGTTCTCGGTGTCGACCTTGTGCACCGACAGGTTCTGCGTGGTGACCCGGTCGTTACCCATCCGGCCCGACATGCGCATGCCCTTGAACACGCGGCCGGGGGTGGCGCAGCCACCGATCGAACCCGGACGGCGGTGCACGGCCTGCGCACCGTGCGAGGCGCCCTGGCCACGGAAGCCGTGGCGCTTCATGGTGCCCGCGAAGCCCTTGCCCTTGCTGGTGCCGGTGACGTCGACGTAGCTGCCCTCTTCGAACACGTCGGCGTTGATCTCCTGGCCGACCTCGAAGGTGGTGGCGTCCGCGACGCGGATCTCGGCGACGTGGCGGCGCGGGGTGACGCCCGCCTTGGCGAACTGGCCGGCGACCGGCTTGTTCACCTTGCGCGGGTCGATGGCACCGAAGGCGACCTGGACGGCGCTGTAGCCGTCGCGCTCCTCGGTGCGGATCTGGGTGACGACGTTCGGCCCGGCCTTGATGACGGTCACGGGAACGACGCGGTTCTTGTCGTCGAAGACCTGGGTCATGCCGAGCTTGGTGCCCAGGATGCCGGCGGCCGGCCTGTTCTTGTTGTCAGTCATGTCTCGAGTCCCCGTCACTGAATGTTGACGTCGACGCTGGCCGGCAGGTCGATGCGCATGAGCGCGTCCACCGTCTTCGGCGTCGGGTCGAGGATGTCGATAAGGCGCTTGTGCGTACGCATCTCGAAGTGCTCGCGCGAGTCCTTGTACTTGTGCGGCGAACGGATGACGCAGTACACGTTCTTCTCGGTCGGCAACGGCACCGGGCCGACGACGCGTGCCCCGGTGCGGGTCACCGTCTCCACGATCTTGCGCGCCGATGCGTCGATCGCCTCGTGGTCATAGGCCTTGAGCCTGATGCGGATCTTTTGTCCCGCCATGCTAAGTGTCCTTTTCTCCGCTTTCCTTCGTGGTCCGAAGCCCGGCTACACCAGTCCTCTGGACCACCCTCATTTGCACAGCCCGAACACACGAAGACGTCCCACACGGTGGAGACCCTGACCGGGCGTGCCCGATCCTCGCCGCTGTTCATCTGTCATGGTTCTCCGGTCCACGCGGTCGGGCGTGTCGCCCGTCCGCTCATTCCTCGGCCTCGGATCGCGAACGCATCTCAGGCCTGGAACACTGTCCCGGACGTACCCACGCCAGAAACCCGGCGAGGTACACGATGGGGTACTGCTCGCCCCGCCCGGCCACCCGCTTCTCGCGGAAACGGACATGACCCGGTGCAGGGCAACCCGAACAGTATGCACGACCCCCGCGAGTCACTTCAAATCGGTGGGGTGTTCGAAAACTTACTTCTGAGTAAGATACGCGTATGGCGAAAGAGACCGCGACCTACCGCGGCTGGAAGAAGCTGCCGGACAACCGGCTGGGGCATGCGCTGTTCTCGCTCGGGATGGTGGCCCGGGTGCCCTACTTCGGCACCGTGCTGCCGAACGTGGTCCGGCTCGAACCCGGGTTGTGCGAGGTGACCTCGCCCAAGTGGTTCGGCATCCACAACCATCTGGGCACCTTCCACGCCATCGCGGCGTGCAACCTGGCCGAGGTCGCGATGGGCATGCTGAGCGAGGCGACGGTCCCCGCGACGCACCGGTGGATTCCCAAGGCGATGAACGTGCAGTATCTGGCCAAGGCCGAGACCGGCCTGCGGGCCGTGGCGAAGCTGGCCGAACTCCCCGATTTCCCGACCATCACCGAAGGACGCGAGGTGGTGGTGCCGGTCTCGATCTACGACAAGCACGGCCTCGAGGTAGTGCACGCCGACATCACGACCTGGGTGACGCCGCGGTAGTCGGCCTCCGCGAGCCGCGTGCGTCCGGTCCCGCGCAGGCCGTCCGACCTGGATCGACCGGGGCCGGGACCGATGCGTCGCCGGCGACGAGTCGTCCGTGATCGATGTGCAGGATGCTCTCCGCGCATCCGGCGAGATCGTCGGCGAGACAAGCCGAAACGACGATCGTCATGTCTTGGCGCGCGAGCGCTCGCAGCATTCCGGCCAGATAGCGACGACCCTCGTGGTCCAAGTCGGCCATCGGGTTGTCCAGGACGAGCGCCGTCGTACCCGCGGCGAGCGCTCTGGCCACGCTCAGCCACTTCTTCGCACTCCGGGAGAGACGGAGAACCGGCGTGGCGGCGGAGTCGGCCAAACGCACGAGATGCAATGCCCGGTCGACGAGTTCGTCGGCCGTGTCTCCGCTGTGGCCCGCGATCTTCGCGGAGAACTGCACGACCTCCGCGACCGACCAGGTCTCGCTGCTTTCGTATACGTCGGGGACCCAGCCGACCCGGGAGCGGACCACCCAGGGTTCGACGCTCGGATCCGCGTCCTCCACGCGCAGCCACCCTCGGTGCGGCCGCAACTGACCGGCGAGCATCGACAACAGCGTCGTCTTCCCCGCGCCGTTCGGTCCGACCACCGCGGTGACCCGGCCCGCGGGCGCGCGGAAGGTCACGCCGTCGATCACCGCGACTCCGGCGAATTCGCGGCAGAGCCCGCTACAAGTAATGCCGAAACTCACCGAGGTTCTCCATCTTCGTGCGTTCTGTCCGGCCGGGGCGCGCTCAGCAGGGCAACGCTCGTCGATCTCCGGCGAGCGCGGAGAGAACGGCGGCGGCCGCGCGCGGGTCTTCGAGCATGCCGCTGTGGTCGGCCGTGTTGCCGGGGCAGTCCTCCTGTAGCCAGACGTTGCGGTCGGCGGGGGCGGGGGCGGCGAGCAGGGCGGTGTCCTGCGGCGTGATCACTTGGTCGGTGCGGGAGGCGATGGCCGTGTACCGGGGACCGTTGACGGTCTCGCCTCCCGCGTTCAACCGGTTGAGCAGCGGCGACCCGACCACCTGCTGCTGTCCCGGGGCTCCGAAGACCTGGGCCGCGATCTGCGCGTCACCGAGTCCGAGGGCGGCCAGGTCCGGATAGGCCCCGCGCAATCCGGCCCAGGTC
>NZ_VUOS01000045.1 GCF_009829325.1 Nocardia sp. CY41
GGACCGGCAGTAGCGGTTCGATCACTGTCCACAACTCGTCGTCCACGATCCACGGGGCCGCCACGACGAAACATACTGCACCGCAACGAGAATCACCGCCACTCTACAGAACCTGTTAGGGGCTCTAAGCACGAGCGCCGGCCCAGCGGCTGCAGCGACATGAGGCATCGGCAACGCAGCTTGCGCACGCCCTTCGGCCGCCTCGATTATCGGCAGCTTCTTCGCCTTGTACATCGCGATCTCCGCCGGCGCCAAATCAGCATCGATGGCGTCTCTCAACCACTTTTCGTACGATTCTCTGAGCGTACGAGCATCCGTCAGAGCGGCGAGCGCATCCTCATCGGTCCGTGTAAGTGCCTGGAGCAATGTCGGATCCTCCAAGCGACGCAACACCGCTTCTTGCACGACCGACTCGACTAGCTCAGCATTACGCCGCACACAATGGTTCGGCTTACAGATGTAGCACCGCTTATGCCCCTCTCGTGGCCCAACGCCCACGACTCTTCCACCGCACTTCCAACAGCGCGGGATGCCCGACAGCAACCACTTACACTCACTTCCGCGGGGATGAATCTGCCGCGGATCGTGGAGAATCACCTTCAGTCGCTCGTGGTCCTCGACCGAGATCAGTCCTTCCCAAGTCCCTGCAACCGTCAGACGGTTCCCGTCTTCATCCACGTGGACACGCAAACCTGCCATAGCCTCGCGCAGCAGGACACGCTTGACCATGTCACCATCCCACTGCGTGCGCCATCCCTTCGGGCACGGGCAGGTCCGTCTATCGACCTTCTTGATAACCCGATGTCCATCCTTGACCGAGCACCAAGGGCAGGGGAACGATCGGTCGTGGCCCGGCACTGGAATCTCGTTGAGAGTGAGCCAGCGACCGATGGAATGCTGTGGTTCTGAAGCTATTGCACGCCTGGCCATCTCACGAACAATGGGCCCGTACTCCGGGCACGGCACCCGACCTACAGCCTTGCCGCGCTTGTAGACGATACGGAATCCGAAACTTTCGGCACCGTGCGGTTTGCCCTCGACGAAGTTCTGGGCCAACGCACACATCGCGTCCAACCGATTCCGTTCCGGAGCATGCTCGTCCTCTACCGCATCTTGCGCGACCCTCTTACGATCATCCGGGTCGTTCATGTCGTAGAGCACGCCGCCGTAGTACCAGTACACGCCGAATTCCGCACAAAGCTCGCGCAGTTCGGCCATGTCGCCCACCTTGCGATTGGCTCGCGAGGAGGACCAGTTCACCAGAACACCACCCGAGGCCTGCCCGCGCTTCTTTTGACGAGCTACCTCCTCCAACTCACGGCGCAACTCTTCCCGTCCCGGCCGGTCCTTACGAGCGTGGCGCGTCGCACTGACTGCACCCTCGTCGATGACCTTGCGGACAGTCCAACCGAATCGCGCGCACTCTGCGCGGCCCCACGCGATCTGTTCCCGCGGCGAACGCTCGCTCTTGTTCTTACCCACCTTCGACACACGGGCCTGGATGATGGCGTCCAGACCAGGTAAATCTCTTGGGCTAAGTGGCATACTCCCAGGTTAGGCAATCGGCACCCCTTGGCGCACTACTCCTCGTACATGCCCGGGACGCCGGTTCCGGTGGACAGGAACAGGCGGATGCCGCGGAGTTGGTCGGCGTGCAGGTACGGGTCGTTGGCGGCCCACATCGGGTCCTCGGGTGGGCCGTACATGTTCTCGGTGTCACCGCCGCCCCAGCTCTCGACGGCGAGTTTCACGAACTCGCGGCCGAGCGGGTCACTGACCTGCGCGCACCCACTGTAGGCCGCGACCGCCTGATACAGACCCGGTTTGGCGATCGGCAGTTGCAGCACCGAGGTGCCCGAGGTGGACAGGCCCGCGATCGCGTTCACCCCCGTGGTGGCGAACTCCGCATCGATCACCGGCGGCAACTCCTCGGTGAGGAACGTCTTCCACTTGTACACCCCGAGTTTCGGATCAGGTGCCCGCCAGTCGGTGTAATAACTCCAGCGCCCACCCACCGGCTGCACCACGTTCACGTCCTTGTCGGCGAGGAACCGCAGCACGTCGGTGTTCTTCTGCCAGGTCGCGCTGTCCTGCCCGCCACCACCCCCGTTCAACAGATACAGCGTCGGCCGTGGCGCCGAACGATCAGCCGGGCGCAGCACCTTCACCATGATGTCCTGACCCATCGCCGCGGAATGCACCCGCAACTGCACGGTCCGCTCGTCCTCCGCCCAGGACCCGGTGATCGACGCGGCATCGGCCCGCGCGGGCGATGCCGCCGTGACCCCGCCCGCGGTCACGGCGAACACCGCCGACAAGACGACGAACGCGGGCACCATCGAGCGGCACAGCTTTCCGATCACCGCGCGTACTCGCACCGAATCGGCAACAGGCGCGGCAGCTGGTCCGGCATCGACGTCGGGACTTCGTTTCATCGCTCGGTTTCCTCCTACCATCGCGTTCGTCAACCGGCACCGATCCAGTTGCTCGACGACGCACGAGTTCCGCCAACGCTAAAGCCGGAGAGGGCAGCACACATTCTCGGTTCGACGGCTCTGGACACCTCACGAATCCGCCCGGCCGCCCATGAGGGCGCGACACAAGCAGAGGCGATACTCCGCGACCGATTTCCGGCCGTGAACAGAGTGATCTGCACACACCAGCCGGGCTGCTGTTCGCGGCGGGCGAATGCGGTGCCGCCAACCCGCCGTCAGGCGATATTGCCCGACTGGAGTCATTCAGAGCCGGATCACAACTGAGAATCTGAACGGAATTCCTCTGCAATTCAGACGGACACACCTGTCAGATCAGCGTGCGAGCCGGCGTGGAAGAACCGGCACGGCCCGCGACCGCAGCCTCCGAGCGTGCCGCACGCTAATTCTCTGGATCGGTGTATGTGGGTGATGACCGTGTTCCGGCGCGGCTGAATGAACTGGGCGTTGATGGTGTGGTCACCGGTGCGGGCGGGCCGGTCGCCGAACTACCTGTCGCGATCACTGTGGCGGCCGACCGCGGCGAGTTGGAGTGTGCCCGTTCGCGGCAGCAGGTTTTCGACGACTACAGCGATACCCGCAAGGCATGGCGTTGCCGGACATCGGGTTCGCCAAGGCAGCGGTCGGTGCGCGGCTGCCCGGGTTCCCGCCTCATGTTCGCGCCCCGTTGGTCGCTGCCGACGAGCAGCAGCTTCACCACATTCGTCGATACATGCACGCCAGCGCCATCAAGGCATGGCACCGCCAGCGCATCAACGAGATCCGCAGCTTCCCGGCCGAAGCCGAGCAGGCATCGCCCGGAACTCGTCCCGGACATGCTCAGGAGCGGTGGCCGGTCAGTCGCCGTAATGATCGTGTGTCTCGAACTCGCCGAAGTCGTCCTGTAGCCAGCCCAGGTCGCGCCAGGTCCCCGTGCCGTCGAGAGGGCCCGCGTAAACGATCTCCAGGTAGCTGCCAGGCTGGTCGTCGAGCCGCAGGCGGCGGCCTCGGCTGTACAGGAACACCGACACGCCGATGTCCGGCTGTCCATCGATGTACTGCATGCCGAGTACTCCCTCCCACGACACCTGGAGGGACGGACCGGACGGCTCAGGACCTCGGACGAGACAGGAGAACCCGTCCTCGGCCTCGCTCGCGTTGACTACGGTCACCTGCTCACCGAGGTGAGTGGCGAGGCTGGCGGCGAGGATGTCGATCGTGGACCTCCACCGGCCGGATAATGGGTTGGCCTCGAGGCCATTCTCGACCGTCATGGCCAATCGTTCCTTTCCCCGCGCTCTCAGTGCGGCGGTATGGCGCTGGTTGCTGCATCCGGCCAGCGGCTTCGTCGATCAGGTCCTGCGCTCGGACCGAAATTGAGACAGAGCCGATGGTTGGACAGACCCCAGTTTCAGCTCCTTCGGCACCGCATCCTGCTCGCATAGCCCGGCACCACCGGAAGTGAGCCAGAGCCGAATTCCTGACAGTCCCGGCCCCAGTTGGCATCGAACTGGAGGGGCAGTCAAGCCAAGTCGCACCATGTCCACGCGCTTGCTTTGCCGCCGTCCGGATCCCGGCCGAAGTGGTAGTCGTCGGGGTTATCGCTGCTACTCGAGAACTGGTCGAACGCCTCGGCGGCAGGTAAGCGGTCTATCAAGTTACGCCACTGGCCGACTCGCAAGTGTACCTGCAGAATATCCAGTAGCGACTTTGTAGCGTGCATGTTGTCGAGAGGGACTGCTGCATGGATAGGTGACAACCGAGGTTCCCCCGCATTGTTGGAGGGCGGGGTAATCAGGTTCCAGCCGGAACCGGGTGATGGTAGCCGGCTTCGAACTCGTCCGGTGACCGCCAACCCAGATTCTTCTGGATGCGCTGGCTGTTGTACCAAGGCGCCCACCCCACGCCCCGAGAATGGGTCGATTCGGTGTTCCCGGCTCGGCCATCATGGCTCCCGTCGACGATGGTTGCGTGACGTCTGGCGGGCGGCCGGCAAAACCATGCGGCCCGTGCCGGACCTCACAGCCCTCCAGCGGCGAAGAAGGCCTCGAGCGCCGGCACCGGGTCCGCTGCAGTGCCAGCGTTCGCCACCGCGACGACCACCAGCGAGAGCGACGCCACCGTCGTGAACACGCCGATCCACCCAAGCACATGCCGGGTGGGCCGATCGGATGCGCCGACACGCACGAACAGTGCCCACGACAGCGCACTCAGACCGAGTAGGCCAGCGCCGGCGAACCCGGCGATCACGGCCATCGCGGCGTGATAGTCGGCGAAGTCGCCGATCATCTTCTCGAGTGCTGGCGTCCGTTGGCCGTCGGCCAGGTGTAGTGCGATCTCGTCGACCGCGTCGGCGAGCGCCCCCTCGGGTTCGCCGACCGGCAGCATCGACAACAGCGACGAGAACGGCGCGATCGCGCCCTGTATGTTGGCCATGACCGCTGCCGCCGAGACCACCGCGAGCATCGTGGCGAACACGGCGGCTGTGACAAGGACCGCCCGGCGTCCCGCCCCGAGGTCACCGGACGACACATACCTCCTTCCCAGCAGAATCCCGAACGCGACGACCGTGACCAGCACGAGCGTGGCAATGACGGCCTTGGCCACGTGGTAGCGCACCCAGTAGTCCTCCATGGCCTGAAACCCAGGGGAGAGGTCCGAATCGCCGGACGCCCAGTAGTCGACGAATGCCTCCCGGACACCGGCGACGAGGTCGTCCTGGTTGCCGAAACTGCGACCCGGCCATGCCGATGCCAGGACGCGCGGGGCCACGACGAAAGCGGCGACGAGAGCCGCGGCGACAGCGGCGAGCATGACGAGCGCGCGACCGGAACCGCCGAAGGACTTCGATAAGACGTTGCTGGGCAAGAGATTTACTCCGTTGCGACGGTGCCTGCGGGCGGCATGTGGAGGCTGTGGATAGTCAGCGTATGAACCGGCGTACCGAGATTCGTCGGGACGCGGGAGGATCTTTCACCGACCCACTCCTCCTACTCCGGACGGAGATCTCCACCCCTCGGATGAGGACGTCCGCGCCCTCCAGGAGGTTGCGAAGGGAGATCCCTTTCTGACGAATTGCCATCCACGCCGGCTGTTGCTGCTGCGCCCGCGACCGCCGCCCGCGTATGTTGTAGCCGATGCACGCGTCGGACGAGCGACAACCGTTGATCTCGCGGTGGTCTGGTATAGGGCGCTTGCGTCCCGGTGTGCTCGAGATCGAGGGTCCGCTGGGAAGTCTGCCGGGACATTCTCACCACTCCGTGCAGGTGGCCTTCGCCCACCAGGGGACGTTCGTCATCGAGGATCTCCAGGGCCGTCAGCGACGTACGAACGCGGCGATCGTTCCGGCCGATCAGCCGCACGCGTTCAGCGCGGTCGGCGCCTGGGGCGTCGTGGCGCACGTCGAGCCCGAGTCTTCGCTGGGTGCCGAGCTGATCGCGCTGGTCGACGATCCGTCCCACGCTCGCGCCTGGCATCACGCAGGACAGACCCTGACCAAGGGTCACAGCGCGTACGTGGAAGGGCGCCTGCGCTCTCCTGGAAACACCTCGCACTCGCTTCATCCGGGAGTCGCCGCCGCGCGCACCCGCCTTCAGGCCGAGCTGGACTCACGGCCCATCCGGCTTCGCGACCTCGCCGCGGCCGTTCATCTGTCGGAGAGCCGGCTGTCCCACCTCTTCGCCCAGGACCTCGGAATCACCTTCCGGGCTTACGTCAGATGGCTGCGGCTGCTCCGGGCGACCGCGGCGGTCGCGCAGGGCCGGTCGCTCACCGATGCGGCTCACCTGGCGGGGTTCACCGACAGCTCCCATCTCACGAGGACGTGTCGCCGAACCTTCGGCGGCCCGCCCACCGCGTTCAGCACGATCCGTTGGGAGATCCTGCCGATCTAGCAGGTTGGTCCAATCCCGGACAAGGAGGAAGGGGCGAGGCTCGAGCAGACCGGAAAGGAACTGCTCGTGACCAATTCACCCATCGTCAACTCCTTCACACTCGACGGCGGCGGCCCCCGACTCACCTCGCTTCACTGGGCTCCGTGCGGACCTGCGCGGGCCAGTGTCGTCATCGTGCACGGTCTCGGCGAGCACGCCGCCCGCTACGACAGCACGGCTCGGTTGTTCACCGCGGCTGGTTTCTCCGTGCTTGCCATGGACTACGAAGGATTCGGGCGATCCGAAGGACGCCGCGGTGACGTCCGATACCAGTCGACGGCGCGGGCCGTGGACCATCTCATCGCACACGAGCGTGCGCGAACGGGCGGCGCACCGGTCGTGCTGTACGGCCACAGCCTGGGCGGGCTCTACGCGTTCCTCTACGCAGCGGACCGGCCGAGGGCGGACGTGGCCGCGGTAGTGGTGACCGGACCCGCTTTCGACTCTGAGCTGCGGAACCAGCGTCTCAAAATGGCCGTGGTCAGGACCCTCGGCCGCACCTTCCCCACCCTGACGTTGCCGAACGGGCTGCGCTTCGAGCGTGTCAATCGCGACCCCGACGTCGTCGCCGAACGCTACGCCGATCCCTTGGTCCATGGGCGAGCGACCGCACGCTTCGCGATCGACGTCTTGGCGCAGATGGATCGCGTGGCATCGGCTGCCACCCGCGTCGCCGTACCACTGCTCGTGGTTCACGGAGACGCCGATCTGATCAATCCGGTCTCCGCCAGCCGCCGGGTGGTCGACCTCGTGCCGTCGGCGACACTGCGGATCTGTCCGGGCGTTTTCCACGGGTTGGAGGATGAAGCCGAGGGGCCGGTCATCCTGGCCGAGGTCATCGCATGGATCGACCGGACGCTTCGCGGCGAGAAGCCCGACACCAAGGAGTCCTCCCCTCGATGAGTATCCGGGTTGTGTTGGTCGACGACCAGGCGCTTATCCGGACGGGATTCCGAATGATCCTCGAGGGAAGCGACGACATCGACATCGTCGGAGAGGCGGAGAACGGGTTCGACGCAGTCCGGTTGGCCGCCGAACTCGACCCGGACGTCACCCTGATGGATGTCCGCATGCCCGGGCTCGACGGCATCGAAGCCACCGGGCGGATCGTGGGCCGCGATGCCGCGGCACGGGTGCTCATCCTGACCACCTTCAACCTCGACGAGTATGCCTTCTCTGCTCTGCGGGCCGGCGCCAGCGGATTCGTGCTGAAGGACATTCCCGCCGACGACCTGGCACGCGCCATCCGTTCGGTGGCCAGTGGCGACGCCGTCGTATCGCCGCGAGTGACGCGCCTGCTCCTCGACATTCATGCCACCCGGCTGCCGGATATCCGCGAGGGCCCCGTCGCGGTGTCGAACCACCCTCGACCGGCTCACCCGACGGGAAACCGAAGTGCTGCAGGAGATGGCGCAGGGCCTGTCCAATACCGAGATCGCGGAGAAGCTGGTGGTCTCGGAGGCCACCGTGAAGACCCACGTACGCAGCATCCTGGCCAAGCTGAACCTGCGCAACAGAGTCCACGCCGTCATCTACGCCTACGAGGCCGGCCTCGTTCCTTGACCGCTGCCGCCCCCGCATTCAGCCGCTGGGTATGCAGAGTGACCCTGACCTTTCGTCCAGGAAAGGTCTCAACGGCATGTGAGGAAAAAAATCCCTGCGATTGATAGTAGACAGCTGCTCCAGCGCTGGGGAGATGAGCGAGAAAGAGTGGCCGCGGCGGTGCCGCCGCAGCCAGGACCCTCGTCAGTTCACCCCGTGCTGCGTGTGCCTACGGCTGGCCGGTGAAGTAGTCGAAAGCGGCCTGCAGCATCGGCTGCCCGCCAGTGTTGGCCAGGCCGATCACTCCACCCGCGGCCGCGCCGATCAGCACGCCCGGGATGCAGCCGACGACGCACCCGACAAGCAGACCGATGCCGGCCCCTACCCCGGCGCCGACCATGCCGCCGAACGATGCCTTGTTCAGCTCGTCCATAAACTGTTGCTGGGAATTGATGTCGCGCACCGGAAGCTGGGAGATCTGGGTCGCGTGCAGCGGGTTGGTATCCGGCGTGAGGGTTAACTTCCGACCGTTGTCCACGATGGCGGCGGTGATCGGGAACTGCTTGTCGGCGACCCGGTATGTGAGCGCGACGGTACCGATGGCGGTGTGGAACAGGCACAGCGGTATTGCGGCGATCGAGGCAAGGTGTCTCACTTCACCGCCCGCGTCGCAGGTCGCCGGCTGGAGGGAGTGCTACACGAGGAGCGCGACGGAGCCGATCAGCTGCTGCACATCACCTTGTTTCTACGACCCTACGCCGCACTCCGAACGGCGATCGGCGCGATGGGCCGACTGCTCGAACAGTCGCCACTGCCCGCACCGGCCCGGTGAGGGTCTCGTGAAATCGGTTCCGGAACCGGGCAAGCCGGTCCGCGGATCGAGCTCCGGCCGCCCGATCATGGCTCTGTTGGATCTGGTCGGGCGACGCTGGGCACTGCGTATCCTCTGGGAACTCCACCGGGCTCAGCGCCCGCTCACCTTCCGTGAATTGCGCAGCCAGTGCGACGACATGTCCTCCAGTCTGCTGACCCGCAGGCTCCACGAGTTCGGCGCGACGCTCATCGTCGAACGAGCCGCGACCGGGTACACACTCACCGAATCGGGACGGCAGCTGATCGATCATCTCCAGCCGCTCACCGACTGGGCGGAGGTGTGGGCCGGGCGGCTGGGCGCCGATAGTTGTCAAGGGACTTCGGTCACCGATCCGAGGCCGAACTCCGAGGCGAGCCGACCAGGGACTCCGTAGGCTGAAGTGACCGCACGAAAGGGGTTATTCATGGTCAAGGTGTTCCTGGTGGACGACCACGAGATCGTCCGCCGCGGCGTCGCCGACCTCGTCGACCTCGAGCCGGACCTGGATGTCGTCGGGGAAGCGGGCAGCTACTCCCAAGCACTGGCCCGCATACCCGCCCTCCGTCCCGATGTCGCCGTACTCGACATGCGATTGCCCGACGGCAACGGCATCGAGTTGTGCCGTGAACTGCTCTCGGCCGATCCGCACCTACGGTGTTTGATCCTCACGTCCTTCACCGATGAGCAGGCCATGCTCGACGCCATCCTCGCCGGCGCCAGCGGTTACGTGGTCAAAGACATCAAGAGTCTGGAACTCGTACGCGCCATCCGCGTCGTCGGCGCGGGCAACTCGCTGCTGGACAACCGGGCGGCCGCGGCGCTCATGGCCAAGCTCCGGTCGGAGGCGGAGGCCAAGACCGGTCCGCTCGCCGCGCTCACCGACCAGGAACGCACTCTGCTCGCGCTGCTGGGCGAAGGCCTGACCAATCGGCAGATAGCCGGCCGGATGTTCCTCGCGGAGAAGACGGTCAAGAATTACGTGTCGCGACTGCTGACCAAGCTCGGCGTCGAACGTCGCACCCAAGCGGCGGTACTCGCCACCAAGCTGAAAGGGCCGGAAGTTCCGTCTCGATGACCTCGCTCGGTCCCGGCGATCGCGCACAAGGGGAACCGAAACTCGATCGTGACAGAATGCGGTTCATGGAGGGACAGCGGTACACGCTCGGATCGAACGGCCGGGCGTCGGTGACGGAGACCTTGTCGCAGTTGCGGCTTCGGGAACTGCTCATCGAGGTACAAGACCGGATCGCGCAGATCGTCGACGTGCGTGACCGCATGGACCGGCTCATCGAAGCCATGCTCGTGATCACCGCGGGGCTCGACCTGGACAATACTTTGCGCACCATCGTGCACACCGCCATCGAACTCGTCGACGCCGGCTACGGCGCGCTCGGTGTCCGCGAGACCGACGAGAACAGCAGCAAGCTCGCCGAATTCGTGCACGAGGGCATCGACGACCACACCCGCGTCCTGATCGGCGACCTCCCCCGCGGACACGGTGTACTCGGCCTGCTCATCGAAGAACCCAAACCCCTGCGACTGAGCAGAATCGCCGACCACCCCGCCTCCGTCGGCTTTCCCGCACACCACCCACCCATGCACACTTTCCTCGGAGTCCCGGTCAAAGTCCGCGACGAGGTATTCGGCAACCTCTATCTCACCGAAAAGGCAGGCGGGCAGGATTTCACCGATGACGACGAGGTTGTCGTTCAAGCGTTGGCCGCCGCGGCGGGCATCGCCATCGAAAACGCCCGCCTCTACGAACAGTCCAGGATTCGGCAGCAATGGCTCGAAGCCATCCGGGACGTGGCGACCGAACTCCTGGCCGGTGGCGAACCCGAGGAAGTTCTGCAGTTCGTCGCCGAACGCGCCCTCGCACTGACCGGCTCGGCGATCACCTTCCTCGCGCTGCCCGAGGATCCCGACATCCCCCACGACGAAGTGACCGACCTCGTGGTTGCCGCCGCCGCCGGGCGCAGTTCGGAAGCGATGAACGGCAAGTTCGTGCGCGTCGAGGGATCACACGCGGGCAACGCGTTCCGGACCGGCCAGCCCGTCAGCGTCGACGCACTGCTCGATGAGACGTCCGCCGACACAGCGCCGGACACCGGACCCGTCCTGATCCTCCCGCTGCGTGCGCGCGGCTCGGTCATCGGCGTCCTCGCCTCGCTGCGCCCGGCACAAGCGGCACCACTCGACAACGCCACGCAGGCCATGATGGCAGCCTTCGCCGACCAGGCCGCCTTGGCCCTGCAACTGGCCGACACCCAACGCCGGATGCGTGAACTCGACGTCCTCGCCGACCGCGACCGCATCGCCCGCGGCCTGCACGACCACGTCATCCAGCGACTGTTCGCCGTCGGTCTCTCGCTACAGGGCACAGCACAACGGGCACGCGTACCCGAGATCAAATCGCGGCTGATCGACACCATCGACGACGTCCAGAGCATCGTCCAGGACATTCGTTACTCCATCTTCGACCTGCAGAGCAACACGACCGCGGACTCGTCCAAGTATCGAAAGCACCTGCACGGCATCGTGGTCGACATGACCGCCGACACCGGCCTACGGACCAGCATCCGGCTCGCCGGACCCGTCACCGTCCTCGCGCCACCACTGTCCGACGACGTCGAAGCAGTACTGCGAGAGGCAGTCAGCAACGTCGTCCGGCACGCGGCCGCCACGACGGTGTCGGTCGAACTCCGAATCGACGACGACGTCACGATCGAGATCACCGACGACGGCACCGGCGTTCCCGAAGACATCGCCCGGCGCAGCGGGCTGGCCAACCTGGCCGCGCGGGCCGAGCACGCCGGAGGCCACTTCAGCATCACCAACCGGCCCGCGGGAGGCACCGTACTGCGCTGGACAGTTCCGCTGCCGTGACCGAGATCGCCGGCTGACAACCGGGGCACCACGCGTGCTGCACCAGGGCGTCGGCTGTCGAACCGAGCAGCATGCGGGCGAACTCACCGGGCCGCGGCTGTTGCAGTTGCGAGGCCTTCGACCAGCTCTGCAGGTGACTTCCACGCCGCGCGCCACTTCGGATCGCGCATACCGAACTCGACCGCATCGTGCACCACGCCTGACGGCGAGCCGGTGGGAGAGGTCTCGGCGTATTCGGGTCCGCGGGGCCCGCGCGGCCGCGCTGCCGAAGGACCTCGACATTCGGGACCAACGCCAGGCGTATGCGACCTCGCCGATCCCTACTCTTCGAGTACACAAGCATCGCCCTCCGAAGGGACGCCCCGTATGTCCGCCTCTCACCTCGACAACCCGCACCAGCTGGCCTCCGCTGCCGTGGTCGTCGGTATCGACGGTTCCGAAGACTCCGATCCGGCCGTGCAGTGGGCTGCCGAGACGGCCGCCAGGCGCGGACGCAGGCTACTGATCGTCCACGGCTTGGACCTGGCATCCACCCAGGCGGTTTTCGGCATGTACGACCTGCTGGTGCCCGCGGTCGCCCAGCGACTGCGAGAGGAAGGCGCAGCCCGATTGGCCTGCGCCGCACGCTCGGCCCGCCGCGTCGATCCGCAACTGCGAGTCGACACCGAATTGTCGCCCGCGCACCCGGCCACCCTGCTCATCGAACGTTCCGCCTCCGCGCACCTCGTGGTGCTCGGCGCCGGACCGGGCGGTGAACTCGCCCACATCGGCTCGACCCTGCTCGCGGTGACCGCACACGGCCACGGCGACATCGTGGTCGTGCACGACACCGGCAGTGAACAACGCACCCGCACCGACGGACCCGTCGTCGTGGGCGTGGACGGCAGCGCCGAAGCCGAAGCCGCGGTCGGCGCGGCCTTCGCCGAGGCCGATATCCGCGGGGCTTCGCTCGTCGCGGTCCATGTCGCCGCCGACTTCGGCTTCCGATCCGATGCCCCCGAGCTTCTTCCGGTCCGGGAACTCGAAACCGCCGCACAACTTGTGCTCGCCGAGCAACTCGCCGGCTGGCAGGAGAAATTTCCCGAGGTGGAGGTCATCCGCAAGGTCTCCGTCGCCCGGCCACGCACCATGCTCACCGCATGGTCGAAGTCCGCGCAATTGCTCGTGGTCGGCAGCCGGGGTCGCGGTGGTTTCCGTGGCCTGCTGCTCGGTTCGGTCAGTAATTTCCTTGTCCAACACGCCCATTGCCCGGTCATGGTCGCCCACGAGACCTAGAGAGAGTGAAAGCCATGTCTGCCGACAGCAATCCGCCCGTCCTCGTCGGCATCGACGGGTCGGAGTCCGGGCTCACCGCAGTGCGCTTCGCAGCGGCCGCCGCTGCCCGCCGTCACGCACCGCTGCACATCGTCGAATCGATTCCGGCGCCGACCGATTTCGGGCCGGGTGTCGCACTGGAGGAAATCGACTACGACATCTACCGCAAGCAGGCGACCGCGGCGCTCGAGGCCGCGCGAGAAGCCGCCACGACCGCGGCCGCCCCGATCGGCGAACTCGCCGTCACCACCGAAGTGGCCGAAGCGCCTCCGGTCCCGGTGTTACGCGACCGGTCCGAGTCCGCGCGACTGCTCGTGGTCGGCACCCATGGTCTGGGCGCCTTCAGCCGCACCATCCTGGGTTCGGTGAGCACGGCGCTGGCCCGGCACGCCGCATGTCCGGTCGCCGTGGTGCCCGTCGACGCCGAGGGTGCGGACGGTCCTGTGGTAGTGGGCGTGGACGGCTCGTCGTGGAGTGTCCGCGCCATCGAGATCGCCTTCGACGAAGCCGCGCACCGGGGCGCCGAGCTGGTCGCGGTGCACACCTGGTCGGAGTTCTTCCGCTACGACTCGCGCGCCGAGATGCAGCAAGCCGGCGCGGAATTGCTCGCGGAAAGCCTGGCGGGTTACGGGGAGCGGTATCCGGAAGTGCCGGTGCGGCGCGTCGTGGTGGAGGACCGACCGGCCAAGCGACTGCTCGAAGTGGGCGAGAACGCCCAGCTCATCGTCGTGGGCAGTCATGGGCGCGGCGGTTTCGCCGGAATGACCCTCGGTTCGGTGAGTCAGGCGGTGCTGCACGGGGCCACCGTACCCGTGATCATCGCCAGGTCGCGGAGCTGACCGCCGCGCCGGCCACCAGGCCGGCGTCACACTGCCGCGTGCTCACGCGGTGAAATCGAAGGACAGGGCGTACGCCATGAACATGAGGATGCTCGCCGCCACCGGTGGATCGGCGGTCGGAAGGCTGCCCGGAGAACGGTTGCGGACCAAGTGGTTGACCTGGGGAGCCTCCGGGGAAGAGATCGCGCGGGTCGTTCCCGGGGACGATTTGTTGGTAGACGCCGATATCGTCTCGACGCGAGCGATCACGATCTGCGCGAGTGCCGACGCGATCTGGCCGTGGCTGGTTCAACTGGGCCCCGGCCGCGGCGGCGCGTACACCTACGACTGGATCGAAAATCTGCTCGGGCTCGATATGCACAGCGCCGACACAATCCTGCCGCAGTTCCAGAACCTCGCGGTCGGGGACAGCTTCCCGCTCGGCAAGTCCGGCCCACGGATGCGTGTCGCGATTCTCGACGGCGAGCACAGCATCGTCTTCGCCTCCGAAGACGGCCGCTGGGTGTGGGCCTTCGGCCTCTACCCGCTGGGTGCGGCGACCCGGCTCGTGAGCCGTAATCGCATCGCGCTGACGGGAGCGTCCGCCTTCGCGCGCGCGTTCACCACTTTTGTGATGGTTCCGGGCAGTCTCGTGATGGAGCGCAAGATGTTGCGGGGCATCAAACAGCGCGCGGAGCGGCTCGCCGACCGCACGCGAAGGGAGAACGCCTCGTAGGTTCGGTCAGAGGCTGTGATTCGACGCACCGAGGGAGTCGATAGCTGCCTGTAGCTTGGTGGCCGCACGAGTGGCTACCGGTTGCAGGGCCGGTTCGTCGGTGACCTGCACCAGGAGTTGCGGATTCATCGCTTCGACGATGACCTCGGCATCGGAGTCGGGGTTGCGCCGCACGACGACGTTGCACGGCAGCAGGAGTCCGATCTGCCGGTCGACGCCGACCGCTTCATGGGCCAGCGGCGGATTGCAGGCTCCGAGGATGAGGTAGTCCTCCATGTTCGCGTCCAATTTGGCTTTCAGGGTGGCACGGACATCGATCTCGGTGAGGACGCCGAATCCTTGCTCGCTCAGCGCGGCCCGCGTCCGGGCGACGGCGTCGTCGAAGCTGGTGTGCAGCGTGGTGGACAGTCCCAAGTTCATCGTGCGGTCCTTTCGGGCGGGAACGACGGCGAATCAAGCCAGAGCGAGGAACAGCTTCTCGAGCTCGTCGACGGTCATCGGGGTCCGGCCGTCGGCGGACCGGCCGGCGAGGCATTCGCGCAGACCGGTCGCGACGATCTTGAATCCGGCGCGGTCGAGCGCACGGGAGACCGCGGCGAGCTGGGTCACCACGTCTTTGCAGTCTCGCCCCTGCTCGATCATGGCGATGACGCCTGCGAGCTGACCGTGCGCTCGCCGCAGCCTGTTGAGTGTCTGGGTGATCGCGGTTTCGTCGCCGACCATGGTTGCGCCTTCCTCTCGCGTCAACCTCGATAATACCCCCATGGGTATATCTCGGCCAGCGCGCGGTCCGTGCCGTTACCCCGCCGGACCGGTGGTGTCCCGGACACGACGACGACCCCACACTGAACCGTGGTCTCGCACGAACTCGCCGCCGCTGAGAGTTCCGCTGACCGCAGCGCATGGAACGATCACCTCGCCCGTCGGTCCCGCGACCAGGTCGGGGACGCCGTGATCAATACCCGGCGTCGCGGCGGCGGAAACCGGCGAGACCGATGAGCAGCCCGGCCAGTGCGGCCAGGGTGATCCCGATCATCGGCGCGGCGGTCACGTCGTGCAGCGGGGCCTGCGGAGTGTGCGTGAACGGTGAAGCGCCGTCGAACCAGCCGGGCAGGTCGAAGGCGGCCGTGAAGAGCACCGCCACGACGCAGTAGGCGACGGCGGCCCAAGCCACCGCGGCGGCCGCCCGCGGCACCCAGCCGAGACCCGCTGCCGCGACGGCGGTCACCGCCCAGACGGCGGGCAGATACACCAGCGCGACGCCGGCCATCCGCAGCGGCTGGAGGGCGTCGGAGATCGCCAGCCCGTACGTCAGCCCGATACCGAATCCACCGAGTGCCAGCACCATCGCACCGCCGCCCAGCGCGACCGCGAGGTGACTCACCAGCCAGCGACTCCGGCTGACCGGCGCGGCGAGCAGCGGTTCGGCCCGGCCCGCGGTCTCCTCCCCACGGGCCCGCAGCGAGCCGGCGACGCCGAAGGCGGCGGTGAGCAGCGCGACGATCGAAACCGTCAGTGCCAGATAGGCGTTCACCGCATCGGCCGCACCGCCGGGAAGGTAGGCGGCGATCTCGGGATTGTCGGTGAGATAGTCCTCGATGCTCTCGGCGAACGAGCCGTACGCTGCCCCTAGCGCGAAAACGCCGACGGCCCACCCGGCCAGGGAACCGCGTTGCAACCGCCAGGCCAAGCCCAGCGGCGAGCCCAGCGCCCGAGACGCCGTCGCCCGGCCGGTTCCGTACGGCAGCAGCCCGGCACCGAAGTCGCGCCGGTCCAGCAGCGCGAACGCCACGGCGGTCAGCGCGAGTGTGGCGGCGGCGAACAGCAGCACCGTCCACCAGCGGTCGCCCGCGTACGGATAACTGCGCTGACCCCATCCGATCGGCGACAGCCACGACGCGGCTCCGCTGCCCACATCACCGATCGCGCGCGCCACATAAGCGCCCGCCAGGGCGAGACCGACCGCCCCGTAGACGCTGCGCGGATTCTCGAACACCTGCGCGGCAACGGCGGTGACGGCGGCGAATGTGACGCCGACGCCACCGGTGACCACCCCCAGCAGCAGCGAGCCACCTGCGGGAAGCCCGGTGCCTACCGCGGCTGCGAAGATCACCACCGCTACGGCGGCATCGGCCAGCCCTGCCAGCGTGAGCGCGGCGACGGCAGGCGCCCGCCGACCCACCCTCGCCGAGCGGAGCAGTTCGGCCCGGCCGGTCTCTTCGTCCGACCGGGTATGCCTGCCTACCAGGAACATGTTCATCAACGCGACGACCACCGCCAGGTACGCGAAGATCTCGAAGACGATCTCGCCACCGATACTGGTCAGCAATCGGGTCGGCCCGCTCATGGCGACGGTGGCCGCGCTGGCGCTCATCGTCTCGCGGATCTGCGCGAGCTTCTGCGGGGAATCGTAGAAACGCTGACTACCAAGGGACTGGAAGGCCAACAGCGCTCCTGCGCCGAGTAGCCAGCACGGCAAGGCGAACCGCTCACGCAGTATTGAGAAGCTCAGGAGGGTTCCAGCTCCGGAGAGGTTCTCCCGTAACGGCAGCGAGGGGGCACTCACCGGAGCACCTCTCCCACAGGCGCTGAAACGCTGCCGTAATGACGTAGGAAGATGTCCTCGAGGGTCGGCGGTGTGCTGGTGAGACTGCGCACACCGAGATCGGCCAGCGCGCGCAGCACGTCCTCCAGGTGCGCGGTGTCGACGTCGAACCTGGCCCGGGTGCCGTTGCGGGCGAGATCGTGCACGCCCGCCAGCGCATCCAGTCCCGTCGGCGGCCGGATGGTTTCGACGGCGATCGTGGTGCGGGTCAGATGCCGCAGCTCCGACAGGGTGCCGCTCTCCACCGTGCGACCGTGCCGGATGATGCTCACCCGATCGCACAGCGCCTCGACCTCGGCGAGGATATGGCTGGACAGCAGCACGGTCCGGCCCTCGCGTTTCATCTCCGCCACGCAGCGCTGGAATTCGGCCTCCTTCAGCGGGTCGAGACCGACGGTCGGCTCGTCGAACAGCAGCAGCTCGGCATTCGAGGCCAATGCCGCGACGAGCGCGACCTTCTGCCGGTTGCCCTTGGAGTACGCGCGCGCCTTCTGGCGTGGGTCGAGATCGAATCGCTCGAGCAGTTCGGCGCGGCGGCGCCGATCGATCCCTCCGCGCAGCCGTCCCATCAGGTCGATGACCTCGCCTCCGGTGATCCCGGGCCACAGGATGACCTCACCCGGCACGTAGGCCAATCGAGCGTGCAGGGCGACCGCGTCCGACCACGGATCACCGCCGAGCATCCGCACCGTCCCCGCGTCGGACCGGAAGAGCCCGAGCAGAATGCGGATCGTCGTCGTCTTCCCCGACCCGTTCGGACCCAGGAATCCGTGGATCTCACCGGTTCGCACGGTCAGATCCAAGCCGTCGAGTGCTTTCGCCGGGCCGAACGACTTGGTCAGGCCGATGATCGAGATCGCGGGCTCGCTCATCGGGACGTCTTTCCGACCCGCTGGGTCAACGGGTTTCCCGACTTACGCAAAGTCAGCGGATGCAGATCGAAGTGCATTCTCATCGTCCCGTCGCCCGGATCTCGACTGAACAGAATCCTTCCGGTACCGATGCCCCAGCGAGTCATATCGATGCGGAAAGCGAGCGGGTCGTCCGGATCTTCCGGATACAGGGGCAGCCCGCGCAGCAGCGCGGGGATGGGCGTGAGCACCCGCAGTACCGGCCGACCGCCGGCGATGCGCACGTCGACCCCCGCGCCCACCATCGCTCGGGCGCGCACATCGGTGAGCGCTCCCGGCAACGGGTAGTACCCGCAGATCTCGGACCAGATCTCCGGATGGTGCGCGACATCGTCGCGGATCACCGGCTGCGCGACGCCGAGTAGTTCGTGCAGTAGCGCCGAGGTCTCGGCCGGAAGCCAGAGCGTCGCGTGATGCCCGCCGGTGACGAAGACCAGGAGCCCGAGCCCGTCGTCGGGGGCCAGCCACATCTGGGAGTTGAACCCCGGCAGGATGCCCTGATGCTCGATCACCGGGTGGTCCCCGGCCAGACCGCGGAAGAATCCGAGGCCCAGTCCCGGGACGCGCGGATCGGGCTGGTAGTGCGGCGCGAACATCATTGCCAGCGTGGCGGGTTCGATCACCGATCCGTGTTCGTTCCCGCCGCCGTTCAGCAGCGCGGTGACGTACCTGCTCATGTCACGTGGAGTGGAGTACGCCGAGGCCGCCGGCGCGGTGATCATCTCGCGATGGGTGACCTCCTTCGGCCCGCGCGCGTGAAGCGTGTATCCGACCGCCCTGCGCGTCGGTGTGAAGGCGCTCGCGGTGAGACCGGAATCGAACATCCCCAGCGGCCGGAAAAGGCGGTCGCGCACATAGTCGGCGAAGGCGATGCCGGTGACGTCGGAGACGATCTGCCCGAGCGTGGCGAAACCATGGTCGGTGTAGGTCCATCGCGTGCCCGGCTCTGCCTGGACGCGCAATCCACGTCCGTAGTAGTCGGACAACGCGGGCACGGGCTCGCCCGGCGCGACGCTCTCCCCGGAATCGGGCCGCAGTACCCGGCGGGGATGAGCTGTCTCGCCGATGCCCGAGGTATGCGTCAGCAGGTGGCGCACCGTCACCGGTCCGAATCGCGCGTCGTCGGGCACCAGACGATAGGAACGCAGGTACGTGCCGGCCGGAGCGTCCAGATCGATCAGACCGCGCTCCCACAGCTGCATCACCGCGATGGCCGTGAAGGTCTTGGTAATGGACGCGACCCGGAAGACCGTGTCCTGGGTGACCGGTCGCTTCGCGTCGAGGTCGGCCAGGCCCTGCCCTATGAATTCCACTCGGCCCGCCCGCACCACCGCGACCGCTGCGCCGACGACTGCCCGGCGATTGACCAGGCGGGTGATTCGGTCCGCTGTTCGGATGTCCTCGTCTACCGGCACGGCTGCTCCATTCCCTCGGTCGGGTACCGATCACTCTGCTCATTCGCGGACGGCCGGAGCAGAGTCGGCCTGCTCTCGGACATCGGGACTTAGGTCCTCGGATCGACCAGCGGTCCCGAGATCTCCGGGCCTCGGATCGCCGCACCTCGGCGGCACGCGCCACACCCCGATCGACAAAGGACGAAGGGCCTTCGAATATGGGTCTTCGTCATCGCTCGCCGCCGGACGCCATTGAACAGACTGAATGGTTATGGATATCGTCCGGTCCGCTCGTCGGTCGACGCACAACCGCTCAGCCGAGACGCACTCGCGGCGCAGCCGTATCGGCGCGGGCAGTGGTCCTACGGAGTCCGGAGCGGACGAAGGCGGCAGGTGATGGATACCCGCGAATCCCACATGTCGCAGTCGGACCTGTTCTCGTGGAACATGGAGCGCGATCCGGTCCTGCGCTCGACGATCGTGTCGGTTCTGGTGCTCGATTCCGAACCGGACCCCGATCGCTTGATGCGGACGATGGATCGCGGCAGCCGGGTCGTGCCCAGATTGCGGCATCGGCTGGTCGTCGCGCCGTTCGGCCTCGCCCCGCCGCGGTGGGCGCTCGATCCGGATTTCGACCTGTCCTGGCATGTCCGACGAATCGCGCTGGCGGAACCGGCGACCATGTCGGGGGTACTCGAATTCGCGCGAACCGAGGCCATGACCGGATTCGATCCGGCCCGTCCGCTGTGGCGGGCGACGTTGCTCAGTGGTCTCGCGGGCGCGGCAAGCGTTCTGGTGCTGACGGTGCACCACAGTCTCACCGATGGTATCGGCGGGATCCAGATCGCCACGGCGCTACTGGATTTCGACCGCACGGGCGCCGACCGCGGTTTGCCTCCCGACCCGATGGACAACCACACGGGCGCGCTGCGCGACATCGTGACGTGGAACGCGTCGGTCGGCTCGGTGCTGCTCGCCGGCGGTATTCGTGCGACGCCGCAGACCGCATGGCGAGCGCTGGGCAATCCGGCCAGGGCGCTGCGGGAGGGCACCGCGCTGGCGAGTTCGCTGGTCCGCTTGGCTCGGCCCATCACCACGACGTTCTCACCCGTGATGACCCAGCGAAGCCTGGGTCGCCGGTTGGCGGTGCTCGACGTGCCCCTCGCACGACTGCGCGGCACCGCACAGGCCGCGGGCTGCACCCTCAACGATGCCTACCTGACCGCGGTGGTGATCGGCTTGCGCAAATATCACCACCGGCACGGGGCGGCGCTGGACCAATTGCGGGTGACCATGCCGATCAGCCTTCGCACCCCCGACGACCCGCTCGGCGGCAACCGCATCACGCTCGCTCGTTTCGCGCTACCGGCCGGCATCACGGAGACCGCGGACCTCATGCTCGCCGTCGGCGCCGCGGTCGCGGGCTGGCGACGCGAACCGGCGATTCCGCTGTCGGGCGCCGTGGCGGCGACACTGAACCGACTGCCTGCCGGACTGTTGACCGGCATGCTGAAACACGTCGACTTCGTCACCTCCAACGTCCCCGGCTCCCCTGTACCGCTCTACATCGCCGGGGCGCGCATCGACCGCATGTACGCCTTCGGACCCACCATCGGCACGGCCGTCAACGTAACCCTCACCTCGCATGCCGGAACCTGCTACATCGGGGTCAACGCCGACACAGCCGCGATCCCGGACACCGAGACGCTGACCGAGTGCCTCACCGCGGGCTTCGCCACCGTGCTCGAGTTCGGCGGCGAGCGCGCGGCCGGATCCGGGGCGGGGTCAGGACATTCTTCGGAGCTGCGCCGAGCAAGACGGCCCGGGCCCGGCGCAGCCGGGACCTAGGTCCTTCGAGGCAGGCTACCGGTTGCTCTATTGCCGCGCGGGCAGGGCGATGGACACTCGTCCAGATACGCCGCCGCGATTCGGGCCCCGGCATGCGAACGAGAGGAACGCTCATGTCCATTACGAGCAGTGCTCCGATCGTGGTGGGCGTCGACGGATCGGAGGTAGCGCTCGCCGCCGTACGCTGGGCCGCCGTCGACGCCGCCCACCGCCGCGCACCGCTGCATCTGGTCTATCCGACCGGCGTCCTGGGCGCCTACGGGCCGGGCGTCGATGTCGAGCGGTCCGCCCCCGCCAGGTATCGCTGGTGCGCATCGGACGCGCTGGAGTTCGCGTACGCCACGGCCGTCGCCGAATCCGCTCCGATCAACCGGATCGAGGTGACCGCGGAACTGACCGACGCCGCGCCCGTTCCGATGCTGCGCCGCCGATCCGAGAACGCGCGACTGCTCGTGGTCGGCACTCACGACCTCGGCGCGTTCAGCCGCGCCATGCTCGGCTCGCTGAGCATCGCGCTGGCCCGGCAGGCCGGGTGTCCGGTCGCCGTCATTCCCCGTGGCGGCGAGCACGGTGACGGGGCTGTCGTCGTCGGCGTCGACGCCTCCGAGAGCAGCGCCGCAGCCGTCGGATCGGCGTTCGACGAGGCGGCGTTTCGTGGCGCCGATCTCCTTGCGGTGCACACGTTCTCCCACTGCGGCGACGACTCGCTCGCCGAAACACGGAAGGAGGGTGCGGAATTGCTCGACCGGAGCCTGGCCGGGTACACCGAAGCTTTTCCGGAGGTCACTGTGCGGCGCGTCGTGGTCGAAGACCGTCCCGCCAGACGACTGCTCGAGGTCGGCGAAAAGGCGCGGTTGATCGTAGTGGGCGACCGCGGGCACGACGGGTTGCCCTCGATGCCACTCGGTTCCGTGAGTCGAGCCGTACTGCACGGGGCACAGGTGCCGGTGATCGTCACCAGACCGGCGAATCACGCGCGGCACCCCGGAACGAACAGACGCATGCCATGACATGGCCGCCGGCCTCTCGGCCTCCGGAGCCGTGGTCCGGCGCGAGGACCATCGGACGTTCCGGCCGGGGTCATCGGACCCTAGGCGAGCCGCTGCTGCGGGGACGACGCTGGTGTCATGTCCCCTATCAGCGATCTACCCACAGCCTCCACGCGCATCGCGCGTTCGTGGCTGACCGCCGTCGCCCGGACCGCGACCGAGGTGCCCGCACGCCTGCGCTCCGCACTGCCCGGCGCCGACCGGATCGCGAACGCGGACGCCATCACCGAAAGACTCGACGACCTGGAACACCGGGTGCTGCTGCTCGGTGACACCATCGCGGTTCTCAGCCGCGGGCTCGAACAGTTGCCGAGTGGTGAGATCGATGACCGACGCCGCGCCGACGCGGCCCAGCAGGCCCACCGCATTCTGATTGCCGAACACCTCACCACCGGGTCCGCGCCGCAGTAGCCATCCACCCTCTCCTCGGCGGGAGCGCGCGAACCCGAATTTCCTTGCCGCCATTGATCGTACCGTCATGCAACGGTACATTGAAGGCGTGACCAGTCGGGTAGTCGCGCCGCGATCGGTTCGTCCGGAATCGCACGACGCGTGGCCGGGGCGCTCCGCACGTACGGCCGTGCACCAGGGACCGAGCATGCAGAACCACGAGGCCATCCAGATCAGATATGTCGTCCGACGACTCGTGCAGTGCCATCCGCAAGTCTCCCCCGATGCCGTGGCATTGGTGGTGCGACGAGCCCATGAGCGCTTCGGGCACGCGTCTGTGCGCGAATTCGTGCCGTTACTCGTGGAACGTCGCGCGGGGAGGGAACTCTCCGCGACAGGGTGGGAGGAGCCGGCGGTGCAGAACCACGCGGAGCGGGCTCAGGCGGAGAAGTTCGTCGACCTGCTCATCGCCGAGGCGGACGAACTGGACTCTTTCATCGCGGCCATGACACACACCGGGGCATCGAGCCAGCGGGAACGCGCCACCGAGTTGCGCAGGCTCCGCAACGAACTGAACGAAGTGCTCCGCTGTATCACTCAGCTACGCCGCCGATTCCCCGGAGTCGCCCCCGACGGTTCGCTCCCCGCGAAGGGAACCTCCGCACGCGGTGGCAACGATCCGGTGCCCGCACTCGGCTGAAGGCATACGCCGCCGCGCGGCCATCCGCTCAACCGGAGACGACCCCGAGCCGGCTGCCGTCCGGTCGGACACGAAACACGGTGTCCCACTGCAGATCCAGCCGCTGTTTCGCTTCGGCGAGCGGCACCGCGCTCAGCGTGCCGTGCTCGTGTTCGATGAGCAGGTCGTATGCGCCCAGCCTGCGGAGCCCGTCGCGGATCCGAAAGTCGAAGGTCGTCCCCCACCACCGACGGAACCAGTCCTCGACCCGCTGATCGAGTTCGGCGGCGGTGAGCGGCCGGTCGGCCGTGCGCAGGAAGTGGTAGGCGAGCACGGCTTCCTTCACCTCCGACTCCTCGGCCGCGCCGAGCAAATGATGGAACACTCCCGCGTCGTTGTCGAGATTGCGGAAGTAGAGGTGTTCCGACAACGTCTTCATCAACTTGATCTTGCGGTTCTTGAACTTGGAGAACTGCCGCACCAGGTAACCGCCGAAGGCCGCCAAGCCCGCGCCCAGGGTGATCAGCGTGGCCTGATCCAGCCGTACGGACTCCTCGCGCAGCCCGGCCCAGAACGCCAGCAACAGGACCAGCGGCCCCAGCGAAGCGACCAGCTTGGTGACGACCACGACTATCCCGGAGACCACCGCGGGCACCCCGATCAGCAGCTTGTCCAAGGGCCGCATCCGCACCCGAACGCTCGGATACAACATCTCGAGATCGTTGCGCGGAACGTTCCCGAACAACTTCAGCAGCACACCGCCGTTGGGCCGGTCCGCCACCGCATCGGGACGCTCGGCGAACGCGACGTACACCAGAACCTTGCCGTAGCTGGTGAATTCGACGCTGCGGCGCCGCAGACCGAACAGCCACCGGACCTGCTCGGTGCGTTGCGACACTCCGCGCCGGAAGAACATCGCCGTCTCGATGTCGTCCTCGTCGATCTCCAAGCGCACCTTCACCAAGGATTGCTCGGCGAACGCGCGCTCGATCTCGGCGGCATCGATGCGCGTGAAATCCGCGGCCTCGGCAAGCGCGACCAGCTCCCGCTCAACCCGCGCCCGCGCCGCGGCCCGGTCCTCGGGCGTGGCGGCACGGATCGCCCGTTCGTCCTCCGCGGGATCGACCACGTGATACGCGTCGAGCACCGCCTCACTCCGGGTATGGAACTCGTGATGCACCACGGCCGCCAGCAGACGCGCGAACTCGGCGAACGACGCGCGTTCCGCATCGGGAAGCTCGTCGGCGCACAGAGAGATCACCGCGCTCTTGCGGAACGGCAGGAAGTGTTCGGCATCCATCGGCAACTCCTCTCGACGGACCGGCCCGTCGGCCACAACCCTATGGGGCGGGTGGGCACGCTCGACGCACCCGCATGCCGATGCCCGAAGACCCCGGGGGGAGGCTACCGCCCAGCGGCGAACGAGTGCGTCGGAGTGATGGTTCGGATGCGCAGAACGATGTCGAACCAGTCACCCAGGCCCGCGCCGGTGATGTGGTGATCGGTGTCGTGGGGGGTGTCCCTATGGTGTTCGTCAAGCCGCTGAGGTCGTGGGTGATCGGTAGAGTTCGCCGTGTTTGAGCATCGCGTAGAGGACGTCGCAGCGTCGCCGGGCCAGGCAGATGAGGGCGGCGTTG
>NZ_VUOS01000046.1 GCF_009829325.1 Nocardia sp. CY41
CAGCAACACCGAACGCGCCGCAGCCCTTGCACCGTGGATCGAGTACTACAACACTCGACGACGCCACAGTGCACTCGACGGTCATCCGCCCATCAGCCGACTGCAACCAACCTGATGGCCGGGTACACCCTAGCGCGCGGGCGCCGGGACCAGTTCGGCGATCAGGTTCTCCACCAGGATGCGGATGTGGTCGCGAATGGTGCGCACCACGTCGATGGTCTGGTCCGCGGGATCGGGCAGCATCCAGTCGCGGTAGCTGATGCCGGGGAAGAACGGGCAGGCATCGCCCGCGCCCATGGTGACCACCACATCGGAGATGCCGATCGCGTCCATGGTGAGCGGCTTGGGGGTATGGCCGGAGATATCGATGCCGATTTCGGCCATGGCGTCCACCACCGTGGTGTTCAGGGTCTCGGCCGGCGCGCTGCCCGCCGACCGTACGTCGAACCGTTCACCCGCGAGTGCGGTGAGGAACCCGGCAGCCATTTGCGAGCGGCCCGCGTTGTGCTCGCAGACGAACAGCACACTGGGCTTGTGGGACATGGGAACGCCTTTCGATGTGCAAGGTGGAGCATCGTGTGCTGGCCACCGGACCGGCTGTCCGGCTGTCGTGAACGAAACGCTTTCGCAGCGTACGAGATACGTATACCAGCGCGCCGTGAATCGTTACGGCGCGCGGTGCTCGACCGCGCGTGCGAGTGCGGCGCTCGCAGGTCAGCGGCCCGAATCCGGTACCGCGCGGCGTCCGCGGCCCCCGGAGCGTCGGAGCGGACCGGACGGTAGCGCAAGAGTATCGGGCTTGCACACACCCGTACCCCGGTCGACGTGGGTCGACCGGGGTACGGGTATGCGTCGGCGAAGACGAATCCCGGGCATTCGGGAACGTATTCCCGGCCGGGATCAGATCGGACGCAGGTCGATCATTTTGCGCAGCCGCTGCCGGTCGCGTTCGAGGCGGCGCGCTTCGTAGGCGATCGGGAAGTAGCGCAACCGTTCCGGCAGCAGCGGGACCAGCCGCGCGATCAGCCAGCCGAGCACGCGCAGTTTGCGTTCGTCGGTCGCGGTCCAGGTCAGCCCGAGCTTCCGCCGCGCGACCTCGGGCGTGGTGCCCACCGTCACGAAGTACTGCAGCCAGCCGATCGGCGCCACCGCCGCCTTCCAGGCGGGACGCAGCGCGCGTGGCAGCTGCTTCGGCGGAGCGACGGAGCGGATCACCCGCAGGTAGTCGCGCGCGGTATCGGTGGCGACCAAGTGGTTGGCGACGGTGTCTTCGAAGAACTTCTCGAACTCGCTGTAGTTCGCGGGAATCTCCTTGGGCGCCACCGAGAAGTTGCGCAGCAGCTGCAGCGTCTCCTGGAAATACGCCTCCTTGTCCGCCGCGGTGAGCGGGCGCTTGGCGAAGTACTTGGCGCTCTCGGTGAAGGCGAACGTCCCGGTGTGCAGCACCCAGGCCCACGGGGCGCTGGACAGCGCGGTGTGCCGCACGCCGTTGGCGTCGGTGGTGTTCAGCGACGCGTGCAACTCGCGCAGACGGTCGGCTTCGGCGAGCGCCTCTTCGCCGCCGTAGACCCACATCATCACCGATGCCAGGCTGCGCATGGCGCGGCCCATCGGATCGGTGCGGAAGGTGGAGTACTCGTCCACCACGGCCGAGATCGTCGGCTCCATGGTCTGCAGCAGGAAGGCCGAGCCCGCCGTGAGGGAGAAGGTGACCAGGCCGGTCTGTTCCCACATCTGCGTGCCCGGTTCGATCGGGCGGCGAGGCGGCAGCGTGCGCGCGCCGGTGGATTCGCGTGCGACGGACGCGGTCATCGTGATCTCCCTTGATCGGCCGAACTCAATACAATGAGATGATAACCCTACAAATCTCTCATCGTCTATCGGTGATCGGCCATCGCGTCGGTGCCCCTAGGCTGTGCAGATATGACGACCGAGTGGCGCAGTCGTACCGGCCGGATCGGGGTCCTCACGGGCGCGGGCATCTCCACCGATTCGGGCATCCCCGACTTCCGCGGGCCGCGGGGTGTGTGGACCAAGGATCCGATCGCCGAACTGCTGTCGACCTATCAGAACTATGTGGCCGACGCGGGCCTGCGGGAGCGGGCCTGGCTCGCGCGCCGGGACAATCCGGCGTGGCAGGCGGTGCCCAATGCCGCGCACAATGCCCTCGCCGACCTGGAGCGCGCCGGCCGAGCGGTCACCATCATCACCCAGAACATCGATCGCCTGCATCAGCGGGCGGGGTCGTCGCCGGAGCGGGTGATCGAGATCCACGGCAACATGTTCGAGGTCGTCTGCATCGAGTGCGACTACCAGACCTCGATGTCCGCGACCTTGGAGCGGGTGGCCGCGGGTGAGCCCGACCCGCCGTGTCCCGGCTGCGGTGGCATCCTCAAGGCCGCCACCGTGATGTTCGGGCAGCAGATGGACCGGCGCACCGTGACCAAGGCCGCGCTCACCGCCGAGACGAGCGACATCTTCCTGGCCATCGGCACCTCGTTGCAGGTAGAGCCGGCCGCGTCGATGTGCTCGATCGCGGTGCGCGCCGGCGCAGATCTGGTCATCGTGAACGCCGAGCCGACCCCGTACGACGCCATGGCCACCGAGATCATCCGCGAGCCCATCGGCACGGCCGTGCCCCGCTTGGTCGCCGAAATCCTCGCCGCCTGACGCCGGGGCTCACCCGACCGGGCCGAGCACCCGATCGAGGTAGGAGTTGGCGAAACGCCCCTTCGGGTCGAAGCGACGCCGCACCTCGGCGAACCGATCCCACTCGGGATAGCGGCCCCGCAGGGTCGCGGCGGTCTGGAAATGGCGTTTGCCCCAGTGCGGGCGGCCCTGGTAGCGGTCGAACACCGCCTCGCAGGCGCGGAAGTACGGCTCGAAATCCATGCCCCGGTATTGGTGCACCGCGATGTAGCAGGTGTCGCGGCCGCCCGCCGGGGAAAGGAACGCGTCGTCGGGCGCGACCCACCGCACCTCGATGGGCATCGGGGTGTGGAATCGAGTGCTCAATTCCTTGATCTCGCGAATCGCGTCGACGGAGTGCTCGCGCGGGATGGCGTACTCCATCTCGGTGAAGCGGATCAGGCGCGGCGACGCGAACACCCGATAGGAGCGGTCCACCTGGCGCCGGTAGCTGCCCGCGTAGGCGGCGCTGCGCTGGATGAAGGGGACCAGGCGCGGCTGTCTGCGGCTCACTCGGCACAGCGCGTCGAACACGTGGTTGGACATCAGGATGTCGGCGAACCAGTCCACCGCCTTGGGGCGCGGCTGCTCGGGCAGGGTGACGCGATTGTTGCGCTTGGTCATGGCCAGCGGGCTGTGCGCGAACATGTAGAACTCGAAATGATCGTTGCCGTCGACGAACGAGTCCAAGTCGGCCAGCACCTCGTCCACCGGGATCGGTCGCTCGATGCCCTCCAGCACGAAGGACGGCACCACGCGTAGCGTCACCGCGGTGACGACGCCCAGCGCGCCGATGCTGACCCGCGCCGCACGCCAGCCATCGGGATCGGTGTGTTCGTTCAGCTCGACCAGGCTTCCGTCGGCGAGCATCAACTCCATCGAATGCGCTGCGGCGGAGAGGTTCTGCAAAGTCGCGCCGGTGCCGTGGGTGGCGGTGGCGATCGCGCCCGCGACGGTCTGCACGTCGATGTCGCCCAGGTTCGGGAAGGCGAGGCCGTGCTCGTGCATGGCGGTGCTGGCCGCGTTCAGGCTGATGCCCGCCTCCACCCGGACCAGGCCCTCGGCCCGGTCGACGTCGAGCACCCGGTTCAGTTTCGCCAGGCTCAGCAGCGTGCCATCGGTCAGGACGGCGTCGGTGAACGAATGGCCGGTGCCGGCGACGCGCACGTTCCGGCCGTCGGCTTCGGCGTCGGCGAGCAGGCCGGCCACCTCGTCGACGGAGTGCGGCGTGGCGATGAGCGCGGGCGCGCACCGTTGATCGCCCGCCCAGTTCACCCACGAATTGGTCATGTGACCAACTTTACGGGAGCGGGCGTGACGCGCGCTACTTACGGTGCGATTTCGCTACCGCTTGCGCCAGCCGCAGGTCAGTTGCTGCTTCGCCTGCTCCACCTCGTCGTCGGTGAGCGGGGGGACGGCGAGATGCTGGCGCGGCGTCCGGTCGCCGCGCACGCCGTTCAGCATGATGGCCATATAGCGTTGCCACACGTCGGGATTGACCGGCTTGGCGAACTCCGCGAGGGCGTCGACCATGTGCACCAGCGCGAAGAAGTCCGAGGGCTCGATGCCGTCGGCCAGCACGCCGGCGTCGCGTGCGCGCGCGCAGATGGCGGTCACGGTGGGTTTGATGCGATCGCGCACGACTGTGAACCGGTCGGTCTCGTCGTCTTCGAGTTCGAGCATGACTTCGCTGAACCCGCGGTTGGTGGCCAAGTGCCGACAGGCGTACTCGAAGAACTCGACGAGTCCGAACCAGGGGTCGGGGTGCCGGTGGGCGGCGTCGGCCGCGTCGGCGAAATCGTTCAGGTTCTGATCGAAGACCTCGACGATCAGTTCCTTCTTGTTCGCGAAGCGGCGGTACACCGTGCCGACGCCCACGCCCGCGCGCTCGGCCACGTCGTCGAGGGTGATCTCGAGTCCGTGATCGGCGAACAGTTCCCGCGCCGCGGCGATGATCCGCTGCTGGTTACGCGCGGCATCGGCCCGCAGGCGCCGGGGAGGGGAGGCGACCGTGGCGTGATTCACACCCTCATTCTATCAAGCTCGGGGATTAACCGGAGGCGTTGTCTCCGTTATGGTGGTAACTTCTTCAGGTAAGCGGAGGAGAATCCTCCGGATCATAGCTCGAGACAAAGGGGACACATGACTACCGCCATCGACCGTGGGGCCCTCGCCCCCGAGCGGACGGGAAGTGGGCGGCGCGGCTCGCACGCCCTGCGCTGGTGGGTGCTCGCCGTCCTCGGCGTCGCCCAGCTCATGGTCGTGCTCGACGCGACCGTGGTGAACATCGCGCTGCCCGCCGCGCAGCAGGATCTCGGCTTCAGCGACGGCGATCGCTCCTGGGTGGTCACCGGCTACGCCCTGGCGTTCGGCAGCCTGCTGCTGCTCGGCGGACGCCTCAGCGACCTGTTCGGCAGGCGCAACACCTTCATCATCGGTCTGGTCGGCTTCGCGGTGGCCTCCGCCATCGGCGGTGCGGCCACCAGCTTCGAGATGCTCGTCGCGGCCCGGGTGGGGCAAGGCGTCTTCGGCGCCCTGCTGGCGCCCGCCGCGCTGTCGCTGCTGACCGTCACCTTCACCGAACCGTCCGAGCGAGCGAAGGCGTTCGGCATCTTCGGCGCCGTCGCGGGCACCGGCGGCGCGATCGGCCTGCTGCTGGGCGGCGCGCTCACCGAGTGGGCCTCGTGGCGCTGGGTGATGTTCGTGAACCTGGCCTTCGCCGCCGTCGCCCTGGTGGGTGCGGTGCTGCTGCTGGCCAAGCATGCCGCCACCGAACGGCCCAAGCTCGACATCCCCGGCACGGTCGTGGTCACCGCGGGCCTGTTCGGCATCGTCTACGGGTTCTCGCACGCGGAATCGGACGGCTGGACCAACGGCGTCACCCTCGCCTTCCTGCTCGGCGGCGCGGCGCTGATCGCGGTGTTCGCCTGGCTGGAGACCAGGGTCGCGCACCCCCTGCTGCCGATGCGGATCGTGCTCGACCGGATGCGCGGCACCTCCTATCTGACGGTGTTCGTCATGGGCATCGGGATGTTCGCGATCTTCCTGTTCCTCACCTACTACATGCAGCTGACCCTGGGATACTCGCCGATCCTGACCGGCGTGGCGTTCCTGCCGATGGTCGCCGCCATGGTGGCCTCCTCGACCACCGCGCCGTCCTTGCTGCTGCCGAAATGCCCGAAGATCGTGGTCAGCGGCGGCTTCCTGATCGCGGCGGCGGGGATGGCCTGGCTGACCCGGATCGGCCTGGACACCGGCTACGTCACCCACATCCTGCCCGCCCTGATCCTGCTGGGTCTCGGCCTCGGCGGGGCGATGTCGACCGCCTTCCAGGGCGCCACCTCGGGCGTGCAGCACGAGGACGCGGGCGTGGCCTCGGCCATGATCAACACCAGCCAGCAGGTCGGCGGGTCGATCGGCACGGCGCTGCTGAGCACCATCGCGGCGTCCGCGGCCACCGATTACCTGTCCACCCGCACCCCGGACCCGCTGACCATCGCCCAGTCCGCGATCGAGAGCTACATCACCAGCTTCTGGTGGGCCACGGCGATCTTCGTGGCGGGCGGCATCCTCACCGCGGTGCTCATGCCGAGCGCCGCTCCGGTGCCCGCGGAGGGAGAGCCGGTGCTCGCGCACTGATCCGAGTGCGCCACTGCCGACCTGGTGCACAGCGGCCGCCGCTTCCGCGACTCCGTCGCAGGGGCGGCGGCCGTCGTCGATGGGCGGGGCTCGCGCGATCTCGTCCCCGGCGCGGGCCGTGTATCGCGGGGCGATCGAAGCCGTGGCACTGTGATTGCCGGTCGACCGCTGGAAGAGGCCGATTCCGTGTGGAGGCGAACCTTTCCGTGGTAGGAAACGGTGCAATCGAAGTCCGATCGGCGTCGTGCACGACACGCGGTCCCCGTCCGCTGTGCGCGGCAAAGTGCTCCCCAGTCACCACTATTGGTGCAAAATACGAGGTAAGTAGCGGTGGCGGGCTTGGCTGAACGCCACCGGCATTGTGCTCGACCCGGTCTCGTGCAGAGGTGAGCGGTCCGCTGTCCGGCCTACGCGGTACAGGTCATGGGATGCCCGGCACTCGGAATCCCGATGATTCCGGCCGCTTCGGCGCGGGTAGCCAAGAGACTGCTGCGCACCCTTCTCGGCATCGGCGTACCCGGCGGTCGCACCACCCTCTCCACCCTGTCCGCGAGGTTCGTAGACTCCTCGGACCGGGCGCGGCACTCCCGCGCCCGTCCGCCTCGGGGAGTGGCGGTCGGCGTAGCCGGGACGGCGGAGCCCGGTGCGGGCATGGCACGGTGGGTACCTGGTTCGGCTCGGCGATCGACGGGAACGGCACACGGAAGGGGGCAGGCAATGAGTGGTTCGCAAGCGGGCGCCGCCACGGCGGGACGATGGCGCCCCGCGGCGCGGCTCACCGTGCTGCTCGACGAGGACGACAAGTGGCGGCACACGCCCCTCTATCACGAGATCGTGCGCCGGGCCAGAGATGCCGGCCTGGCGGGCGCCAGTGTGTGGCGCGGCATCGAGGGCTACGGCGCGTCCTCGCATGTGCACACCACTCGCATTCTGGATGTCGCCGACCACCTTCCGTTGCTGCTGATACTGGTCGACGAGCCGGAACGCCTGCGCGCCTTCGTCGAACGGAACGCCGAACTGTTCACCTCCGTCAACGTCACTCTGTCGCCGGTGGACCAGTGGCAGGAAGGTGAGCGATGAGAAGACCGCGCGGAAAGTCCGATACCCGCCGATCTTCCACGGACCGCAGGGCACCAGCCCTTTTCGCCTCGCCGATGCCGCCGCACGGGGCGGCCGTTACCATTGTCGGTTCGGCGCGGCTCGGCGATCTGAGCGGCGCGTCGGCGGGCGCTCGGCCGCTCGCCGCCGCGGAAGCGGGCTTCCGCACCGTGCCGACCACGTTCAGCATGTACGGCTGCGAGACGTTCCGGCAGGTGGCCGAGCGGGACGTGGCCGTGGGGTCGGCGGTGACCGGGTGGTCGTGGACATGATCCTCATGACGAGCCGGGCGCAGCCGATACGGAAGGGAGACCCGAGCATGGCCCACGATCGAGCCGGGCGTCCCGCACGTCCCACCGATCTGGAAGACATCGCCCATCTGGTGACGGCGTACTACAGCCGGGTGCCGGACACGCGGGATCCGGCTCAGCAAGTGGCGTTCGGCACGTCGGGACATCGCGGCTCCAGCCTGGACGGCGCCTTCAACGAAGCGCACATCCTGGCGATCACCCAGTCGATCGTGGAGTACCGCGCCACCCGGGGCATCACCGGGCCGGTCTATCTCGCCAGGGACACGCACGCCCTGTCCGAGCCCGCCTGGACCACCGCGCTCGAGGTGCTCGCCGCCAACGACGTCACCGCGGTGATCGACGCGCGCGACCGTTACACGCCCACGCCCGCGCTCAGTCACGCTGTGCTGCGCCACAATCGGGGCGGCGCCAAGCATCAGGCCGACGGCATCGTGGTCACCCCCTCGCACAATCCGCCGCGCGACGGCGGATTCAAATACAACCCGCCGCACGGCGGCCCGGCCGACAACACGGCCACCGACGCCATCGCCGCCCGCGCGAACGAACTGCTGCGCGACGGGCTCACCGGGGTCAAGCGCACCACGCTGGAGCGCGCGCTGGCCACCGGCGTCGAGCGGTACGACTACCTCGACCACTACATCGAGGACCTGCCCAACGTGCTGAACCTGGACGCGATCCGCGGCGCGGGCATCCGGCTCGGCGCCGACCCGATGGGTGGCGCCAGTGTCGACTACTGGGAGGAGATCGGCCAGCGCTACGACCTCGAACTCGAGGTGGTCAATCCGTTCGTGGATCCCACCTGGCGGTTCATGACGCTCGACAGCGACGGCAAGATCCGGATGGACCCGTCCTCCCGCTACGCGATGGCCGGGCTGGTCGCGATCAAGGACGACTACGACATCTCCACCGGCAACGACGCCGATGCCGACCGGCACGGCATCGTCACGCCCGACGGCGGGTTGATGAATCCGAACCACTTCCTGGCGGTGGCCATCGAATACCTGGTCGCCAACCGGATGGGCTGGGACGCGCTGACCAAGATCGGCAAGACCGCCGTGACCTCGTCCATGATCGACCGGGTGGTCTCCGTGCTCGGCCGCGATGTGCACGAGGTGCCGGTCGGATTCAAGTTCTTCGTTCCGGGATTGTTCAGCGGCAGCCTGGCCTTCGGCGGCGAGGAGAGCGCGGGCGCGTCGTTCCTGCGGATGGACGGCACGGTCTGGACCACCGACAAGGACGGCATCCTGCTCGCGCTGCTCGCGGGCGAGATCGCCGCGGTCACCGGCCAGAGTCCGTCGGCGCGCTACGTCGAGCTCGAGCGCCGCTACGGCAGCCCCGCCTACGCGCGGATCGACGCGCCCGCCTCCGCGGAACAGAAAGAGCTGCTCGCGAAGTTGACTCCGGACATGATCACCACGAAGGAGATCGCCGGGGAACCGGTCACCGCCGTGCTCACCAGGGCGCGGGGCAACGGCGCGCCGCTGGGCGGACTGAAGGTGACCACGGAGAACGCGTGGTTCGCCGCTCGCCCCTCCGGCACCGAGGACAAGTACAAGATCTACGCGGAGTCGTTCCACGGTCCCGAGCACCTCGCCGAGGTGCAGACGGCCGCGGAGGAACTGGTGGGGCAGGCGCTGACCGGTGACCGGTAGATCCAAGCCCCTGCCCACCGAGATCTGGGTGCTGGTCGGGGGCGCTTTCGTCATCGCCATCGGCTTCGGCTTGGTCGCCCCGGTGCTGCCGCAGTTCGCCCGCGGATTCGGCGTCGGCGTGGCGGCCGCCTCGGCCATCGTCTCCGCGTTCGCCCTGATGCGGTTGCTGTTCGCGCCGGTGAGCGGGCGGTTGGTGCAGCGGCTGGGGGAGCGGTCGGTCTATCTCGGCGGGCTGCTGATCGTCGCGGCGTCCACCGGCGCCAGCGCGCTGGCCCAGAGTTACTGGCAGCTCATGGTGTTGCGGTCGCTCGGCGGCATCGGCTCGACGATGTTCACCGTCTCGTCGCTGGCGCTGGTCATCCGGATGTCGCCGCCGGAACAGCGCGGCCGGGTCTCCGGACTGTGGTCCACCAGTTTCCTCGTCGGTTCGGTGAGCGGGCCGCTGGTCGGTGGCGGGTTGTCCGGGCTCGGGCTGCGCTGGCCGTTCGTGATCTACGCCGTGGCGCTGTTCCTGGTCAGCGTGGTGGTGCACCTGAGCTTGCGGCATTCGGAACTGGCCGCGCCGGAGCCGGCCGGTGGGGTGCGGATGATGTCCTTCCGGGAGGGTTGGGCGCGGCCGGAGTACCGGGCGGTGCTGCTGTCGAATTTCGCCAATGGCGCCGCCGTGTTCGGCGTCCGGATGGCGTTGGTGCCGTTGCTCGTCGTCGAGGTGTTGCACCAGGCGCCGGGGATGGCCGGTGTCGCGTTGACGGTGTTCGCCGCGGGCAACGTCGCGGTGCTGTTCGCCTCCGGGCGATTGTCCGACCGATGGGGGCGCAAACCGTTCGTGGTCGTCGGCTCGCTGGTGTGCGCGGCGGGCACGGCGGGGCTCGGCCTGGCGACCGACCTGCCCTGGCTGCTCGCCACCTCGTTCCTGGCCGGGCTCGGCTCCGGCCTGTTCACGCCGGCTCAGCAGGCAGCCGTCGCCGACGTCATCGGGCCCAAGGCGCGCGGTGGACCGGTGCTCGCCGGTTTCCAGATGGCCGCCGACCTCGGCACCGTCATCGGACCGGTCGCCGTGGGCGCCGTGGCCCAGCAGTTGTCCTACGGTCTGGCCCTCGGGGTGACCGGCGCGCTGCTCGCCGTCGTCGCGCTCGTCTGGGCCGTCGTGCCCGAGCCGTTGCGGCGGGGAGCTCCGGTTCACGCGGACATTCCGTCCGAACGGCAGGACGCCGAACGCCGACCGGATCGGATCGAGCGCGCGGTGAGCGAGGTGGCGGCCGCGCCGGTAGCCGACAGTCCGGTGCCCGCGGTGGCCGAGCCAGGGGCCGGAGTGGGTGATCGTGCGCAGGACGTGAGCGATTCGCGCGCGGTGGCCGGTCATGCCGAATCGGAGCCGGATGGTGTCGGCGCGGTGGCGCAAACCGAAAGTTCGGCTGGTCGTCCTCGGGCTGTGATCGGCGATCGCCGCAGCGCCGAATCCAGCCCTGTGCTGACCACGAGTACCACGGTCGTCGGCTCGGACGGGGCGGAGCCGGCCGCTCCGGGGCGGCCGATGTCCCGCCGCAAGCGTCGGCGGCCGGAGCGGCGTACCCGCCGGGGGCGCTGAGAGCAGGTGATGGTCGGCGGCCGGCCGCGGTAGTCCGGTCGGTGCCGTTCTCCCATCGCTGGTGCCGCGCGGTGGGCACCCCGTTCCCGGAACAGTCGCTGATGTCCGTCGGTGAACTGCCATGTGGGCAAGCGACAGGGGCTCTTTTACGGAGGTAACGGCTGTCGCGACGCGGAGCGCGGAAGCCCGAAACCCACCCTCGGGGATGTGACGGTGGTGGAGGTGTGGGCGAACCGACCGCGTGGCCGATGCCGGATCCGCTGGAGTCGGTGCCGATGCGCGCGAACAGGCCGTCGGATGACTGGCCCGGCGGTGGGGATGGCGGTTCGTTGCGGCAAAGTGTCCCTGTGAGCGAATCGCGTTCGAAGTACACCCCCAGGCCGATGTCCAGTGCGACCACCTATGCCCTCGGTGCGGTCGCTCTCGTGGTGATCGTGTTGATCGTCATCGCGGCGATTCGCTGGGGGCGCGACGACGCGGCCGTTCGCAACGACGGCTACGGTTCGGTGCGCGATCCCGCGGTGCACTCGCAGCTCGAGCCGAACGGTGCGATTCTGCTCGGCCGACCGGACGCGAAGAAGACCATCGACATCTTCGAGGACCCGCTGTGCCCGGGCTGCGGCAGCCTGGAACGCATCTACGGCCAGGAGATCGCGCAGCAGATCGATGAGGGCGCGCTGGCGGTGCGCTATCGCCTGGTGAACTTCCTCGACGCGCGCTCCCGGAGCAAGGACTATTCGACCCGCGCCGTCGCCGCGAACCAGTGTGTGGCCGAATCGGGTTCCGGTCCGGTCTACTCGAAGTTCCACACCGAACTGTTCACCACGAAGCGTCCCAGCGAAGGCGGCGCGGATCTGAGCAACGACGAGCTGGCGGCGATCGCGGGCGACGCCGGAGCTACCGAATCGGTCCGGCAGTGCGTCGCGACCGGCGCCAAGGTCGACTCCGCGCGCGCCACCGCCATGGCGCAGGCGGCAGCGCTCGGCGAGGCCCTGGGCGGCTCGGCGGCCACACCCGCAGTCTTCGACGGGACGACGAAGGTCGACACCAACGACGAGAACTGGGTGGTCTCGCTCACCAAGTGAGTGGTGGGCGGTTCGTGGCTCGAGCCAACGGATCCGGAGGAGTTCGAATCCGGTCTCACCACGAGGTGCGGACGCTCGATGAACGGAAAGGGCCGGAACGTCGACTCCACCAAATCGACGCCCCGGCCCACTCGACGGCACGACCCGACATCCCCAGCCCCCGAGATCGTCGCTCGCCGAGTTTTCGGTTGGCTTGGGGCCGGGCAGCGGCTCCACCTGCCGCTGCCCGGCCCGCGCACTCGACAGTGCGATCCGGCCCCCTGCCCCTAGACCGCACCTCGAGAGGTCTCACTTCCGCCCGCCTGGCTCCACCGAGGTGACCGCCGGACACCCGGAACGGGCAAAACAGCAACCCCATCTGCTCCGTCCGTTCCGAGCGTCCACCGGCTCTCGCCCCTCACCCCACACTCTAGAAATTCACTCGAACACATGTTCGATACTAAGCCTCCCGCTCCGTCTTGTCACCCCCTGAATCGGGGCGATTTGGTTGGCGACATACCGTTGGTGTAACTTCATTCAAGCGCGGCGGGGACGCCCGGAGCGCAACCAACCAGGGGCTATGGCGCAGCTGGTAGCGCACCACACTGGCAGTGTGGGGGTCAGGGGTTCGAGTCCCCTTAGCTCCACGGGAACATCAGGTCAGGCTCGGTTTCAACCGGGCCTGACCTGTTTTATCTTGCCCCTCTCACGTGTTCCGCGGTCAGGCGGCTGGGGTGGATCGCCGGGCAGATCGACACGATATTCGGTGGCGGTGAGCTGCTGACATCCACAGCGGCGACTTTGTCGTCCGCTGGTCAAGGGTTTTCCGCGTGCCCGCGCGCCAGGCGGGCATCGATGTCCTCGGCCATATGCGGGCACTCGGTCGCGGGATTGTCGCGGTGGCAGTGCAATGTGTGCTCGAGATACGCCCTGGCTACCGGTGTGCTGAACCGGGACGAGCGCGGCCGGCTCGCGACGTATTCGATCGACTTCGAGGGAAACCGGGACAACTTCCAGCCCAGCGCGGTCCGCCCGGAACAGGACACCCCGTTCGCGCGGATGGTGGCACGGCACGTGCGCAGCGACCACACCGAGTTGCTGCTGCGCACCGACGAGGTGATCAAGGCCCGGTCCGAGGTATTGCGTGCCCGCGACCTGCCCGGCCTCGCCGACACCAACGCCGCCCAATACCTGTTGTTCCGCGAGGTCGAGAGGCACTCGACGGTGGCACTGTCCGGCGAGTCGGCCGACGATGTGTTCGGTGGCTACCTATGGTTTTTCGATCGGCGGATGCTCGACGCCGCCACGTTCCCGTGGGCGGTCTCGGTGGCCGCGTTCGAGCCGATACTGAATCCCGAGCTGTGGCGGTTGCTGCGGCCGCACGAGTACATCGCCGACCGCTACGCGCAGACCATGGCCGAAGTACCGGTGCTGGACGGTGAGGTACCGGCCGACGCGCGAATCCGGGAAATGTTCTACGTCAACCTGACTCGATGGCTGACCATGCTGCTGGACTTCAAGGACCGGATGAGCATGCGAGTCGGGCTCGAGGTCCGAGTGCCGTTCTGCGATCACCGGCTGGTGGAGTACCTGTGGAACACCCCGTGGGCGTTCAAGACCGCCGATGGGCGGGTCAAAAGCTTGTTACGGAACGCGGTCGCCGACCTGCTGCCGACTCCGGTGCTGGACCGGAAGAAGACCTCGTTCCCGGTCAGCCAGCACCGGGCCTACGAACAGGCGCTACGTCAGGAGATGCGGGCCGAACTCGCCGACCCCGACTCACCGATACTGCCGCTGGTGCGCCGGGAGGCCGTGCTCGACCTGCTGGCCGGCCCGCTCGGCGCGCAGGGCATGTGGCGCTCCGCGGACACGCTGTCGTTCCTGTTACAGATCGCCGAATGGCTGCGCGTCTATCACATCAGCATCCGATGAGACGGCTGGACCGCCAACCGGAACGTGAGGGCGTCGCACCCATGCTCTCCCAGCAGGGTCCTCGAACGATGCTCATTCGATCCAGCCCGTCGGCACGCTCCGATAGTGACTATCGCGCTTGCCATGACGGGACTCCATCATGATCGCGCCCCCAGCGGGAGGGGATTCACAGTGGTGTCGCACGTCCTGGATACCGCGGCTCGATTGTTCGGAGAACGCGGCGGGCGAACAGTGGTGCCGGTTAGAGGCGCGTCGCGGTGTGGACGAGGTCGGCAACGGCTTTGGATCTGCTGTGTGGTGGCCAAGCGATGACGGTCGTGACGGCCGGTGCGTCCGGCACGGGCACGACGGCATGATCATCGCGGAGCTGGGTTCGCAGCGACTCCGGCACGACCGCGCAGGCCAGTCCGAGCGCGATCAGTTGGAATAGTTGGGTATGGTCGCGCACCTGCGGGCCGGGGCCGTCCGGATAGCTGCCATCCGGTCCAGGCCAGCGCGGCAGTGGCAGGTTCGTCAGTGTGTCGACCTCGGCCAACGGCACATGCGCCCGGTCGGCGAGGGGATGACCCGCAGGCAGGACCACGACCTGCTGTTCGGTGTGCAGATCCTCGGTGTCGAATCCGGCTGTCGTGTCGTAAGGCCGGTGGAGCAGAGCAACGTCGGCACGCCCGGTGCGCAGCAGACTTTCCGGCTGGCCCGGCCCGCACAGCATCACCTCGACTGCCACGGCGCCCGGTTCGGCGGCGTAGGCGTGCAGCAGCTTCGACAACAGTTCGCTGGACGCTCCGGCCTTGGTGGCCAGCACCACACCGGGCTGGTCGGCCGCGGCGCGGCGGGTTCGCCGCTCGGCGGCTTCGACCGCGTCGAGCGCGGTCCGGGCCTCCCGCAGCAGCACCGCCCCGGCCTCGGTCAAGGCGATGGCGCGAGCGGTGCGGTGCAGCAGGACGACTCCGAGCCGCCGCTCGAGCTGCTGGATGGCTCGCGATAGTGGTGGTTGCGCGATCGCGAGCCGTTGTGCCGCCCGCCCGAAGTGCAACTCCTCGGCGACGGCGACGAAGTATCGCATCTCCCGCGTCTCCACCGGGTCATGGTATACGGCGCTGACCACGATCAATACCCGTGCGGTATCGCCGCCCACCCGATCGGTCTTGGACGCCGCACCCGCAGCCGCAGCAGGATCGGCGGTGTGAGTGAACAGACGATCGCGCTGGTGACCGGCGCGAACAAGGGAATCGGATATGAGATCGCCGCCGGCCTGGGCGCGCTCGGCTGGCGAATCGGTGTGGGCGCGCGCGATCGGCAACGCCGCGACACCGCGGTGCAGAAACTGCGCGCGGCCGGGACCGATGCGTTCGGTGTGCCGCTCGACGTGACCGACGACGCAAGTGTGGCCGCGGCGGCCGAATTGATCGCCGACCATGCCGGAGGGCTCGACGTCCTGGTCAACAACGCCGCGATCACCGGCGGTATGCCGCAGACATCGACCACGGTCGATCCCGCGACCGTGCGAGTTGTCGTGGAAACAAACGTGATCGGGGTCATCCGAGTCACCAACGCGATGCTGCCGATGCTGCGCGCCTCGGCCGCACCGCGGATCGTCAACATGTCCAGCAGCGTCGGCTCGCTCACCCTGCAAACCACGCCCGGCATCGACATGGGCCCGGTTCCCGCCGCCTACCTGGCGTCGAAGACCTTCCTCAACGCCCTCACCATCCAATACGTCAAGGAACTGAGCGACACCAACATCCTGATCAACTCCGGCTGCCCCGGTTTCACCGCCACCGACCTCAACGGCTTTCGCGGCGTCCGTACACCGCGACAGGGCGCGGCCATCGCGATTCACCTCGCGACCCTGCCCGACGACGGACCGACCGGCGGATTCTTCGACGACGCCGGAACGGTGCCCTGGTGACGGGCACACCGGTGCCCACCATTCCCGTTCTCGAGGCCGGCCGCGCGTCGCGCATCGGAGGAGAAGCAAGACCATGACAAAGGCAGTCAGGTACGACCAGTTCGGCGGAATCGAGGTCTTGCGGATCGACGACGTCGACCGCCCCGTGCCTGACGACGGGCAGGTCTTGGTTCGGGTGAAGGCGGCAGGCATCAACCCCGGTGAGGCGGCCATCCGCACCGGCGCGATGGCCGACATCTTTCCCTCGACATTTCCGTCCGGGCAAGGCAGCGATCTCGCCGGGGTTGTCGCCGAGGTCGGCGCCGGAGTCGACCGATTCTCGGTCGGCGACGAGGTGATCGGGTTCTCCGAGAAGCGGGCCGCCCAGGCCGAGTTGGTCCTGGTCGACGTCGACAACCTCACACCCAAACCGAAGAACGTCTCATGGGAGGTGGCGGGCGGCCTCTACGTCGCCGGCGTGACCGCTTGGGGGGCAGTACATTCCATGCGACTCGACAAGGGGGAGACCGTTGTCGTCTCCGCGGCAGCCGGAGGAGTCGGCTCGCTCGCCGTTCAGCTCGCGCGCCGTGCCGGGGCCACGGTCATCGGCGTGGCGAGCGAGCACAACCACGAGTGGCTGCGAAGCCACGGCGTGATTCCCGTCGGTTACGGTGACCGCGCCATCGACCGGATCAAGGTCGCCGCGCCGTGCGGCATCGATGCCTTCATCGACACCCACGGCGGCGGGTACGTCGAACTGGCCCTTGCCCTCGGCGTCGCGGTCGAGCGGATCGACACCATCGCCGATTTCGCAGCGGCCGCGAAGTACGGAGTCAAGACCGAACCCGGGACGAACGCCAGGCCGGGTGCCGAGGTACTCGGAGAATTGGCCGCTCTGATCTCCGAAGGACACCTCGAAGTCCCGATCGCGAACGTCTACCCGTTGACACAGGTCCGCCAGGCCTACGCCGAACTCGAACGCGGGCACACCCACGGCAAAATCGTGCTCGAGCCCTGACCTGTACCAGCACAATGCAGCCCGCTGTCGGGACTGTCCAGTCGGCCATCCTGCGGACCGCTCCAACCCGACGACACATCCGATACTCGGTATGTGCGGATATCCTGCGCCGCAGTGGATCCCATGACGCCGAGCGCCTGCGGCATACGGGTGCGTGAGGCGGGTTCAACCGCCCGACGGGCATGGATGAAACTCGAACCGGTAGATGAGCTCGGGGTTCGACCGAGCATTGTGCCGGTATGGTTGGGTGATCAATCCGGGGAGGACCACGGCATGGCGCAGCTTCGGCATCGGATCGACGAAATGACCGATGACTCGGGGTTCCTCGGTCTTGTCGACCCACACGCGTACACGTCGTTCGTGGGCGAAGACTGGACCTTGGAGATGCTGTTCGAGCGCGTCGAATCAGCGATGCGGCAGCGGACGATGCTGCTCTGGGGAACCGGCGGTGAGGAGCGATGGCGGATCGAACTTTCGGATTCGCCGGTAGATCCGCGGCTGCCGCTCATCAAGCAGATCTCCGGCCCCATCACCGTGACCCGCGGTGAGCTGGTCGTCGTCAATTTGGACACGGTTACCATGGCTGCCCAGTTCGCGGACTCCGCCGTGGACGACGACAAGGATATCTACGGGTCTGGTATCGAACTCCCAAACGGTGACTACATCTGCACCATCAGTCAACTCACCGATCCCGAAGATGGTCGGACACATGAAGGCCCCGACTTCCACCTCCAGCTGTTAGCTGGACGAACCTCACCTTGGTTCGCAGTCGCATGGTCCGAGCTATGACGCTCCGACGGAATACCGTCGCGGAGCTGAAGGGGCGATCGTCGGTCGCGCAGCCTTTTCCCTGCTCAATCGTCTGCTCGGGCGTGGCGGACCGCCTCGGGCGCAGGGGCCCGGAATCTGCGTTGCCGCCGTTCGATTTGACGTTCTGACGAGCGGGTCAGGGGTTCGAGTCCTCTTCGCTCCACTCGGACAAGAGGCCAGGTCCGGAATCCGGACCGCCTTCGTCGTTGCCCTCATCCGGCCAACGCTGTCGGGTGGACCGCTCGTGACGGCCATCGTGGGTGCTCGGCGTCGATGACGAACATATGCGTGTGCTCGTAGTGGCGTTCGTCGATCCGGATGGCATCGGTGAGCCGATCCGGCGGGAAGGGCTCCTTCGGGGAGCGGATTGGAACAACGAGGTGATCATCTCGGAAGCACTTCCTCGGATGGAGTAGGCGGGGCGGGGCGCGAATCGATGGACAGCGGCAGTGCATGGGATCTCCCTCGGGCGGTCGGGGGCTCGGCGGAAACCGGTCCGATGGTCAGTGTTGGCCGGGTGCGTGGGCAGGCAGGGTGAAGGCCGCCGTGCGGACGGTTCGCTCGTGCTTGAAGTCGAGGAACAGACGGTAGGTCCCGGGTCCGGGCGCGGCGGTGTGGAAGGTGATATCCGGGCCGGGGGCGGTCACTCCGTCGCCCGGCTCGCCGTTCGGGTGGACGTGGACGTAAGCCAGGTCGCCGGCCCGGATGACGACGAGGTGTCCGAAGGCCGCTAGGTAGGGCTGCAGGTCCGTGACCGGGGCGCCGTCCTTGCGGACGGTGAGGGCGAGTAGACCCCCATCGCCCGTGGTCAGTTCGCCGCGCAGTTCGACCTCGTAGCCATCCACGACGGTGATGCGGGCCGGGGCGGGGACCGGGAGCGGGGCATAGTTTCCGGCGAGGGCGAGGTCCGCTCCGAGAGTGATGGTGCGGCCGAGCTCGCGGGGTGCGATATCGGTGAAGACTCGGTAGGCGCCTGCCTCGGGCAGGTCGAGACGCACCGACCAGGTGCCGTCGGCGCCGAGCTGCGGATGGACATGCCAGAAGCCGGTCAGTTCCCGACGCACAACGATCAGATGCAGGTCTCGGTCGTGGATGGGGGCGTAGTCGGTGACGGGCCGCCCGTCCGGACCGGTGATGCGGAACCGGAAGTCGATCTCGCCCGGCTGCAGCACGGTGTCCTCCAGTTCGAGCGAGTACCCGTCCTGGGTGATCAGCAGCCCACCGGGAAAAGTCGGAGCGTCGTGATGGGAATGTCCGGTGGCATCGGCTGGGTGATGGCCGTTGTGCGCCTGACCTGAGCTGTGATCGGCAGGGGCGGCAGCGTGTCCGCCGTCTGCCCCGTGGTGCCCGTGGGTGGCGTGCAGGGTGTCGTGGAGATGGTTCGAGGTGCTCATCGTCGTGATCTTCCTGTTGTCGTCGGCAGCGGGACATCGAAACCGTATACCCCCTACGGGTATGCTGCAAGTCGTAGTTGTCGCCCTTTTCAGCGCATGACGCAGGCTTGACATCCGGATACCCTAGGGGGGTATGGTGACTCGCCCGTTGAGTTTCTCGATACCGAAAGGCGAATCGAAATGTCTGTCGGAACTGCGCCGTCCACGCGAAAGTGGCTGGCGCTCGCGGTGATTGCCGCTGCTCAGTTCATGGTCATCATGGACACCTCGATCATCGGCATCGCACTGCCGAAGATGCAGACCGAACTAGGGTTCTCCCAGGAGAACTTGACCTGGGTCTTCAATGCCTACGTCGTTGCCTTCGGCGGATTGTTGCTGCTCGGAGGACGACTATCGGACCTGTTGGGTGCCCGCCGGGTGTTCGGAGCGGGCTGGCTGGTCCTGCTCGTCGGCTCGCTGATCGCCGGCGCGGCGGGCACTGTGGGCGTCGAGCTCGCCGGCCGCGCCGTGCAGGGTGCCGGCGCGGCACTGATCGCGGCTTCGGCGCTGACATTGCTCATGATGCTGTTCGGGTCCTCGCCGCAGGAGCTGACGAAGGCCCTCGCTGTTTACGGCGCAGCGGCCCCGGCCGGTGGTACCGCGGGCGTCTTCCTCGGCGGCGTCATCACCGAGTACGTCAGCTGGCCCTGGGTCTTCTACATCAACGTCCCGATCGCGATTCTCGCTTTGATCGCCGTCCCCGCTCTGATGCCGACGGCGCCTGCGCGTTCGGGTTCGGTCGACCTGCTCGGAGCGGTCTCGGTGACGGCCGGATTGGCTGTGGCCGTCTACGGAATCGTGCGGGCGCCCGAGGTCGGCTGGAATTCCGGACAGACCTGGGTTGCCCTCGGCGCGGCGGCCGCGTTGCTCGCCGGTTTCGTCTTGGTTCAGTCCCGGCGCAACGAGCCTCTGATGCGTCTGGGCATCTTCGCGGCGCCGAACCTCGCTGCCGCCAACATCGCGCAGCTGCTACTGGGCGCGGCGTGGGTACCGATGTGGTTCTTCCTGAATCTGTATCTGCAGCAAGTGCTGGGCTACAGCGCATTTCCCTCCGGTGCGGCGCTGCTGCCGATGACAACGTTGATCATGCTCGGAATGATCGTCCTGGCTCCGCGGGCGATGCGGCGCTTCGGCGCCAAGCCGATGATCGTGACGGGCTTGGTGGTGCTGGGCCTGGGTCTGGGCATCATGGCGCTGGTGCGTCCGACCGGCAACTTCTGGGCTGATGTGCTGCCCGCCTCGCTGGTGGCCGCAGCAGGCATGTCCTTGGCGTTCATTCCGTCGCTCGGTACCGCCATCTCCGCGGCGCGACCCGAGGAGGGTGGTCTGGCCTCCGGCATCGTCAATGTGAGCTACCAGGTCGGTTCCGCTCTCGGCTTGGCCGCGATGACGGCGGTTGCGACCGCCTACGGCACGGATGATCTCGGTGATCTGCCGAGGCTGACCGACGGCTTCTCCGCGGCTTTCCTGGGCGCGGCTGTCATCGCCCTCGCGGGCGCCGGTATCGCAGCGGGCACCATGCGAAGCCCAGCGCCTGCACTGGTATCCGAACCGTCTGAGAGATGACCCTGAGGAGTATTCAGACGCTTCGAAGCCGGGCCTGGTCGCAGGGGATGCCAACGATATCCGCTACGACCAGGCCCGGCGCGTGGAGACCCGCCCCTCTACGCGATGTCGATCTCTCCCTGGCGTGATTCGGGCGGTAGCCGTGTGCTTTTTCCGCGGAGATGGGTAACCGCTCGATGTTCTGTGAGCGGCCCCGGCCGAAGCACCCGTACGGAGAAGCACCATGACTCAGACGAACTATTCGCGCGCCTCGTCCACCGCCGAGCGGATCGCGCAGAACGGCGTGTTCGCGGGGCTCGCTCGCGCGGGCTACGTCATGTCCGGGCTCGTCCACCTGCTCATCGGCTATATCGCCATTCGGCTCGCGTTCGGCGGCGGGGGCAGCGCGGATCAATCCGGGGCCATGGCGGAGCTGGCCGACAAACCCGGCGGCGCCCTCACCCTCTGGGGGGCCACGGTCGCGTTTCTGCTGATGGCGCTGTGGCGGCTGGTGGAGACGATGTTGGGCCACGCGTCCAAACCCGCTTCCGACAGCAAGAAATCCGAAGCGTTCGATCGCGTCAAAGCGTTCTCGCTGTTCGTGGTCTACCTGGGATTGGCGGTCACCGCGTTCCGTTTCGCCCAGGGAAGTGGGCAGTCGAGCAGCAGTCAGAGTGTCGGACTCACCGCACGCCTGATGCAGCACACGGCGGGAACGGTCGCTCTCGTGGTGGGCGGGCTGGTCGTCATCGGGGTCGGCGGCTACCACGTGTACAAGGGCGCGAGCCAGAGCTTCCTCGACGATCTCCGCGGCAGCCAGGGCGCCTTCGTGCGGCGGCTCGGCACCGTGGGATACATCGCGAAGGGCTTGGCCGTCGCCGCGGTCGGACTGCTGGTGATCCTCGCCGCGACGCAATCCGATCCGAACAAGTCCGCCGGGCTGGACGGCGCCATCAAGACGCTCGGCGCGCAACCGTTCGGCATGGCTCTGCTCCTCGTCGCCGGGCTGGGCATCATCACCTACGGGCTCTACAGCTTCGTCATGGCCCGCAGCGCCAAGATGTAGCGAGGGCTAGCGCTGCGCGATCAGCAGCCTCGGCTGCCGCCACAGGTCGTCGAGGTCGTCGGGGAGGTCCGGCACCGAGCGCCCGTAGGACGCGGCCAGCTCGCCCGGGCTGAAGCGCCGCACCGACCAGCCGTGATCGGCCAGCCACTGCGCTGGATCGGCCCGCTCGTCGTCGTAGAACAGCTCGGCCGGATCGACGTCGCCGAACGGGTTGTAGCGATCGAAGTACTTCGCCTCGATACTCGCGAAACGTTTGACGTCGGCGCCCGCCACGAAGCTCTCCACAGCGAGGCGACTGCCGGGTGCGGACAGTTCATCGATGTGCTGGAACAACCGGTCCTGCGCCGCACCGGGAAGGTAGGGCAGCAGCCCCTCCGCCGACCATGCGGTGGGTGCGCCGGGATCGAATCCCGCGGCACGCAGCGCAGCGGGCCAGTCGTCTCGCAGGTCCACGGCCACCGTCCGCCGATCGGCCTTCGGCCGCGCACCGTGCTCGGTGAGGACCCTCTCCTTGAATTCCAGGACTTTGGGCTGATCTATCTCGAAGACGGTGGTTTCGGCGGGCCAGTCGAGGCGATGCGCCCGCGCGTCCAACCCCGCGGCGACGATCACGGCTTGCCGGACGCCCGCCGCCGCGGCCGCGGAGAAGAAATCGTCGAAGAACTTCGTGCGGAAGCCCATGAACCCGGGGACCAGCGGAATACCGTCGAGCGGGGAGGGGTCCGCCAGCAGCTCGGTGAAATGCGGATGACCCGAAGCCGCGACGAACAGCGGCGCGTACTCGTCCCGGATCAGTGGATCGGGCGAAGCCGCTTCCAGCGCCCGAAACGTCGCCACGCCCAACGCGGTCAGCCCCACACTGCTGACGATGTCCCACACGTCTCCCTCGGTTCGCATCACCGCACCGCCCTTCAGCCCACCGCGGCTGTCTCGTGTTCCATCACTTCGCTGGCCGCGCGTTCGCCGGAGCGGACGGCCCCGTCGATCCAGCCGCACATGACCGCGGAGCTCTCCGTGCCCGCCCAATGGATGCGGCCGCACGGCTCGCGCAGCGCACGGCCGAACTCGGTGAGAACACCGGTCGGCGCGTGACTGAGCATCCCGCCGCCGGAGTAACGCTCGGCGCTCCAGTTCTGCTCGACGAAGTCGACTGGGGTGCCGGCCTTGCGTCCGAAGCGCTCCACGAGTGCGTCGAGGACGGCGCGCCTGCGCTCGGTGTCGTCGAGCCGGCCGACCTGCCGCGCGATGGGTCCTTCGATGACGACGCACAGCACGCCCGGGTGCCCGGTGTCCCCGCACGCATCGATGGTGACGGTCGCAGGCGAACCGGGAGCGACGGACTGTCCCGACAGGCCGTCGTCGCGCCAGAACGGCTCGTCGTAGACGACGGAGGTCTTGATGATCGAGCCGCTCGGCATGCGCTGGTGCAGGAAGGAGCGATCGGCGGGCAACATCGGCCGGTAGGAGATCTGGCTCGCGATCGCGAGGGGAACGGCCACGATCGCCCGGCGTGCGCGCACCGTCATGCCGGTCGCGCGGACCATCACCCCTTCGTCGTCCTGGTGGATACAGCGGACGGGCTGGGAGAGGTGGATCGAGTCGCCGAGTTCGGCCGCCATCGGCCGGTAGATCGCGCCCATCCCCCCGATCGGCCGGGCGTCCTGCGCCGCGTCCTTGACGCCGAGAACGAAGCTGGGCCCGCCACCCGAGGCCATCTGGAACAGCACGAAAAGCAACGACACCTCCGAAGCCGCCGAGGTGTAGCAACCCGCTATGGCGGTCTCCAGCAGATCGTGCGCGGGTTTGGACAGGACATTGGTTTCCAACCAGTGCGCCAGACTGACCTGATCCCATTTGTCGGCCTTCTTCGCCGCCCACGGCGCTTCCAACGGAACCGCCTTGCACATATGCCCCAGCTCGAGGAACACCGCGCCCAGGTTCATCGCTGCCCACGGGCTCATGGTCCACGGAATCGTGCCCGTGTAGCGGTGCTGCTTGCCGTCGACCACCATCATGGCCTCGCCGTCGGTGTACTGCTTGTAGCTCCGCACTCCGAACTCGGTCATCAGCGCCTGGACGCGGTCTTGACCCGGCCCGATCCAGGCGCCGCCACGGTCGATCCACGCCCCGTCGTCACGCATCTCGGTGAACGTGCGTCCGCCCAGCCGGTCGCGGGCTTCCAGCAGCGCCACCGATCGGCCCATCTGTTTCAGCCGCAATGCGGCCGTCAATCCCGCGAATCCCCCGCCGATTACGCAAAAGTCGACGTCTGTCATGGCGTGCCGTCCTCGGGTCGCAGTTCTGCGCACGGCCGCCGTTTTCCCTGCGCTGGACCGGCGCACTCGGCACAGCGGGTGCGATTAGCCTTCGATCAGGTTCACGCGTCGAATCTCGGGCAATTCTATAGCAAATAGCGCGGACCGGTCACTTCGATGCGTTTCCGGTGCAGGCGCCGGGCAAGCTGCCTAGGCTCACGAATCTTGCTGCCCGATCGCCTGGAGCTTTCTCGATGACGACGTCCCCGTCCTCCGCACACAGTCGCGCACCGCACGGTTCGCCGATCGACACCGACGGCCCGCGAATTCCCTTGTATTCCATAGAGTTCGCGGCGGACCCGCACAGTGCTTATC
>NZ_VUOS01000047.1 GCF_009829325.1 Nocardia sp. CY41
CTACACCACTACCGCCGCCTGGCCACCCGCTGGGAACGACGCACCGACATCCACCAAGGATTCCTCGACCTCGCCGCCGCCCTCATCTGCTGGCGAAGACTCCGCAACCGAACCTGATAGGCGCTCTTAGGACGCATGGCTGTTACCAAGCACCGCCATTACCCGCATTTATTGTGGCAATGGGATCTGCAACAACTGGCTCAATGCTTTTCCGAGTGAATAATCCAGCCGATCAGCGTCGTCGGGTGCACGGAAGCAAACATGTCCGTCCGGTCGAACCAGCACCGCTCCCGTCGAGGAGATCCCGTAACGCTGTAACCACTGCTGACCATCTTCGAGGGAGAAATCGGCATCGTCACCGATTGTGTAGGAGGAAATGGTAGGCAACTCCGGGACAGCCGCCAACTCACGCAACTCTTCTCTCCACCTTCCGCCTTCCGGTGCTGTCAGCAGGACGAAATCACTGTGCAGCAGATCGACAGTGGAAATTCGGTTTCCAAGTGTGTCGCGAAGCCATAAATGCGGTGCATGCGCACCCGGTGTAGCGGTTGGTTTGTAGTCGCTGACAGTCGACGCCGGGGGTGTCGTTCCGTCAGCGATAACGGCTTCCGACTCGTATGAGAATCCGAATTGCTGTCCGTATGACCAGTACTGGTCCTCTTGCAGCGGTATAGCATCTGCGATCTGCTGGCGCACCGCCTCTCCGGACGGCTCTTCGATCTGCGCTAATTGATCAGGGTCGGTCATGACCCACCCTACCTTGGACGAAGCCTCGACGTTGATGTTCACCTGTTCGAGATTGAACCAAGCGACTGCACGGCGCTCCTCGTCATAAGTGTCCAGCAGGCTCTCTGCCGCGTGTCCGCGAAGCACCAGCGCGAGCTTCCATGCCAGATTCTGCGCATCCTGGATGCCGCTGTTCATTCCGAATCCGCCACTGGGTGGCAGCCGATGGGCTGCATCGCCGACCAGAAATGTTCGTCCGATACAGAAGGTGTCTGCAATCGCTCCGTCGATTGTCCACGGGAATACACTCTCGACCTCCACCTTTGCGGTCGCGTCGCCGATTGCCTTTCGAATCACCTCACTGCAGCGTTCCAGCGGGTAATCCTCGATCGACTCTTGGTCGGGATCGTAACCCCAACTGTAAACCCACCGCCGGTCCCCGTCGTATGTCAAGAAGGCACCTGTCGTGTCTCGATTGATGATCCACCACAGGATGTGGTTCCGGTCTCCCAGATATGGGCTGAGATCGGCGACGAAGCAAGCGTTGAGCTGATGTCCTTTTGTCGGTGAAACTGACGCCTGCACCTCAATCGCTCTGCGGATAGTGCTGTGTGCTCCGTCCGCACCTATGGCATACTTGGCCGATATCTTCCGCGCTTCACCGCTTTCGCTTTCCGCACTCAAGACGACGTGATCGTCGAATTGTTCGAGGCCGGTGATCTTCTCGCCCGTCGTAATCGTTATCGATGGAAATTCGCCGCTTTTCTCGACAAGGAGAGGTTCGAAAACGTCCTGTGCACACCAAGCGATCATCTCCGGCGACTCCGAGTAGGCCCGGTCGACTCGGAGAGGATCTGCGAGTAGATCCACCGCACCGATATCGGGAGCGTTCAGTCGCGTCATATAACCGAAGCTCGACCATTTCTCCAAGGGAAGGTTGCCTACCCTCCGGACATCCTCTGCCCAACCGAGTTGGCGCATGATCTCCATAGTTCGCGCATGGAGGCCGATGGCTCGCGGGTGACGAAGCCTACTGATTCTGCGTTCTATCACACATACATCGACTCCGCGGCGGCCGAGTTCTATCGCCATCATGAGGCCGACCGGCCCACCTCCGACGACCACGACCTCATGGTCGGTCACAGTTGAACTCATAGTCATTTCCTTATCTTTTGTGGATCTCTCCGTGCTTGTGAGCAGCAAGTCGGAATGCCTGGCTTGCCCGAGTAGCCGAAGGGTCGGTGCCGATGTGCTAGCAGATTGGATCTGAAATATGAGAACCACGCCGAGATCGCGACATGTGACAATCTCGCGCCGAGCCTTTCCGATACATCAATCATCTTCCCGAGTTACTCGCGGCAGCTGTCGTGAAGATCTCGCGGGCGTTGCCCAGTGTGGCGTTGAGCATTGCGTAGCCAGGGAGGTTGGCTTGAATTTCACGGTAGGCCGCAAGGGTCTCGGTGTTTGCGTACGATTTCTGAAATTCTGATGCAAGCGACATCCACGTGCGCGGGGTAACGCCCAGTTGACCGAAGCGTGCCATAGCCGTTTCGTGGGCTGTCACGCTTGTGCTGGCTGTCGCATCTGCGACGATGGATACTTCGTATCCACGTCGCAATGCGCTCAGGACGGTGTGCGTGATGCATCCATCTGTCATGAGCCCAGCGACAACCAGATGCCTCCGCCCGGTTGCATGCACAGCAGAGGAGAATTCTTCGTCCTCGAAGGCATCGAAGGTCAAGCCTCGATGCTGTGGGGGGCGGCCCGCGAGAGCCTCGGCGATTTCAGGATAGAGCACCCCACGGGGGTCTCTTTCCGGACCGACGGAGACGATCAAGGGGACGTCGAAAGCCGCGGCAGTCTGCGCAAGGGCACGTCCGCCGGCGGTGTTATCGGCGATGGTCTGCGAGGCGATCAGGGGAGCAAACCCGCTGACGTAGTCGATGAGGACGATGGCGGTGTTTTCGGGTGTCCGGACGTCGATGTCCATGTCTCTCCTATGCGAATCGGCTTGTTGTCGGTCGGCCATGCCGGCGTTGTTCGGCTGTGCTGGCGGTGAGTCTTTGGGACAGAAGTTGGCTTTCGGGTTGAGTTGCCACCAGAGGTGTCGCTCGATGCGAGGGCTCTGCGATCACCGATGGATGTGCAACGACCGACCGGCCAGTGACAGCATGACTTCTCCGAGCGACTCGTTCTGCGTGGGATGTGCATGCACAAAGGTTGCGACGTCGGTGGGAAGCGCTTCCCAAGCGACTGTCAGTTGCGCTTCGCCGATGGATTCGCCGATGCGGTCGCCGACCAGGTGGACGCCGACGACGGGTCCGGCCGTTCCGGCACGTATGACCTTGACGCCTCCGGAAGTCTTGAGAATCTGGCTCTTCGCATTGCCAGCGAGATCGTAAGTAGCCGTCACTATTTGGCTGTGGCGTCCGCGCGCCTCCTGCTCGGTGAACCCAACTGAGGCAACTTCTGGGTGCGAATACACAACTCTAGGAATTAGATGATCAGGGACAGGTGTCGGTTCCAGGCCGGCGATGCGCTCGGCAACGTAGAGTCCATGCTGAAATCCGCGGTGCGCGAGCTGGGGTCCTGCGACTAGATCGCCAACGGCGTAGACGTCGGGTGCGGTGGTGCGCAGGTGTCCATCGGTGACGACGCAGCCGTTCTCGATCGTGATCTCCGTGTTGGCGAAACCACTGATGTTCGGGGTGCGGCCGACTGCGGCCAGTAGTACGTCGGCAACCAATGTGTCCCCACCGGCAAGGTCCACGAATACCTGTTCACCGACCTGCTTTGCCGCCGATATACGGGTTGCCACACGGACTGCGACGCCACGAGCGCGCAACGCCTTTTCGAGTTGCCTGGAACTCCATGAATCCTCAGCCGCCAACAAGCGCGGGAGGGCTTCGACAATCGTTACCTCAGCGCCGAAAGAACGCCAGAGACTGGCGAATTCGACGCCGATCACGCCACCACCCAGAACGATGGCGGACTGGGGGACGAAGTTTATTTCCAAGGCCTGATCGCTGGTGACGATGCGCGCGCCGAGCTCAAATCCTTCGAGGAGGCGTGGAGTCGAACCTGTCGCGAGCACCATTGCTTTGCCGGTATAAGGGATGTTTTCCACGACCACGGTACGTTCGCCGACATAGGTGCCGAGTCCGTTGACGATCGTGATGTTCTTGTTTGAGAGGAGACCGCGCAGTCCCGTGTGCAGGCGTTGCACGATGCTGTTCTTGTAGCTATGGACTCCGGCCATGTCGATCCCGCTGTATGCGGCTTGGACGCCGAACGATGCGGCTGCTCGTGTGGTCTCGGCCACCTCAGCGGCACGCAGCAGAGCCTTGGTTGGCACACAACCTCGGTGCAGGCAGGTTCCGCCGATCTTGTCGGCCTCGATGAGGGTCACCGACAATCCGAGCTGGGCAGCTCGCAGTGCGCACGCGTAGCCACCCGACCCGCCGCCGAGAATCACAACGTCGCTTTCGGTAGCACTCATTCACAGCCTCCCAAGGACCGCGACGGGATTTTCGATGTAGTCACCGAAGAGACGAAGAAAGCCTCCCGCAACGCCGCCGTCACAGATTCTGTGGTCGAAGGTGAGCGAAATCTGCGTCAGCTTCCGGGTCGCAACGCGACCGTCCACGACCCATGGGCGATCGATGATCCGGCCGACGCCGAGTATCGCCGCTTCTGGGTGGTTGATGATCGGCGTTGAACCGTCGACGCCGAACACGCCGTAGTTGTTGAGTGTGAAGGTTCCCCCACGCAACCGGCTCGGCGGAAGTTTGCCTTCCCGGGCCGCCGCAACCGTAGCGCGTAGTTGCTGAGCCAACTCGACAGTGTTCAGCAGATTCGCGGCTTCCACCACTGGAACCAGTAGGCCTCGTGAAGCCTGCACTGCGACGCCAAGATTCACGTGCGGATGCCGAATAATCTCACTGCGTTCGGTATCGATGGAAGCGTTGAGCTCCGGGTAGCTCGCGAGGGCGACCAGTGCCAGACGGCTGAGCAGCGCAAGAAGGCTGACCTGTAGGTCGTTTGGGAGCGCGGCATTGACTACGTGTCGAGCCTCCAGTAGCTCGCTTGCGTCGACGTCCACCCATGTCGTGGCATCGGGGATTTCGCGGCGGCTGACGCTGAGTTTGTCGGCGACAGCTTTCCGAAGTCCCTTGAGGGGTAAACGTTCCGCCTGGGCTTCATACGTGTCCGAGCTCATTCGCACGGTCGACGGTTGGGCTCGCTCGACGTCGGCACGGATGATAACTCCACCGGGCCCGCTGCCGTTGATCGCGCTCAGGTCGAGGCCTTTGCGGAGTCCAATGGCGCGCACCAACGGAGAGATGACCTTCGGCGGCGAGGCTGCGATTTCTCGTAGAGCCGAGGGCGAATCGGGCCGCTGCCGAGACTGCGCCGAGCCGGCAGGATCCTTGGTGTCAAGCAGAACCGGTGCAGAAGAGCTGCGCTGGTTGACGCGCCTTCGACGGCGTGGCGTGGCGTGACCGGTGCCGTAGCCGATGAGGACGTTACCCGACCCTGCTCGTTCTTCTTCTCGATACCTTTCATGCGCCACCGATGTCCCGGTCTCGGGCTCGCCGGCCGAATCGACGCCGCGAACGGTAATCAAGGGACTACCGACCTCGAGCGTGTCCCCGACATTTCCATGGAGTTCGACAACTGTGCCTTCGAATGGCACCGGCACCTCTACCGCCGCTTTGGCTGTCTCAACTTCGGCAACAATCTGGTCGATACTCACGGTGTCACCCACCGCGACGCACCACTGAAGAATGTCGGCTTCGGTCAGGCCTTCGCCAAGATCGGGCAGCCGGAAGACCTGGTCGTTCATGCGCCCACCGCCCAACGGGTGTCCGGCCCGTCATTCCATTGCAATCGATCGATACTGTCGAGAATGCGGTCGACGCTGGGCAGGTGAATTCGCTCAAGTTTCGGTGCAGGGTAGGGGATGTCGAATCCACCCACTCGCAGGACCGGTGCCTCGAGATAATGGAAGCATCGTTCCTGCACCCGGGCAGCGATCTCGGCGCCTACACCGGCAAAGGTCTGCGCCTCGTGAATGACAAGACAGCGTCCGGTCTTTCGAACAGACTCGGTGATGGTTCGGTCGTCGAGCGGCACAATGCTACGGAGGTCGATGACTTCGAGATCCCGTCCTTCCGAAGCTGCGGCTTCGGCGGCTTCCAGCGCCACGTCCACTGAGGGGCCGTATGCCACCACGGTGACGTCGCGACCGCTGCGGCGTACGGCGGCGCCGCCGAGACGCCTCTCTGCGATTGGTTCCACGTCCGCCCGGGAAAAGTACAGTCGCTTGGGCTCGAGGAAGATCACCGGATCGGGGTCGTCGATGGCCGCGCGAAGTAGCGAATAGGCGTCGGCGACATTAGCCGGAGCCACAACCTTCAATCCGGGGGTATGGGCGTAATACGCCTCACTGGAGTCACAGTGGTGCTCGACACCGCCGATGCCGCCGGCATATGGAATCCGAATGACCATAGGCACCGACAGCTTGCCCCTCGTGCGATTCCGAATCTTCGCGACGTGCGACACCACCTGTTCGAAGGCTGGATAAGCGAACGCATCGAACTGCATCTCGACCACTGGGCGAAATCCAGCCATCGTCATGCCCACTGCAAAACCGACAATGCCCGACTCGGCCAGTGGCGTATCGAAGCAACGAGCTTCGCCGAAATCTTTCGTCAGCCTGTCTGTGACGCGGAACACGCCGCCGAGGGTTCCGACGTCCTCGCCGAAAACGACGACGTTGTCATCGGCGGTCAATGCGTCGCGGAGTGCCAAATTCAAAGCTTGGGCCATGGAGAGCATGGTCATCGGTCGATCTCCTCGGACTCGGCTGCCAACTCGGCCTCGACGTCCGCCAGCTGCTCACGTAACTGTGGTGTCGGTTCGGCGAATACATAGCGAAACAGTTCGGTTGGATCGGTAGCTCGTTCGATGTTCATTTCGGCGCGCAGTGCGGCCGCCTGGGTTTCTGCCTCTGCATTGAGTTGCGCCTCGAAGTCGTCGTCGATCCGGTTCTCCCGGCGTAGATATGTCCGCAGTCGGGCAATGGGATCGCGCGCCAGCCAGTCTTCGACCTCGGCGGAGTCCCGATAGCGGGAGGCATCGTCGGCATTGGTATGCGAATCGAGCCGGTAAGTATGAGCTTCCACGAGCACGGGACCGTTGCCCTCACGGGCGAAGTGCACAGCTTCGTCGAGGATGCCCATCATCGCGACGGGATCGTTGCCGTCGACCTGCTCCGAGCCGATTCCGTATCCGACACCCTTGTGCGCCAGCGACGGGGCGACAGTTTGCCGTGCGAGAGGCACGCTGATCGCGAAACCATTGTTCTGCACGAGAAAAACCACTGGCGCGTGAAAGACCGCAGCGAAGTTGAGCGCTTCGTGAAAATCGCCCTCACTCGTGGCACCGTCACCACAGAGTGCCAGGACGACGGTTTCTCGTCCGCGTCGCTGCTCCGCATATGCCAACCCAGCAGCGTGCAGCAGTTGCGTAGCCAACGGTGTGCATTGGGGTGCGGTGCGATGTGCGACCGGGTCGTAGCCACAGTGCCAGTCGCCAGCGAGCATACCGAGGATCTCCGCCGCCGGAATGCCGCGCGTCGCTAGAGCCATGGAGTCCCTATAGGTCGGAAACAGCCAGTCGGTATCTCGAAGACACATCGCTGCCGAAACCTGACAAGCTTCCTGGCCGCGCGCGGACGGGTACACCGCGAGTCGACCCTGCTTGGTGAGAGCAGTTGACTGCTGATCGAAGCGTCTGCCGCGCACCATGTTCCGGTACATTGCGACAAGCCGATCATCAGTGGGTCGAGGATAGCGGGCGTCACTATCGGCCGGATTACCCTCAACGTCGAGATATTGCACCGGACTGGCGGCAGGGAGAAATTTCTCGAACTGACGTACGCGCAATGGTTCTTTGATGGTCAACTGTGACTCCCGAGATTCCCCTGAATTCGCCACCGAAAGCAGTGAGCTCTCATGATTTCGGTGTTCTCACGATCATAAAATGTCGGATCCACCGGATGTAGACGTATCTGCCGCACACACCATCCCAGGTCGTCAACAACGGTGAAATCTTCTGAGCGGAGCGCACTCCTGGCTCGAGCATCGTGCAAGGCGCAGCAAGCCAGCGAGCAACGAAACCCTCTCTTATCGATGCATCTCGGATGCGGTGGTCTCGCGCCCGAGGTTTGAATCTGTTGACCCCCGTATCTGCAGGTCACTGCGCCAACTCCCAGACCTCCGCTGCGGCCCGAGAACGCAACATATCGACTAGACAGTCGGATGGGACCGGTAGTCCGCTCAAATGTCCAAAAGGTATGGCGACCAGGTGCGCGTCTGCTCGCCGCAGCGCGTCGAGTAGCTCGAGGAAACCGATCGGAACGATCGCGTCGTTATATGCGGGCTCGTGAAATACTACGGCCAGATCGTATCCGGTCGAGGCCGCTACGCGGGCGATGTGTTCGTCCCAGCCTTTCGGATCTTTCACCAATTCGTCCCGTACATACCCGTGTAGAAGCGGCCGTATCGATGTTGTAGTCGAGGTCATCGAGCGACCTTCCTTACTTCCGAGAAAGCAGTGCTGTCAGCACGTCGTCCATGACAGCGGCGGCACTCGGCACAGACCTCTTCGCGCGGTATGCGACATGGGCATCCGGTCGGACGAGGACGGCCCCGTCCGGCTCGATCTCGAGAAGCTCGAATTGCTCGGGGCTGACGAGCAAGTCGAGATCCGGATCCGTCCCGATCACGTAACAGGCCATGCCGACGCCGCGGGCAGCCGCGGCCTTCTTCGCTGCCAAGATCCATTGCTGCCCTCGCGCTCCGGCGAACAAAACGAAATCTCGGCCGACAAGGTCGATAGTCGATACTGTTTCGCCGGCCCGGTCAGTGAACCAGAGGTGCGGGAACCGTGCACCGGGATGGGTTGTCGGCACATATTTCGAGACCGTGGAGCGCGGCTGCGGAGTCCCATCATCTATGACTGCGGCACTGGAGTACACGTGACCGAACTGCTGGCCTTGGGAGTAGAACTGTTCGCGCTGTTTAGGTATCGCGTCGGCGATGGCTTGTCTCACGGCCTCACCTGCTGGCTCTTCGATGATGTCGATCGTCGTGGTGTCGGACATCAGCCAACCGGTTTCGGCCATCCTGGAGGTGTTGATTTCAGCCTGTTCGGCGTTGTATTGCGCGACTGGTTTCCGTTCTGCTGGATAGGTGTCGAGCAGAGCGTCGTCGGCGCGACCAAGGACGACCGATGCCAATTTCCAACTGAGGTTTACGGCGTCCTGGATGCCACTGTTCATCCCGAAACCACCATGTGGCGGGAATCGGTGCGCCGCGTCGCCGACAAGTATCACCCGCCCGATCCGCCATCGTTCGGCGACAGCCTGCTCATGCTTCCATCGCAGGATGCTCAGGATTTCGACTTGCAGATCCGCCACGCCGGTGCCGGATCGAATCAATTGCGTGCACAGTGCTTCATCGAAGTAGCCGTCGGGTCTTTCCGGATCTCGCTCGAAGTTGAAGATCCACCGTCCATCGGTGGTGGTGGGGCAGAACGCGCCCTGGATGTCTCGGTTGACCACCCACCACAGCAGGTATGGACGGCCTGCAACCACCTCATCGAGATCGGCCCGGAAGTAGACGTTCACGGATTCGCCGTGTGGACGGCTCGCAACCTCCCCGAAGCCGAGAGCGCTTCGCACGAAGCTGCGGGCCCCATCAGCGGCGACAACGTACCTGGCCCGGACTGCGCCGGCGCCGTCGCCGAGCGAAACTGTGACGCCATCGGCGTCTTGGGTGACATCGGTGACTTCGGTCGACATGCGAATCTCTACCGAAGGACACTCCAGCGCGGCGTCACGCAGAATCGGCTCCACAAGGTCCTGCGGAGCGAAACAGGGTGGTTCGGGGCTTTGTGCGGCATAGTCGGCGATGCGCTCCGCATCCTCGGCCAGCATGATCTTGCCGAGTTCGATGCCGTTCATCCTGGTCACCCACGCGAACCCGAGACACCGCTCGAGCGGAAGACTCACCCCACGGATCCGGTGCGCGATCCCCCACTGTCGGAAGATCTCCATAGTGCGGGCGTGAATTCCCACCGCTTTGGGGTGGTGCGCAAGTTCAGCGTGTCGGTCGACAACAAGAGTCTTGGCCCCGGACCGGCCGAGTTGGAGGGCTGCGCTGAGGCCGACAGGCCCAGCACCGATGACGAGCACGTCTACATCGACGGTTGAAGAAGGGGGCATTTGCGCACCGGTCCCATGTGCTTCGGGGTCCGCGCGAAGCGGACCTGTGGGTCTGATGGCGATAGCCAACCGCCGTTTTGAGTGAAAGTCAACACCGAGATTGACTTTGACTCAAAATTGCGTAGCGTGTGACCCACTCAACACAGGAGGTCGACTTGGCTGGCCACACGGTCGAAGATCTCGTCAGAAGTCTGCGAACGACGACAGGCGAGACAGTCCTTACACCCCGCGGCCAGGGCTTCGAGGCGGCGAAGTTGGTTGCGAATCTGCTCCTCGACAGCGTTGAACCGATCTCACGTGGAGTGCGCTTTTCAATCATCGGTGCAAGCGGTAGTGCGACACGCTGCCGACCTCGGAGTTCCTGTCGCGGTGCGCGGCGGGGGCTACTCGGTAGGCGGTCTGGGTACGGTCGCGGGCGGGATCGTCGTTTCACTCGCGCGATTGTCTTCCATCGACGTCGACCGCGCCTCCGCTCAGGTCTGCGCCAGGGCAGGAGTACGCGCAGGTCAACGGGCCGCGGCCCTGGATGCGGCTGGGCTTTGGTTGAGGCTGTTCCGAGCGGGCCATCGGTTATCGGGGCCGCGCTGCGGGGAGGCATTGAACACACCCTTCGCAAGTCCGGCGTTCTGTGCGACTCGCTGATCGCCCCTCGTATCAGGACGGCGTACGGGGAAGTGGTCGACGCCGACGATGACAAGACCCCGAAACTGATGTGGGCCTTGCGGGGCGGCGGTGGAAATTCCGGAATTGTCGTCGAGGCGACGTTCCAGGCAGTGCCCGCACCCCCTCTTCACTGTGATCCAGTCTCGCTACACCGTCGACGACGCCGCCCAGGTCGTGTCAGGGCTGGCGGAGTGGGGTCCGCAGCTGCCGGACGATCTGACGGTCGTCTCAATGTTCATGAACGAATCGCACCAAGACCCGGAGGCACAGGTCACTGGTCGAACACCTCCTGGTCGGTGACGCCGCCCACTCATTCCCACCGATAGGCGGCTTGGGGATGAACAGCGGGATCCAGGACGCCCACAACCTGGCCTGGAAGCTCGCTCATGTTTGCACCGACCGGGCAAGGGACTCACTGCTCGACATATACGACCTCGAACGTCGTCCAGTAGCCACCTTCAACGCAGAGTAGTCCATGCTAAGCGCCGACCGCCAGCAACAAGCCGCGGCGGCGCTGACCAACCCGGACACACCGGCCTTACTGGCCGCTCCGGAGGGGGCGTGCTCCATTCCGCCGCCGCGGCTGGCATCTCCGAATTGCGGGAGGAATTCCATTCTCTCGGACAGCAGTTCGGCCACCAGTATGCCAGTGCCACAGTAGTAGACGACCGCGCCCCGATCCGGCAGTCGGCGATCACCGAGTAACACACGTCGGCGCGCCCGGGTGCGCGAGCCCCGCACGCGCGTCTGCGCACCAGTTGAGGACGACGGCTGTCGACGATCGACCTCGTCACGGGTCGATGGGCCATCCTAGACGCCGGGGAACGGACTGCATGGACAGAGGCCGTCCGATCGGCGCAAGCACGTGCCGGGCTAGCGCTCGAAGTGTATTCCGTGGACTCCGCCGGGCTCACGACAGTGGACGCGGAATGCCTGCTCGATGACGTGGCGCCAGGCTACTGGCGCGATCTCTCCGAGTCGAACGAGGGCGGTGGCGTCCTCGGCCGGCCTGATTGGCCACGTCGCTGCACGGTGGGAATCACATCCAGACGATGCCGAGAACCAAAATCGTAGCGCGCAGTCAATGTCATCCTGGGACGGTGAGCTCGGTCGCCGGGCACTCGACGCCGACCAGCTATCGTGGTCATATGCCCGCCGCCCCCCAAGCCAAGCCGCCGACACGACGGGATCGTGTAGTAGCGGCCGGCCGCGAAGCGTTCGGTCGTCTCCCCTACGACGAAGTCCTGATCAGCGACATCGCCGACACTGCAGGTGTGGCTCATGGACTTCCATTTCACTACTTCAAGAACAAGCGCGGCCTCTATATCGCGGTTATTCGGTCGATCGCCGAAGAGATGAAAACTGTTCACGCGGTCCCTGACAGTCTTCCGTGCGATGAGGCGGTACGAAGACTGCTTCATCAACACATCGAATATTTTGAGGAACGCGCCTATTTACTCGGCCCGGTACGAGGGAGCCTTGGGCTGGATCCCAGCATCCATGAAGTCTTCGATGAGGTGCGGTGGGACGGAGCCCTGTATCTACTCGAATTGGCGAAGATCGAAAATTACGGCCCGGTGACACAGTTACTGATTCAAGGCTGGATGGCGTACATCGATGAAATGATCGCACGCTGGCTCGCGCAACCCGCGATTCTCGATCGAGAAGCCCTCATCGAGGTACTGGTCCAGATGTTCAACAAGACCCTCGATGAGATCAACGAACTGGAGCTGGCACACGCGGCTCCCGACAAGTCCATGCAGGCACCCGGCCTGGATGGATCTGCCGCGTCGGCGTGAGTAGCCCGGCGGTTGACCCGGCAACCCGATGGGGTGCCGGGTCAACGTGGTGACAACCGATCAGTACCGTGAATCTGGCTGCGGCCGGGCAAAGGCTCACGTTTGCCCAGGCCACGATGATCTCAACAGCAGCCCCATGGCTTCCCCAGCCCCCGCAGGAAGAATCCGCAGCACATTGAGTTTGACTCAAAGTCAGTGCTGCGGTAGGCTTTGAGCATACCCAAGCGGGGCGTTCGGCCTCAGCATCCGATCGCGCGCGCGCGTTGATGTACGGACGCCAAATTGTCGAGCCGCACCCGCCGAACGCCGCACGCCCCGCATCGGGCTCCGTGACACGTCAAGTTGCCGATGCATGTGGACGGCCACTTGAAGCAATGGCCGTCGCGAATCAACTGAATCCTATTTATTCGAAGTAGGACGTGGTGTACAAGAAATTGCAGACGCTCAGCGCCACATAACCAGAGACAGTGTCACCTCTCTCATGTTGTCATTTCGGCTGCGAGTGATCCCGGCCGCCTTGGTGGCCATGGAAGTCGCGCAACATCCTTTTTACGAGCAACGTTTTAGGACGGTAGGTCAGATGTCCCAGGAAGGGATTCAGCGCGCCGGGGGTGAATTGATGACCGGCGACGGAGCCGATGCCCTGATAACACGGGGTCTGTTGCGCGGCGCAGGCGTACCGAGTGAGCTGATCGGTGACCGTCCCGTCATCGGCATCGCTAATACCTGGAGTGAACTCAACCCTTGTAACGGCGGATTGCGTGACATTGCTGCTCACGTCAAACGTGGTGTGATCGCGGCGGGAGGCATACCGCTGGAGTTTCCTACGATCTCTATAGGCGAGGCGTTCACCCGTCCGTCGTCTATGTATCTTCGCAATCTACTTGCTATGGACACCGAGGAGATGATCTCCTCCAGCCCCATTGATGGCGTCGTCCTACTCGGAGGCTGCGACAAGACCCTTCCGGCTCAGATCATGGGCGCAGTAAGCGCCGGCAAGCCCGCCATCGGCCTAGCCGCCGGTCCTCGACCGTTGTCTCGGTGGGCTGGCGCGGACATGAGCATCGACGACCTGTGGCCACTGCTCGACAAGCGCCGCACCGGGGAGCTCAACGACACGTCCTGGGCCGAATTGGAAGCATGTCTCAGCTGCGGCGTCGGGACCTGCAACGTCATGGGCACGGCGATAACCATGGCCGTCGTGGCCGAAGTGCTCGGTATGTCGCTACCCGGCAGCGCCCTCCTCCCAGCCGATTCCCCGGCGCGCGCGGCAATCGCCGAGGCAACCGGCGCACGCGCAGTCGCCCACGTTCAACGTGGAATCACACCAAGCCAGTTCATCACCCCCGCTGCGCTCGAGAACGCATTCCGCATGATCTGCGCAGTCGGCGGCTCGACGAATGCAGTGCTACACCTGCAGGCGATAGCGGGCCGCCTCGGTCTCGGAATCGACATCGAAGACATGCGACGTCTCAGCGCCCAGACCCCCTTCCTGGCCGATGTCAAGCCATCGGGACATATGTTTCTCCACGATCTTCAAGCCGACGGGGGGGTGCCCGCACTGATGGGCGTGATGGCGCCGCTACAGGATCTGTCCGCCTTTGCCGGCGATGGCCGACCTTGGCACGAGTCCACTCGTCCGATGAGCGAGTCGTCGAAGTGCTTGACATCGCTGGACGACCCGAAGGGAGCGCCTGGAACGCTGGCCGTCTTGACCGGTTCGCTCGCACCACGAGGCGCCCTGTTGAAAGCGAGCGCGGCCACGCCAGGATTGTGCCGTCACGTCGGACCCGCTGTTGTCTTCGACGGTGTCGAAGACTTGCGTGCTCGAATCGACGACCCGGATGTGCTGGTCGAGGCCGACTCGGTACTCGTCCTGCGTGGCGCGGGACCCCTGGGCGGCCCGGGCATGCCGGAAGTAGGCCATCTCCCGATTCCTACCCGATTGCTCGACAAAGGGGTCACCGACATGGTGCGGATATCCGACGCGCGAATGAGCGGGACGGCGACCGGCACGGTGGTCCTCCACGTCTCTCCCGAATCCGAAGTCGGCGGACCCCTCGCGCTGGTTCGTGACGGTGATCTGATCGCGCTCGATGTGGACCGGCTGGGGCTCGATCTGCTCGTCGATGAGCGCGAGCTGCGTGAGCGATCCCGTCGGCCGAGCCCATTGCGAAAGAAGGCAAGAGGCTACGACCACCTGTATCGACAATCTGTCTTGCAGGCCGACCAGGGCTGCGATTTCGATTTCCTGCGAGCCGACAATGATTGAGTCGTCAATCGGATTCGTCGGTACGGGAGCGATGGGCTCAGCGATCGCACAGCGGTTGCTGCAGCTCGGCTACTCGGTCACCGTTCACAACCGCACCCGCGCCAACGCATCCTCGGTGGTGCAGGCCGGTGCGTCCTGGGCCGAAACACCAGCCGAGGTCGCCCAACGGTGCTCGATCGTCGTGACCTGCCTGCGTGATTCCAACGCGGTGGATCTGGTCTACCGCGGCCCAGCCGGACTGCTGAGCGCCGCCAAAGCGGGCCAAATCTTCATCGAGCACGGTACTTTCGCGCCCAGAACCGCCGAACTGATCGAGGCCGAAGCATCGAGTAGGTACGCACGCTTTCTGGCTATTCCAGTCAGCGGTGGCCCTGTCGGCGCAGCGAGCGGGCGGCTGACGGCGATGGCCGGTGGTGACGAATCGGCGTTGCGGCAGGCTCAGGCACTGCTGCGGGCCTACACGTCCCACCTCACACACGTCGGCACCGTAACCCACGGACTCGTAGTCAAACTTGTCAACCAACTTCTCGTAACCGTCCACTTGGCCGCCGCAGCCGAGGCACTTGCACTCGTCGAGAGATCAGGCTTGTCTCGTTCCGTCGCGGCTCCGATACTGATGCAGGGCTGGGCCGCTAGCGCCATGCTCGAACGTACCGTGCGGCAGCTCGACGGCGAGGCCCTCACCAGCACGGGCGTGACAATCGACGGCTTGGTCGAGGTGCAGCAACTCGTTGCAGACAAACTTCGCGAAACACACTCTAGCAATCGGATCTTCGAAGCGGCGCGCACGCTGTTCGCCGACGCCGCCGAGTGTGGTCTCGGTGAGAACGACCCGGCGTGCCTCCTGCAGATCATCACCTCTCCCATAGGCGATCAGGTACGAAAGGGCGGCAACAGCCATGCGTGAACCACATGTGATCGTCGTCGGCGGAGGCCCGGTCGGACTGACAGCCGCTCTTTTCCTCAGCCGTGCTGGTATCCGTACGACCGTGCTCGAGCGAGAGCATCAACTAAGCACCCACCCCAAGGCCCGAGGCATCCGGATGCGAACGATGGAACTCTTCGCGCAACTCGGCCTCACGGAGCAGATTCGCCGTAGCGCATTGCCGCCAGAGGCCACCCGATTCATATACTGCGACTCGATCATCGGACAAGAGATCGCACGAACACCGCCGATGGACGCCGAACTGTCTCGGCTCAGCCCAGCCTTCACGTGTCGAACCTCTCAGGACCGGGTTCACGAAGTGCTGTACGACGCCGCGTCCCGGCGCCATAACGTGGAGATCAGAACGGGAACGACAGTCACCGACGTCACAAACCACGACTATCGCGCAACAGTGCAGTGCGCCAACGGTGAGGAGATCGACGGAGATTACGTCATCGGCGCCGACGGCGTTGCCAGCACAATCCGGCACGCCCTTGGCATCCGCATGGAAGGCCAACCCGTCCTGGGATACGGCCATAGCATCTACTGGCAAGGCGACCTGCAGAAATGGGTTGGCGGTCGTCAATGTATCCAGTTCTTCACTGGCGACAGGGCAGGGCAACCTGCCTCCGTCGCCTCGGTCGACGGCCACCACCGCTGGATTACCATGGTGATGTCACCAGGCGAAAATCGACCGGAACCGCTGGACGAAGAAGCCGCTGAACTCGTTATCACGAAGGCCGTCGGGCTAGACGTGCAGCCACACGTCATCGACATCGCGGTATGGCGAATCAGCGCCCAAGTGGCCGAGTGTTGGCGTCGTGATCGGGTCTTTTTGGCTGGGGACGCGGCACACTCGTTCCCTCCGACCGGCGGTTTCGGGATGAACACCGGTATACAAGATGTCCACAATCTTGCGTGGAAACTTGCCCATGTCCTACAAGGTCGCGCCAGTGAATCGTTGTTGGACAGCTACGAAGTGGAACGAGCAGGCATTGCCTGGAGCAACGCCGAATGGAGCGTACGAAACGGCGCACGCATTCGGCAAGTCGGTGACGCAATCCGTGCAGACGACAAGGAGCGATTGCATCGGCTGATCGAAGAGCAGCGCAGTCACGTCGAAGCACTCGATCAAGACCTTGGCTTCGGCTACACCGAGGGTACTGTTGTCGCGCCCGTTCGCCCTGAAGGCGGCAGTCCCCTGCTCGTCGCACGGACCGGTCACCGATTCCCGGAAGCTACGATACGGGTCGACGAGCGCTGGGCATCCAGTGTCCTCTCCTTCGCGGAAAACCGCTTTACGCTTGTCACGCACGACCCACATCACTGGCAAAGCGTCACCGCTTCCCAAGGAATCGCCTTGGCTGAATGCGGCCCTTCGGTCCTGTCCGGAAACGCCGCCGCGTTGGTACGTCCGGACGGCATCGTTGCCTGGGTGGCATCCGGGCGCGACAGCATCCAACAGTTGTCCGGCATCATTGAGGAGCTGTTGAGATGAAATTCTATTCCTACGTGTGTTCTGCGAACACCTCTACTATCTACCGACGGCTTCCTGTGCTCGAACGTCCTACCGCTGCGGCCATCGCCGGATACTCTCACGTCGAGAGTTGGTGGCCGTTCGACAAGGAAATTCCAACCCCAAAGCGGATTCGAGAATTCAGTCGTGCGCACATGAGCGTCGGGGTCCAACTTGAGATGATCAATATGGATGCAGGCAGCTATGAAGATGGCGATCGGGGATTGCTCTCTCTTGCCGGAGCGGATCAACGGATCAAAGAATCACTTGCGTCGTTGACGGATATCATGAGCTTTACCGGATGCCGGCTCGTCAACGTGCCGTGGGGGAACTCCAACGCCGACAAAGGCGATTCCGATGACCGCGCACTCGACCGGCTCGCGCATATAGCAGAGCGGGTGGGATCACATGACGGGAAGGTGCTGGTCGAGATGTTGAACCCACGCGAAAACCCAAGCTATAGAGTCACATCGCTGCATACCGCCAGAGAGCTGATCCGCACGGTCAATGCGCGCGTAAACACACCGAACGTCGGACTACTACTTGACACCTATCACCTCGCCACATCTCGAATCAGCGCCACCGAGGCCATCGCCGACAATCGCGATCTGATCTGCCATGTTCAGGTCGCGGATTCGCCAGGTCGAGGTAAACCTGGAACCGGAACAGTCGATTTCCGAAAAGTAGTCGACGCCCTCGATGGAATCGGCTACGCGGGTCGCATTGGAATGGAGTACTTCGAATGAAACCCACACAGATCTCAGCCGACCTCAAATCTGGCAAACAAGGCACAATGGAGTGCCGAGTGGAATCAACGAAGATTCCGCGAATTCCGTCCACCTTCGGACGGAGTGATGTGAGTAGCCCAACGACATCTCATCAGGGATGACCTGAGTACATGCCGACACGGCAGACACAACGGAGTGTCCAGTGAAGTCGACGACGATATCGCGAATGCCGGGCCGGAACCGAGCAGAGATCGCAAAAGCCCTGATCCATAATGTCCAGCACAGAAAGAATTCAATGAAGATCGTAAGCTATGGCCATCGCAATTCAGAGCGCCCAGGGATCTTCGTACCAGACCGCGGTATAGCACCTCTCGACGCTATACTGCCGGCCCTCGGTCGCGTCCAGCTCGAAACGAATGTTCTTCTGGCGTTTCTCGACATCTTGCAGCCATGTATTGAAGAAGCTCTGGATACGATCACGGTTCCGTGGATCGACGTGTCTGATGTCCGGATCGGACCGCCGGTAACCAAGCCAGAAAAGATAATTGTCGCCGGAGGCAATTATCAGTCACATGTCGACGAGGCTTTCGGTCAAAAGAACGCGCCTTCCCCGAGCGAGCCGATCCTCATATTTAAACCGTCCAACACTGTGATAGGTCCGAACGATCCACTTCTCAAACCGCGGGAGTCCAACCAACTGGATTACGAGACAGAAATCGGAGTGGTCATAGGCCGCGGCGGTCGGAACATAACAGCCGAATCGGCGTATGAGCATGTCGCCGGATATGTCATCGCTAATGATGTGACAGCCCGAGATTTGGCCTTTAAAGACGTCCACTTGAGCCCCATGTTTGCGCAGATGACTCGAGCCAAGGGGATTCCAACCGGAGCGCCGCTAGGCCCGTGGATCGCAACGAAAGACGAGGTGCCTGACCCGCATAGCCTCCGCCTGCGTTGCTGGGTGAACGACGAGCTACGGCAAGACGGCAAAAGTGACGAGATGATTGTCGATATCCCGCATCTCATCGAAGATATCAGCAAAGTGATCGAGCTGGCCCCAGGTGACATCATCCTGACCGGGACAACTACAGGATGCGGAGCATTCCAGAATCCTCCAGTATTTTTGACCGACGGCGACGTGGTCCGTATGGAGATAACCGGCCTCGGAATGATGGAGACGCCTATCGTAGACGATGCGTAGGGACACTGCTATCAGATTCGCCTTCTACTATCGCGGATCGACAACACATATCTCACCATTACCAAAAGAGAACGAAAATGAATGCGACTCATATCTGGCGGAAATCGCAGATCCTCCGGTACTCGGCCTTAGCCATCTTTCTCCTGGCCGCCGCCGTACCCAAGTTCACACCGGCGTACGGAGTCAAGTTCGTGCAGCTCGGCTGGCCTCACTGGTTCCGATTCGTCGTCGGCGGCATCGAGCTGATCTGCGCTCTGCTTCTCATGATTCCAAGCCGACGCACCCGATTCTGGGCTGCAGGAGCTCTCGTCCTGGTACTTACGGGTGCGGTTACGAATCAGATCGTCATGCACGTCCCAATCAACGCGAGTCTGATGGCACCGCTGTTCTTGATTATCGTGATGATCGTAGCCGCGGCGAATTGGCCAGCAGATTGGCGAGAGCTGTTCAGTGCTCAGAATGCGGCGGTCGCAAGATCAGCTGACACCAGCGCGCCGGCGCACGAATGACGATACGGCCGACCGAACGACGACGAGCAACTTGAAGTTCAATATCGATGAAAACATGATCACTAGGGAAAAACAAAGATTTTGAAGCGCTCGTATCCGGAATGGACAGAGACCGACCCCGACCCACGGACTGCCCGGAACCGACCACCTCTCGCATGATGTCCGCCGATTGGAAGGCAGTGGCTGGTTGGCTTAACCCTCGCCGGACTTTGCGGACAGGAGAGATCGGGGGCGGAAAAGCGCAACCACTGGATCCAGACAGAAGTTCTTATCACATTTCAAGGCGATCCCGCAGTGCGGTCAGCCGCGGTAGTGGCGGCTCCGGCCGGGGAAACTGCACGCCGACAAAGCCCACGACCAACCCGAGCTGCGGCGGTGGGTCCGCCACCGCTGGGTGATCGGGCTCACCATCTCGTGGCTGACTGGCTACCACCGACTCAATCTCCGCCACGACCGCAAAGGAACCCGCTTCGTGGGCTTCCTGACACTTGCCGCCACGCTCACGTGCTTCAAGGAAACTGACAAGGCGAAATCCGCGACATGAGACAAGGTCAAAGTTCGAAGTCCTGGTGATGCCCGCCCGTGGGTGAGGACGTCGGAGATCATTGCGTGCTGACGATCTGGACACCCTCTGACTTAACGGCCGCGGCGCTGACCGGCTCGGAACTTGGTCAGCTTGGCGGTGCCCCAGTCGCTGCTGGGGTTTACTTCCGAGGCGGCACTGGCTGTGAAATGCGCAAGGATCTGGGCATGATGATCTCGTACCTGCCGCTGGAGTCCAAACTAACAAAGATGGTCTTCCCAGATGTGCAGACCATCCTTGGTATCGGCGAATTCCATGGCCACGCCGACGACCTCCGACAGGCCGTAGATACCGACGGCGCCGATCGCGAGTACCTCCTCGAATTCGGTTCGCAGCTGTTCGGTCCATGGCTTGGCGCCGAACACACGCACCCGCAGCGAAGTTGTGGAGAATTGACGCCTTTCGCGATCATGGCGTCGAGGATTGTCAGCATGCGGGAAGGCGTGACCGTGATGGTGTCCGGCCTGAAGTCCTCGACGAGTTGAACCTGGCTAGGTCGGCGTGATCGTCACGATCACGCGATTGTCGTCAGTGACCTCGACGCGACGCACGATGCCCAGGTCGGCGAGGGTGAGAATCGGCATCTCCGGATCGAGCACGGAATCGACCAGCTCGCGGACCCTCGCCCGGGCCGGCGCGGACATGGTCACCACTTCCCGTCTGGGTGGGCGCGGGCGACGCTCTGCATTTCGGTGAGCAGCAGCCCAGTGCTTCAGTGTATACGCCGTGGCGGCCTGAGCGACCTCCGACCGTTCCGATAGCGCCCCGGTGCGGTGGGCGGAGTTCAGCCGCGTGCAACACCTGGACCAGTACGTAGTCGAATTTCGCGCGTGCTGTGCTCGGATCGACCCCTACACCAACAGCGGCCAACACCGTTCTGTGTCGGTGCAGACGAACAGCTCAGGGATGAATGGCCAGATGAATTCGATCGCCCCCATCCGGCGCCGCGACTCCGTCGTGCCGCAGCCCAGTGTCACGACCCAGCGTGCCGCGTAGTCACGGTGGTAGGTCAGTTCCTTGAAGCCCTTGTGCGCCACTGCCGCCAGTACTGGGTCACAGGAATCGCGCACATTCTCGAACAACGCCAGGCGCCAGGTCGAGAACACGAGTATTCGGACAATAGTGCGGGCGAAGTCGCCGTTGCTGACCTCGACCAGTCGCACACAAACGGAACTGCTCCTCGCCGCGGGAGAAAGCGAAGGCGTCTTCGCTGGGCATCGGGAGAGAATTCGGAGATTTGTAAGACGATCGACGGATCCGCCGCCGCGGCGCGGGCTAATAGCAGGCGTGCCTCTCCGAGCAGGTCTAGCCCGATATGGGCCAGCGCGACCTCCTCCTCCAATTCGGGTGCCCGCGGGCTCCTTTTGGCGAAACGCTGTGCCGAGATCAGGGCGTCGTCTTCGAGCATCCGACGGTAGTGTGCGAGCGCGGGCAGATCGACTTCGTCAGGAACGGTGGTGTCGAACGCCCGCCAGCGGGTCGTCGAAGCTCGTACCGAAGGCCCGCTGTCCGTTGTGGTCGTCACCGATCAGGCCCGCTGAAGGCGTTGTCGTGATCGACCATGGTCTCTGCCTTCACATGTGCGGAACGTTGTCGGGAATGTCGGCGTGAAATACGGGTCCTTTTCCAACGGGCTCGACGCGAGGATCGAATTCGATGGCACCACCCAGAGACTCACTCGTTCATTGCGCCGGGTATACATAACGCGCGTGCCGCAACACCATCTCGTCGTCGGCGGCGTGCAGCGACCCGACATGAATGATTGAGCCCTCGCTTGCCCCGCACGAATACCGGTGAAAAGCCGTCGCGAACTTGACGCCGGTGTCGACCACTCGGATATCTCCGGCCAGCGCTATCCCCAGTCCCCCTCCCACACATGCGCCCCGAAAAGCAACGACGACGGGAACCGAGAGTTCCGACAACGCCTGGACGAGCGGATTATACTGTATACCATCGGTTTCCATCGCCGCCGCCGGATCGGCGTGCAACGCCTCGACATGTTCGGCGAGGTCTTGGCCGACACAGAAGTTCTTACCTTCGGCGTTCAGGAGCACCGCGCGTACCGCCGCGTCGCCAGCAATGCGGTGTACTGCCTGGAACACGTCGAGCTTGGTCACAATGTCGAGGGCGTTCGAGAGCGCGGCACGCGAGAGCGTGATGGTGGCCAAGCCGTCGGCGATGTGGGTGGTGGTGACGGCGCTGTCGTTCGAAGTAATGCCTATCCTTCCACCGGTTCCCAGGTGAAGAACCCTTGACCGGTCTTGCGCCCCAATTCGCCACGCTCGACCTTCTAAGAAATATGCGCCCACATTCATCGCCGGTGTGCCGTCGATCGTCAAGCCGGCCAACCAGACCGCTTAGAGCTCCTATCAGGTTCGGTTGCGGAGTCTTCGCCAGCAGATGAGGGCGGCGGCGAGGTCGAGGAATCCTTGGTGGATGTCGGTGCGTCGTTCCCAGCGGGTGGCCAGGCGGCGGTACTGGTG
>NZ_VUOS01000048.1 GCF_009829325.1 Nocardia sp. CY41
ATGTCCGCCCGACCAGCGCGCGCGGCCCTGACCGCCGGTCAGACCAAGTGATGGTCAACCCAGCAGGGCGACAGTCGGTGGGAGAGACACGACGATCAGAACCACTTCCCATCATCAGTGTCGGTGGCCGGTGATACGAGAGGCCCGCGAAGCCGGTGACGACTGGACCACCATCGGCGCCGCACTGCAGATGACCGACCACGACGTCGCCGACTGGTACACCCGAGAAGTCGCCCACCAAAAAACAGCGGCACCCCGCCTCCACGACACCGACCGCGCCGCGACCGACGAATAGCAGAACACCTCGCAAGTCCGGAGACATCGGAGACATCCGCAGCATCAAGCTCCTACCGACGACGGCGAGCAGCCGGGTCGCTGTCGGCCTGATAACGCCGCAACCCGTCGTCGGAGATCCGCGCGTACCTGACGAGGCTACGGACCGAGGTGTGCCCGGACAGCTTCATCAACACCGGCGTCGACGCGCCCTCCTCCGCGGCGTGGGTGAGCCTGGAGTGACGCAGCTGATGCAACGTGTACGGGCCGCCGTCGAAGACCGCGGTGTGGGTCTCGAACAGCTCCGCGGCACGGCGGTAGGACAACCGGGCCCGACCCGTCGCCGGGTCGACATCGTTGATGGCCACCGACGGCCGTGCCTTGCGGTCGGTGAGGAACAGCGGCCCGGACCGACGGCCGGCGAGCATCCGCGGTAACAACCGGGCGGTACCGGTCTGCCACGCGATGATCTCCCGGGCTCCGCCCTTGCGGGTCACCACCGCACACCGATTCGCCGGGTCGAGATCCCCGACATCGAGCATCAGCACTTCCTCGGCGCGGGCCGACGATTCGTAGAGCAGATGCCACAGCACCCGCTCCCGCAGCGGTGCCTGCGACCCCAGAATCTGGGCGACCCGCTCCCGGCTCAACGCCTTGCTCGAATCCGGCGGCGCGGGCCGGGCCCGCAACCGCACCAGCGGATCCCCAGCCAGCCAGCCCTGCTCACGCCAGTACCCGAACGCCGAACCCAGCGCGGTCAACCGGATGTTGAACGTCTTGGCAGACTTCGCGCCCACACGTAGGTGAACCAGCCTCCGACCCGATCCGGTTCCGTACCCAGCAGCGCCACATCGGTGTCGGCGCCGAAATCGGCGACGAGGCGATCCAACGCCGCGGCATATGTCGCGCGGGTATTGCTCACTGTGATCGTGGCCAGATAGATCTGCACCGCATCCGCCAACCGCACACCGACCGCCGGCCGCGGCAGCGCCCGAACCCGCCCCATTCCGACCTCCCACACCGCTACCGCAGATAGTTTCCCCAGTCGCCGCCGCCCGGACAGGGCATCGCGCCAGGACGGCTCGTCAGTTACCGCACATAGAATGACATTATCTGCGGTAAGTCGTTGGCGCGACTTTCTCGTCACTGGACCCCACATGCCGGTCCCTACGAGGACTGCACTGCTACCTACGGGTACCTGCGCGATGACCTGATCGCCGATCGCGACCGCGATGCGGGCGAGGATTGCTGGCCTCGTCGATCTCGGCTACCCCGACCAGGATGATGAGCATCATCGTGATCAGGGTGATGGTGAGGATCACTGGGAGGAACATCAGGAAGGGTTCGGCGCCGACGGGCGTGCTGATGTGGTCGTGGGGGTGGGCGCTCATCGACGCCATTCCGGTGTAGTGCATGCCGGATACCGCGAGTCCCATGATGAGTGCTGCGCCGATAGTCGCGCCGAAGCCGCGCACGTGCTCTACGAACCACAGTGCCGCTGTCGAGGCGACCACGGCGATCGCGACCGAGAGCGCGACGAGTGCGCGGTTGTATTCCATGCTGACGTTGGTGTTCATTGCTTGCATGCCGATGTAGTGCATGGCGGCTACCCCGCAGCCGGTGATCGCGCCGCCGAGCGGCAGTGTCAGGTTTGCGGGTCGACCGCGTACGACGATCGACAATCCCAGCCACACCACCACGATCGCTACCGCCGCGCTGAGCGCGGTCATCGGTACGTCGTAACGGATTCTCCCCCGAGGGATGGAGAAGCCGAGCATTGCGGTGAAGTGCATGGTCCAAATGCCGGCACCGCCGAGGGCGACGGCTCCGGCGGCGAGCCAGCCCTCGCGCCAGCGAGACGTTCGGGCGTGGACTGTGCATCGCAGGCCGAGGATCGATCCGACGACCGACATGGTGTAGGCCAGGGTAGGGACTACCCACCCAAAGGTGAAATGATCAAGTTCCAGTTCCAGCATGTGAGTACTCCATGACTCATTCAATCTGACAAGCAGGGCCGAGGTACCTTGGCCCGAGGGCTGAGGGGGACAGAGCGGATACTGATTCGGGCGGGCGCGCGTCTGTCAGTTGGATAGGTGCGGCGGTGTGCGGGTCGGTGCCACTTTGTGTACGAAGTTTCGCCTCAGCTCGTGGTATTGCTCACCTGGGGCGAAGAAGTTGCGGCGCATGTGTGCCAGCTCCTCGCTGCGGTATACGGCCAGGGGTTTGACTGCCTCGTCGGCGGCTCGCTGCTGTTTCTTCGCTATGAGGCGGTTCGCCAGCTCTGGGCTTTCAGCCAGCCCGGCCGCCGCACGGCGTACCGAAGTCCAGAAGGTCTCGGCGCTGCCGGGTAGGAGGCGGTCGGTCAGGCCGAGTGCCGCGGCGTCGCGGGCGCCGATGGGAAGGGCCTGTCGGGTCAGGCGCTCGGCCTCGGTGGCGCCGACGCGGCGGGGCAGTGTGTAGGTCCAGTACTCGGAGCCGTGCAGGCCCATCAGCCGGTAGTGCGGGTTGAGCACAACCGATTCGCGGCACCAGACCTCATCCGCGGCCAGCGCGAGCATCACGCCACCGGCCGCCGCATTTCCCGCCAAGGCCGAGATCACGAGCTTGTCGGTGGTGGTGAGGATTGCTTCGACGAGGTCGTTCATGGCGTTGATGTTGAGCCAGGACTCCTCGGCCGGGTCGTGGGCCGCCTCGATCACGTTCAGGTGGATGCCGTTGGAGAAGAAGTCTCGTGCCGGGCCGAGCACGAGCACGTCGGTCGGCCGTACACACGCCTGCCGGAAGGCCGCTAGCAGGCTGCGGCATTGACGTGTACTCATTGCGCCGCTGGGAAAAGCGAACTCGAGGTAGCCGACGGTGCCCTCTTCGCGGTAGCGAAGTTCGGACCAGGTGTCCCGGGCGGCGGCTGCGGCCGGTGCGACCGGCACCTCGGGGATCGACCTTGGCAGGTCGGAGCCGAGTGCATCGGTGGCGGGCAGCGTGAACGTGGGCGGACCGCCTGACACTCGGCGCGGACGCAGCTGTGGCAGCCACACCGCGCCATCGACGGTGGCCCGGCAAATCGCACCGTCACGGACGGCGACCACGGTGCCCGGGACGCCGCGTAGGCGATCCTCGCGATGGCCGCCGTGCAGGTAGTACTCCCGCCCGTACAGTTCGTCGAGTACTCCCGGCCGCGAATCGGCGGCGCGCAGTTTCCGCAGCACAACGTCCGTATCGTCGGCTGCCCAGTCGATCCGGCGGTGCCGCTGGTCGTGGTATGGCCGCAGTCGCCCCCGGACGTCCGGGCGCAGGTAGTCCAGTGGCTCGGGCTCGAACCTGCCATCGGCGAATCGGTCGACCGCGAACAGCACGGCCTGCACAGCGGCATCGGCTACCTCGTTGCGATACAGCTCGCTCTTGCCGCACGGTGCGACAACGAACGGCACCGAAGCCCAGATCGGTCCCGCATCCATCTCCTCGACCGCCTGGAGCACCGTGACACCCCACTGCTTCTCGCCCTCATGAATGGCCCAATCGAGGGATGAGGGTCCGCGATCACCCTTGGGTCCCGGGTGCACGATCAGCACGGTGTGCGCCGACCAGATGTCCTTCGGGATCGCCGTGGTGAGCATCGGCGCAAGGATCAGCTCCGGACCGAAGGCCGCGACCCGCGCACGCAGCAGGACGTTGCCGAGAGCCAGTTCGACACCGACCTGGTGGTTGCGGGCACGTAGTTCGGTATAGACGCGCTGGGTAAGGCTGTTGAATGCCTGGGCGACCAAAAGGATTCGCAATGTTGCCCTCCATCCTGCGACGTGAAAAGTTGATGCCTCGTATAGGCGTTGTCGTGAAGTAGGCAACCCTTTTGTTTTTCCGCATGAGCATGCCGAGTGCTGCGGTTGCTGAGTTGCGGTTCGCCATGTAGTTCCGCACGTGCTAGGCAGCTGCCTGTGCGGGTTCAGGTGGCGGTTTCGGCGTCGCCATGTCATAGCCGGGTGCCGATATCAGTTACGACTGGAGCCGCGATGTGCGTCCGGATCGGAGTTGGCAGCCGATCACCGAGGTCGGGACAGTGGTGGCGATGCTGGTGATCAGTGCGCCGACCAAATCAGATTCGGTAGATGGGTCGTGGACCTTCCTGCACAGCTGCGCGAGGGCGAACGCTGCCTTGTCCAGATCCGGTGCGGGCGATTGGAAGATGTGCGGGCGCGCGCGGCTTCCGGTCGCGAGTGCGGACCTTCCGACTTCGTGCGCGGCGACGGCGAAAGCTCCCCGCGCGTCCGGTTCGATCCGCCCCGACCACAGCGCCAGCACCCCAGCGACCCGGCTTGCCGCCCACCGCCATACCGCGCGTTCGCTGCTCGCAACACCTGCCAATGTTTTGTTGAAACCCCGAACATCAGCCAGGGCGTATGCCCACAACTCGGCGTCGGCCCACAGCACCGTTTCCCTGGCCGAGGGAGCCACCGAACGAGGAAGTTTCCACTCGGTCTGCGCGTCCGCCGCCGCGTGTGGATCAGGTTCCCACCCGTCCCGCAGTTCGGGCAGGCTCAGGCCTGCCCCGACGTCGAGGTCGATGATCGCCGGACCGAGGCGTGCGCTGTGGGAATCACGCCATTGGGCGATGTAGCCAACGACATAACCGTCGACGACGCTGACTCGGGGCTGCAGGACGGTCCCAGTCGCCCGCGTCCGGCGGATCCATTCGACCTCCGAGAGGCTGACCGCAGCCGTGGCGCGGAGCATGCGCCGCAGCATCCGATGGTCCGAGCCGTCGCTGTCTTCGCGCCGCTCGATTCCCGCCAGCATCTGCTGCTCGAAACTCACACCAGGTCCGGGCAGCCCCGGCGTTACCGACCGATACAGGCAAACGTCGCAACCGGTCAACGCGACATGGACCGATCAGTCGACAAACCGACGATCACCGTCGGCCGATGGGAGTGAATCCTTGCCGAATCGAGCATCCGCTCAGCCTGCCCAGTCACCAACACATCCGGTATGGGGGAAGTCCCTACGAGAGTCACTGCGCTGGCAGCGTTGGCTGCTACGAAAGAACTTGCAGTGCAAGGAAGCATCTCGCGGCCGCCGCGCCAGCGCCGACTCGACACATGCCAGTTTCTCGGTCTTGCGCCTTCCCCTGCGTCAGCGGCAAAAGCGTCAACCAGATCCTGGCGTTGCCCTCCAGCCTTCCGCGGGCGTCGTGGTAGGCGCGGCGGAACCCTTGACGGGGGTGGTTGCGTGCGTGCCCAGTCACGTAACCCTGCACGTAATGGGGCATCTCGATCCGTGGCCTGCTGCGCGCCCGCAGGACGGCGCTGGGTACTGCGATGCTGCCCGGTCACCCGGCAGGCGAACCGTTCGAGTCCTGGCGCCGCGCCGACAGCGTCATCTCCTTCGGCGAGAGCGCAGAGATGGTCTCCAACCGCGCCGACGAGCAGGAGTTGAGCGTGCAGTGCCTGCGGATCGTGCAGGCCAGGTCGGCCGGGGATGCGGATTCGACACCACCTTCCCCGGGCACGAGAGCGAGTTCATCGTCTGGGGGTCGGCCAGGGATCAGTACGACGGGTTCGGTAACGCCGTAAGCCTGTCCGCGGGTACGTGGATCGGGTCTCGGCTGCGGGCCATCCTCCACACGGCGGAGGCGATCGCCTGACCCGACCCGACACCTGGCCTTCACAGCAGTGTGCCCTGGCGGATACGAGCCGCCCGGGCACTGAGCGCACCAAGGCCAGCGTCGATTTCGCGCGCACCGCGGAGCCCGCCGCTGACCTGTCGAAGACCACACGCCGCCAGATCACCGAGCTGGTCGACGCCGCCAGCACCGCCGCCCCGCACAGCCGGGAGGCCCAGCGGCTGCGGTTCGAGGTGTCCTCGATGACCGATTCCCTTTTGTCATTATCTGCGGTAACTCCTTAGCGCCGGATCGGGCGGAATGCTCCTCAACCCCCGGTCAGCGGATGCCGAAGTGACGCGCGCGCAGCTCGGCCAGCACGCGGCGCACCGCGGCCGGGTCGGCGTCGGTGAGCGCGGCCAAGTCCGCCATCGAGTAGTTGCCGCGCTGGGCGAGGATCCCGCCGACCGCGTGCAGCACGACCAGATCGTGGGCCTGGCGGGTGGCCGAGGCGAGTTCGGCGATCACCTCATCCAGCCACGGCACCTCACCGCGCTCGGCGCGTTCGCGTTCGGCGCTCGACAGCACCGCGTCGAACGTTTCCGCGATATCGGCGTACACCGCACCGCGAGCGTCATCACGCCCCACACCTCCAGCCTTGTCCGCCGGTCCGCACGGCGCAAACAGTGCGTCCGGTTCACCGGTGCGAGATCGATCCGCGCCGCTGGATGGTTGTTCCAGCCGTCCAGCCACTGACACAGCCATCTCTGCTGGTCAAGGCAAGTTCGTTGTTTTGCGATTACTACCGGTACCCCGTCAGGGACGGGTTTTGAGCACGGCGGGTATGCGGGATGTGGTGCCGACCCAGGCTGCGGCGGCGGGGTCGTTCCAGGTGAGGACTTCGGTCAGCTCGGTGAGGAGGGCGTCGTGGTCGAGGGTGTGGATGGGTTCGTGGTGGGCGACCCTGTTGCGCAGTTCGTGCAGTCTGGTGATCGGGTCGTAGACCGAGGTCCGGCGCTGCGGCCGAAGACGCGGGAAGGCGCGGCGGTATGCCTGGGCCCACAGCGTGCTCTGGTAGGTGTTGGCCAGCGTGTAGCGCCAGAATCCGAAGGTCAGTTCGGCGACGACTTTCCCGTGTACCTCGGGGATGGTGTTGTTCAGGGTGGCCCGGTTTCGTGCCTTTCGGATCGACTGTGCCAGTCGAGTGTTGGGACCCCATGGCATCCCGGGATCGGCGTACCAGTCGCCGTTGCCGTTGCGGACACGCTGGTGGTAGGCGACCAGCTGGGCGTCGAGGGCGTTGCGCAGCACGATCTCGAACGATCCCAGCGTCTCGTGCCAGGCCCCGGCGACGCGTTGATTCCACTCATACAGCCGCTCTCCCGCCGCGTCGGATCCAGCGACCTGCGCGTAGCGGTCGAACCGGCCAGCAGACAAGAATCGCCGCAGATCCGCGGCCGACCATCGGGCGGGAGTCGTCGTCACGGTCGCCGAGGTTATACTGGGAGACGCAAAACCCCGGAACGATCCCTACCGGCCACCTCGGTGGTCAGGCACATCACCGGGGTTCCTTTCTGTTCAGGGACCCATCCGTGACGGCCCGCCCTCGGTGGGTGAGGTTTCGGGGCGGGCCTGCCCATCGCCGCGTGGAGAACGTGGATCGCGTCGGGAGACGCCCGGAGGGAGAACCCCGGGGACCCCACCCCCGCAAAGGAGTGAGTGAAAGGTGACCCCGGAGCGTCTGGGCCCCTCCGAGCGCTGTCACGATGACCGCAGGGAATGGATTGCCTCCGTGACAGCCGCCGACACTACGGCTGCACCCGCCCGGATATCCGCTACCACGATTCACGCGTGTCACGGGATCCCGCACACACGACACCGCAGGCCCGGTCCTGGCGTCCCGGCCGAACCTGCGATGCCCCGGCCAGTGCCCGAACTCCAACGCTTCAGACCCCGACCTCACACCAAACCCTGCCACTCCGACCAGCACTGTCAAGGATGAAACCGACCCTGAACTGGGAAATGTCCGGTTTCGAACAAAAAAGTGAGATCCCGGCCCGTCAATGGGTGGTCGCGGTGCTACCGCAAGCTCTCCCCCTCGGCTTGAGAGCCTGCTCCTGTCGGACACCCCGCTGACACATGGTCCTATCGGCGATCTGTGACGTCACTGATCGGTGAATCTCGACGCCGCTCGGATCGCGTCGATGTCCGCATCGGCGATAGAGCCATGCGGATCCCGCACCAGCGCAGGGACCCCGACCTGCACCTGTGACCCCTGGTCTCCGAGCATCAGTCCTTCGCGTCGGCCAGTCCGGCGGTCCAGTCGAGCAGGCTCGAGGCGGGCCAGTAGTTGCGGCCCAGGAACTTCGAGGGCACCGGGAACGGATGCGACTTCGGCTTGCCCCGTGAGAGATACGACGTGATGGTCTTGGGTGGGACACCGGTGATGACGGTGGCGCCGGCGGTGTCCACCCACACGTCCGCGTCCAGCGGCGGCAGTCCGAACACCTGCCCGCCGCTCAGCGGCTCGCCTGCCTTCCACGCCGCGCGCAACTCGGCGACCTTGTCGGCCAGGGCCACGGTCTCCACCGGTTCGTAGTCGCTCACCCCTGAGACGGTAGCAGTTCGAGAACTGCCAAGCCGGGCCAATCGAGCCAACGGCAGTTCAAAAACTGCTAACCTAAGGATGGCAGTTTTGGAACTGCCAATCCCTCGGTTTCTTTTGGAGCTGCACATGTCATTACGATCAACGGTCTATTTCGCCGGGTGGGGCGGCGATCAGCTCGGTTGGGACGCCGTACCGGGCGTCGAGGGCCAGCTTGCTGCGAACCACAACCCAGTCTGTGTAGAGGTTCACTCCCTGAATTTCCCCACGGTGGAGCATCTTCCGCCGGGCGATGTCGAGGACATCGTGCTGGAAGACCTGCCCTACTCGGAGATGTTCTGGGCGAGCCCGGCCTGTCCTGCCTGGACCGACGCCAAGGGCGTGAAGCGGCATTTCGACAAGACGAATCAGTACACGATGTTCGACACTGAGCTGGGCATCGTGGAGGATCCCGCTGCCGCGCGGTCGCGGGTGCTGGTCGAGCAGATCCCCCGGTATCTGCGAGCGATGGTCGGGCGCGGTACCCCGGTGCTGGCCGGAGTAATGGAGAACGTCGTACAGTGCCGCCGCTGGGATCAGTGGGACCGCTGGATCGGCGAGATCCGCGCCCTGGGCTACGAGACCCGGGTCATTGCACTGAATTCCGCGCACGTGCTGCCCCGCATGTGCCTGCCGGTGCCGCAATCCCGCGACCGGCTGTACGTCGCGTACTGGCTCCGGGCGCTGGGCCGCCGCCCTGACTGGGACAAGTGGCTGCGCCCGAAAGCGTGGTGCGAGGTCTGCGAGCAGGTCGTCGATGGCATCCAGTCGTGGAAGCAGCCCGGGGTGGAGATGGGCCGCTACGGGATCCGCCACGGCCAGTACATGTATCGGTGTCCCTCCAAGGCGTGCGGATTCGCGGTCGTCGAGCCGATCACCACACCGGCCTCGGTCGCGATCGACTGGGCACTGCCGCCCGGCGCGAAGATCGGCGAGAGGGACGAGCCGCTGGCACCGAACACGATGGAACGCATCCGGATCGGGCTCGAGAAATTCGGCGGCGCGGCGATGCTATCCCCAGCGGGCGGGACCTGGCGCACCGCAGCGACCAGCTTGCGCGATCCGATGCCTGCACGCACCACCCGCGAAACCGACGCGGTGGTTGTGCCGCCGTTGGTGGTGCAGACCAGCGGACGCGCCGCACCCACTGCGGTCACTCCCGCGACCACCGTGCTGCCGACACAGACGTGCCGGCGCGAGCTCGCGGTAGCGATCCCACCATTCATCACCTCCCTGCGCGGCGGCGGCAGCAAGAAGTCCGCACGCCTGGTCAGCGAGCCGCTGGCGACGTTCTCGGCGTCCGGATTCCACCACGGCCTGGTTCAGCCTTCGCATAGTGCGGAGCGGCATCTGCTGGTCCCGTACTACCGCACCGGCCAAGCCCATCCCGTCGACGAGCCGATGGGCACCCTGACCACCCGCGACCGGTTCGCGCTGCTCGGCACGGACGCGGAGCGGGTGATCTCCGAGTGCACCTTCCGGATGTTGGAGCCCTCCGAGATCCGTGCCGGGATGGCGTTCCCGGCGACCTTCAAATCCTTGGGCGACAAGCGGACTCAGGCCCGCGGTTACGGCAACGCCGTCACCCCCGCGGCAGCCGAAGTCATCGGCTGCGCACTTGTCGAGGCCATCACCGGCGAGGAGATCGAAAGGACTGTGGCGTGACCGGCATCGAATGGACCGACGACACCTGGAACCCCGTCACCGGGTGTGACCGCATCAGCGCAGGATGTGATAACTGCTACGCGCTGGCCTTGGCCAAGCGCCTCAAGGCGATGGGATCGGCGAAATACCAGAACGACGGCGACCCACGCACCTCCGGGCCCGGGTTCGGCGTCACGATCCATCCCGCCGCACTGGACATCCCACGCCGGTGGCGGGCCCCACGGCGGGTGTTCGTGAACTCCATGTCGGACCTGTTCCACGCCCGCGTCCCGGCCGCGTTCGTGCAGCAGGTCATCGACGTGATCGCCGAAACCCCGCAGCACACCTACCAGGTGCTGACCAAGCGTCCCGGCCGGGCGCGGCGCATGGTCGAGCAGGGCCTGGTGCTACCACCGAACCTCTGGTTGGGGACGTCGGTCGAGAACGGCGGCGTCACGGACCGCATCACCGAACTGGTGAACACCCCTGCCGCGGTGCGATTCCTGTCCTGCGAGCCGCTGCTCGGGCCCATCGACTTGGATAAGTGGCTGTTCCCGCTGGGCTGCCCGGACGGGTGCGGGTGCCGGTGGCCCGACGATGACGAGAGATTCGAGTGCGGCTGCCCCGGCTGCGCCGACTGGCGGCCCGCACCCGCGATCGACTGGGTGATCGTCGGCGGCGAATCCGGGCCGAACGCGCGGCCTATGGACGCGGACTGGGTGCGCGACCTGCGCGATCAGTGCGTGGCGGCCGGGACGGCGTTCTTCTTCAAGCAGTGGGGCGGACGCACACCCAAGGCCGCCGGCCGCGAGCTGGACGGCGAATTCTGGAGCCAGTACCCGACAGATCGGAGCACGTCATGCCACGTCTGATGTCGGTCTCCCTGACCGAGGACGCCGTGCGCGACCGCAGAAAGACCGTGACCCGCCGCATGGGCTGGCAGTACCTCACCCCCGGTACGCGGCTGACGTTGTGCCGCAAGGTCATGGGCCGCCGTAAGGACGAGCCGCTGGTGCGGATCGTCGATGTCGAGGTCGTGGACGTGCGGCGCGAGCGTCTGGACCTCATCACCCCGCAGGAGGTTGCCGCCGAGGGCTTCCCGGACATGACACCCGCCCAGTTCGTCGCGTTCTTCTGCGGCAGCCACGCCGGTTGCACCCCCGGCAGCACCATCACCCGCATCCAGTGGCGCTATCTCGGCAGCCACGACACCGAGAGGACCACAGCATGATCGAGCACACGACTGCGGCCGCCGAATTCGGTGCGACGCTCGGGGCCTACCTCGTCGGGCACCACGTCGCGGACTACTGGGTTCAAACCGATCACCAGGCCCAGCACAAGGGACTGCCCGGCTGGGCTGGGCGGATCTCCTGCGCCAGCCACGTCCTGACCTACACGCTCACGTTGGTGGTTTGCCTCGCGGCGGTGACCTGGTGGTTGCGGCTGCCAGTAAGCCCGGCTTGGGCAGCTACAGGTCTTGGGGTGAGTGCGGCGACGCACTACTGGGCTGATCGGCGCTCGACGCTGATGTGGCTGGCCGACCGGCTCAGCAAGGGCGGGTTCTACCGGCGCGGCGAGGGATTGGCTTCCGGCGCCGCACATCTGGATCAGTCCTGGCACTGGTTGTGGCTCGGCATTGCGGCCCTGGTAACCGTCGGCCACTAACCCTGACTCAGCCTGCAGCAGACAGCCCCGGCAGACCGTAACTGCCGGGGCTGTCTGCTGCGGTGAGCGTAGCGTGATCCACGCAAAGTCCGGTCAACGGGTGAAGCGGGAATCTCGACCGGAGTGTCGGTCTCGGTGGCTACGCTTCGCCGCGCACGCCGGGTGACCGGACGCTGATCAGGGAGGGGTCGTGATGCCGAGAGAGGTGGGCGGCGGGATTGTCCGCCGCTGGTACTGCGACAACTACCGCTGCCCGTACTCGTGGCATGAGACGCAGTGGTGTCCGAATCAGATGTCGAGCGAGGTCGCCGAGGTCCCGCTCCCGCCGGATCAGCAGCAGGCGGTGTGGGAGTGGCGGGCCGAGCGGGCGCGGCGGGCGGCTGCGGACGCCGCGCGGGCCCGCCGCGTGCAACCGGCCGCACCGCCGGATCCGGGGTACGGGTGGCTGCTGGTGGTCGGCTTGTTGTTCGTCGTCGTGGCGCTGGGTGTGCTGCTGGTCGGCTGATCCGCAGACGGGGCGAACGAACCTCCGGAACGTATGGACCCTGATCACACCGAACGGCCCCGGAGCGTCGATCTCGGGGTGCCGTTAACGATCGTGTCACCCGGTACATGAACGCTCCCGAAACCCGGTCGAGAGGGGTTGGCGCGGAGTAGTTTTCGCGCGTGATGAGGGAGCTCGACCAGGATGAGCTGATCGACCGGTGGACGCTGGTCGGCGATGAACTGGGGTTGGTTGCGACCAAGCGCGGGCCGGCGAAGATCGGGTTTGCGCTGATGCTGCGGTTCTATACCGAGAAGGGCCGGTTTCCCCGCGGGCGGTCGGAGATCCACGACGATGCGGTCGAGTATGTGGCCCGGCAGATCGGAGTCGAGGGGACCGAGATCGCATTCTACGACTTCACGGGCCGTACGAGCAAGGCTCATAGGGCGCAGATCCGCCAGGCGCTGGGTTTTCGTGAGTGCAGTGTCGCCGATGCCGAGGCGCTGACTGGGTGGCTGGTGGACAACATCGCGCAGGCTCAGCGGGGTATCGATGCGGTTCGCGACCATGTGCTGGCCCGATGCAGGGTGGAGAAGATCGAGCCGCCGACCGGTGGCCGAGTGGATCGGATCGTCCGCTCGGCGTTGAGTCTCGGTGAGGAGCGGCTGTTCGAGCGGGTCAGTTCCCGGCTGAAAGGCGAGGTGGCTGATCGGATGTTCGCGTTGATCAGCGACGCGGAGGCCGAAGAAGATGGTTCGGCGGTGTTCGCCGCGATCCGCTCGGATCCGGGCACGGTCAGTTTGAACACGATGCTGGCCGAGATCGCGAAGCTGGAGGCGGTGCGGGCGGTCGGGCTGCCCGCGGACGTGTTCGCCGACATCTCACCGAAGATCGTCGCGGCCTGGCGAGCTCGCGCGTCGGTGGAGTCGCCGAGCCACCTGCGCCGCCACGCCCCGCAGGTCGTGTTGACGCTGCTGGCGGCATTGCTGCATTGCCGGTCGCGGGAGCTGACCGACACGCTGGTGGAGTTGTTGATTGCGACGGTGCATCGCATCAACGCCCGCGCCGAGGTGCGGGTGACCAACCAGCTGATCAAGGAGTTCAAGCGGGTCACCGGCAAGGAGAACCTGCTGTTCCGCGTCGCTGAGGCCACGGTCGAGGCCGGTGACAAGCTGGTGCGCGACACCGTGTTCCCGGTCGCGCCACAGGCGGTGCTGCGTGACCTGGTGGCCGAGTTCAAGACCTCGGGGCCGACGCATCAGCGGACGGTGAAGGCGACGTTGAAGGGCTCCTACACCAACCACTACCGGGCGGGGCTGATCAAGCTGCTGAGCGTGTTGGAGTTCCGTTCCAACAACACCGCCCACCGGCCGGTGCTCGACGCGCTGGAGCTGATCGGCCGGCACGCCTCGGGTGCTCTGCGCTACTTCCCGATCGAGGAGACGATCCCGGCTCATCGCGGGGTGAGCGCGGACTGGCGGGAGCTGGTGTATCAGACCGACAAGCACGGAAAACAGCGTGTGGTGCGGATGGTGTACGAGGTCTGCACGTTCCAGGCGCTGCGGGATCAGTTGCGGTGCAAGGAGATCTGGGTGGTCGGTGCGGACCGCTGGCGCAACCCGGCCGAGGATCTGCCTGCCGATTTCGAAGAGCGCCGCGTCGAGCATTACGAGGCACTGCGCAAACCCCTCGATGCGACCGCGTTCATCACCGCCATGCAGGCTGAGATGCGCGCCGAACTCGACGCCCTGCACACCGCGCTGCCCAAGTGCGACTGGCTGGAGATCAAGGACCGAAAATCCGGTGCGATCAAGCTGACGCCGGTACCCAAGCAGCCCGAGCCGACGAACCTGCGCAAGATGAAGAGGGCGATCCGCACCCGGTGGGGGCAGGTGCCGTTGATCGACATCGTCAAGGAGACCGTGCTGCGCACCGGCTGCCTGAAATCGCTCACCTCGGTCGCGGACCGGGGCGTCATGCCCGAAGACGTCCTTGCCGAACGGCTCCTGTTGGGCCTCTACGCCTACGGGACCAACTCCGGGATCCGGTCGGTCGCCGGCGGCGGCCACGGTCACAGTGAGGAGGACATCCGCTATGTGCGGCGCCGGTACCTGACGCCGGAGGCGGCGCATCGGATCGCGATCGAGATCGCCAACGCGACGTTCCGGGTCCGGCGCGCGAGCGTGTGGGGCGAGGGCTCCACCGCCGTGGCCAGCGACTCGACGCATTTCCGGTCGTGGGACCAAAACATCTTCACCGAGTGGCACTCCCGCTACGGCGGGCGCGGCGTGCTGATCTACTGGTCGGTGGAGAAAGGCTCGGTGGTGATCCACTCGCAGCGGATCAACTGCTCCGCCAGCGAGGTTCACGCGATGATCGAAGGCGCGGTGCGCCACGGCACCGAGATGAGAGTCGAGTCCAATTATGTGGACAGTCATGGCCAGTCCGAGATCGGGTTCGGAATCACGAAACTGCTGGGCTTCGACCTGCTGCCCAGGATCAAGCGGATCAACAAGTGCAAACTGTACCGGCCCGCGGCGGGCGAGTCCGGGCTGTGGCCTGGCCTCGGGCCGGTGATGACGCGTCCGATCCGGTGGGAGTTGATCGCCGAGCAGTACGACCAGATGGTGAAGTACGCGACCGCGATCCGCACCGGCACCGCATCGACGGAGGCGATCTTGCGCCGGTTCATGAAGGCCAACGCCACCCACCCGACCTATCAGGCGATGATCGAGCTGGGTCGCGCCCAGAAGACGATCTTTCTGTGCCGGTACCTGCGCAGCCGCGAACTTCAGCGGGAGATCGAGGAAGGGCTCAACGTCATCGAATCCTGGAACCGGGCCAACAGCGTCATCTACTACGGCAAGACCGGCGAGCTGTCGTCCAACCGGGCCGACGAGCAGCAACTGAGCGTGCAGTGCCTGCGAATCGTGCAAGCCTCGCTGGTCTACGTCAACACCCTGATGATCCAAGATCTCATCGACGACCCCGACACCGGCGAGGTCCTGGTCACCGCCGCCGACAAGCGCGGGGTGACCCCTCTGTTCTGGGAACACGTCCTGCCCTACGGTGAGGTCAAGCTGAACATGACCAACCGGCTCACCCTAAGCGGCGGCTGATCAGCCCAGGTCATCGCCCACTCAATGTCGCGCGAGGAGCACGGCGCGGCCACGATCTGAACCAGCACCAACGTTGTTGTCGCGCCGAGACCAGGTGGTGGATTAGAGTGCGCGGCAGACGGTTTTCGTGACAAGGTATTCGCTGATTCCGGCAGGCCCGAGTTCGCGGCCGTTGCCGGAGAGTTTTACCCCACCCCAGGGGATGTGGGGCATGAAGTATCCGAAGCAGTTCACCCAGACGGTGCCTACCCGGACGGAGTCGGTGAACCGGTCAGCGGTGCCGGTGCTGGTGGTCCATACCGAGGCTGACAGCCCGTAACTGGAGTTATTGGCGATGGTGATGGCCTCGTCGAGATCGCGGAACGGATAGATGCACACCACTGGGCCGAAAACCTCGTCGTGGGAGATCTTTGCCTGGGTGCTCACATTGGTCAGGACAGTAGGTTGATAGTGCAAGGGGCCGGGTAGGCCGAGCGCTGCACCAGTTTCGGCGTGGGCGCCGTCAGCGAGCGCGTCTTGAACCATCGAGTCGATTGCCTCCAGGTGCGCCTCGTCGATTTGCGGCCCTTGCTCGGTGGCATCATCGAACTGGTCACCGAGCCGACGCCGCTGGGCGTGGTCGGTGAGACTGCTTACGAAGTCGTCGTAAATGTCTCGGTGGACGAGCAGTCTGCTGGCGGCACAACAGTTTTGCCCGGCCAGGCCGAACGCACCGTCTACCGTCGCAGCCAGCGCCCGGTCCAGGTCCGCGTCCGGGAAGACTGCGCTCGCACCCTTGCCACCTAGTTCGGTGACAATCGGCGGGATACGCCAGGCCGATGCGCGGGTGATGGCGCGGGCGGTGGCGGTGCTGCCGGTAAAGCTGATCATGTCGATCCGCGGATCGGACACCAGCGCGGTGCCTGCCACCTGGCCGATCCCCGTGACGATGTTGACCACGCCCGGCGGGAAGCCCGCCTCGGCTATCCGAGCGGCTAGCGCATGCAGCGACAGCGGCGCTCGCTCGGGTGCTTTGACCACGACCGTGCATCCAGCGGCCAGTGCGGGGGCGAGTTTCCATGCGGCACAAGCGAACGGGAAGTTCCACGCGACAATGACGGCGCACACGCCGACCGGCTCGCGGCGCAGGGTCACTTGAACACCGTCAGGTGCGGGTAGGGCCTCGTCCACGGCATGGGTAGCAAGATCAGCGTAATAACGGTAGGTCTGGGCGGCGGTGCCGATGTCCCAGCTCTGGACACCAGCGAAGGGCTTGCCGGTGTCGAGCGATTCCAGCAATGCCAGTTCAGCCTGGTCACGTTCAATGAGCCCTGCCAGCCGGATAAGGCACGCTCCCCGTTCGGCCGGTGTCATTCTGGGCCAGGGCCCCTCGTCGAACGCCTGCCGGGCCGCCCCGACCGCACGGTGCACGTCCGCCTGCTGCGCTTCTGGCAGCCGGGCAATCGCCCGACCGGTACCTGGATCGGTAATCTCAAGCATTGCAACGGCTTCCACGTCGGTATGGACGCCGCCGACAAAGGGGCGGAGATCAACTAACGGAAGAACCTCGTCTATCGCAAGGGTCCGCCGCAGGGCGGCACCGGCTGGAATACGCATCTTGTCCTGTCTTGCCGACGGCTATGTAAATGGCCGCTGGCTAGCGAGGGTGGGCCCGGTATCCGTGCCCAGGTACCGGAATCGGGGAACACGGCGGCCGTCAATGTCCACTTCCTCGGTGAAGTTGCTGACCGTCCGGACCCACACATGCTGATCGCCGAACACTGGCGAGGTGAACATCGCGTGATAGATGACCACCTCGGCGCCGGGAAGCTCCTCCGCACCGTCACCAGTGACCGCATGCCCGAACCCGGTCACGTTATAGCGATGGCCGGTAAAATGCTCGTACAGACCCAGTTTGATCTGCCCGTTTCCATCCACCGGTTGCTCCCAGCTACTCACCAACGACCCAGGCCGCCGCGAGATTAGCGGCTAGGCCGACACGGTACCTGTTATCGCCCCAGTAATCCTGAAGCTGGCCCGAGCCGCACGCAACCCTACCGAGCGGACTGCAGCGCAAGCATCCTCTCCGGATCGACCACGGGCATCGGTTGGCAGTCTGTTCCGCTTCCTTGGAAGTGGAACAACCGATGCCACGCCGATCAAAGTCGCCGCCGGTACCGGCGACCAGGGTGAACCGCAACGGCATTCGTTCCGGAAATCGTTCCACCGAAAGTGTTCCGAAAGGCCGGTACGCTGACGAATTCCGGTACATTTCGGGGATGGCGAGCACACCAGCACACCCGCCCGGCGGACTCGAACTCGGCTACGCCCGAGTCTCGACCACCAAGCAGAGCCTCGAGCGCCAGATCGACGCCCTCGCCGACACCGGACTGCCCGACGAACGGATCTACGTCGACAAGAAGACCGGCGCGACCGTCGACCGGCCCGGCCTGACCAAACTGCTCGAATACGCACGCCCCGGCGACACCATCGTCGCCTACACCCTCGACCGGCTCGGCCGGAACCTGCGCGAAGTGCTCAACCTCGTCCACGACCTCGGCGAGAAGGGAATCGGCGTGCGCACCCTCGCCGACCCCATCCCGATCAACACCGCCGACGAGGGCATGGCCCGCATCGCGTTCCTGCTGCTCGCGCTGTTCGCGGAGATGGAACGCACCTTCACCGCCGAACGCGCCGCCCACGCCCGCGCCGTCGCCGAATCCAAAGGCCGCCACATCGGCCGGCCCACCGCCTGGCCCGACGACAAAATCGACTACGCCCGACTGCTCCGAGAACAAGGAAACAGCCTCGGCGAAATCACGAGCAAGACCGGCATACCGAAAACATCACTGCACCGCTACCTCACGCCAGCGGCCGAACAAGAACAGTGATCGCGGCGGCTGCCTGGCCGAACAGGGCTTCATGTACCGGGTGACACGATCGTTAACGGCACCCCAAGTAGCTGCCTTGACGGAGTTTCGGGATCGCGACATCGATCGTCCCGACACGGGTGTCGAAATCGCGGTGTCGATACCCATTGCGGGAGTTGCCCCTGCGCTTGCTGCGTTCGCCGTAATCAGCACCGCACATCGCGTCGGCCTCGGCGCTCATCAGCGACTGCACGAACGTCGACAACATCTCCCGCAGCAGGTCAGGGCTGGTTGCGGCGAGTTGCTCGGCGAACGGCTTGCCCGGGTCGATAGGCTGAATCCTGGTCATCGCGTGACTTCTCCTTCGTTGAGCTTGGCGGTTCAAGAAGGATCACGCGGTGACCGCCCACTATCCGGCTACGACACGCTCATACGGTCGCTGCCAAGTCGCTGGTACACCACTCTGCCGGACACAACCGCCGGTCGCTGACCCCCGCTAGACCCAAGCGGCGGACTACGTGTTTCGATCAGGTCAAGCATCGGTCGGTCTGTTGAGCGGGCGGAACGGTTTGGCTGGTGGGTGTCGAATGGGTGTTGCGCGAAGGTGGGGTCTGTGTGGATTTCCCGATTGGTTCGTGGTTGTTCGGATCGAATCACTGGCGGGATCCGAGAGTTCGCCGGAAAAAATAAAGCTCTGAACAGCGACGTGACCGGGGGACTGCGCCATCTGATCGGTGAAACGAGTGTCGAGGACGCGCGAGGCCACAACCGGGTGATGAGTTCTGGGGGCGAGCCGAACACCGGAGTGCCGACGCACGCATCCGAGCGCGGGAGCACCGAGCAGAGTGGTATACCGCCTTGCCCTGGAGACGGTGCGTCGATCACGGCCCCGGATATCGCCGCTCGTTACGGCATTCCCGAAACAAACCAGCGGCATTTCCAGCAGTTCTCCGACCGGCACAACATCGTCATCGATGTCCGCCCGGCCAACCCGGCGTCGGTCCCCTTCCTCGAGCAAGGTGCGCTGCCCAAGCCGATGTCGATCAAGGCGAAGAGCATCAACGAACTCGACGCGGTGCTGGGCATGTCGACCGAACATGTCGGCCTGGTCGGCTACTTCGAACCGGTCATGCCGGCCACCGTGCCCGCCGACATCGATCCGACCGCCCTGCGTCAACGCTACGATCTGCGCTACAACGAGTTCCACGCACTGCAACCCGTGATGCAGCGATACACAGCCAGTGGGGAGTTCGCGGTCCGTGACGGCGTCGTTCACATGCGGGACAACCAGGACATCCTGCGCCCGGTCACCAGTGATCACGACCTGTTCGATATCCGCCACACCGATGGCAGCATGCTCGATGAGCACGAGTTCTGGCCGATCATCGAAGAGATGCGGCAACGCAGCATGGGTGTGCAACACGGTCCGCACATGTACTGGCAGCCCCACTCGGAGTTCGAGCGGCAGATCTTCCAGACCATCGTCGAGGGCCACCAACCCGGTCGCGAACCGTTGATCCGGTTCGCACCGGACACCGCCCCGACCATCACCGACGCCACCGCCGCGACAGCCGTGATCCGCCCGGAGCTGACCGCCTTCCAGCACGGCCACCGGACAGGAGGATGAACACATGATGGACGCCGAACAGGAAACCACGCAGACCCGCCGCCGCATCCTGGACCGAGGATCACAACTGGACACAGTGATCACAGCGGCGCGCCTGCGCGGCGCCACCGACGCCGCGCAGGCCGCAGAAACCGAACGAACGGCGCTGGCCAACCACTACCGGGACCTGCTGCCCGCGGTGACCATAGCGCGCTGCCCCTCCACCGGCGCGACCGTCGATTACCCGATCGACGTGTACGACCTGGACGGATGGTTCTGGGAATACGACGCACCGATCCGCCGGCCACCCACGCTTCCCGCCACCTGGCTGGCAATGACCGGCGCCATGCGACTGGGCGAGCCGATCCCCGACACCGAACACCGCCGCCGCCCCGGACCCGGCGTCCCCTACGTCATCCCCCGCCTCCTCAACTGCCCAGACGTGCGCGCGGTCCTCACCGAACTGGCGATCGGCCCGCACACCGGCTGGGTGATCACCTACTTCGGCCCGCTCCCGACCGGCGTACCACTGGAAAACACTTGGGGCACATCCAGTTACTCGGTCCACCAGAACGGCACATGGCTGGGCTGGGACAGCCACGAATCACCGCTCGCAGAACTGGACTTCGCACTCCGGCCATGGCTACAGGCCAACCGGCTGCTGTGGATCGCGCCGAACGACCACACCGCAACACTACGAGACTCTCTGACCGACTGCCCCTACCTAGGACTCGAAGGACCGCACCACAGAGCATCCATCGTCCGCGGAAACGTACGCCGCTATGACTGACACATCCGACAAGCTTGCGCTTGAAGGAGCGTGAGGAGCAGTGACACAGAATCCGGCGGTAGCGTGAGTCGACCCGGGCGTTTGCCGCCGGGCGAGCCTTCGAAGTCGAAGGTACCGCGCATCGCTTCCAAACCCGACCCACTGCCGATCCGGTCAAAGCACCAGGTCGCCATCCGAGCTATCGCGCATAGCAAGTAACTATGTGTGGTAACGCCTTATGCCACGACCGTCGCCGTTCGCTCGCATCACGCAGTGATCAGAGGGTCCCGGCCTACGGGGTGCGGACGGCTGAACGTCACGCCGAGACGCCGCCGCAGACGGTTCCCGCCCGGGCGCCGACCCGTGCGGGGTATTTCGCCCCGCTCGGCAACCCCGCGAAGCGGGACTTGTCCTCGGATGTGTGCCGTTAACGATCGTGGCACCCTGTACATGAACGCTCCCGAAATCCTGGTCGGATAGCCCGACGACAAGATTGACTTCGCCCGACTACTCCGCGAGCAGGGAAACAGCCTCGGCGAATGCACGAGCATGACCGGCATCCCGAAGACATCGCTGCACCGCTACCTCACGCCGACGGCCGAACAGGAGTGATCCCCGCGGCCATCTGCCCGAACAGGGCTTTATGTACCGGGTGACACGATCGTTAACGGCACCCCTACCTGCGGGCTGAGACCGCCATGGCCTGAGCTGCGAGGTTTCCGGACACGGTTTCGCACACCAAACCGAGCACTTGTCGGTGGCGGGGGCTGGCGCGCGTTCTGAAGTGTTGTCACCGCCGCGCACGCGACACGCGCGTGAACCGCGGTATCGGGCATCCCGGGGACCGGGGACCTATTGTCTGCTGCCGCTACGGGCTTGTGCACGGAGGCCGGTGGCAGCGCATGAAATGGCTAGGCAGCCCGAGGCCCCGGCTCGACATCCATTCCCTGCTCGGCCGGGGTTCTCGGGTGTATCCGCTGATTGCGTCACCCCGTGATCCACACCTCACACGGCGATGGCAAGGCCCGCTCACACTTTCACGATCACTCCTCACCGGGGGCGGGCCTTCACGCCCCGACCGGTGCCCGCACACCGATCAGATGCTCGGTCGATGCGGTTCACGCCACCGCAGGGCCCGGCCCGTGGAGAACGACCGAGCCCGCGGCGTTTCGACCAGTGCCCGAGCGGCGGCCCAGACCCCGGCCTCAGCCAGGACACTGCCACTACACGGGGGAATGTCAAGAGCGCTGCGCAGCGCATCCGCGCTGCTCATGATCGCTGCGGGTCCCATCGGGTGGTGGGTGCTTCGCCGGGAGGGCTGATGTCGATGTCCGGTCCGTCGCCGAGACATCCCCGGCACTACGCGGAGATGCCTCCTGCGAAGGAGCTGAAAGCGTGGCCCTTCGAGGTGCAGGTGAAGCTGCCGTGGAAGCCGATCTCGCATCTGGCTCCCGCGTGTTCGATGTAGGGGCCCCACTGGCCCGCGCCGGTCGCCACGGAATCGAGGGCGGGATTGCCGCCGG
>NZ_VUOS01000049.1 GCF_009829325.1 Nocardia sp. CY41
GCCGCCGACATCGGCAAAGCCCTGTCCGCGCCGCTGACCGGACTGGAGATCGCCCGCCGACTGCCGACCCTCGGCGTGCAGCTGGGCGACTCCCGCCCGCACGTCAAAGGCAAACTCCGCGAATACGGCCCAGAACTCCCGAAGCTGACCCCAGGGGCAATGTAGGACGCGCGGGTAACTGCTGATCCGCCTTACGGTTTGGGCTCGTGCGTCGGGAGTGGTCGGTTGAGGAGTTGGTCGGGTCGTGGACGCTGGTCGGTGACGATTGGCGGTTGGCCGCGGCGGGTGAGTTTCGGGCCGTGCCAGCGGCTGGTGCGGGTGTAGCCCCGGCGGGTCAGCTCGGTGTCGATGTCGTCGAGGGCGGCCGGGACTCCTGCCTCGCCACTGTCGAGGATCACCGACTCCCACCACTGGCCGCGTTCGTAGCCCTCGAACGTCCCGTCCACGGCGAAGATGACCTCACCGCCGTAGATGTCGACGGCGGGCCACTGCTGGGCGGGGCGGGGCGGGGTAGGCGACCAGCATCACGTGCTCCTCGATCGTGTTCATCGGCCGATCTCCTGTTCCTGCATGTGCAGCTGCCGGATTCCTGCCGGTGCCGCGGCTTGGGCGGTGGTGAGGCTGGTGTCGATGCGGGCTGTGCACGCGCGCTGAGGGCCCCGGGGCTGGCGGGCTGTTTCGGGGGGTTTGGCGCGGCCGGCGTCGGCAGCCTGGCGCTGGGCTATCGCGTCGTCGCGGTCATCGGCGACCTGCGCGGACTTGGCCTCCCACTGCTCGGTGCGCGCGAGCGACGCGTTGCCGAGTTCACCGGCCTTGCGGGCGTGGGTGTCGAGCAGGTCGCGGATCTCGGCTCGCGCGGTCGTCGGGACACCGGCCTGAGCGAGGGCCTGGCCGAGGCGCCCGCGCTTTTCGACGAACGCGGTGCGCTTCGCCTGGAGGCTGAACGCCCGCGAACCGCTGGCCACACTGCTGAGGGTGTACCCGACGTCCTTGACCGCCTCGGTGAGCTGAGCGGCGGCGCGGGTGTGCGGATCCACCGCGTTGGTGGCGTCGATGCGCTGGGTGATCGCCTCCCGCGCAGTGTCGGCCAGTTGGGACGCGGCGGCTTCGCGGCGCAGGAAGTCCACATCGGCTTTGGTGTGCTCGTCGGCGAACAGCAGCTCCGGCAGCTCGGTGCGGCCGGTGTCGATGTCGGTGATGATCGCGGCGAGCTGCGCGCGCTCGATCGAGGCCAGTCCTTTCCCGCCCTGCGCGGTGTCCAGCAGCTTCTCCCGGGTCGCAACGATCCGATCGATACGGGCGCTGGTCTCGTCCTGCATGGTGGGCGATTTGTGCCCGAGCCGTGCTCGTTCCTCTTCCGACATCCGGCCTTCGGCCAGGTAGTCGGCGTCCAGGCGCATCTCCTGGACGTCGTGGGCGTAGTCGTGGAGGTCTTCGGCGAGCCTCTGTCGATCGACGTATCCCGGCCACAGCTTGGTGTCGACCTGGTCCCCGGCGGCGATGGCCTTGCCCGCAGCGCGGACCCGCTCCTGATCGGCCGCGGTCATCACCGAGATCTCCCGGCCCACCTGCGGGGCGATCCTCTGGTTCCGGGCGAATTCCTCCAGCAGTTTCGGAACCCGGCCTCGGGTCTCCTCCCCTGGGTCGACGAACACTGGTGAGGCCAGCAGATCGATGTCGCTGACATCGCCGCGCAGGAAATCGACGACGAATCCCACACGGGCCCGGTCGGCTTCGCTGATCTTCGCCGCGGCCAGGTCGGCTTCCAGCTGCTGCCGCAGCGCCTCCTCACCGTCGAGGGTCGCGTGCGGACTGTCCGGGTCGATGCCGTAGTGCCATGCCGAGAGCGCTTCTCCCACGGCGGCTTTCGTGGCATCGGACAGCGGCAGCGCGGAGACGATGTCGACGGCGGCCGACTTGCGGTCGAACAGGGCTTTGACTTCGGCGGAGTCTTGGGCGGCGACCGGATCGAAGTCACCGGCCAGGTCCACGGCCAGCTCATCGGCGTCGATGCGCACGCCCCAGGTCGTGGCGTAGTCGCTGGTGAGGTGGGTCAGTCGGTCGGCGGCGAGGTCCGAGCCGGTGCGGAACACCAAGGCGTCGGCCAGCGGCGCCACCGACGCCGGGCCGTGCTGGGCGGTGTTCGTCGTGAGCCGGGCCTCGGCGTTGTCGATCGCGGTCCGCATCGTGGCTTCGAGCTCGGCGACCGCATCGCCGCCCTGGCGCTCGGCCTCCTCGACCGCGGCGTCGAGCTTGTCCAGGCGTTGGCGGGCCTGGTTGACCGCGACCGTGGCCAGCAGATACGCGACCCGTTGACCGTGGCCGGCCGGAGTGGCGAGGGCGTTGTGGAGCCACTGGGCCATCTCACGGGCATCAGCGACTCGGTCGAAACTCTCGTACCAGGACTGCCACTGCGGAGCGTTGCTCAGCTCGCCGCGGAAGCGGCGCAAATGCTCATCGAGCTCCTCTTGGGCTGTGATCACCGCTTCGGCGACCTGGTCGTCGTGCCCCGTCGCGGCGGCATGGTGAGCCTGATCGAGCGCCCGTTTGAGCTGGTTGGCGCGGACGTGGACATCGAACAGATCCACATGCCGACGATCACCGTCGAAGGTGCTCTGGGACATCGGGTTTTCCTCCTGATAGGTGGTGGGGTCGGTGTTCCAGCCCGGCCCCGGATCTGCGGATTGGGTGAGTTCTCGACGGGAGACCCCGCGCCGTTCGGCGGCGCGGGCCTGGTGTTCGCGGATCGCTTTGGCGACTGCGAGCAGCTGCTTGGGGCTCGCGGTCCGCTTGGGCACGGCCAGGCGGGAGTCGTAGAGGTAGGTGATCTGCCGTCGGCCGAAGCGTGTGGTTTCGGTCTGGGCGGCGGGGGCGTGCCCACCGGGGGCAAGGCCCGCCGCCCGGAGTTGGCGGCGGGTCTTGAGGTGGGCCGGTGCGGCCTTCCACGGATAGGTGTCGGGCTCGCGGTCAGAAGCGGTGTCCAGCGGCGCCATCGGATTGCTCCTGCATCGAATCCGTTGTCAGGCCCCGATACCGAAGTCGGTGTCGGGCCCGCTGCGGTGGTGGGACTGCTGGATCTGCACACCCATCCCGGGGGTGGTCAGCCGCGGCCGCCGCTCGGGTTTGGCCTGCACCGCCGCGGACGGCGGTTTGGCGCGGCCCGCGTCCGCGGCCAGGCACTGGCGCACCTCGTCCTCGGACAGGCCCGCGTTGCGCAGGTTGAACTCCAGCGCGGCGAGCCGTTCGGGGCTGTCGTAGGCGGGTTCTTTCGGGGCGTGGGCCACCTGCACCGCTTCACGCCGATCAGCCCACCGGTCCTGGATGCGGCGGGCCTGGCGGCCGGTGATCGCGCTGTCCTCCCGGGTGGCGTCCAAGTGCTTTTTGACCTGGTTACGCACCGGTTCAGGCACGCCGTTGGCGACCAGTGCGGCCTGCAACTTCTCATCCGCTTCGGTGCCTTCGTAGTCCCGCAACGAGATTCGGCCCGCCGCGAGGCGGGTCTGCTCGGCGGTGACCCGGTTGATCTCGGCGCGGACGTTGCGGGCGGTGCCCTCGGGGGCGGCGGAGGTGGCCAGGATCTCTTCCAGCTCGCGCCGGTGGATCGTGGCGGCCTGGTGGGCGATCTCGTCGGCGCGGTCGCGGTCGACGGCCGCGGTGGACCGGTCGTCGGCAAGCAGCATGTCCGGCACGGACACCTTCCCGGCCTCGATGTCGGTGAGCACCGCACGCAGCTGGTCTTTCTCCAGCTGGTGCAGGCCCTTGCCGGACTTGATGGCTTTCTCGATGCGGGTGCGCATCCCCTGCGCCCGGTCACGCTGGTCCAGCGCCCATTGCGGATCCAGACCGTCGGCGCGGGCGATGCGGGCCTCCACCGACGGCGCCAGCGCCGCGTAGGCGCGCACGGTCGCGGACAGCTCGTCGCGGTCCACGTGATCGGGCCACAGCGGCTTGTAGTCCCCGGCGGGGTTGGCGCGGATCGTCTTGCCGCGGTCGCGGGCGATCTGCTGATCCTCTGGAGTCATCACCGACACGGCGTCGGCCAGCCGCGCCTGCACTTCGAGGGTGGACAGGCCGTGGCGCAGGCGGGCCTGGTAGTCCATCAGCATCGTGTCGACCTTGTTCTTGATCTCCTCGCCGGGGTCCACCAGCGGCTCGTCCATCGCCCGCAGCGCGGCGGAGGCCAGCACCGATCCCGCGCCGAGTTCGGTGACACCTGGCGGCAAGGTCGCGGGCCCGCCCAGGTAGAGGGCTACGAACTTGATGCGGGCGCGGGTGTGCTCGCCCACCTTGGCGTCCTTGAGCTTGTTGCCCAGCTCGGTGAGCCCCTGCGGGGTGGGCGATTTGCGCCACTGCTCGATCTGCGCGTACAGCTGCGCCTTGACCGACTCGTCGATCTCCTCCGCCGCGACCATCGCCACCATGCGGTCCTGCGCGGTGGACAACCGGGACCCGGCAGCGCGATCACGTTCGGCGGCCGCCATCTTCGCGACCATCTGCGGGGTCGCGGCCTCCACGGTGACCTTCCCGCTGTCGATGTCGACAGCCACGCCCCACCGCTCACGGATGTGGGAGACCAGATCCTCGGCCATGCGCTTGGCGACCTCTGAATCCGGAGCCCACGACACCGCCTCCTGCAACGCGGCGGCGACCTGGCTGCGCGAGAGATGGTCCCAGCCCTTCGTTTTGGCCTTGGCCAGCGCGGTCTCGGCGGCCTTGCGCTGGGCGGCGACCTGGGCTTCGTGCTCGCGCAGGCGCTGCTCCTCCCTGCGCTGCCACTGTTCGAGCGCGACCTTGCGGGCCTGGTGCGATGCGATCGCGCGCTGCATGATCTCCTGCATCAGCAGCCGGATCAGCTGGGCGAAGCCGCTGCCGACCCGGTCGACGGTGTCGTCGTGATGCTGCTGCTGTGGGGCGTCGTCGGACAGGAAAAAGCCCATATCGGGGGAACCTCCATCGAGTTCGGGTGTGCGGGGCGGGTGAGTGGGTGAGGCGGCCGTGCCCGCGGTGAGGGCCGCCTCATCGGCGGAAGGGACGACGCCGGCGGTGTCGATCGGGGTGCGGTAGTCCAGGCCCGCCACCGGCTCCAGCTCGCCCAGCTCGTAACCGGCCAGGACGTGATCGCGGAAGTCCTTGCCGCCGCGGGCTGCCACGACCCGGACCTCACCGACCAAGCCGGTCAGGGACTGCGCGACCTTGTCCGCGTGCCGGAACCCGGGGGCGTCGCGGTCGGCGATGACGACCACACGGCGGGCGCCGCGCAGCCATTTGGCGTGCTCGGGGCGCCACTTCCCCGCGCCTGCGGCGTTGCAGGTTGCCGCGACACCGGCCCTGGTCAGGGCCAGCACGTCTTCCTCGCCCTCGGCGATGTAGACCGTGCGGCCCTGCTCGATCGCGGCGAGGACTTCGGGCAGCCGGAACGGGATCGCGGGGAACCCGCCGGGCTCCATCCGACCGGTCTGGGAGTTCCAGCGCCGTTGGTAGAAGTCCTTTTTCCGGCCGTGCTCGTGTCGGGTGTGCTTGCGGATCACCTCGCCTTCGACCTGCCCGTCCGGCCGCGTGTAGACGTAGGTCGCGATCGTCTCGGTGCGGCCGAGCTGGCGGCCGTAGTCCTTGCTGGGCTTGACCTGCGGCAGCCCGGCCGCGGCGATGGCCTGATCCGCCCGCGACACCACCGCGGGGCGCTGGGCCCGCGGCGGGGTACGACGGCGGCCGCCGCCGCCGCCCCGGCGCAGCGGCTGGTCATACAAATCGGCGATCTGCAGGCCGATCCGCTCCAGCACGAGGGTGTCCGGGCAGTCGGCGAAGCACTCGACCTTGGTGCGACCGACGTCCGGCAGGTACTTCACGCCCAGGCTGGGGTTGTGCGAGCGGCCGTCGGACTCGTGCACCGGGCAGCAGTATTTGGTCCAGGAGCCCGATTCGCGCCCGGCGCCCACCGCCTTCTCCAACGCGCTGGTGACCCGCTCCCAGCTGGCGCGCTCATGCGCGGGCGCGGGTCTGCGCTCGCGTGCTGGCGTGGACATCACGGGAACTGCGCGATGACTACACGGCGGCGAGCGGGCCCGGTCGGGATCACCAGCCCGGACGGGTGCTCGGTCTGGTTCACGTCGCTGCTGCTGTAGTTCGCCGGTGCGGGCACCACCGGCAGCGCGGCCAGGTGGCCGTGGTGGCCCTCGTTCGGCGAGCAGTATTTGAACGGGCCCTCCGGATCGAACAGCCGGGTCATGTGCGGGTCCAGATGGACCAGCCAGAACAGCGACTGCTCGACGGTCTCGCCCTGGCGCAGCGCCTCGAACGCGTTCCACAGCGCCTCCAGGCGCGCCTTGGCCTCGCCGTGGCGCCACCACTGCGGGCACCACCGGCGCTTGGTCTCGATGTTGTGCTCGCTGACCTCGCGCCGGTAGACCTCGCTCACCCACTGCTCGACGAACGCCTGCACCGTCGGGTACTTCTGCTGCGGCTCCTGCTCCTCGTCTTCCTGCCCGTCGTCGGCGCGGGCGGCCTCGACCGGCGGGTTCAGCGCCAACTCGGCCTCATGGGCCGCGGTCTCGGTCATCTGCGCGCGGACCTCGTCGGTGAGGAACGCGCCGACGACCTCCGCGGCGATCGACTTGGCTGCGGCGGCGAACTGCGCGCCGACCGCTTTGCGGACCGCCGAATCCAGCAGCTCACCCAGCTCGATGCCCGCAATGGCCTGCGCGGCAGCGGATCCGATGGCTTCTGCGCTGGCGTTGTTGTCGGTGGTGGTGTCGGTCATGCTGCGTCCTCCTCGCGCGGCGGCACGGCCCGCAGACGCGGGGTGGCCGTGGATGTGGCTGTGGGGTTGGGGGTGTGCTCGGCGAGCGAGGCGCGGATGAGGTCGGCGTCGCCGCGCTCCATCCACGGCACGCTGCGCACCAGCACCGCGCGGTGCCCGGAAATGAACACCAGGCACCGCCCGCGCGGCAGCGCGCCGATATCGCTGGGAGTGAGGGTGGGTTCGGTGGTCAGCGACGTCGACTCGGTCACCGAGTCCGGTCGCTGACCGCGCGAGACCGACGTCGTGCGCTCCTTGTGGGCGCCGACCATCTCCGAGCGGTCTCGCAGGAATCCCGCGTCGTCCAGGCCGGAGCCGAGGACCTTGATGTTGGCCGCCGACCACAACGCGCCCATGCCATCGGCGCCCCAGCAGCGCACACCCTGAGCCCAGGACTGCAGGATCGTCATCACGACGATTCCGCGAGAACCGAAGTGGGAGTACTGCTTGGGCAGGTCCCGCCAGCGCACGATGTTGGCGGCCTCATCCAGCACGATCAGCATCGGAATCGGCATCCGGCCCCCGTACCGGGTGCCCTCCCGCTTGCCCGCATCGGCCACCGCCGCCGCCAGCGCGGTCACCAGCGGCCCACCGGAGGCTTTGCCTTCCTCGCTCAGCAGGTACAAGGTGTCGCCGGTGCTGCGGACGAACTCGGCGGCGTCGAACGCGCGCCGGGGGCGCTCACCAGCGTCCGGCGCGGTCACCCACGACCGGATCCGCTGGTACTTCAGGATCGAGCACATCTTTTTCGCGGTGGCGAACACACCGGAGCGCTGCTTCTCCGCGGCCGTGTACTGCTCGCCCACCGCCGCTGCGGCCAAGTCGAATCCGTGCTCGCGGAGGATCTTCTCGGGGGTGCGGTCCGCCGATTTGGTGACCCACGCGAACACCTGCGTGATCGGCTTCTCGGCCAGCGCGGCGGCCAGGATCAGCCCCGACAGCAACTCCAGGCCCTCGGGTTCGAAGAACGCATCGCCCTTGTCGGCGCCATCGACGCTGGCGGCGAAGTGATCAGCGAGCTGCGCGGCGCGTTCTTGGGCGTCCGGGCCGCCTTCCTCACCCCTCACCCACGCGCACGGGTCCCAGTACCAGCTGTTTTCCTCTTCGGCGACGCCTTGGGGGTCGAACACCCACACCTCGCCCTTGTCGACGCGGTGGGCGCGGGTCGCATCCACGACATCGCGCTTGTTCGAGGTGGCCACGACCACACCGGGGGCGTCCATGATCGCCGGAATCACCCGCGAGGAGGTCTTGCCCTGGCGTGGGCCCCAGATATCGAGGTGCAGATCCTCGAACGACCCGAACAGCTCCCGGTTGTCGGTGACCGCGCGCCCGATCAGCACGCCGGGCACCTGGCCCTCGGCCAGGCCCACACCCAGCTCCAGGGCCTTGACCTCCACCGCCGCCCAGCACAGATCGTCCAGCTCCGCGCCGCGACCCATGTACTTCGCGCGGTCGTCGACCTCGTGCCGCTCCGCGCGGGCCGGGGCCAGCGACTTGCGGCGGCCCTTGCTGCGCCGACGAGCCTCACGACGAGCCTCACGCGCGGCCGCGTACTGCTCGCACATCCAGCGTGTGCCCCACGCCGTCGCGCCGATCGTCAGCAGCCCGCCGCCGACCAGAGTGCCCAGCGCCGCCCACGCCTGCGGACTCCACACCAGCTCATGGGTCGAGAACAGCTCCCACGCCAGCCCGGCCGGACTGTGGAACGGCACAGACTGTTTCGGCCCGCCGTACATCGGGGCCGCCCACACAGCGGCCCCGGCCAGCTCGACCAGCGACGGAACCCCGACCGCGAGCCCGGCGATACCCGCGATCTCGCGGTACTCGCCCGTCGACGCCGAAGGCGCTTTCACACTGCGGTCCACGAGGCACCGCCCTTTCCGTGAGCGGCCACCATCACGACGCGCGTCGCGCCGTCGTGGCCGTGGATGGTTTCGATGTCCTCGATGCGGGCGGCCTCGACCGTGGTGCGGACCTCGCCGCGCCACCGCATCGACACCGTCCCGTCCGGCCACACCACGCCGTCAGCGACGACGCCGACGCCCGAGTAGCCGGTCACGTCCTGGTCGCGGTGCAACTGGAAAACCCGCACCGCCGTAGCGATCTCGCTGCTGCTCATGCCGCCCCCTTGGCCTGGGCAGCCGTCGCCGCGTACGCGGCGACGGCCTCCAGCTGATCGGCGGCCGCGTCACGTCGGCGGCGCCTGTCGGAGTTGGAGTGAGCAGCCGGGGCCTTCACCGTCGCGACCACGCAGTCGGTCAAGGCACCCGAGCGCACCAGCGGAGCCGCCCACGCCGCGCACTCGGCCAGCCGCGGGCAGCGCCCGCAGATTTCCTGCGCGCGGCGGATGTCCTTCGGTTCAGACCCATTCGGGAAAAAGACGTCCTGGTCGACGCCGTGGCACGCACGGTCGCGGTAGACCACCGGACCGAGCAGATCGATGCTGGTCACCGCGCCACCTCCGCACCCGGAGTCACGGTCGCGGTGCAGAACGGCGCGCACCCGTTACCGGTCGGGATCGTCGAACCCGGTCCGAAATCGGTGCAGGACACCGCCACACAGGTGATGCCAGCGAAAACCACGACCGCGCCGAACAGACCGGCCATCGCACCGACCACACCGATCCCGTTGCTGTTGCCGCCGGAGTCCGGCACGACCGGGATCAGCACGTCGACCACACGCTCACGCGCCATCACCGCACCTCCTCGACCAGCCGGTACAGGCGCGGATCGGTCAGGCGGGCGGCGTCGATGGTCTTGGTCCGGGTCAACGCCCGCGCGGTGCCGCCCTCGGCGACCACGCGGTAGGTGACCGTGCAGCGGACCGCGCCCTTGTAATCGGTGTGCGGCTCAGCGATCTCCACGACCTGGATGACGCGGGCGTCCTGGCGGTACACGTCGTCGGTCCACAGCTGGCCGACGCGGACCGTGATGCCCGTCGGTGTGGTGTAGGTGTCCATCACGCCGACACCCCCGCCCACCACGCCGCGCGGGCCAGGACCTCAGCCGCGGTCATGCCCAGCGACGCCGCCCACACCTCGGCCTCATCCGAATCCGGGTGCGCCACCAGCGAAATCGCGTCGTAAGCCTGCCCCCGGGTCAGCTGGCGGCCCGGCAGGAAGTCCACCACCCACACATCGCCGCCGATGAAATGCGCCCGATGCGGGGTCAGCTGGCACGAGATCCGCCCCCAGACCATCGCCGAGCGGCCCTCGGCCTGTTCCCCGACCGGGCGCCACGATTCCGAAACCCACACCTTCGAGCCGTTGATCGCCCGCGCCCGCTCCATCCCACGCTGCCAGCGGCGATCGTCCAGCTTCTTCGCCACCCACGACCACGGCGTCCTCATGCCGACACCACCGATCCGGCGGCGGTCTGCACGGCGTCCACGACAAGATGCCGAGCACGAGGCGCACCCAGCCGCGCAATCGCGGCAGCGGTGGTCAGCTGCTCCATGCACGCGGCACCCGCAACCATCGACTCACGGTCGAGAAGGTCATCGACCAGCCGCTGCAAGTTGTGCAGCTCGCCCCGCAGCCGCTGCACCTCAGCGGTCAGGACGGCCACAAGACCAGCGGTCAGATCCAGAGCAGGCCCAGCGGGCCGGATGTCGAGGGCGGTCATCACGCCGACACCTCGTGCTGGAGGTCGGCGGTGTGCATCGGCTTCGCCAGGCTCAGTACTTCGTCGCGGTCGACGTGAATGTGGCCGGACGGCATACGCCAGCCGGTCAACCTTCCCTGCGCGATCCAGCGGCGAAGCGTCCGCGGATGCATGCGCACCAGGCCCGCGCCTTCCGCCAGCCGGATCAGAGTCCCTGCCGCTTCGGCATCCCGCCGAATGTGTGCTTGTGTCACGACATGTCCTAACTACTCATACCTACTGATACCAATGAGTCAGTACAGCAAGGAACTCATTGGTAGTCAATAGGTATGAGTGGTATGAGACTTGGTGATACCTGATCACTTAATCTGGCGTCATGACCAAACGACCCGGACGACCTCGTTGGCAGCTACTGGCCGACGATCTCCGGCAGCGGATCACCTCCGGCGACTACTCCCCGGGCGACCAACTGCCGGCGAAGACCAGCCTTGCGGAGCAGTGGGAGGTGTCGGTCAACACCGTTGAGCGCGCGCTGACCGAACTGCGAGACGAAGGACTCGTCGAAACCTTCCACGGCCTGGGCAGCTTCGTGCGCTCCCAGCCCGAACCCGAAGCGGTCGAAGGCGAACTCGACGAGATCCGGGAGCGTCTCGCTCGACTCGAAACTCAGATGGAAGAGGTCTACTCCAACCTCAGCCTCCATCACCCATCCGCGTCTTCTGACACGTCGATCCAGGAGGCGGGGTGAATGTCAGTCGCCTCCCGGACAGCCCCGGCACCGTGACCGGCCTGCACACGAGGCGATCGAGCTACCACCCCAACTACTCCTCCATCGCGAAAAACCGCGTCGCCATGGCGCGTTCGACAGCAGGGATGTCCCCTAAGACCTTCGCTGAGGCCCTGAGTCGACTCGTCGGCCGGGATATCAAGCCCGGTCACGTCACCTCCTGGGAAACCACCACCACACCGCCAGGTGATGTCCTCCTCGCGGTGGGCGCGCTCGCTCCCACCGCCAGCAGCCGGATCGGTGTCCGCTCACACAAGCTCATCGCGGCGCACGTCGGCACGACAGGCGCGGAACGGCTGCGCAGCGAACTCGGCATGGAGGAGACGACCGGATACCTCGGCAAAACGCCGTGTTGGACCGCGAGTCTGGAAGACGCCGGCGACGAGTGCACCCTCATCGTCTGGCCCTGGGGAACCGCGATCATCCACCTCGTGGAAGACCTCGACATCTCCGACGTGACCACCTTGGCGATCTGGCGGTACCAGTCGTACGAGGAAAACCTGAAATGGGCGAGTACGCAGCTCAGCAGCCTGACCGGTGAGCCGGTCCAAGCGGCCTATGTGCTGAGCCTCTACTGGGTGTACTCGGTCCCCTGGATCGGTCCCACCCTCGAAACCGGGCTGCGCCTGATCTGCGCACCGCGCATCCTCGTCGACCGCGACCTCACCGACTCGGCCGCCGCCCAGGTCAACGGCCAGCGGATCGAGCAAGAACTCCTGACTACTGGTTACCAGCGGCCGGACATGAAATCGTTTGGCACCCCCGGTGTTTCGAGCGCGTGGGCAAGCTGGTCCGGTGTCGTCTACCACCCGCACGATCCGCTGCGGGCACTACCAGAAGGCGATCTCGTCGCCTTCGAGATCGGCCTCCAAGCCGTGTGGGCTCTGACCGCCCACATCAACGAGCAGGTCGAAAACGGCGCAGATCCAGAGGTATGCGACCGCTACGGGTACGGATTCCTGCGCGCAGCACGATCCGTACTGCTCACGCCCCGGCCACAAGAGACCGGGCAGCACCAGCAGATGCGCGACGCGATCGTGAACACCAGTGGCCTACCAGGACAACTGAGCTTGGCCATGGAAGCACTCAAGGAGGCAGGTCGATGACCATTCGACTGGAGAAGGCGGCCCTGCTGGTCGTCGACGCACAAAAGGGTTTCGTCAACCAGCACAGCGCGCCCGCCATCCCGGTTGTTCTCGATCTGGCCACTCAGTGGGCAGCCACCGGCCGACCCACCGTCTTCACCCGGTACTGGAACTACGCGGGTAGCCCGTACGAAACCCTGATCGGCTGGCGGGCCCTCTACGGGCCGCCAGACACCGATCTCGTTGACGAGCTGGTGCCGCTCATGACCCACGTCAACGCACACACCCTGGACAAGACCACCTACACCGCGCTGACCGACGAGGGCCTGGCCCTACTCGGTCAGCTCGATGTCACTGACCTCATCATCTGCGGAATCGCCACAGACGCTTGCGTTCTCAAGACAGCACTCGACGCATTCGAGCGCGGATACATTCCATGGGTCGTGCGAGACGCGGTGGCCTCCAACGCGACTCGCCACCCTGCCCAAGAGATCCACGATTCGGCCCTACTGCATATCTCACGCCTCATTGGGGCTGGTCAGCTCATCGACGCCAACCACGTCCGGGACGTCATCGAAACCGCACCTGCTACATGAACCGCGGAATCCACACAGATTGTGGGAAAACCTCTGCGGCGTGTCGGCTTCGCTCGGCCCGGGATTACCTCTAGAAAGGTCGCTATGGCCAGACCAGTCACACTCCCGCCGACCAAAGGCGTCGGCCTGCAACTGTCTCGCGATGTAGTCGACGCAGTCCAGGAAGCGGCGAAAGTGCACGGCCTGACCCAGCGTGCCGTGTACGAGCTGGCGCTGCGGCGTCTGCTTGGACTCCCCGACTATCCCGGACTTCCACCGAGCCACCAGGAGGACTTGAGACTCCCGGCCTGACCGCCTGGAGAACCCCGCCCGCCGTAGTGCGGGCGGGATACCCGCCCCAGAAATGGGTGAAGGCCCCCAGCTGCGAACTGGAAGGCCTTCGATTGGACCCCGATACCCACTAGGAATCCGCTGCTTGTGCTAAGCGTGCACAAGGGTAGCAAGAGTGCGAATTCGCAACCAAGTGATACGGCCGAGGCCGTAGATCACAATTTGCGACCTGCACTTTTCCCGCTACCCGACGACGACGTTCCAGCTCCCGCCGACACGGCTCGTGAGCTGGCTTGGGCGACTCTCGCCCCGCTCATCGCGGCGCGGCCGTCGATGCGGCTGATCGACCCCGACACGAACACCACGTCGTCGACTCGGCGGCTTACTCGACGACCGCCGCCGGCGGACCCGGCCGCGGTGCCGGTCTACGACGCTGCGCACCGCACGCGGCTGCTGGCGCTGGACTTTGACTCCAAACGTGGCGGGCCGGTGCAGGTGGCCCAGGACGTGGCCTACGCGAAAGCGTGGCTGCGTGCGTGCGGTGCGCTGCCGGTGTCCGACCTCAACCCGGCCAACCGCGGCCGCCACGTCATCGCGGCCTTCGCTGCCGGTGAGACCCACAGTCGCGACGAGATCGAGCCGGTCATGCGGCTGCTGGCCTCGCGGTTGCCGACGCTGGATATCGGCCTGATGCTCAACCCGCGCACGGGTGCGATCACCCCGCCCGGGTCGGCGACCCGCGACGGCGCGGTCCGCGAGCTCGACGGCGCCGTCGACGAGGCGGTGGCCGCGCTGCGTCAGGGTGCGGAGCCCGGTCTTCTCGCGCGCTTGCGGGAGTACCTGGGTGTCGGCCCCGACCACACCACCCCCGAGCAGCCTTCTACGGCCCCTGTGGAGCTGTCTGCGGACCTGTGGGAGGGCGTGGGCAGCTCGGCGCGGCTGCGCGCCCCTTGGTGCTGGAGGAGCCCCATCCCGGCCGCCGTGGAGGCATTCGCGGTCACCGGAGTCATGCCTGCCGATGCCCGCTGGCCTTCCCGGTCGGAGGCGCGTGCCAGCGTCCTGGCCGCATGCGCAAAACGTGGCTGGAGCCTCGATGACGTGCGCGCGCGCCGTGACGACAACTGGGGTGGGCTAGCGGTCGCGTACGCGCACTACCGCCGCCCCGACGAGGCGCTGGCCGCTGACTGGGAGCGCATCTGTACCCGCTGGATCACAGCCAGCTCGTTAGTCCGGTCTCCCGAACACAGGTTAGGAACTCTCACACCCCCCGAAGGTGCCTACGGCTCGAAATCTGCTCCGCTGCATAGCGATACCCACTCCCGCTGGCTTGCCACAGCTCACGCGTGGGTGCACCAGACCTGGCCTGGTCAACAGCACCGCTGGACAGTGCTGGCTGTGCTCGATGCACTGGCCTACGCGGCGCTGGTTGCGGGCAAGTCCGGCCGGGACGGGACACCGCTGGTCGCGGTCGGTGTGCGCGCGCTGGCGGGGTTTGCGGGGCTGCTGTCGGTCGGGACGGTCGCTGATGTGCTGGCGGATCTGCGGGAGCGGCCGGGCAGTCCGATCCTGCGGATCCGGCGCGCGGTGCACCGGGAGGCTGACTGCTACAGCCTGGTCACTGCCTACAGCGGCTCGGAGCTGGACCAGGCCGTGGCGCCGGTGCCGGCCGACCGTGTGCAGCTGCGGCCGGTCCACGACGCCTGGAAGGTCCTCGGACTGCACCACCGCGCGGTCTACCAGCTGATCGTCGACACCGGCCTCACCAACGTCGCCGACGTGTTCGCGGCCGCGGGCGTCGGTCGCAGCACCGGCTACGACACCCTCGCCGTGCTCGCCCAGGCCGGGCTCATCACACGCGGCCGCGGCACCGTCTCTCCCGGTCTCGTCTCACTCGACGACATCGCCGCCGCCCACGGCCTGCACGAGGTGCGCGCCGAATTCCTCGCCCGGATCCAGCGCCAGCGTGCCGAGTGGCATGCCTGGCTCGAGCTGCGGCACCAGGTCCCCGCCGACCACGACGGCGGCGCCGAGCCGACCGTGCAGCTCGCGCCGTGGGACCTGGACTCTGGCCTGGACGAGGCGATTTGGGCCGCCCAGATAGCCGCTGGGCCGCCAGAATGACGGCCGCCCGGCAAGGGGGCCGAGCCCTCCTTTCACTGGGGAAAGGTCTGTCTACGCGCGTGCGCGCGTGACTCCCCGGCATTGCCATAAATGCAGGTCAGCCAACATGAATGAAGACATGTTTTCTTACATGAAAACATGCATGCAAGGTAGAATGGTGGCATGAGTCTCCCCACTAGAGAAGAGATGTTCCGCGCCGCGTTGCGCGACCTCGACAACGCCCGCAACTCCCTGTCCAGCAGCCGTGACTGGCTGCGTTCGGATTGGGTGCCGATCGGCACGCCGCTGCCGGCGGCCGCTGCCGAAGCTCGGATTTCCGTGGTCGAGAAGATCGCTGCGGCCAAGCAGATCATCGACGAGGCGAAGGCTGCGCTCGCTGAGGGATTGGACGAGCTGGGATGAGCCTCGACGGTGATCTCGACGGCCTGATGGAGGCTGTGTCGGCGATGGTGACCGGCTACGTCAACGGGCTGGGCCGCGCCAAGGGGCTGACCCCGCTGTATTGGCAGCTGACCGCGTCGCGGTATGAGGCTGGGCGCTATGTGCTGATGGGTCAGATCGGCGGCGAGCACGTCGACGCCGCCGCGGAATCGATCGCCCAGGAGTGGGCGGCGGCGATGAACCTCACCCGCGATCCGGAGCCGCTGCCCGGTGAAGTCGCTTACGTCGGTACGGCCGAGGTCTCGTGGGCGTTGGGGACGCCGGTGTGGCTGCGGGTGTGGGGAGTCGCTGACCGGGATGTCTGGTCTCGCGATGATCCGGCCTGGCGTCCGGAGAATCCGCCACCCGGCCCCTAGTCTGCATGCATGTTTTCTCTCATGAACTTTCGCATGCATTTCGGAAAGGCGGCATGATGACCAGTTCTCGGCCTCGTGTGATCGCGGTAGCCATGCAGAAAGGCGGCGTCGGCAAGACCACCTCGACGATCAACCTGGGCTACCACCTTGCCGAAGAGGGCCTGGCGGTGCTGGTGATCGACGCCGACCAGCAGGCCCACAGCACCAGCGGGTTGGGTGTGGAGCTCGGCGACGACGACGCCAGCCTGTACGAGGTGCTGCATCGGGAGCGGCAGATGCGCGTCCCGCTGCGCGAGGCGATCCACTCCACGGCGTTCGGGTTGGACCTGGTGCCCGCGGATCTGGCGCTGAAGGAACTGGAGACCGGCGGCCTTGGACCGGGTGGGCAGATGCGCCTGGCGCGTCAGCTCGACGAGGTGACCGACTACGACGTCGTGCTGATCGACTGCCCGCCTGCGCTCGGGTCGATGACCGAAGCCGCGCTCGCGGCCGCCGACGACGTGCTGGCGGTGCTCGAGGCCGGACCCGACGAGATCCGGGCCCTGATTCGATTGGGGGAGGCGGTGATGGACGTCCAAGACGGGCTCAACCCGGATCTGGAGATCCGATTCGTGCTGCTGGCCAACTACGAAGGCGGAACCCGGGTCGCACAGTCGGTGCGAGATGGCCTGGTGCGTGACTGGGGCGCTTGGGATGCTGGCGGGGCCTATCTCGGCGAGATCCCGCACACCATCCGCGTGCGCGAGGCCAAGGACCGCGCGGTCCCGGTCGCAGTCCACGCACCCACCAGCAGCGCGGCCGTGGCCTACAAGGACGCCGCCAAGCGCGTGGCCGAGCGAGTCCGCGCATGAGCCCGACACCCAACCGTGGCATGGACGTCCCGTCCACCCGGCCGACCAGCCGCCGCGCACGCCGCGAACAGGCCGGCCGCGTCAACCCCGAGCAGGCCGCGCCGGAACCCGCTGAACAGAACGAGGCACCCACCACCGGTGAGGTCGCCGAACGAGAGGAGAAGACCGTGTCCGCACCGGCCAAGCGGGTGACCATCGCCCGGCCCCAGCGCCCGCAGAAGCGATCGTTCGCGACGCAGCTGCGCCGCTCGACCTTCGCACGCCTGGAATGGCTTCGCGCCCACGGCTACCGCATCACCGACATCGCCGACGACGCCATCACCGCCTACCTCGACGCCAACAACGTTCCCCCCGCCGACGACGACGGCCACATCACCGAGTGACCCCCACTCTCACTTCCAGAAAGGTCGCTGATGTTCTCTCGCTTGAAACCCCGAACCACACCCCCTGATGGCGACAGTCTGGTCGTCGGTGCCCTGCCTGAGCGGGTGCGCACCGCGCGGGAACGGCTGGCGCACCAGGCCGATCCGGCGTTGACCGCAGCACTGTCGGAGGCGGAGCTCGCGGCCAATCGTGGGCTGGCGGAGCGGATCCGCGCGCACGAGCGCCTGGAACGCCTCGCGCAGGTCGAGGCGGCCGAGTCGACCGCGGAGCAGGTGCGCCGCGCGCACGCGGAGATCCTGCGCGCTGATGCCCAGGACTTGGTGACCGCGCGGCGGGCGTTGGCGGAGCAGCGGCGCCAGGCCAGCCCGCACGCGCAGCTGGCGAACCTGTACCGCGTCAAGAAGTGGTCCGGTCGCGCCTTGGCCGGCGTCGTGGCGGCCGCGATGGTGTGGTCAGCGGTCAACGTGCAGCACAACGTCGCACCCGGCGGAGCGACCGACCCGCTGTACTGGGCCAGCTACCTGCTCGAAGGCTTGATCTCCACCGTGCTGGTGGTGTTCATGGTGTCCGGCAACGCGGTGGCCCGCTGGAAGATCACCGAAGGCGAAACCCTGATCCGGTGGACCGAGGCGGTGCTGCTGGCGGCGACCATCACGTTGAACACCTACCCATACCTGCGTGTGCACGCCTGGTTCGACGCCGCGGTGCACGCGGTCGCGCCGATCATGATCGGCGTAGCACTGGTCGCCCAGGACGCGGTGTCCAAGCGACTCGGCGCCGCCATCGCGGTCGCGTCGGCGGAGGTGCCCGCCGATGACGACATCAACGACCGCCTGGCCGAACTCAGCCGCGTCGCACAACCGGCCACCAAGCCCGCCACGGAGCAGTCCGGAGCGGAGCAGCCTGGTGAGTGGAGCACCGCTACGGAGCACCCGAACGGAGCACCTGCTCCGCAGCGCCCGAGGGTTGCTGCTACGGAGCACGAACAGAGCACCCCGGTATCCGTGCGGAGCACCCAGCCCGCTGAGCAGAGCAGCCCGGCCGCTACGGAGCACTCTGCGGAGCAGCGGAGCACTGCTACGGAGCAGTCTGCGGAGCACCTCGCAGAGCACGAACTGAGCAGTCTGCGGAGCACCCCTCCTGCTACGGAGCACTCTGCGGAGCAGCGGAGCACCCCGGCGAGCGCGACGGAAACCGCGTCCCGTGCAGTCGATCCGGACGACGCGCAGGCCACGCCCGAGGCCGCTGAGGGGCTGGTAGAGCCCGTGGCAGGCCGGTCGGGTACCGAGGAGACCGCGCCGGTCCGGCAGCCTGCGCAGCACCCTGCTGCGCGGGTCACCGAGCAGCGGAGCACCCCAACGGAGCACCCTGCTACGGAGCACCAGGCGACTGCTACAGAGCAGCCTGCGGAGCACGAACCGAGCAGTCCGGCCCCTCTGCGGAGCAGCCAGCGGAGCACCCCGGTCGCCGTGCGGAGCACCCTGCGGAGCACTTCCGCTGTTGCGCAGCGCCTTGCGGAGCAGCCCACGGAGCACCGCCGGGTTGCTACGGAGCACGCTCGCGCCGAACGGAGCACCCCGCGTAGCACCCAGACCGGCGCTACAGAGCACCCCACAGAGGCCCACGGAGCACCGCCGGCCGGAATCACCGCGGCGGTGTGGCACCGGGCGCACGAGGTGCGCCGCTCGACCGGAGCACGCTCCTCAGCCGAGCAGATCGCCCACGTGCTGGCCCGGCACGACGAGCACCCCGAGCACGGGGCCAGCCGGATCGCGCGGGACCTGAAGATCGGCTTCACCTCAGTGCGCAACTGGCTGGAGGCCGACGCCAAGCGCCACGCGGGCACCGGCGCCCGGGTGATCGAACTGCGGAAGTAGCACCAGCTCCAAACAGAAGACGAGACCCCGGCGGAAGGTAGCCGCCGGGGTCTCGTCGTGTCAGAACACTACCCGCGCAGGTAGGCGGTGTCGTTGAGGGCCAGGGTTGCATGGATCTGCGCTTGCGCCTGGAGCGCTCGCACCCGCTCCCACATGACTCGCTCGGCGGCCTCGCGGCCCGTTCCGGCGTAGTTCGCCCACCCCCCGTCCGGTATGTCCGCGCTGGAATCCAGCGCCTTCTTGAGCTCTCGATTCGCCTGCGCCGCCAACTCATCGGCGCGCTCTGCATGTGACCCAGCCATACCGCGAACCGTAGCCGCGAAAACCAACCCGCCGTACCGGAATCGACCGCGCAGTGAGGTCAATTCCCAACCCTCCCAACACCTCAAGTCCGGTACGCTGAGTACTCAGCCCCGGGCGGAGCAAGTTAACAAATACCATAGGTATTTGTGCGTTCCTCCGAGGGAGGAACCCCACCCGGGGACGGGTGGTCGCTGCGCTGGGCATGGGTTTTCCGGCCCGTCCGACGGGCCGGAAACGGAAGCAGGAGAGGTGGGTTGGTGGTGGCCGAGGAGCAGGCTGGCGCGAGTGGTTCGCGGCGTTCACAGCAGATCCGTCGAGCGGAGAAGCGGCGGCGCCGGCCGAACATCGTCGGGCCGAAGCGCACGGTTCAGGTGGTGCTGAGCGAGTCGGAGTACGCGGCGGTGCTGGCGGCGGCACAGGAGATTCCGTCCACGGTGCCGTGGTTCCTGGTCGAGTCCGCGCTTCCGGGTGCGGGTTCGGATGGGGAGCTGGTGGCGGCCTCGCCACGCAAGTCGGGGCGGGGGGAGGGGCCATGGTTGCCGTGGGCGAAGCGCAAGGCGTTGTCGGCGGCGTTGTTGTCGGCGGCGCGGTCGTTGCACGAGGTGCGGCTGTCGGAGTTGTCTCACGTCGGTGCGAACTTGAACCAGATCGCGCGGGTGGCGAATACGCACGGTGTCGTCGACGGTGACGAGTTGGGGGAGGTGCTGGAGGATCTGCGGGAGCTGATCACGGATCTGGGTGAGCGGGCCGCGGCGATCGAGCAGTTGTCACGGCAGGTTGTGCGGAGGTGATTCCGAAGATCTCGCGTGGCCAGAAGATCGGCGGGCTGCTCGTCTACTTGTTGGGGGAGGGGGAGCACAACGAGCACCGTCACCGGCATGTGATCGCGGGGTCGCCGACGGTGATGCAGGCGGAGTGGCTGCGCGATTTCGATGGGCCGCAGGACAAGCGGGCGTCGCGGGAGGTGGCTCTCGCTATTGCGCACGAGCTGGATCTGCCGCGCCTGCTGCACGGCACGCAAGCGCGGATGCGCGCGAAAGTCGGTGCGGGGGTGGGTGGCCGGGGCCCTGGCGCGGATGTGGTCGAGCCCGCGGCGAAGGGTGAGAAGGGCACGATGCGCAACGCCCCGGTGTGGCATTGCGTGCTGGCGTTGAATCCCGGCGAGGAGTTGACCGACGAGAAATGGGCCGAACTCGCGAACGAGTTCATGATGCGGATGGGATTCACCGGCAGCGCGGACGGGAAGATCGCGCCCGCGCGGTGGGCGGCGGTGCGGCACGGCCGCAGTGGTGAGCGCGGCGACGGCCAGGAGCACATCCACATCGCGGCGAGCCTGATCCGCGAGGACGGATCGAAGGTCTCGACCTACGACTACGGGCCCGGCCGCAAGAAGGGTGACCGGCTGCGGGCTCAGGAAGTGTGCAACGAACTCGAGCACCAATTCGGGCTGAAAGTGCTGCGGTCCCGGGAAGAGGGAGGCGGGCACAGCGGCAATTCCCGCGCGGAGATCGAGCGCGCCAAGCGCACCGGCGCACTGGAAACCGAACGCGAACGACTTCGCCGGGTGGTGCGCGCGGCCGCGACCGGCACCGACACCGAGACCGAGTTCGTGCACGCACTGCGCGAGGCCGGGGTGTCGATCCGACCCCGGTACGCCGCCGGTGGGCGAACCCATGTCGAGGGATATTCGGTGCGGTGGCGCCGCGACGGGGTCGAGGTCGGGCCGTGGGTCGGCGGCGGGAAGCTCGACAACGACCTCACGCTGACCGCGCTGCGGGAGCAGCACTGGGCCGATTCACCGCAGGCTCGCGCCGACGCGGTCACCGCCTGGCTCGGCGCGGCGGTGCGATCGGGTGCGCGGCGCGACGGTGCGGGTCTGGAGGATCCGCAGACGTGGCGCGCGGCCGCAGCCGAGATCGGTGAGTGGCAGCGGCGCCTGGACGCGATCCCGACCAGTGACCGGGCTCAGTGGGCGTGGGCGGCTGGGCAGGCGTCGGGGGTGTTCGCCGCGTTCAGCGAGGCCCTGGAGGGCGATACACCGGGCCCGTTCGCGGCGGCGGCGAAGGAACTCGCGCGCAGCGCGCAAGTGCCGTATGCGAGTCAGCGATACAGACCGCGTGCCGCTGGCCGTGGTGGGCTGGCGGGCAGCACCCGCACCGGTTTGGGTGCGGCGGCGGCGCTGCTGTTCGAGGAGGCCACCCGCCCCGGTGGATCTCGTCTGCGCGGCGCTGGTGATGAGGCGTCGCAGGTCGCCGCGTTCATCGTTGCGGCGCTGCTGGTGCTGCTGTTGATCGCGATCGCGATTGCGATCCGGATCGCAGGCGCCCACCGGGCGCGGTGGCAGATCTCGCGGGCGGTCGATATCGACCAGTCGATGCGGCATCTGGATCCGGTGCGCCGGGCGTGGGAAGCGGA
>NZ_VUOS01000050.1 GCF_009829325.1 Nocardia sp. CY41
ATCCCAGGTGCTCGGTCATCTCCTCGTTCAACGCCGTCTCGAGAACGGTCTTGGTGAACTGTTTGAGCAGCCCGTTCGGCCCGGTCAGGGACAAGCCTTGTTCCTTGCCATCCGCACCAACCCCGCCGCCGCCAGCTGTTCGGCCGACGCCTCGGCCTTCTCCCTCGCCACGGCACCAAGTGTCGTCATCACGGCACCCTCCCGCTGAACATCCAGTCAGCGAACCAGGCCAGAAGCAACCATAAATCCACAGTCCCCGGAACCCCTGATAGTGGGAATACCCCAGTTCTGCGTGCGTTAGCGTTGTGGGATGGCACCACAGTGGCCCGAGGTGGGGTTGGATGTCGAGCAGTTGCGGACACAGGGGTTCGCGGCGTTGCCGTTTCGTGAGTTCGTGGTCAAAATACACAGCCGGTGCAATTTGGCGTGTGACTACTGCTACGTGTACGAGTCGGCCGATCAAAGCTGGCGTGAACAGCCGAAAACCATGGCGCACGAGGTTTTCCGCCGTTCTTGTGGCATGATCGCCGAGCACGCACAGAGGTTCGGCGTACCGCAGGTCAGCTTGGTGTTCCATGGCGGTGAACCGCTCATGGTCGGTCATCGCCGGCTGGAGACTTACGCCACTGATGCGCGGCGTATCATCGAGCCGGTCGCTGCGGTGAAGTTGGGTATGCAGACCAATGCCGTGCTGCTGGACGACGAGTTCCTGCGCATCTGTGACGCACTCGATATCCGTTTGGGCGTCAGCATCGATGGTGATCGAATCGCCCATGACCGGCACCGCAAGGACCGCAGAGGCGTGGGTAGTCATGCCCGCGTCGTCGCGGGGCTCGAACGCTTGACCGCCGCGCCGCGGCGGCTCTTTTCCGGGTTGTTGTGCACCGTCGATGTCGCCAACGATCCGGTCGAGACCTACGAGGCTCTGCTGGCTTTCTCTCCGCCGGTGATCGACTTTCTATTGCCGCACGGCAATTGGACCGCGCCGCCGCCGCGCTTGCCGCTGGACGGGTCGGCGACGCCGTATGCGGATTGGTTGATCTCGATTTTCGACCGCTGGTATCACGCGCCCGTTGTGGAGACGCACATCCGGCTGTTCGACAGCGTACTCGAGCTGCTTTTGGGCGGGTTGGGCGGTTGTGAGTCGGTCGGTCTGGCGCCGATGCAGCTGGCCGTGTTCGAGACCGACGGTAGGCTCGAACAGGTGGACGAACTCAAGTCCGCTTATCATGGCGCGGCCCGTATGGTGCTGTCGTACAAAGGTAATCTGCTCGACGAAGCGGTGGATCTGCCGGCCGTGGTCGCCAGGCAGATCGGCATCGAAGCTCTGAGCGAAGCGTGCCGTGGCTGTCCGGTGCACACGGTATGCGGCGGCGGTCACTATGTGCACCGCTATCATCCGGGTACGGGTTTTCTCAATCCTTCGGTCTACTGCGCCGACCTGTTGAAGCTGATCACCCACATCGCTGCGTCCGTGCGAGCGGACCTGGAGTCCGCGTGACCGACAACGACTCGGCGGCTCAGTGGGATCGGCAGTATCTGCAATCACCGCCTTGGGTCATCGACGAACCGCAACCGACCGTCGTCGAGTTGACCCGGGCCGGCACAATCCGGGGCAAGGTGCTCGATGTCGGCTGTGGGAGCGGCGACAACGCGCTGTTTCTGGCCGAATCCGGGTGTGAGGTGTTGGGGGTCGATGTCTCCGCTCACGCGGTAACCCTCGCCCAGAGGCTCGCGGTACGGCGGAAATTGTCGCAGGCACGGTTTTTGGTGGCCGATGTCCTGCACATCGATCCGGAGCCTCGATACGACACGGTGCTCGACAGCGCGCTGTTCCATACCTTCGATACCGTAGCCCGTGCCCGTTACATCGAGTGGCTCGGCGCGGTGTGCCGCGTCGGTGGCACGGTCGTGGTGTTGTGTCTCGGCGCGAACATGAACACCGCGTTGACCGAGGCGTTCGAGTATCGGGCCGGTTGGGAGCTCGAAGCGCTGCGCGTTGCCCGCTACCGCGGCCGGGTCACTGCGGCTATCGCGGCGCGGGCGCAGGCCAAGGGCTGGCCCGGGAGCGGTTTGGTGGACGTCAAGGCCTGGCTGGCGGTCGCCCACCGGATTCGAGCATGACTGAGCGAGCGCGCGCATACTGAGTGCACGGTGCGCCCAGTTCGGCGGCTCGGGAGAATTGGGCTAGGGCCCGCTCGAACTGACCGATGTCGGTCAGGAAGTCGCCCAACCGTACGTGCGTCATCGAGCTGTGGGGGTCGAGTTCTACTGCCTCGCAGAAGTAGGACTCGGCGCGGTCGAGGTCGCCTGAGGTCCACGCCGCGCGTCCGCGCGTGTCCAGCACCGTCTGCAGATTCTCCTGCGCCGCCAACAGTCGGTCCGGGCTCGCCGCACCGACAGCGTTGCGAGCACAGTCCTCGGCCCGCTCCAGCAGCGATGCCGTACCACGATAGTCGTGTGCCAGGAAGGACAGCAGACTCATGCCCCGCCAGTAAGCGCTGCCCAGCACTCCACCCATTGCGGACGTCGGGACCGTGTCCGCGAGATTCTTTGCCGCGGACTGCCACCGCGTGCATTGCGCACCGAGCCCCTCGGTCCGCGCGTAATGTACCGTCAGGTTGATCGCGGCCGAAAGCCTCGCGGCGGGTGAAAGGCTTTCATCCGCCGCCTTCTGCTCGGCCAGCCAGGCGATCCGGTGATTCGCTCGTTGCGTGTCGCCTCCCGTGCGGAGTTGCGCCAATGCGCTCAGATGCGCCATCGGCCGCGACGTTGCGGGCACTGTCATGCGCGCATCTCCCGCGAGATCCGCGACGATTTGCCAGAAGCCGAGCTTGGCCACGATCTGTACCGTGCGCAAGCGGGTCTGGGCGGGCAGGTCCTCCCAGGCATCGAGGTTCTCGCACAGGCACTGCCACGGCGGAGTGCGTTCGTCGGGCGGCAGCGTGCGGGGGTCTTCCAGGTAGGGCAGCTTCTGGGCATCCAGGGAGATCAGTACCCGCAGGTCGGCCGAGGTTACGGTCTGATAGGACGGTAACGCCTCGCCCACGGTGAATCGGTAACCGAGGTCGGCCACGATTTGTGCCTGCAGCGGACCGTGGGTGCTGGACAGGTCGAGGTAGGCAGCGAGCGGGTGTTGGGGGAGTCGCGATTGATCCGGTGTCACGGTCTCGGTGGGTCTGTGCGCCTGCGAAAACCGGTTCGCAGGCGCGACAGGCGGCTACTGGTCGAACAGGTCCCCGTCGATGAACGAGCAAAAGCCCTGAAGCATCGACCCGCTTATGGCGGAGGAGTTGTGAATCCGTTCGATGGCCCGGCGCAGCGCGGGCGATGCCTCTTGCTGCATGCGCTGGAACTCTGCATTCTCGAGCTCCGCCAACGACGGCAACGGGGCAAGGGGGTGATCCATGAAAGCTCCTTGGTTAGGTGCACGAGGCGGTCTACGCCATCTGGCCTTGGTCGTGGACATGGGCATCGGGTCGCCTGCAGGGCGACACGATATCGAGCGCCCATCTCGACATGACTCAACCGAATGCCGGGCCTTGTCGAGATCGGCAAGTTACCAGCGTTCGGAGGAGTCGAGCGACCGATAGGCTCGTCTGGCAGAGCAACCAGTCCATTGTATGAAACGAGCTCTGTGCTTTCTGTTTAATTACTCTTCTGTGTCACACCCTCCTCCCGCCATGGCGAAACGCTTTGCCAGGTTCGCGATCTGTGCTGGTTCGGTGACAGACAAGGCACGGCATACGTGCGCCAGAACATCGGTGTGTTCACGAAGCGCCGTGAAGTCCGTATCCGGATAAAGATGCGGAAGAGTGATCGCCAGCCCCGCCCACAGCTGTGGGCGAACTGGATCGTGGGCCAACTCTGCCGTATACAGCCTCGCTGCTTCCGACAGTTTGCCGGCCGCGCGGGGATCGTCTCCGACCGGCCGCTCGCTCAACCGCGGCCCATGCGACCTACCGGACGCAACCGCGGCCATCTGGGCGGTGAGCGCAAGCCGACGATGATGTTCCGGGATACGGTCCTGTTCGGCTGGCACGGATTCGGGAATCGAGTCGACTTCTTCGTTGTTTCGCAGTGAGGTGGCCAACGCATCGACGGCCTCGGGATTCGGGACTCGGTTGCGGACGAGCCAAAACGCCCGATGGGCAGCGGACGATTCTGCGACGAGAGATTCGGCGTCATGACCGACCTCCTCGGCGTACCACGGCTGCATCGCCGCTTCCAAACGGCGGAAGAAACGTTCGCCGTCGGCCGTGAGCAGCCCAGAAGCGAAGACCTGATCGAGCGCAGTCTTCAACTGAGAACGTCGCAGAGCGAAGGAGATACGTGAGCCGACCGTACGGTGGCACATGCTGTGTCGATGCACCCGCCAGAAATCGGCGACCCCGAAGAACGCATAGATTCCATGGAGCAGACCGTAGACAGGGCGCGGGTCGTCGCGCCACGGTGCATAGAAACGGCATTCGGGATCAGCAAGAAAAAGGTTGTGCACGTCGGTCAGCAGCGTGAATTTGGTGTGCTGTATCTCGTGCACGAGAGTTTCGGCGAGTTGGCACGGGTCCGCTGCGGCGGTGGTGTAGACACAGCCCTGACCGGTGACCGAGCTGTGGCTGGTGCCGTCCTGGCGCGGCTGCACACTCAACGGCGCGACCACGCGCAGGCATTCCCGCATCGCTGCCCAGTAGTCGGGAAGTGTATTGCTGATGAGCTCGATCGCGGCGTGTGTGTTGTCCTTCCATCGTCTGGTCTGGGCCTCGGTCAGACCAGACGATGGAAGGACGTGGGACGATATATCGCGGAACGGGTCGACGTCGTCAAGCAGCACATCCCCCTTACCCGCCCGAATACGCCTCAAAATCTTCCACTCGCCTGCGGAGCGGTCCGTAGAGGTGACGATCACCACTGTGTTGCCGTCTGCTGATTCCAGCACCCATTCCTTGCCGGCACGCCGGCTCAACCGGGCGTGACAGAACTCGTCGTCGGCTCCGATACTGGCTACTCCCAGCCCCGGAAGTGCAACCACACCGCGCCGCACCACCAGCAGCATAGAGCCGCTGTCCCGGCAGGCGATCACTCCGGACGCAGCCAACCAACCCAGATAGCCACAGTCCGCCCACAGTGGGATGCCGGACGGCTCATCTGGTTCGGTCGTAATGCGCTGCAACGTACGGGCCAGCCAGGTACCGAGATGAGGGTGGCCGAGAAGGTTCTCGAACAGTGCGGGATCCTCTCGCTGCAGCTCGCATAGGACTTGGTACGCCTCGCTCAATCCGGCAGGCTCGAGGTCGGGCCGACGCCCTGCGGCGACCAGCATTGCGAGCAGCGCCGCACGCGTCCGCAACATCGAGGACCACAATCCCGCGACAGCTACCGGAGTACCGATGCCGTCGGAGAGCGCCAGTACCGTTGATGAGATGTCTGATTCGATCGAGGCGGACATTACTGAATTCTAAGTCCCGAGATGGTGCGCACTTCCCGCTGCTGATGAATATCTATCATGGTGCCGCACAACGCCGATGCCGCCATGAGCGCAAGCGCGACCACCGAAGTGCCCCAGGTCCCGAACCCGCGTAGCAGATAGCCCGCGATGGGAGCTCCGAGCGCTGCTCCGGCGGTGGTTACCAGGATGACGCCGGCGGTCGCTCGGCCCAGTGTGTCGTCCGGGACACGTTCCAACCGGTACATCGCCAGGGCGACGTTGTTTACGATGCCTACCACGCCGATGCCGCCCCAGCAGGCCGAGAGCGCAATGGGGTTGGCAGTGAAGGTGAGTGGGATGAGTAGTGCTGTCCAGCTCCATAGCGCGGTCCGGTACACCTGCTGCGTCGCCACCCTGCCCACCAGTCGCGACGCCACCCACGCCGCGGGCACACCGACCAGGCCGGTCGCCGCCAGGACCACCCCGACCATCCATACAGGCTGCCCGTCTTCTTGCAGTCCGACCATGATCTGCAGCAACGTGATCTGCACCACAACATTCGATACGGCGATCACCGGAGTAGTGCTGCGCAGGAACGGATCTCGCCACACCACCCGTAGGCCTGCAACCACGCGCCCGGCCAGGGCTCTTACGCCGCGGTCGACGTGGTCACGAGGCGGCGGAGTCGGCGTCCCGATCCGCAGCTCGCGCAGCGTCACCAAACAGATCACGCTCGTCACCGCGTCTATGGCGAACGGTAGCCAGCGGGCGATACCGAGCAGCGCCGTGCCGGTTCCTCGGCCGATCAGGATCGCCAGTGGCTGTAGCGCTTCCAGCATCGACATCGCGGTGGGCCGCTGCGCAACCGGCACCACATCCCGCGCCGCGCCGAACTCGCTCGCGCCGTAGAACACTCCCGTCGACGTCTCTACAAACGCCGCCACGTATAGGACCCATACCCACTGCGAATCCGGTTGTATCGCGAATACGCAGGCCGCCGCGGCCGCGGCCGCGGCGACCACCTGGCAGCGAACAAGCACCCGCCTCCGATCGCCGTAGTCGGCCACAACACCCGCCGGAAGCGGAAACAACATCCCCGGAGCGTTAACCGCGAAGCCGATCCAACCTGCATGCACCGGCGACCCGGTCAACGCCAAAACCAGCAACGGATAGGCGATCCGCGCCCCGTGAACCCCGATCAACGACACGGCATTGCCCGACCACAACAGCAAAAAATTCCGATTGGTACGGATCGTCTCGGTGCCCACAGCACCTACTGTCTCGTTCATCATGGCTTCTTCTGGATGCGCTAGACGTTGTACCGGTCATCGATAGGCGCACAGGGTATTTTCGGCCTGTCCGGTGGCGCAACCCCGAAGACGATCTGCCCGGCGATTTCGAATCTCCTGCCCGCTCTGCTACGCAGCGATCCGGCAGCTGCCGGGTTCGGCCGAGGTTTGCCGACGGGCTGCAGCAATGGATAAGCGATGCGCTCACGCGATCGGACTGCGGTCCGGTCGGGGGTACGGTGGGCAGAGTCGGGTCGACGCAAGGCCGCGCGGAGCCGTGGGTCGGCGTGCCGAAGCCGGACAGGCCGCCCCGAGCCGAGACACCTGGATAAGACCCGAACGTAGACCGCTGGCCCGAAACCACCGGATCCGGGACGGCCGAATCCGTCGGTGACCCACCCTCGGCCGCTTGGGCGGGTGGCCTCGGTTCGCGTGATGTGGGTGCGCACATGGCATGGTCCCGGAATTCCGAAGCCGGCCCGAGCCGCAAAGTGGCCTCGTGTCGGGCCAGCAGGTCTTCGGTTACCGAGGCGGGTCGAAGGGTGTCGGTCCGACCTCCCCCAGCACTACGTCCGTGACCGGGCCGAAAAGCGTCAGAATGGGGTCCATTCTTCTATGTCTGGGGGTATGTCCGCCTGAGTCTTGGACTTCAACTCGACATATCGAGTCTCGGAGGGATCTGCTATGCGTGTGGGGTATATCAGGGTGAGTACGGTCGACCAGAACACCGTGCGGCAGCTCGACGGGATCGCCGTCGAACGCACCTTCATCGACACCGCCTCCGGGAAGGACACCGCCCGCCCGTGGCTGGAGGAGCTGATCGGGTTCGTGCGTGACGGTGACAGGGTGATCGTGCACTCCATGGACCGCCTGGCCCGCAACCTGGATGATCTGCGCCGGCTGGTGCGCACCTTGACCGGGAAGGGTGTGCGGGTGGAGTTCGTGAAGGAGGCGCTGACCTCGGTCGTAACATGAGCGCATAGACCGACAGCGTGATGACGAGGCTGCTGAGGACTCCGCTGGCGACTTCCACGGCGAGGTAGCCGCTGAGCCGTGACCTCAAGCCGGTGTACACCGCGCCGACCGAGGCCGCAGCAAAGGAGCGGTTCGGTGAGTTCGCCACAAGGTAGGGGCCACGGTATCCGGCGATCGTCAGATGTGGGAGAACGCGTGGAGTGAGTTCGTGCCCTTTCTCGACTACGACGTCGAGATAAGGCGGGTCATCTGCTCAACCAACGCCATCGAGTCCCTCAACGCCCGCTATCGCAGGGCGGTGCGGGCGCGCGGGCATTTCCCGACCGTGCAGGCAGCACTGAAGTGCCTGTATCTGGTGACCCGCTCGCTGGACCCCACCGGACGCGGCCGGGCACGATGGGCGATGAGGTGGAAGCCCGCACTCAACGCGTTCGCTGTCACCTTCGAAGGCCGGATCACCCCGACCGGAAACTAACCAACACCGGGGTCAGATCCGCCGTTACCCGACAGTCCCCCCGGACAATGTGGCTCGCAGGTCGACGGGGGTGCCGTGGGCGATGCTCAGCGCCAGCCCAGCAACATGTGCAGACCGCACGGGAGCGTATGGCCCACCAGTACGATCGGCCGCGTGACGATAAAGGTAGCGAAGGGCGTCTATCGTCATGTTTGCGATGGCGTACCCGCCGCGGTTGTTTCGACGGTGGCGGTTTTGAGCGCGTGGGCGACTGCGGCGAGGTCTTCTGCACTCCACCGAGAGAGGTCGGCTACTTCGGAAAGTATTGTCTGAGAAGTGGAGCGGGGTCCAGAAGTTGGACACGTAAGTAAGTGTCCATCTTCAGGAGAGCAGGCCGATGTACTCCGGAAGCACGTTGAGTCAGGCCGACGCCGTCTCGGCCGTCGAACTGTTTGAACAAGGCTTCACCGCGAAGTCCGCGTCCTTGTCGCTTGACCTGGCCCCAAACCCCGTTCAAATGTTGTACCAGCGATGGCAACTGAGAGGACGGGACGCGCTGGTGACGAGGGAACGCAGGCAGTACGACTTCGGGACCAAGCTCGAGATCGTGCTCCGTCATGTTTAGGGCTAGTCGGGACGGGCTCTCGCCGAGGAATACGGGCTCCCCTCGCCCAGCGCCGTCGCCAACTGGACGACTACCTATCGACGCGAGGGAGAAGACGGGCTGCGATCGAGGAGACGCGGCCGGCCCCCCGACCGATCGCGGAACCCCTGCACCGCAGAACGAGATCCGAGACGCTGCGCAAAGAGAACGAGCGGTTGCGCGCAGAGGTCGCTTACCTGGGAAAATTGCGGGCCTTGAAGTCACAAGAACGACGCTGAAGGTTCAAGCCGTCGAAGACCTCAAGGCGCAGTACCCGCTGTCGCTCTTGCTGCAGATCGCGCACCTTCCCCGGTCAACGTTCTACGACCACCGGAACAGAATCGCCCGCGCGGATCGGCATGCCGAGCTGAAAGAAGCGATCGGTCAAGCCTTTGAAGAGGCAAGACGCGCATACGGGCACCGGCGCATCCTTGCGATCCTGCTGCGTCGCGGATGGCGGGTCTCGAAGAAGACCGTTCTGAAACTGATGCGCACGCTCGGCCTGCAATGCCCTGTGCGCCGTCGGCGGAGATACAACTCCTTCCGGGGCGAGGTTGGCCAGGCGGCCGACAACGTGCTGAACCGCCAGTTCACCGCAGCGGCCAAGCACACCAAGTGGGTCACCGCTCGCGTGGCAAGTGGATGAGCAATGCGAACCGCGTCGACCGCTCGACAACAGTGCCGACCGCAGAACGGTCCGTACCGATGATGAGGTCGCCTTCCCAGTGGCCGGGCACCGCCCGGTCCTCGGCCTCCGGCGGTCGTTCACGCAGCAGCGTCCGCGCGGTGACGTGCGCTCAGGCCGCACGCTTCGATCGTGCTCGGGGCATCCGGCAGCGACCGCCCGGTGCGCAGGCACAAGATAAACTCACGCTCGAGCGCTCCACGCCCTTCGATATAAAACGCCTGGTAGATCGCTTCATGGCTGATCCGCATCGACAGGTCGTCGGGGTAGTGGATCTTCAGACGCTTGGAGATCTACTCCGGGTTCCACGCCTGCACCCATCGGCGATCAGCGCGATGGGGCTTGTTCCTGCCGGTCCACGCGCCAGTATGGGGGCTGGCCACGGCGGCTCCCTCGGGCCCTGTGATCTGCCCGGCCAATCGCTGCTGGACGTAGTTGCGCAGGCGGGGGGGTTGGTCACCAGTTTGGCGGTCTACGGGTGCCGGGCGAACAACTCGGCTTTCCACTGGGCAACTGACGCGCGATAGTCGAGCTTTCCGCTTCTGGTCGCGGCATTGCGCCGCAGTTCGCGCGAGATACTCGACGGGCTACGCCCCAGCGCCGCAGCGATCTGCCGGACACCGTTGCCTCGGGCGCGCAGCACCGCGATCTCCTCCCGTTCGGCGAACGTCAAGAACCGGCCTGGGGGAGGGCCCCACGAATACGGCGACATCCCGCCAGCATCACGGAACCACCTCGTCCCGACGACCGGCGAGACACCGACCGCCACAGCACATTCCGTCGGCAGATCACCTTCGGCGATCTGGTCCCAGAACGGACGCTCCACCGCTCGTTGGTGCCCGAAATGCCCCGCGACCGCATCGGAGCACGACCCGCGAGCTCCCAGACCCGATTCGACGGCCTTCCCACAACACCCTCCTGACCTCGGATGCTGCTTCCACCAGTTGAACCTGCTCAATACACCTCGGGAAATTCACCGAATCTCTTGCTCCGCACGGGACTCTTGGTATCTATCGGATCGGTCGGTGATGCGTATGACAACGCGTTGGACGAGTCGATCATCAGGCTGTTCAAGACCGAGGTCGTCAACCGGCAAGGGCCGTTCAAAACCTCGCCGAGGTCGAGTACTCGCTCATGGAATGGGTCGACTAGCACAACAACGTCCGACTGCACTCCCGGCTGGACTACCTGACCCCCGCCGAATACGAGAGCGCCTACTACGCTCAACAACCACCACGCCGTCCGGCGCTGGTCTAAACCGGAAGCCCGTCCCGAACCCGTGACGGTTCACTTGCAGGGCCTGGCACACCTCGGCCACATCGTTACCGCCAGCCAGAAGCCGATCAGCCTCAGTCAACTTCCGAACCACCTATTCAGCGGTACGCCGCTTCCGTGTCGCCATCACTTCAATGAGCCTCGCGCCCACCAAGTGGGCTACAAAGACTCCCACCCACCCAGACCTCACCGGAGGGGGCAGGTCCCAGGGACAAGGCAGCGGAAGGCGGTCGCGCCCCTCTCATCTCGTCGCTGAGGTTTGCCATAGCGCGACATCAACACTCTCGAAGCCAGCGTCCAGTTCGAAGGAGCACCACACCAACTCACATCTTCGAGCGCAGCCCTCGCTGACTCCCGCCTGGTTTGACTTGAAGATGCGATCTGCACCATGATGATACTCATGCACCACAGATGCTCCACTGCACCAGGCATGCATCTTACAACCGATGTGACATCAGTTTGCACGGCGCTTCTCGGCTGCCGCATGGGCGCGAAGGCTGCAGTGATCGACTGCCCAGTTAACTGCTGTCCGCCATGTGGAGAAGTCCGCGGGTTGACGTTACGTTGAGTTGGGGATGCACTAAAGAGGCGTATCGTTCTTCGTCGCCATTTCATGGTTGAGCCGGCACGCGTGGATTTACGGTCCAACTGCAAATGTTTTGGGTTTCCTGTTCTTATGGTCTGCCGGCTACGGCAGCCGAAGAAATGACAGGTTCGATGGACTCGCACGGCAACCGCCAGAGAGTGCAGAGATGGCCTCGAACGGAGATCGGCAACAGGGTGCCCATGGTTTTGTCGTGCGGATAGATGTTGCAATTCCGACTCAGGCGCGAGCTCCTCGAACTCCTGAGTCGAATCGTGACTCGTATCTCGTTCAGTCGATGCCAGCTAAAAGACCGCAGCCAGCTAAAAGACCGCAGTAAACTATTCGAAGCCGAAAGAAATTTGAAAGCGTCGGTGAACACAGAGATGGGATAGATGACGACAGGTCTCGTGGGACGATCTCGTCGCGGTGCCGAATCACCCTTCGCGCGAGCCATTGCGAAACTTCACCTCGGCAAGTCGCCCGCGATGTTCGAGCCGCTAAATAAAGTGGAAATTTGTTCATCGTGAGCAGGAAATTGCAAGCACGCCATCCCGAACCGGAGGAATTCCGGTCGCCGCAGGCTACCGGGATTCCACATACTCGACTCACTTCCATGGTCATGCGTAACTATGCAGCACATGGAGGATCTTGTGCCGGCCCCGTTATTCTGCACGCCACCACTGCAGTCCAGGTGGTTTTTGCGTTGGGAAAGACCAACTGCCACTCCATTGGCTTCGTCCGGGGACCGAAAGCTACGCCATCTTTGATGAAATGTTCGTGCACTTCCTCATACCTCGAGGTTTGGCTTCACCCACTTGAAGCTCATAGCTTGCTTGATACTGCCAGTATAGAATCAGCCGGTCGATTGATCGATCTGAACGCTGTGGCCGGAATTCGAGGTCGCGAGCTCGTGGACAGTATCTGCGACGAGCCGACATGGTCCGGCCGATTCCACCTCGTCGATCGCTACCTTCTCGATCGCGTTGGGCGCGGCCGAAGTGCATCCCCACAAATCGTCCACGCCTGGAGAATGCTGGTGGAGGCCGGAGGGGTTGTGCCCATCCGGCAGATCGCCGAAGGCGTGGGGTGGAGTCACAAGCACCTCATTGCTAAATTCACGGAACAGATAGGTCTCCCGCCGAAGATTGCTGCGCGCATCATCCGTTTCGATCGCGCTCGCCGTCAGCTGTGTGAGCAACCGCGATCGATCTTGCGTCGAGTCGCCGCCGATTGCGGCTACTCGGACCAGTCGCACTTCAATCGAGATTTTCGAACTTTCAGTGGGCTTACACCCTCCGAGTACCAAGCCCGGCTTAGATACCACTTGTCGAATCCATATCCGGCCGACAAGAATAATTTCCAACACTTTCATTCAACTGGCCTCAGGCTGTACGCAGATCGGGGTTGACAATGCGGTTCTTAATCAGAGGTCGGCGCGTGTACGGCGAGCCGCACGTTGGCGTTGATAATGCGGTATATCCACAAAGTTTTCGTTGCTGTCGGCGAAATGAGATTATCCTGCGGATGCACGGCATCGCATTCCCGATGGCTGAGCGACCAAGATCAGCTCGGGTGTCGACTACACAGCGATCACGGCCGGGGCTGTTGCGTGATCGCCGCGCGGTAATAGTTGATGGACCGGCGGTTGGGGTGGACACTAACCCCCGATGAGGATGTCTGACAACCCAACCGGTGGCGTGCCACATAGTGCTCCGATCGAAACCGAAGGCCCGCGAATTCCTCTGTATTCCCTGTCCTTTGCGGCCGATCCGCATGCTGCCTATCGCGAGATGCGCGAACAGTACGGGTCATTGGTGCCAGTCGAGCTGGCGCCGAACGTACCCGCCACGCTTGTGATCAGCTACTACATGGCAGTGCGAATTTTCAATGACCCGGGGCACTTCCCAGCGGATCCGCGTACATGGCAGCAGAGTGTTCCGACGGACTGCCCTGTTCTCCCGTTGATGCAGTGGCGGCCGAATGCGCGACGTAACGACGGTGCCGCGCACGAGCGCTATCGGCAGGCCACCATCGCAGGCCTCGACGAAGTCGATCAACACGTCGTACATGACACCGTGGCTAAGATTGCGGTTCCGCTGATCAATGCTTTCTGCGCGAACGGTTCTGCAGATCTCGTCAGTCAGTATGCGTTTCCGGTTGCTTTCGCTGTGCTAAACGCGTTGCTCGGTTGCCCAGACGAAATCGCGCAGCGTGCAGCGACAGGGATGGCCGCTATGTTCGAGGGTGTCGAGGCGGAGCGCGGGAACAGGCTTGTGATGGATGCTCTGCTCGAATTGATCCACCTCAAGCGAATTCAACCTGGCGCTGACGTGACGACGCGGTTGCTGCGACATCCGGCCGGTTTGAGCGATACTGAATTGGTGCACCAGGTCGGCACGATTTACGGGGCAGGTATCGAGCCGCAGCAGAATTTGATCGTCAACACTTTGAGGCTGATTCTTACCGATGAGCGGTTCGGCGGCAGTGTCTTGGGTGGGAGCTTGTCAACCCGCGACGCTCTCGACGAGGTTTTGTTCAACGATCCGCCGATGGCAAACTTTTGCTTCAGCTTCCCAAAACAGCCGATCTTGATCAATGACGTTTGGCTGCCTGCCAACCAACCGGTGGTGATCAGTATGGCTGCGTGCAACACCGACCCTACGATCGGTACGAATCGATACGGAGGCAATCGTGCGCATCTAGCTTTCGGCGGCGGGCCACACGTCTGCCCTGCAAGTTCACTGGCATACCTCATCGCCCAAGACGCCATCGACCAACTGCTCGATGCGTTGCCCGAGATTCGGCTGGCTGTTCCGGCTGATGAGCTGACATGGCGATCTGGTCCATTCCATCGGGCGCTGACCGATCTGCCCGTCATCTTCCCGGTGTCTCCTTCCCTGCCACTGATATAGTAAAAAATAGCAATTCAGGCTACAGCTCCTGATTTAGTTTCCACTTATATCGCAGTGGTTTCGTGATCAGTTAGCTGTTGCGGGTCGTGACGTTGGTGACGCGGTGGGAGTGGTGGTGAGCTGAGGGGCGGTTCTTTCGGCGGCAGGATGTGAAGCGCCAACTCCCACGTCCGCCGCAAGCCGAAAGAACCGCCGTGATTCACCGTAATGCTCCGCTGACCGTCGAGGGCCGCTACCGGCTCGTGCAACGGTGCCAGGTGCGGCCGATCGCTCATGTCGCCGCCGAGATGGGTCTGTCACGCCAGTGTGCGAGCAAGTGGGTCAACAGGTTTCGCCGGTTCGGGGAGCTGGGCCTGCTCGACCGATCCTCGGTGCCGCACCGGTCACCGACAGCGATACCAGCCCAGACGATCGTGCGGATCCAACAGCTGCGGCGTGCGCGCAAATGGTCGGCACGACGCATCGCCACCGAACTGCGCACTGAAGGCACGTCGATCTCGGTACGCACGGTCAGCCGCCACCTGCACCGGCTGGGATTGAACCGGCGGCGGTTTCTCGACCCCGCCGGTGCATCGAACCGGGCACCGCGCCGCATCATCGCGAACCGTCCCGGTCACATGGTGCATATCGACGTCAAGAAGGTCGGACGCATTCCTAACGGCGGCGGCTGGCGGGTGCATGGCAAGGGCTCCGGCCAAGACAAGGCCGTCGCCCGCACGAAGAAAAGCGGCACCCGCACCGGCTACGTGTACCTGCACACCGCGGTCGACGGCTTCTCCCGACTCGCCTACACCGAAGCCCTCCCCGACGAGAAAGCCATCACCGCGATCGGGTTCGTTTTCCGGGCCAGAGCGTTCTTCGCCGCGCACGGCATCAACCACATCCAGCGGATCGTCACCGATAACGGCGCCTGCTACCGGGCGACCGATTTCTCGAAGGTGCTGCTCGGAGCCCGCCATCAGCGCATCACGCCCTACACGCCACGACACAACGGCAAGGTCGAACGCTACCACCGGATCTTGGCCGAGGAATTCCTCTACGCCCGCGAGTGGACCAGCGAAACCCAACGCGCCGACGCCCTGGGGGTCTGGAACATCCACTACAACTACCATCGACCCCACTCCGCCGCCGGAAACCGGCCACCAGCCAGCCGCCTCCACACCGGCGTCACCAACGTCAGGGACTGTGGATCTAACGGTGTTTGCGGCTTGACGCGCTGAACGATGTTCAGCGGGAAGGTGCCGTGATGACGACACTTGGTGCCGTGGCGAGGGAGAAGGCCGAGGCGTCGGCCGAACAGCTGGCGGCGGCGGAGTTGGTGCGGATGGCCAAGGAACAAGGCTTGTCCCTGACCGGGCCGAACGGGCTGCTCAAACAGTTCACCAAGACCGTTCAAGTCCGTGGGCGTGGTGTAAGTGGGGCGGTCACCGGTGATCCTGTTATGGGTCAGGCGGTGAGTGCTGCTGGGGTGGTTTCCTCCTGTTCGTCGGCGTCGGTCGTGGTGGTTGAGCGGGATCGGGCCAGGACGTCGAGTCCGAGGTAGCGGCGGCCTTCGATCCATTCGTCGTGTTGTTCGGCCAGAACGGCACCGACGAGGCGGATGATGGCTTGCCGGTCGGGAAAGATGCCGACGACATCGGTGCGGCGACGGATTTCCTTGTTGAGCCGTTCTTGGGGGTTGTTGGACCAGATCTGGCGCCAGATCTGTTTCGGGAACGCGGTGAACGCCAGCAGGTCCGCTCGCGCGGCGTCAAGGTGGGCGGCGACTTTCGGGAGCTTCTCGGTCAGCGCATCGAGCATCCGATCGTGTTGAGCGGCAACCGATTCGGTGTCGGCTTGGTCGAAGACCGAGTGCAGCAGTGTCCGCACCCACGGCCAGGAGCTTTTCGGGCAGACGCTCATCAGGTTGACGGTGTAGTGGGTGCGGCAATGCTGCCAGGACGCGCCGGGCAGAGTCGCGCCGATGGCGGCAACCAGGCCCGCGTGCGCGTCGGAGGTGACCAACTGCACGCCCGAGAGGCCGCGGGCGAGCAGGTCGCGGAAGAACGCCAGCCAGCCGGCGCCGTCCTCACCGGTGCTGACTTGGATGCCGAGGATTTCGCGATAGCCATCGGCATTGACACCGGTCGCGACCAGGCAGTGCACGTTCACCACACGCCCGTTCTCGCGTACTTTCAGCACCAGTGCGTCGGCGGCGACGAACGTGTACGGGCCCTGGTCGAGGGGGCGGGTCCGGAAAGCCTCGACCTGAGCGTCGAGGTCGCGGGCCATCATCGATACCTGCGATTTCGACAACGAGGTGATGCCGAGGGATTCGACGAGTTTCTCCATCCGGCGGGTCGACACGCCGAGCAGGTAGCAGGTCGCGACCACCGAGGTGAGCGCCCGTTCGGCGCGTTTGCGACGTTGGAGCAGCCAGTCCGGAAAGTAGCTGTCTTGACGGAGTTACGGGATCGCGACGTCGATCGTCCCACACGGGTGTTGAAATCGCGGTGTCGATACCCATTGCGGGAGTTGACCCTGCGCTCGCTGCGTTCGCCGTAATCAGCACCGCACATCGCGTCGGCCTCGGCGCTCATCAGCGACTGCACGAACGTCGACAACATCTCCCGCAGCAGGTCAGGGCTGGTTGCGGCGAGTTGCTCGGCGAACGGCTTGCCCGGGTCGATAGGCTGAATCCTGGTCATCGCGTGACTTCTCCTTCGTTGAGCTTGGCGGTTCAAGAAGGATCACGCGGTGACCGCTCACTATCCGGCTACGACACGCTCATACGGTCGCTGCCAAGTCGCTGGTACACCACTCTGCCGGACACAACTGTTAGAAAGCAGCGGCGACACCCGACGACGAGGATGAACCGAAGCGAGGCGGGAGAGGGAAAGCTTCGCCGAGATGTCTGGCACAGCAACGATCTGAGTAGGAAAGAGGCTCGTCTTCAAGCGTTCGCGCTGCTACGGTCCTGCTCGCAGCACACCAACGTGCGACTACGCGAACTGGCCGGGCGGATCCTCACCGAACTACCGACCGCGGGCGGGCAAGTTCCGACAGCCCCGTTACGCGTCGAGCTGAACCGCATCCTGGCCGGACATCCCCCGCTCCCACAAGGTCTCTCTGGGTGTGAACCGTCACGGGTCTGAAACCAAAGCTGGGCTGTCCTGGGTATCTGTCGCCCGGTTGTGATAATCAGGACACCGATTGTAGGTGCCGGTTGGCCTTCTCGAACTCTGTGGGAGTGAGCCATCCGAGACTGGAATGTCGGCGTTGCCGGTTATGGAAGATCTCTATGTAGTCGAATATCGCGTTGGCCAGCTCGGTGGAGGTCTTCCACTTCTTGCAGTCCAGCAACTCGATTTGCATTCTGCTCCAGAGGAATTCGATCATCGCGTTGACGCTCCTATAGTTGTCAAATCGCTGTGAGGGGTGGTCGTGGCGTGGGACGGAGCAGGCGATAGACCTCGCGGATGACGTAGCGTTTGAGTCCCAATGAGCGCGTGGATGGACTCGCCCTTGTTGAGTTGGCGGGAGATCTTGCGCCGATAATCCGGATCCGACAGGTAACGCGCGGCGTAGATGGCCCGCCGCATCGCGCCGTATTCCTTGAGCGCCGCGGCCAACGCGTTCTGACGGGTCGAGGCGGACAGCTTGCCGACCCACAGCGACGCGGTGGCGTGCCCGAAATCAGTGATCCGGCCAGTCGCAGTAGGTCGTCGTAGTGCTCGGCGATCAGGTCAAGGTTCAGCTTGCGGGTCAGCAGCGGCCCCGCATGCGGGAACCGTGCCTCGGCGGCGGCGCGCGGGCCCGGCCGGTACAGCGTGATCCGGCCAAGGTCCCGGATGCGGGGTGAGAGCTGCATGCCGAGCAGATCGAACGATGTCCATAGGAGATACCGGATGCTTCGGCCATGTTCGTCAGTCCGTGGTTGGTGCAGTGGGCCAAAAGGACCGCGATCAGGTTGCGTTTCAATTCGGGGCTGCTTGCTTGCCGCCGGCGTGGGTGAAGCAGTCCAGGTAGCCGGTGCGTTTGTCCAGCTCGATCAGTAGTGACACGTTCGGCGCGAACGGCAGCATCTCGGTCAGTTCGGCTCTGAGCGCCGTCGCTTCGGACAGGATGTCTTCGGCCGTCAGCGGCGAGATCACCAGATCACCGGCCTCGTCCAGGGCGGACCGGGCCGTCGCCGGTGGCCAGGACCTTCTCCAGCTCGCCGACCGCCTCACCCCCACTCGTCGACGATGGCGGCTAGCGCGTGAGCCGGATCGTCCGGTTGGTCGACCAGACGGCAGAATTCGGCGCGCTGAGGCTCCCACTGTTCGCGGGTGAGTAGATAGGCGCCCGGTCGGCGTAGCGCCGCGACCCGGGGACGAACACGTCCCCGGTGGTAGCCCGTCCCGCAGTCCGACCAGCACACACAGCTCCCAAAAATGCCGGCAGCCACGGCATTGCCGGTCTTGCGGGCCTGCTCCAGATATCCACGCCACTTGGTCGGCACGAACCCGGTCGGCGCCTCGTCGAACACCTTCCGGCGGCCGGTCGCGTTCAGCTTGCGCAACATGTCCACCGCGACCAGCAGCTCCGTCGCCGAGGTGCCGCCGACGAACCGCACCGCCGACAACACCGCCGGAGTGAACCGCCGCAGATACGATACAACGCATCCAGGGCAGCCAGGTGCCCGTGATCACGCGGCAGCCGCGGCCGGGCCTGGGCGATCGCGGCACGCAGCCGCTCCCACCCGATGCCCTCGCCCCGGATCAACCCTCCGATGTCCTCATTCAGGTATCTGCGGGTCGGTGAGAATCGTGAGCAGATCATCCAGCAGCGCCTGCCGGTCCTCTCCGGTCGTGCCCCCGCTCGGCGAGTTCGTTTTTCATCCGGTTCTCAGCGGTACTGAACTTCGCCGACAGCGCCTGATCGAACAGTGCCACCACCTCATCGAGCACATCGACCGCCGATTGCGCCACCACCGTCAACAGGATCGGATACCGCCGTTGCGGATCGCGGCGTTCCAGTGCCTGCGCGGTCAGCCGCCGCCCCAGCGTCACCAGGAACCGGCGACGTTCCGCCGGAAGCACCGACATGTCCAGGCTGTCCGCGCCCAAGTCACGCAGGAAACCCAGCTTCTCGACCTCGTTGCGCACCGCGGCCGCCGACGCCTCCACCGGGCCGGTCGACAATCATCGCAGCCGAGACATCCCGATCTACACCTCCCCAGCAACCCGTCCAGCTCCACGCAGTGCTGCGCGGTCAGCTGGTGCGATAGCCGGTCATAGGTCTCGCGCTGTGCCTGCTCGCGGGCTTGCACGACCCTGCGGACAACAGTGTCCGGGCTCCGCCGGACCACCCTGGCCGATAGCATACTCACACCCCCGCCGGAACAACAGCATCGGTGAATCGCGCTCCATCGCCCGCGCCAACAAGAATTCGTCCAACTCCTTCAACTCTATCGAACCCGCCAGCCGCCAGCCCAGGAACTGTGCGACCAGCCGCAGATGCTCGGTGCGGGTTGGGCTCGCTTGCCGCACGAACGGATCAGCGACGCATCAACTTTTAGCTGCTCGGCCCGGGCGCTGGTTCACACCCCAGGTCGACAAATATTCCCAAGTCACCGTCCGCACCAACCGATATGCGGTGCCGGTGCGATCGATCGCCGCCAGGTCCGGGTGCTGCTGCACGCCAAGCCAGGTCCAGCGCAGCTACCGGAGGGATTCCCAATCATCCCACTCTTTGCGATACATCGGATAATAGGCATCGTACCACCCGCCACTGAACATCGTTTCGGAAATGTCACGGCGCACTTGCTGGCGACTTGGGAGGACGCCGTAAGGGTATTCCAACCCGGTATAGTAATGATACTGCCTCAGGGACTCGAAACTACCGAGGAGAGGTAGTGGCGCCGCGGCATCAGAGTTTTCAAGAATCTCCCTCACTACCCCAAATCTGAATATTTGCGCATCCGCCTCATCCAAAAATCGTTCCCTGAGGGCAGCGTCTATCCACTCCTCCCTTGTCATATCTTCCGTCGGGGGTTCAATCTCGATCTTCCACCCTTTGCTGGCATGGCCTATCTCATGGGCAAGCACACCCACCAGTTTTTGCGGATCACTTTTCAGGTCCTCGTCGAGGATGATTTCCTTTGCATCCACGTAGGTTAGACCTGTGTTGCGGTGGCCGCGGTGGATGGTTGAATCTCTATCCTCGTCCAATTCGCCGAATTCGATCCGCCACCCGTCCTTCAGAATCTTATCCATTGTCCTCTGCAATAGCGGAGAAGCTGCGATAAGAGCGCCTATCAGGTTCGGTTGCGGAGTCTTCGCCAGCAGATGAGGGCGGCGGCGAGGTCGAGGAATCCTTGGTGGATGTCGGTGCGTCGTTCCCAGCGGGTGGCCAGGCGGCGGTACTGGTGT
>NZ_VUOS01000051.1 GCF_009829325.1 Nocardia sp. CY41
CCGGCAGCCATCCGCCTCACCGGTGAGTTGGACGTGGCCGCGTTGCGGCAGGCCGTCGCGGATCTGGTGGCGCGGCACGAGATCCTGCGCACGATCTACCCGCAGACCTCCGAAGGCCCGGTACAGCGGATACTCGCTCCGCACGAGGTCCCGGTGGACCTGGACCCCGCGCAGATCGGTGACGAGCACGTCGCCGACGAGGCGCAGCGCATCGTCGCCGCGGGCTTCGACGTGACCGCCGAGGTGCCGTTCCGCGCGCGGCTGTTCCAGCTCGCGCCCGGCGAGTACGTGCTGGTCTTCGTCGCGCACCACATCAGTGCCGACGGCTGGTCGATGGGGCCGCTGACCAGGGACCTGATGCTGGCCTACGTGGCACGCAGCGGCGGCGCGGAGCCGTCCTGGGCGCCGCTGCCCCTCCAGTACGCCGATTACGCGCTGTGGCAGCGCGACGCGCTCGGCGACGACGACGATCCCGAGTCGATCGCGGGCGCCCAGCTGGCCTACTGGACCGCCGAACTCGCCGGCCTGCCCGACGAGCTGAACCTGCCCGCCGATCGCCCGCGCCCGTCCGCGCAGTCCTTCGTCGGCGGCCGAACCGATTTCGTCGTGGACGCCGACGTGCACGCCGCGCTGGCAGATCTCGCGCGGCAGCACAACGCCACGTTGTTCATGGTGGTGCACGCCGCGTTCGCGGTCTTCGTGTCGCGCCTGTCCGGCACCGACGACATCGCCGTCGGCACGCCCGTCGCGGGCCGCGGTGAAGCCCAGCTCGACGACTTGATCGGCATGTTCGTCAACACGCTGGTGCTACGCACCCGGGTCGCGCCCGGACTCCGCTTCACCGAACTCCTGGCCCGCACGCGGGAAACGGACCTACGTGCCTTCGCCAACGCCGACATCCCGTTCGAGCGGCTGGTCGAGGCGCTCGACCCCGAACGCTCGGCCGGTCGCCACCCACTGTTCCAGGTGGCGCTGTCGTTCGAGAACCTGGCCGCCACCAGCTTCGAGCTACCCGGCTTGCATTGCACGGCGCTCGACCCCGCCGTCGACACCGCGAAGTTCGATCTGTTGTTGACCATCCGCGAGCAGCGCACCGCGTCCGGCGCGGAAGCCGGTCTCGCCGCCGAATTCACCTACGCCCGCGATCTGTTCGACGAACCGACCGTGCTCGAGTTCGGCCGCAGGTTCCGCCGCCTCCTGGCCGCGGTCGTCCGGCGCCCGAGCACCGCGGTCGGTGACCTGGAGATCCTGGACGACTCCGAGCGCGCCGACCTGATCGCCCGTGCCGGCGCACCTGCCGTGGCGCCGCGCACGCTGCCGGATCTGATGGGCGCCGCCGTCGCCGCGAACCCGTCCGGCATCGCCGTGGTCGCGGACGATCGCACGTTCAGCTACGCCGAACTCGACGCGGCCTCCGCGCAATTGGCGCGGGCGCTGATCGACCGCGGCGCGGGGCCGGAGGCGCTGGTCGCCATCGCGATCCGCCGTTCGGTGGAATCCGTGCTCGCCCTGTGGGCGGTGGCGAAGACCGGGGCGGCGTTCGTCCCGATCGATCCGACCTATCCGGCCGATCGCATCGCCCACATGGTGGCCGATTCCGGCGTGGCGCTCGGCGTGACGGTGACCGCCGAGCTGGACAATCTGCCCGTTCTCTCCGATGGCTCCTGGGTCGCCCTGGATGACCGCGACTTCACTCTCGATGTCGCCGCGCGATCGGACCAGCCGGTGTGGGAGCGCGAACTACGCGGACCGCTGCGCGCGAGCAACGCCGCCTACATGATCTACACCTCCGGCTCCACCGGGCTGCCCAAGGGCGTCGTGGTGACCCATGCCGGTCTGGCGAATTTCAACGCCGAGCAGGTGGAACGCTATCGGCTCGACCGATCCGCCCGCGCCTTGGCGTTCGCGTCGCCGTCGTTCGACGCGTCGATGTTGGAACTGCTGCTCGCGCTCGGCTCGGCGGGCGCGCTGGTGGTGGCGCCGGCGCACACCTTCGGCGGCGAGGAATTGGCCGAGCTGATCCGCGCCGAGGGCGTCACGCACGCCTTCCTCACCCCCTCGGTGCTCGCCTCGCTCGACCCGGACGCGTTGTCGGGGATGCGCGCCGTCGTGGCGGGTGGTGAAGCGGTGCCCGCCGATCTGGCGGACAAGTGGACGACCGCGCCGGAGCGCGCCTTCCACAACGGCTACGGGCCCACCGAAACCACCATCATGACCAACATCAGCGACCCGCTGCGGCCCGGCGAACCGGTCACGATCGGCGGCCCGATCCGCGGCACCCGGTCGCTGGTGCTCGACGCCAGGCTGCGTCCGGTGCCCGAAGGCGCCACGGGCGAGCTGTATCTGGGCGGTGTCCAGCTGGCGCGCGGCTACCACGCCCGCTCCGCGCTCACCGCCGCCCGGTTCGTGGCCGACCCGTACGGCGCACCCGGCGAACGCCTCTACCGCACCGGCGACCTGGTGCGCTGGCGCCGGGACGGGGACGCGCCGGTGGTGGAGTACCTGGGCCGCAACGACTTCCAGGTGAAGGTGCGCGGCTTCCGCATCGAGCTCGGCGAGATCGACGCCGCACTCGCCGCCCAGCCCGAAGTCGACTTCGCCGTGACCGTCGGACGCCCGACCGGTTCCGGCGCGACCATGCTGGTCTCCTACGTGCTGCCCGCGAAAGACGCCACGGTGGACCAGGCCGCGCTGACCGAGCGGATCGGGCACACGCTGCCGGAGTACATGGTGCCCGCGGCGATCATCGTGCTCGACGCGATCCCGCTGACTCCAGTGGGCAAGCTGGATCGCAAGGCGTTGCCCGAGCCGGAGGCGCAGACCCGCGCCTATCGCCCGCCGCGCACCCCGGCCGAACTGGTGATCGCCGAGGTGATCGGCGAGGTCCTCGGACTCGACCGGGTCGGACTGGACGACGACTTCTTCGCCCTCGGCGGCGACAGCATCGTGTCGATCCAACTGGTCTCCCGCTGCCGCGCTCGCGGCGTGAATTTCGCGCCGCGCGATGTCTTCGAATGCCGGACCGTCGCCGCGCTGGCCCGCGCCGCATCGGTGGCGGGCGGGCCCGGCGACGAGGCGGGCGAACTACCGCTGACACCGGACGCGGCGCGCATGCTGGACGAGGGCATCGAAGTGCGGGCCATCACCCTCGACGTCCCCGAGACCTGCCCGGTCGAGACGGTGCAGAACGCGGTGGCCGCCGTGCTCGACCAGCACCCGATGCTGTGGGTGCAGGTGCGCTATGGCGACGACGGCGCTCCGGTGCTGCGCATCCCGCCCGCCGCCGAGCGCACCGGCGAGGCGTTCCGCAGGCTGGACCCGCAGCGTGGCGAGACTTCGCTGCCCATCGATGACGTGGTGCAGGCGGTCGCGGCCGCGCTGGATCCCGAGCAGGGCCGCAACATCTACTTCGTGCTCACCGGCGGTCCCGAGGCTCGCTCCACGCTGCTGGTCGTGGCCAGCAGCCTCGTGGTCGACGACGTCTCCTGGCGGGCCGTCGTCGACCAGCTCACCGCGCGCTGGAACCGGGCCCGTCATGCCGCGCCCGCGAGCCGCGAGTCCGGCCTCGGCCTGCTCATCCGGACCCTGTCGGCCAAGGCGCACGATCCGGCCACGGTGGCCGAAATGGACTGGTGGCGACGGGCGCTCGGTTCCGTCCCGGAGGGCGCGGTAACCGAGGGGCGAGACCTGCGCGCACGCAGCCGGGTCTCGCTCACCATCACGGCGGAGGGCGCGGCGGCCGTCGCCGCGGCCGCGGAGGCCTATCACGCCGGGGTGGACGACATCTTGCTCACCGCGCTGGCACTGGCCCTGCAGACCTCTGCGGGGGAGGCCGTCACGCGTGCGATCGGGTCGGTCGTGCGGCTGCCTTCCGACGGGCGCGAGGTCACCCAGGCCGACGCGGCGAGCACGGTGGGCGGTTTCGTCACCGAATATCCGGTGCCGTTGCGGTTGACCAGGATCGACATCGAGGACGCCCTGATCGGCGGCCCCGCGGCGGGCACGGCGATCGCGCAGATCAAGGAACTGCGGCGCTCGGTGCCCTCGCGCGGGGCAGGCTACGGGCTGCTGCGCTATCTCAACGCCGAGACCGCCGCCGAATTGCGCGGGCTCGGCCGTGGCCGGTTCGCGCTGCGCTACCGGGATCTGCGCCCGGCGCGGGTGCACACCGACATCCCGTCCGACGACCTGCTGCTCGTGCTCACCGTCGACGCCACCGACGAGGGCTTGCTCGCCCGGTTCGACTTCGCCGCCGCCGCGTTCCGCGGCGAGGACGCGAAAATCTTCGCCGAGCACTGGATTCGCGCGCTCGGCGGCCTCGCCGAGCACGGCCTGCGCCCGGACGCGGGCGGTTGGACGCCGTCGGACTTCCCGCTGGTGCGGCTCAAGCAACCCGACATCGATCGTTTCGCCCGCGCCTACCCGGACATGTCCGACGCCTGGCCGCTCACGCCGCTGCAATCGGGCATGCTGTTCCACGCCCTGCTCGCCGAGCACTCGGTGGACGTCTACACCACCCAGTTCGTACTCGATCTCGGCGGCGCGGTGGACGCGCGCCGGATGCAGGCGGCCGCGCAGGCGGTGCTGGACCGGCACGACAACCTGCGGGTCGCCTTCGCCGACGACAGCGAAGGCAAGCCCGTGCAGATCGTGCAGGAGTCGCTGGAGGTGCCGTGGCGGCTGATCGATCTGTCTCAGCTGGAACCGGGCGCGGCCGGCACCGAGCTGGAACGGATCAAGGCGGCCGACCTGGCCGACCACTTCGACATGCGGACCGCGCCGCTCCTGCGTTTCGCGCTGATCCGTTCCGCCGCCGCCCGATACCACTTGCTGGTCACCAGCCATCACATCCTGATCGACGGCTGGTCCATGCCGCTGTTGCTGAAGGACCTGCTCACGCTGTACGCGTTCGGCGGCAACTCCCGCCAGCTGCCCGCGGTGCGGTCCTACCGGGACTATCTGGCGTGGCTGGTCGCCCAGGACGCGGAGGCGGCGCGCGCCGCGTGGCGCACCGCGCTGGCCGGCATCACCGAGCCGACGCCACTGGCGCCGGTCGACCCCGGCAGGGAGATCTCCGCGGGCGTCGGCGAGGTCGGCTTCGAGCTGTCCCAGGCCGACACCACCGCGCTGACCCGGCTCGCTTCCGGTCTCGGCGTCACGGTGAACACCGTGGTGCAGGCGGCGTGGGGTCTGCTGATCGGGCGCACCGTCGATCGTGACGACGTGGTCTTCGGCGCCACCGTCTCCGGCCGCCCGCCCCGGCTCGACGGCGTCGAGGCGATGGTCGGCCTGTTCCTCAACGCGATTCCGGTCCGGGTGCGGCTGGAGGCGACGCACACGCTCGGCGGGCTGCTGCGTCAGTTGCAGGCCGAGCAGGCGGCGCTCCTCGATTACCACTACCTGGGGCTGAGCGAGATCCAGGAAGCCGTCGGCGTGGAGGGCTTGTTCGACTCGCTCGTGGTGTTCGAGTCGTTCCCGGTGGACCGGGAGGGCCTGGACGAGGCGGGCGCGATCGACGGGATGAACGTCGTCGGCGTCGGCGCGGTCAACGGCACCCACTACCCGTTCACCGTGATGGTGGTGCTGGACAGTCGGTTGCGCGTCTCGGTGAAGTACCTGCGCGACGTGACCGGCGAACCGGCGGCGCTCGCGCTCGCGCAGCGGTTGTCGGCGCTGATCGGCCGTTTCGTGACCACCCCGCAAGCGCGGGTCGGCGACATCGATGTGCTTCTGGAGGACGAGCACGCCGAGCTGGCCGCGCGCAACGCCACCGACGCGCCGGAACTGCTCGACGGCGCGACCTTGCCGTCGCTGTTCGACGCGCAGGTGGCGCGCACCCCGGACGCGCCCGCGGTGCGCTTCGGCGACATCGCGCTCAGCTATGCCGAGCTCGACTCGCGCGTCCGGTCCCTGGCCGTCGAGTTGATGCGCTGGGGCGTCGGACCCGAGACGCTGGTCGCCGTGGCCATGCGGCGCGGCATCGACTTGGTCGTCGCGATCTACGCGGTGTTGCGCGCGGGTGGCGGCTACGTCCCGGTCGATCCGGACCACCCGGCCGAGCGCAGCGAGTACGTCCTCGACAGCGCTGCTCCGATCTGCGTCCTGACCACCACCGCGGACGCGTTCGACACCGCGACCGGCGTGCCGGTGGTCGCGGTGGACACGCTGTACCTGCCGCCGTACGAGGGTCCGTGGCCGCAGGAATACGTCCACCCGGACACCGTCGCCTACGTCATCTACACCTCGGGCTCGACCGGCCGCCCCAAAGGCGTGATGATCACCCACCGGCAGATGGTCAACCAATTCCGCTGGGCGCAGTCGGCCTACCCGCACGACGGCGGCGACGTGGTGCTGCACAAGACGCCGATCACCTTCGACATCTCCGCCTGGGAGTTGTTCTGGCCGTTGCAGACCGGGGCGTCGATCGTGGTCGCCGCGCCCGACGGCCATCGGGACCCGACCTACCTGGCCCGCCTCATCGCCGAGAACGCCGTCACCACGGTGCACTTCGTGCCGTCGATGCTGGACGCGTTCCTGGACCCGGCGGCCGACCCGGGGGCGCAGTACCCGTCGCTGCGGCGGGTGTTCGCCGCGGGCGAGGCGTTGCCGGGGGAGACGGCGGCGCGTTTCGCCGCGATGGCGCCCGCCGCCGCGCTGGTCAACTGGTACGGCCCCGCCGAAGCCACCGTGGTCACCGACCACCCGGTCCGGGACACCGCCGCGGTGACGGTCCCGATCGGCCTTCCGGTGGCCAACACCCGCGTGCACGTGCTCGACCGGCAGCTGCGGCCGGTGCCGCCGGGCGCGGCGGGCGAGTTGTACGTCGCGGGTGCGCAATTGGCGCGCGGCTACCTCGGCGCGCCGGCTCTCACCGCCGAGCGATTCGTCGCGCACGCCGGCGGAACCCGCCTGTATCGCACCGGCGACATCGTGCGCTGGCATGACGGATCGCTGGAGTACCTCGGCCGCGGCGACTTCCAGGTCAAGCTGCGCGGCCAGCGCGTGGAATTAGGGGAGATCGAGGCCGTGCTGACCGGTCACCCCCAGGTGCGGCATGCCGCGGTCTCGATGGTGCGTGGCGTGACGGGCGACCGGCTGGTCGCCTACGTGGTCGCCGCGCCCGCGGAGAGCATCGATGAGGACGCGCTGCTGCGGCACGCCCGCGCCGCGCTGCCGTCGTACATGGTGCCCTCGGCGGTCGTCGAGCTGGCCGAGCTGCCACTCAACGCCAGCGGCAAACTCGACCGCAAGGCGCTGCCCGCGCCGCGGTTGGTGACGCGCCCGTACCGCGCGCCCGGCACGCCGCTGGAGCGGACCGTGCTCGAGGTGTTCGACACGGTGCTCGAGCCCGGCGCCGGACAGCGGGTCGGCATGGACGACGACTTCTTCGACCTGGGCGGCACCTCGCTGGTCGCCACGCGCGCGGTCAGCAGGCTGCGCGCGCTCACCGGCGCCGAGGTGCGGGTGCAGTGGTTCTTCACCGATCCCACCCCGGCGGCGCTGGCGGCCCGCATCCTGGCCGCGCTGGCCGACGACCACGACTACGACCAGGACTCGAACGCGGCGCTGGGCGTGCTGCTGCCGATCCGGACGATGGTGCCGCACGACGTGGCCGCCGCCCAGCCGCTGTTCTGCCTGCATCCGATGTACGGGTTGTCCTGGTGCTACGCGGGTCTGGCCCGTTACGTGGCCGCGAGCACGCCGATCTTCGGCCTGCAGTCGCCCGCGCTGACCGAGGAGGGCTACCTGCCTGCGTCGCTGGCGGAGATGGCGGGCCGCTACGTGGCCGAGATCCGCGCGGTGCAGCCGCATGGGCCCTATCGGCTGCTCGGCTGGTCGCTCGGCGGTGTGCTGGCGCATGCGGTGGCCACCCGGTTGCAAGCGGCGGGGGAGGAGATCGGGCTGCTCACGATGCTCGACAGCCACCCGGACATCGACGTCACCGACTTCCGGGCGGCGATCCGCGAGGCGCTGGCCGAACTCGGCATCGGCGCGGACGCCCTGCTGCCCGGCGACGGCGACGTGCGCGATCTGAGCGAGGAGGCGCTGGCCGCGCTGCATGCCACCATCCCGCCGGACATGGCGGTGCTCACCCCCGAGCGGGTGCGCCGGATCTACCGCAGCGCCGTGCGCTCGGCCGAGCTGATCGCCGAGCACCGGCCCGACGTCTTCCGCGGCCGTTTGGACTACTTCAGCGCGGCCGGTCACGACACCGCGGCGGACGGCTGGCAACCTTACGTCGACGGCCGGGTGGACGATCATCCCGTCGGCGTCTCGCACGACCAGATGACATCACCGGAAGCGCTGGCGCAGATCGGCCCCAGATTGTCCGAGTTGCTGGATCCCCCGGGATGGGAAGCGACACGGAACATGGGGCGGTCATGATCGGACCGACACCGTTCCGGCATGATGGGCAACGGTGCGGTAACGAAGTCCCCTGTCGTGACGACTACATAGGCCGTATGGTCGGGCGTGATGCTGGGCATCCACCCCGGCGCGTGGGGCATGCAGAGCGAATCTCGAGACGAAGCGAAGGTGCGAAATTGATACGTCGACAGAGCCGGCGCGGTGGCCTGCGGGCCGCGGCCGCGATCGCGGCAACCGCGGTGCTCGCGGGAATGATGACCGGTCTCGGCGCGTCCAGCGCGACAGCTGATCCGATCATCGATTCCAAGAGTCTGCTGGCCGACCCGGTCGCCCCGGACGGTTCGCGTATCACCAAGGCCGAGTACAAGGACGCGCGCAGCATCCGCCTGTACGTCTACTCGGCGGCGATGGACGAGAAGATCATCATCGACGTCCAGCGTCCGGCCGACGCCTCGGTGCCGCGCCCGACGCTGTACCTGCTCAACGGTGCGGGCGGCGGCGAGGACGAGGCGTCGTGGCAGGCGAAGACCGACGCGCTGCAGTTCCTGTCGGACAAGAACGTCAACGTGATCCAGCCGATCGGCGGCAAGTGGAGCTACTACACCGACTGGATCAAGGACGACCCGGTACTCGGCCGCAACAAGTGGAAGACCTTCTTCACCGAGGAGTTGCCCCCGCTGGTCGACGGCGCGCTGGGCACCAACGGCGTGAACGCGATCGCGGGCCTGTCCACCTCGGGCACCACGGTGCTGGCGCTGCCGATCGCCAAGCCGGGCCTGTACAAGGCGGCCGCGGCCTACAGCGGTTGCGCGCAGACCAGTGACCCGGTCGGCTCCGAGTTCGTCAAGCTGACCGTCGAGACCTGGGGCGGCGGCAATACCGACAACATGTGGGGCCCTGAAGGCGGCCCGGAGTGGGTGGCCAACGACCCGTACGTGAACGCCGAAGGGCTGCGCGGGCTCGACCTCTACATCTCCACCGGCAACGGCCTGCCCGGCCAGTACGACACGCTCAACGGCCAGTACGCCCTCCCCGGCGCCTACGGTCTGGCCAACCAGATCATCATCGGCGGCGTGATCGAGGCGGGCACCAACTACTGCACGCACAACCTGCAGAACCGGCTGAACGAGCTGGGCATCCCGGCCACCTACAACTTCCGCAATTCGGGTACGCACTCGTGGGGTTACTGGCGCGACGAGTTCCAGATGTCGTGGCCCGTGCTGGCCAAGGGCCTCGGTATCTGAGCGCCACCGCATAGCGCCGGACGCCCCGGCCGAGCTCCTCGACCGCCTGGTCGCACCCTGATGCGACCGGGCGGTCTGCTTTTTTGAGTCGGCCGTCAACAAAAAGTTCGGGAACCCGTAAAATTCTGTTCGTGGGTATCACGCTGGCCGAGTCGACCAAGTCCGTCACCGGGCGAGCGCGTGCCGCGACGGTGCTGCTCGGCCCGGCATTCGTCGCGGCCATCGCGTACGTCGATCCCGGCAACGTCGCGTCCAACATCAGTGCGGGCGCGCAATTCGGCTACCTCCTCGTCTGGGTCATCGTCCTGGCCAACGTGATGGCGGGGCTGGTGCAGTTCCTCTCGGCCAAACTCGGGCTGGTGACCGGGTGGTCGCTGCCGGAGGCGGTGCGAGCGAAGGCGAGCGGCCCGGTCCGGCTGGCGTACTGGGGCCAGGCCGAGACGGTGGCGATGGCCACCGACCTGGCCGAGGTGGTGGGCGGCGCGATCGCACTCCACCTGCTGTTCGGGCTACCCCTGCTGCTCGGCGGCTTGATCACCGGCGCGGTGTCGATGGGTCTGCTGCTCGTGCAGGACCGCCGCGGTCAGCAACCGTTCGAGCGGGTGATCACCGGGATGCTCGCGATCATCGCGATCGGATTCCTGGCGAGCGTGGTGATCGCGCCGCCGTCGCCCGGGGACACGGTGGGCGGTCTGGTGCCGCGCTTCCAAGGCACCGAGAGCGTCCTGCTGGCCGCGGCGATGATCGGCGCGACGGTCATGCCGCACGCTGTCTATCTGCATTCCGGCCTAGCCCGCGACCGGCACGGGCATCCGGCGGCAGGGCCGCTGCGCACCAGGCTCCTGCGGATCACCAAGGTCGACGTCGGCCTGGCCATGGTCCTGGCCGGCACGGTGAACCTGGCCATGCTGCTGATGGCGGCCGACACGCTGCGCGGCCGGAATGTGGAGACCATCGAAGACGCGCACGCCGCGGTCGGCGACGTCCTCGGCCCCGCCGCCGCGCTGCTGCTCGCGATCGGGCTGCTCGCCTCCGGCCTGGCCTCGACGTCGGTCGGCGCCTACGCGGGCGCGATGATCATGCAGGGCTTGTTGCACAAGCGGGTTCCGTTGATCACGCGCAGGCTGATCACGTTGATCCCGGCCATCGCAGTCCTGGCGCTCGGCATCGACCCGACGCGCGCGCTGATCATCTCCCAGGTGGTGCTGTCGTTCGGCATCCCCTTCGCGCTGATTCCCTTGGTGCGCTTCACGAGTGACCGCGCGCTGATGGGCGCGGACGTCAACCACCGCGTGACCACCGCGCTGGCCTGGACGGTGGCCGCGATCATCTCCGTGCTCAACGTGGCGCTGATCTATCTCACCGTCACCGGCCGATAGCCGCGACGCGCGCCGGTCAGACCCAGTTCTCGATCCAGTACTTCCAGATCCGCGGTGCGTAGGCGTCCAACGGCGGAACCCTGATGTCGGTGCCCGCCAGCGCCGCGCTGGTGTGCCTGCAGTCGAACCAGCAGGCGAATTCGCTGTGCTCCAGCACGTCCAGCGGTACGCCGACCCGGGGCAGCAGCCAGTTCACGCCGGGGACGCGCAACATCATGTCCAGGGTGCGCTTGGGCATCACCTCCACCAGGTGCGGCGCGCCCGCCTCGTCGGCGAACAGGTTCAGTGCGTCGACCGCGCTCTGCCTGCGCGGATCCACCAGGTGATAGGTCGTCTTGTCCGAACCGGGGCGGTGGGCGATGTGGTCGAGGGCGCGGGCGACGAAGTCCACCGGCACCATGTTGGTCTCGCCCAGTCTGGGCACCAGCACCGGCAGCAGCCTGGGCAGCTGCGCGCCCATGCGCAGCAGGCGGAAGAAGTAGTACGGACCGTCGATCCGATCGATCTCGCCGGTGCGGGAATGCCCGATCACGATCGACGGCCGGTAGATCCGCCAGCGCACCGACGACTCCCGCACGATCCGCTCGGCGTCGAACCTCGCCTGCTGCGCCGGCGTGGTGAGTGTTTGGCCGTGATCGAACATGTCCTCGGTGAACAGGCCGGTGCTGGTCCCGGCCACCTCGACGGTCGAGAGGTGGTGCAGCAGATCGACCCCGAGCTCCTCGGCGACGTCGACCAGATGCCTGGTGCCGCCGCCGCGCTCGGTCAGGTCGTAGCCCGCGGCGAGATGGAAGACGTGCTCGATGGCGCCGCGATGCCGGGCCAGCCAGGTCGGGTCGATGCCCAGCCCCGGGGCGCCCAGATCGCCGCGCACCGGACGGACGCGGTCGCCGCCCGCCCATTCCTGCGCGCAGCAGGCGAACCGGTCGGCCGAGGCGTCGCCCGGCCGGACCAGCACATGGATGTCACCCTCGCGTTTCAGCAGCTCGGGGACGAGGAACCGACCGATGAACCCAGTTGCCCCGGTAACCAGGTAAGTCATAGCCGATGAACATAGTCGCCCGTCGGTTGCTGGGTACCGGCGGGCCGATCAGTCGGCGAAGACGGGCTTGCGCTTGGTGAGCATCGCGGTGGCGCCCTCGACGAAATCGGGGGAACGCAGCAGCTCGGTCTGCCCGGCCTTCTCGGCGGCCAGGGCCGCGTCGAGCGAGGTCAGCGTGGCCTGGTTCAGCGCCTGCTTGGTGAGTTCCAGCGCCCGGCGCGGACCGGTGGCGATCTTCTGGACGCCTGCCTCGACCGCGGCATCGAGCTCGCCGTCGGGCACGACCGCGGTGAACAGCCCGGCGGCCGCGGCCTCCCGGGCGGGCAGTCGCTCGCCGAGCAGTGCCATCCGCGCCGCCAGCGGGCGGCCCGCCGCGGCGGCGACCAGTGCGGCCGCCCCGCCGTCGGGCATCAGGCCGATGTTGATGAAGGCCAGCAGCAGGTAGGAGTCCTCGCTCGCGTAGACCAGGTCGGCGGCCAGCGCGATGCCGACGCCGACGCCCGCCGCGGCGCCCCGAATACGCACGATCACCGGGACCGGCGCGTCGACGATGGCGCGCACCAGCCGGTTCGCCGCGTCCATGACCATGTCCGAGGTGATGCCCCGCTGCGCCTCGCCCGCGCTCGCGGAAAGATCGGCGCCGGTGCAGAAATCGCCGCCCTCGCCGGTGAGTACGATCGCCCGCGCCGCGCGATCCTCGGCCGCCGCGCGGAAGGCGTCCCCGAGCGCGACCATGGTGTCGTAGTCGATGGCGTTCTTACGCTTGGGGTTGGTGATCGTGATCCGGAGCACCTTGCCGTCCTGGACCGCGGTGAACTTCGCGGCGGCGGGTGCGGCCGGGGCCGCGGAATCGTTGTTGCTCATGTTTGCTCCTAAGCTGCAATTCGGCGGACGCCAGGCCGTGAATAGTGGTTAACTTTGCGAATTGTGGTTAACTTAGGTTCCAATGTCGGGCGCTGTCAACCAGCGTCGCCGGAGAACGGAGAGGTGCATGGTCGCGGATCGCAGCGAGGTCGACCTCGCTCCCGCGCGGCCCGAACCGGGTAGAAGGGCGGGGGCCGAGGGCGCGCCGTCGGTGCGCCGCCGTCCGAAGGACCGCAAGGTCCAGATCATCCGGGCGGCCGCGCGCGCGTTCAGCGAACGCGGGTACTACCCGGTCGGCGTGGACGAGATCGCCGCCGAGGTCGGCATCTCCGGTCCGGCCCTCTACCGGCATTTCACGAACAAGTACGCGCTGCTGGTGGCGGCCGCCGAAGAAGGCGCGCAGCACCTGCTGACCGTCGCCGAGGCCGCCGACGACGCCCGGTTGGACCCGGCGCGGCGCGCGGACGCGCTGATCCGCGCGATCAGCGAGCACACCGTCGAGATCCGCCGCGAGGCCGGGCTCTACCGCTGGGAGCGGCGCTATCTCGAGCGCGACGACCGGGTCCGCATCAAGAAGATCTACGACGACCTGAACAACACCCTCGCGGCGCCGATCGCGCTGCTGCGCCCCGAGACGCCGCCCGCGGACGTGGCGATGCTCGCCGCGGGCGTGCTGAGCGCGATCGCCAGCATCGCCGCGCACCGCACCGCGCTGTCCAGCGCTCGGCTGCTCCCGCTGCTGCATCGGATGTCCTGGGCCATCCTGCGAACCGACCTGCCGCCCGCGCCGGAGGAACCGGATCCCGGCGCGCCCGTGCGCGGCATCCCGGTGACCTCCAAGCGGGAACAACTGCTCACCGAGGCCATCCGGATCTTCGGCAGGCAGGGCTATCACGAGGCGAGCATCGAGGAGATCGGCGCCGCCGTCGGCATCAACGCCTCCAGTGTGTACCGGTACTTCCCGAGCAAGGCCGACCTGCTCGCCGCGGCGTTCCACCGCACCGGCGACCGGCTGGCCATCGCGATCACCGAGGCGCTGGCCGAGGCGACGAGCCGCGCCGACGCCGCGCGGCGGGTGGCCGACCGCTACGCCAAACTGAGTTTCGCCATGCCGGAGATCATGGCGGTGTACTACGCCGAGTTCGGCAACCTGCCGCAGGCCGAGCAACACAAGCTGCGCGCCATCCAGCGGCAGAACGTGCTGGAGTGGGCCAACCTGCTGGACGGGGATCCGGTGGAGGCGCGCTTCCGGGTGCACGCCGCCATCAGTCAGGTGATCGATGTGGGCAGGCTGATCCGATTCGATTCCCGGCCCGCGCAAGTCGCGCGAGTCACCGCGCTGATGGACGCGGTGCTGCTCGACTAGCCGCCTCAGGGCCGGCGGCCGTGCCGGATCCGGAAGATCGTCTTGGCCACGCGCAGGTGACGTGGGTGCCGATCGAACGTGGAGAGGTTCACCGGCGCCTGGTACCGCTTGCGGGTGATGGCCAGGGTCCGGCTGAACTCCCGCAGGCCCTGGTCGCCGTGGCTGTGGCCTTGGCCGTATTCGCCCACTCCGCCGAAGGGCAGTGCCGGAATGCCCGCGTAGGCGGTCGAGGAGTTGATGGTCACCACCCCGACGCGCAGTTGCTCGGCGAACGCCTCGATCTCGTGCACATCCCTGGTGAACACCGACACGGCGACATCGGTGCCCACCGCGTTGATCCGCTCCGCGGCCTCGTCCATACTCGCCACCTTGTTCACGATGAGCACCGGACCGATGCCCTCACCCGTGATCGCGATGCTCTCCTCCGGCACTTCGGCCAGCACGATCGGCTCGATGTAGGGGTCGCGGATCGAGTCCAGCCCGCCGACCACCGCGCGGCCGCCGCGGGCCACCGCGTCGCGCACCTGCCTGCGCACCACGTCGACCTGTGACTCCATGATCATCGGGCCGTAGGACGCCTTGCGGTCCGCGCCCGGTCGCAGCTTGCGGGCCTGGTCCACGACGAGGTCCAGGAAGCGGTCGTAGACCGATTGGGCGACGTAGGCCCGCTGGATGCCGGTGGCATTCTGTCCTGCATTCGCCATCGCACCGAACACGGCGGCCTCGGCGGCGTCGTCCAGCTTCGCGTCGACGTGCACGACCATGCTGCCCTTGCCGTTGCGCTCCACGACGACCGGCGTCATGCTCTGCGCGCACACCGAGATCACCTCGCGCGCGCCCGCCTCCGAACCGGCGTACGCGATCTTGTCGATCTTCGCCCGGCACAGCGCGGTGCCGGTGGCCTTGTCCCCCGTGACGACTTGCAGCACCGGCTGGTTCGGCGCGAGCCGGGACCAGCTGTCGGCCAGCCACACGCCCACGCCGGTGGTCAGCTCGTGCGGCTTGAACACCACGGCGTTGCCCGCCGCCATCGCGTAGGCGATCGAGCCCATCGGAGTGAACACCGGGTTGTTCCATGGGCCGAGCACTCCGACGACGCCGAGCGGCAGGTAACCGACCGAGGCTCGCTGATTGCGGGTGAGCCAACTGGAACCGATGCGCCGCCGGTCCAGCGTGCGGCTCGCGTTGCGCGCGGCCCAGTCCAAATTCTCCACCGCGAGCATCACCTCGATGGCGGCGTCCGCTTCCGGCTTCCCGGTCTCCTCACACAGCAGGGCGACCAATTCCCCCGAGCGGCGGGCGATCTCGCGCTTCCAGTCCAGCAGCCACCGCTTCCGGCTGGCGAATCCCAGTTCCGCCCACCATTTTTCGGCGGAGCGGGCCGCACGCACCGCGCGGTTCAGCTCGCCGGAACTCATCACGGCGTAGTTGCCCACGACCTCACCGGTGCGCGGATCGTAGGACGTCAGCACGTTCGTTCGGCCCGTTCCTCCCGGACGCGCCGCCAACCGTGGCTGCGCGGACTCGGCCATGATCACCTCTCGCAGTGTCGAAACCAACGTGCGGACCGTTCAGCGGGCCCACAGCCGTGGACGAGTGAGTGTTTTCCCCCGCAAAGCAGACTATGGTCTGGCGCAGCGGGCCGACAAGGTTCAGCCGCCGACGCACGGCCGCACCGGATCGCGCTCACCAGCGTCGATCCCTTGCGCGGTGGACGGGTGGCGAGAAATGTGAGTAAGGACACACCGGGCGCGCGCCGGTGCGGGTACCGCGCGCGACGCGAAGCCCGCGCGATCGGGCCGGTAACATCACGCCGAGCGCGACGGATCACCAATCCGGGCGTGCGATTGCGCTCGGGCGACCTGGTCGCCGCACCGGTCGATAGTGGAGAGTTGATGCCGAGTTCCAACCAAGCAGATTCGCATGCCAGTGAGCCTGCGGTCCGGGTAGCGGACGTTCGCAAGTCGTTCGGTGATGTGCATGCACTGCAGGGCGTCAGCTTCGTCGCCGAACGCGCTTCCGTCCTCGGCATCCTCGGTCCCAACGGCGCGGGTAAGACGACCATGGTGAAGGTGCTCTCCACCTTGCTGCGGCCCGACTCCGGCACCGCCGTGGTCGCCGGACACGACGTGCTGAAGGACCCGGCGGGTGTGCGCCGCTCGATCATGATGACCGGTCAGTACGCGGCGTTGGACGAGAACCTCTCCGGCCGGGAGAACCTCGAACTGTTCGGCAGACTGATGGGTCTGGGCAAGTCCGCGGCCCGCAAGCGCGCCGACACCTTGCTGGAGGAATTCGATCTGGTGAGCGCGGGCCGGCGGGCCGTGCGCCACTACTCGGGCGGCATGCGCCGCCGCGTGGACATCGCCTGCGGGCTGGTGGTGCGGCCCGAGGTGGTGTTCCTCGACGAGCCGACCACCGGTCTCGACCCGCGCAGCAGGCAGGGCGTCTGGGACCTGGTGACCGCGCTGAAGACCCAAGGCATCACGGTGCTGCTGACCACGCAGTACCTGGAGGAAGCCGACGTGCTCAGCGACAACATCATCGTGATCGACAAGGGCACGGTGATCGCCGAGGGCACCGCCGACGAACTCAAGGAGAAGACCGGCGGCAGCTACTGCGAAGTCGTCCCGCTGGATCAGAAGAAGCTGCGCACCGCCGCGTACGCGCTGGGCGACCTGGTGCCGCCCGCGGTGCTGGCCGACATCGACGGCGGCGACCGACTGTCCATCCCCGCGCCGGAGGGCGCGGCGACGCTGACCGAGGCGCTGCGCAGGCTCGACAGCGCCGGTGTCGAGCTGGCCGATATCGCGCTGCGTCGCCCCTCGCTCGACGACGTGTTCCTCTCCATCACCGGCCACTCGGGCGGGCGCGCGTGACCGCTGCGACAGCTCCGGAGCGGACTCCGGCCGAGGCGACGTTGTTCGCCGAACTTCCCGCGCCGCGGCTGTCGTCGTTCGCGCAGTGGCGCGCGCTGACCGGCCGCATCGTGCGAACCATGGCGACCAAGGGCGAGCTGATCGTCGCCGCGGTCACGCCGCTGATCTTCACCCTCGGCTTCTACCTGCCGCTGCGCTATGTGATGAAGATCCAGGGCGTCGACTACGCCCAGTACGTCATGCCGATCATCGTGCTGCAGACGATGGCCTTCACCATGATGTCCAACGCGCAGCTGGCCGCGTTCGAGGCGATGACCGGCCTGAGTACCCGCCTGCAGACCATGCCCATCGGCATGCTGGTGCCGTTCACCTCGCGCATCTGCGCCGGGCTGGTCCGCTCGGTCACCTCGCTCACCGCGGCAGTGCTGTTCGGCTACCTGATCGGCTTCCGCTTCGTCGCCGGCGTCGGCCAGGCCGTGCTGTTCTGCGCGTTCTCCCTCGCGGTCGGCACGGTGCTCGCGATCGGCGCCGACGGGCTCGGCAGCCTGACCAAGAGCCCGGAGTCGCTGAGCCAGGCGCTGACCCTGCCGACGTTGATCTTCGGCATGCTCTCCTGCGGATTCGTGCCGGAACGCAACTTCCCGGAGTGGATTCGCCCGTTCGTGCGCAATCAGCCGATCTCGCAGTTCTCCTTCGCCTTGCGCGACATGGCGGCCGACGGAGTGACCTGGCACGTGCTGTGGGTTCCGCTGGTGTGGTTGATCGGGCTGGCGGCGGCGTTTCTCCCGTTGGCGATCTGGGCGAGTGTGAGGCGGTCATGAGTTCGGTGGAATCGACCGTGGAACGCGTCGACCAGGGGGACGAGCAGGCCGAGGTCCGCGCGACCGAGCCCCTGCCCGTCGTCCGGACGCGGCCGGAGGGCTCGCTGGTCACCTGGGCGGTGCAGAGCCTGATCCAGTGCAAGCGGCTGCTGCTGATCTGGGCGCGCGATCCGGCGACGACCATCCAGACGCTGGTCTATCCGGCGCTGACCCTGCTGATGTTCTACATCGTGCTGAACAAGCCCGTGTCCGGGGCCACCGGCATGCCCGCGGTGTACGGCACGGTCCCGTTGCTGACGTTGTTCGCGGCGATGTCGGGCGCGGTCGTCAGTGCCCTCGGCTTCAAGACCGAGAAGATGACCGGGTTGCTCGGCCGGTTCTGGACGATGCCGGTGCACCGCGCGGCCGGATTCACCGGTCGGCTGCTGGCCGAGGCGATCCGCGTGCTGGTGACGACGGTGTTCGTCGTTGCGGTGGGTCTGCTGCTGGGATTCCGGTTCGGTCAGGGGCCCCTCGCGGCGGTGGCGCTGATCGGCATCCCGGTGCTGTTCGGCGTCGCGTTCGCCGTTCTGGTCACCGCCCTGGCCACCGTGTCCGAGGGCGTGATGCTGGTGAACATCATCGGCATGGTCAGCACGCTGCTGATGTTCTTCAACTCCGGTTTCGTCCCCGTCTTCGCCTACCCGGTGTGGTTGCAGGACGTGGTGGCGCATCAGCCGATGAGCTGCGCGATCGATGCGATGCGCGGGTTGTCCTACGGCGGCGCGGTCGCCGACCCGCTGCTCGAGACGCTCGCCTGGACGCTCGGCATCATCGTCGTCTTCGCCTACCCCGCGGTGCGGGGATACCGGCGGGCCGCGGAGACGGGGCCCTAGCCACCCGCGTCGTGGGCGTTCGCCGGGTTACCGGACCCGGCGTTCGGCCTCTTCGCGCGGTTCGGCGAAGTCGTAGTCCAGCCAGCGGTTCCGATTGGTCCACCCCACCAGGTCGTAACGCCAGTGGAACGGCCAGGTGTGCGCCACCGTGTCGAACAGCACCGCGCCCAGAGCGGTGTAGTCGTCGTGCGCGGACAGCAGGGCGCGCCGACCGCGCGGGGACGCGCTGAAGAACGCGTCGAACATGGCGATGGACTGCTCGGTGGTGAGTCTGCCGAGGCCGTAGAGCCCCCGCATCCGCATCCAATACACCAGTCGCGCCCGCGGCGGCCACAGTTCGGCGATCGGGTCGTGGCCCTGCCGCAGCGCGGTGATCGCGGTGTCCACCAGCGCCAACGAGCCGGCGACGCTGTACCCCGTACACGGATGCATCATGCCGCCGCGCGAACCGAACGGGATCGCGCGCGCCCCGCCTCTGCGCGGCGGCGGCTGGTCGAGCGGATAGTGCGCCGCCTCGCTCGGTTCGGCGCCGGTGAGGCGGATGCCGTGCGCGGCGAGGCGCGCGAGCGTGCGTCTGCGCAGTTCGTGCTGGGGCATGCCGCCCCGGAGTCCGAGGCTGGTTTCCTCGAAGATCACCGTGCCGTCGCCGAGCGGCACCGCGTAGAGGAACGACGGCGGCTCGTCCGGGCCCGCGCCGTTCTCCGGTCGCCAGTCCAGCAGCAGGCCGGAGCCTTCGGGGACCATCGGCGCGGCCGTCTCGGCGTCGACGAAGATGCCGTGCGCGCTGGCCGCCCTGCGGCGTCCGAGCGGTGGCAGGCCCCGGGTGTCGAACACCGCGGCCGCCCGGTGCACCGTGCCGTCGGCGAGTTCGACCTCGTGCGCGTCCACCCGGGTGGCGCGGCCCGCGACCACGGTGGCGTCGTCGAGCGGCAGCGCCGCGCGCAGACCGGGCTTGGACAGCACGCAGTAGGGCCGATCGATGCGATGTTCGGTCTTCGTCCAGACCGTGGGCGCCGGAATGGTGGTCGCGATGGCCGTGGACGGCAGCCAGTGCGGCAACTCGTCCACCCAGCAGGAGAAGGTGGGCGGCCACAGCCGCTCGGGACGCGGATCTATCGCGGTCACCGACAGTCCGGCGCGCATGGCGCGGTGCGCGAGCGCCCGCCCGGTGGGACCGAGCCCGACCACGCACACATCGACTTCCCGGTCCGCGCTGACACCCATAGGGGCATTCAATCCGGTCGGCCGACGCGGGCGCAACTATTCGAATCGAGCGAGCCCCTGAAATCAGGGTCTCGCTTTTTTTGAATCGCACCCGGCGAATCGGCGGAAATACCGATATCGTGCGTGCCCCCAGAATCAGTGGCCCAGCAACTTCAGTCGTGAATCGGCTCGAGACGCACCATAGCCTGGGCTCGGATCGCGAGGCGATCCGGGATTCGGGATAAGGGGAGTCATGAGAGGAAGCCACCTCCGCCGACTGGTGTTGTCGGCGGTCGTCGCCGGTGCCGTCGCATCGGCCATGGTTTCGGTGCAGGCGGAAGCGGCGCCTGCGGAGTCTTCGATCGTCTCCGTGCAGGAGCACGATGCGCGGAGCCTGACTTTGACGGTCCATTCCGCCGCCATGGATCTCGATA
>NZ_VUOS01000052.1 GCF_009829325.1 Nocardia sp. CY41
GGATCGGTGATCCCGGCGATCACCCTTCCCGCCGTCACCAGAGAGTCCACCCTCAAGAACGTGCTGATGATCACCGCGATGGTCGCGCTGGCGATCCTGTGCACCGTCGCGCTGGTGACGCTGCGCCGCCGCCCGACCAGTGACTGAACCGGGCGGGCACCGACTCGACAGACCCGGCGCCGAACCGTGGTTCCTGTCGGTGCCCGGGGTGACCATTCGAGCCGATGTCCCCGCTCCGGCATCGCAGCATCCTTATAGTCGTCTGCTATGACGTCTCGGAATCGGAAGCGGCGCAGTGCCCGAATGGATTCCGCCGCCCTCGGCCGAGTGACAGCGGCGGCGCAGCGCGACCCCGGCAGCCCGACCGCACACAGCGGATTCGCCGCCCGCGCCGCCCACGCGCTCTACCCGGTGGTGCCCGCGTGGATCCAATGGCTGTACGAGCGCAACCCGACTACCGCACGGTTCGTCTACCAGATGTGCTATCCGCCGATCGATGAGCACGGCGAGATCGTCGGGGGATGGACCGCGCAGCAGTGGTGGACCGCGGATCGGATGTACTGGGCCGAGAGAGAAGCTCGGACAGTCGTGCGCGCCCGCCGATTCCACAGCGGAGGGATAGTGTTCGCCCACTCTCCCGACCTCGACGACGACGATGCTTTCTTCGCCGCGCGGGACTCGGGTCGGGCCTGGACGGGACATTGGTACTCCCGCGACCCGGTCGACGCCCCGGAATGGCAGTCGTAGGACTACTCGAGCCCAGGCCAGCGTTAGGCCCGCCTCGGTGGGTGAGGTTTCGGGCGGGCCTGCCCATCGCCGCGTGGGGAACATGGTTCACGCCGGGAGACACCCGGGGGGCGACACCCGCAGACCCGCCCAGCAAAGGAGTGAGCGGGACTCGGGGGTGCCCGCCCCTCGAGCGCTGTCACGATGACCGCAGGGATGGATGTTCGTGACAGCCGCAGACACTACAGCCACGCTCACCCCGAGGCCCGGTACCGCAATTCACGCGTGTCATGCCCGCGCACACGACATCGCAGGCCCAGCCCTGGCGTCCCGGCCGAACCTGCGATGCCCCGGCCAGTGCCCGAACTCCAACGCTTCAGACCCCGACCTCACCCAGCAGCCTGCCACTACACCGTGACATGTCAAGCACCTATCGTCGGCCGCGACACCCGAGGCAGAGCTACCAGTCACCCCAGGTCAGCAGGGGTAACGTCGACGCGGCCTCGATATCCCGTCGAGGAAGTTCGCCTCACTACCGCTTCGGCCCCGGATCCTGCACCGGGGCCGAAGTCGCGTCCATGGTGCTCGTCCGACGGCTGCGGTCCGATGTTGCCGACCTACGAAGGGGAGGGCTTGCCCGGCCGGATCGGGGGTGTGTCGGTGTCCGCGTTCACAATTCGCGGTATGGCTTTCACTGTGCACACGCCCGAGGACACATCTCCGGCAGGGATCAGCTTCGGCGACGACGATCAGTTCCACATCTACGAATCCGGCGTTCTCAAAGTCCAGAGCAAGACCCACGGTGTCCGGATCTACTCGCCCGGATTCTGGCAACTCATCACATACACGCAGCACCCCGATGGCCTTCGCAGCCTCCGCTGACACGCCCTGAATCCCAGCGGCAGGGCGAGAACAACCCAGGAGGCACGCCCTGGAGACCGGCTCCCGGGGCTGCCGTACGTCCTGCCACGCAAAACGGGCCCGGAGCGTATCGCTTCGGGCCCGTGGCGGATCTCAAGCTGCCGCGGCTTATCGCGGCTCCCAGACCCGGATCTTGTCGACGAGCAGGTCCCAGACCGCCGAGTCGTGCTCGGCCAGCTCGACCAGGGCCTCGACCATGTCGCGTCGGCTGATGCTGCCGACGCTGCGGGTGCTGGCGCGGCCGCTGGTGCGCACACGCAGTCCGGCCTGCTTGGCCAGCTTGGCCAGCAGGTCGTTCCAGTGATCGCTCTGCTCGGGCGGCATCTTCAGCGTCCATGTCAGCCAGTCGGACCGGTCCTCCACTGCTGAAGTCTTGGCGCGTTCGCCGCTAGACATCGGTTTTGTCCGTCCGTTCAGTCATACCCGGATTATAGACTGTCAGCCTTTTATCAGTCTATGTGGTCGGTTCTGTGGTGAGTTGGTCGCGACCCCGCCGCATCGTCAGCGCACGTTATATCCGCAGTCGGTTTCCAAAACAGCGCGGCTGGCACGTATCGATCGGATGGCGTCGGCCAGATGGTGCGCGACATCGTCTCCCGGTTCGCTCGAGATCTCCCCGCCACCGACAAGCTCGTCACGCCAGACATCGAGCACCTCACGCGCGACGACCATCTGATCCTCTGCGGTCTTGAGCGCAGCGACGAACTGGTGCAGCGCCAGGCCGTCGACCTCCGAACGCCACAGGCGCAGGGTTTTCAGGTCGTGACGGATCCCGGACACGACACGGCCGCACAGCATCGGCACGCGCCCGTTGACCGGCTCCGCGTCGACGGGGACCCCGCCTCCACATGCGCCTATCAGTTTTCCGTCATTCACGATCGGGAATCGGCAGGTCGACATAATCGCTCGGTCCTTTCGCTAATCGTCTATTTTCCGCCTGTCGCACCGACAAGTTCGGCCGACAAGCAAGGCCGGGAGCGGGAACGCCCCCGGCCTTTCGCCTTCAGGTTGGTCACTGCTGACGCCTGGCGGTCTCTACGACCACGCCGTCACTGCTGCTCTGTCCACGTGTGGCCGTGAGTCGCGCGCAGTGCAGCGGCCAGCCGGATCGGATCGGCCACTGCGGCGCGCAGGTCGTTCACGGACGGGTTGGTCTCGCCGGTCAGCGCGGCCACCAGATCCGGCACCGAGGCATCCGCGGCCCAGGTAAGCAGCTGCTTGTACACGTGGAGTGTCGGGCCGGATACCCACAGGTCGGGGTCGGGCAGGCTGCCGTCCGCGCGGGCACAGGTGATTTTCACCGATTCGCAAGGCCATTCGTCCGGCCACACCTCAGACGGCCCCGGCTCGACGGTCTGCACGGCCAGCGCGAGCGCGCTACGCAGGTCGGTGCAGATCGTCCGCGACGGGGCCAATCCGGTGTCCGGGCTGTGCTCGAGCAAGCACGGCCCGGAAGTTGGGGTGATGTCCATTTCGCTCCTTGAGCTTGTGATGATGGTGAGCGGGCCGGGGACGGTGAAAGCGTCCCCGGCCCGCCATTCGAAGGCCGTTGAGGACTCAGCAGGGGGCTATTGCGACGCCGCCCACGTTTCTCCGGTCTTCTTGTACAGGCCGTCCGGCGGGAGTGCCGCCCCGACGTTGTCGAGCGATTTGGTTGCCGCTTCCGCGGCCTCTCGCGCCCAGTAGACCTCTGGTTCGTCGGGGTGGCTTGCCAGCGCGTTTATGCGGGCGGCGAGCCGTTCCACGGCTTCCTGAGCTTCCTGGAGCGCGATATAAGCGTCGGTGGCCAGGTCTTCGACGGTCTGACTGGCAGATGTGCTCATTGTCGTTGCCTCTCTATCGTTTCGGGGGGTCGGTGCCGTCCTGGCTCGCGGTGATCCTCTCTCGGGACACCGACAGGACTGGCAGGGCGCGGTCAGCGGGTGGCCGCCTCCCATGCGACGTGCTCGGTGGCCGTTGACCCGTGATCGTCGGGAACGGGGGAGGTGAGTTGGTCCCACCACCGCATCACCCATCGGGCGTCGCCGAGTGCGGTGTGTTGCTCGGCTTCGCTCGGGGGTTCGGCGCCGGTCGCGCGGGACAGCTCGTAGCTGCGCATCGGCTCGGTGATGCCGAGGCGGCCTGCGGCCATGTTGCCCACGTCGATCAGGTGGTAGTCCCACCGCGGCAGACGTCGATGACGGCGCAGCATCGCGTCCAGGGTGTCCGCGTCGAACCAGACGTTGTAGCCCGCGAACCGGGCTCGCCCGTTGGCGCTGGGAGCGGTCCAGTCGTCGACGACGGCGGCCGCGGTGGCCTCCGTCAGGTAGAAGACGTCGTCTTCTCCGGTGCAGGTGATCGACGGGGGCGGGGTGCCGCGCACCAGCGGTGGCGTCGGCGCGTACTGCGGGTGCCGGTCGTAGAAGCGCCCGACATCGAGCGCGCGGGGATCGGCGTGGGACAGGTCTACGTCTTCGATCAGGATCGTGATCTGCTTCTGCCAGCCGTTGGGTTCACGGCGGATCAGCGCGATCTCCCACGGCCGGCGCAGACCCGGATCGGTATGGGTGGTCTCGATGTCGACGAAGACCAGGGGAGAAGCGGCAGTAGATGACACGGAAAACCTTTCGAGTTGAGGAGATGTGCAGGTCAAGCGGATCGCGCCATCGTCAGAAGGCATTCCAGCCGTGGGTGTAGCCGAGCGCATACCCAGCCGCCGCGCCGACGACAGCGACAGCCGCCGCGGTGGCCGGGCGAATGCGGATCCGCCGCGCGCGCCGGGCGGGCGGCCAACTCGGCGCACACAACGGGCACGTGGGGTTCGGCTTCACGACGTGGTCTGTCGAATTTGCCGGGAAAGGCATCGGTCAGTCCTCCTCGAACTCGTCGCTGTCCAGCTGGTAGCAGGCCGCACGCCAGATCTGCGCCGCCGCTTCGTAGCCCTGCTGCGCCTTCAGCCGCGAAAACAGATCGGGGAAAGCGTGCTCGATCGGCTGGTCGTCGCCTTCGGTGGCGATCAGCTCGGCCAACGTGTAGGGATCGGTCGGCACCGGAGGTAGTGCGGACACACCGTCAGGGGTCGATGACCAGGTAACGGTGGTTCCCTGCACGTGCGCGGTGTTGACGAAGTCGCTGGTGAGCGACCAGGTTGCATGCTCGGCCTGGTGCGCGAACGCGAATCCGAGGTGCACGTCCGGCAGTCCGGGACGGTGCACGGTGGTGACGTACGGATAGTCGGTGGTGGTGGTCATTTTGAATCCTTCAGTGGTGACCGGGTCCGCCTATCGCTCGCGGGGGCTGATTTCCGGTATGCGGGGCTCAGGTGATCGCCCTTGGCGGATTCGCAGAGCTCGGTACCATTCGTCGCGCGCCAGCTGCTTGGCCTTCGCCTCCTTGGCGAGTTCGGCGATGCGCTGCATGCGAGCATCGATGCGGGCCATCCGCTTCTCGTGCCCTCGCATGAATTTCTCGTGATCCATCACTGGTTTCCTTCTCTTCAGGCCACGGTGAGCGTGGCGGTGGTGGTCGGAGGACCGGCGAAAAGCCCGTCTGGGGCTTTGTCGATGCGGCTGGGCAGGGGCTTGAGCATGTCTTTGTGCCCGTGGCGGACGCTGCAAAATTTGAATGGGCCCCTCGGGTCGAACATCTCCCGCATGTGCGGGTCGATGTGGTGGAGTGCGAAATCGCTCATCTCCAGCGGGCCACCGGTGGCGCGGACATGCTCGTAGCCCTGCCACAACAGGCCGAATTTCCAGAGGGCCTCGGCGTGCTGCCACCACTCGGGGCACCACACGACCTCGTTGATGTCGGTGACTTGCCGTGCGTGGCGCTTGGCAAGAAAGTCGTCGACGAACCGCCCCAGCGACGGGAACGTCGGTGTGAATCGGATGCCACGCAGGATCTCGGCCAGATCCTGTACGGCCAGCGCCGGTTCCGTCTCCCAGACGGGAGCTTCGGGAGCGTGGTAGCGATCGATGCGGGCCTGGGCGGCGCGTACCACCGCCTCGAGGTGGTTGGCGACAAGATCCTGGCTGGTGATGGGCATGGTGGTCTCTCCTTCTTCAGCTGCGTTGTGGGTCACCGCTCGCGGCTGTGGGAGCGCTGCTGCGCGCGAGCGCGTTCTTGCTGCCGCCGCACGTGCAGGCGGCGGCAGCGCTCGGCTTCGAGCTGCTCAGCGTGGGTGAGTGCGCGTACGCTGACGGCGGAGATTTCACCGGCGCGCTCCGCGGCCTTCGCGGCGGCCAGTCGCGTATCCAGCTCCTGGCGGCTGTAGACGCTGATCGCGGTTCCCAATTTCCAGGCCGGGTTGTTCTCGTACCCCTGCTCGGTGGGGGTGATGCTCAGAACGTATTTCGCGGTCATGGTTCGCCTTTTCGGATTGGTGACCGGTGCCGCCCTCTGCCCCATCGCAGCGGGGCGGCACCGGGGTCTGGGGGTTAGGGGCGTGACGCGGTGCCGTTCATCGGCTTCTCACGATGTCGGCGCGGGTGCGCTGCTCACGCGCCGCGACCCGAGACCGACGGGTCCGGGCACTGGCGGCCGGGTCGTCGCCGGTCGGGGCCGGTGGCAGATCCGCCACTTCGAGCAGCTGGGCGATCAGCTCGCGGTTGCGTTTGATCATGGCCGGGGCTTGGGCGACCAGCTTCCGGTTGCGCTCGAGGATTTCCGGAGTCAACTCGATGTTGGTGGGATCCTGCATGGGGTGGCGCCCTTTCCGTTTGGGAGTGATGGGCGGATCGGGCATGTTCACGATGTCCGTTCCGCCACAACCAACTCTAACAGTTTAAACTGTTATCAGTCTATAAATGGTCTGTGCGTTTTCGGCGGAGCCGGGTCCGCAGCGGGTTCACGCCGCTGCGGACCCTGAGACCCCGTCAGCGACTGGGCATCTCGTCCCAGGTCCGCCCGTCCAGCAACCGGCCGCCGGCCTTCGGGCGGATGCCCCCGACCTGCTTGAAGAACAGGCTGATGCGACGCTGCACACAGCGGTCCCGCAGGTCACGCACCCAGTCGAGATCCAGCGGCCGGAACCTGTGTCCGGATTCGCCGCCGACGATCACCCAGTCGATGTCGGCGAGGTCCAGGCTGGGCAGTGGCCCCAGCAGCGGCTCGCACGACAGGAACCGGATCGCGGCCGGGGTCCGCCGCAGTTCGTCTGCGCGCCAGCAGTAGTCGTCCGTTTCGATCGATGTCCCGATCCACACGTTCGGCAGCGGAGCTGGGATTTCACCACGCAGCCGTTGACGAGGATCGGCCCACCGCATCGCCGCATCCACGTCCTCGACCGGCAATCGGCCGTCGAACTGATCCAGGATCTTGTGGATGGCGTCGGTGATCTCGGCATAGAAGGCGGGGTCGGTCAACAATGTGGCCAGGCGCTTGGAGCGCTTGGTCAGGATCTGATACTGATGCCGAGGCGTCAGCGCCATCACAGCCCAGATCGACGCCTGCGCCCAACGCGGAACACGGGCATGGGCGATGTCGGACATGCTGTTGACGAAGACCAGGCGCGCCGACCGCCACCGCAACGGCTCGGTCATCGCGTCCTCGTGAACTGCGATACCGAATCCTGGGCCACTGGTTCGCGGATCGCCGTCTTTCTGGTACTTGGCCGCGCCCATCGCTTTGAGCCGCCTGGCCATCTTCAGCGCATAGCAGTTGTCGCATCCGGCGCTGATCCGATCGCAGCCGGTGACCGGATTCCAGGTGACCTCGGTCCACTCGATGCTCGTGGAAGTCATTCCGACCCCCGCGCTTGTGTGGCAGCTGCTGTGGTGCACGTGCTCGTACTGGGGGTGTGGATGGCCCAGTCGACGGGTTTGCCGTGCTCGGTGGCGTAGGCGATTTCGGCGCGGGTGGATTCGCCGTGGTACCGGGTGTGGTCGGTGACGACGACGATGCGGTCGGCGAGGTCGATCTTGCGGCGGTGCAGCTCATCGAGCGCGGCCTTGGCGGTGCTGTCCTGATCGCCGGCGTCGACGACGACGAACGGGGCGAGCACGATCTCTCCGCGGCCGGTGAGTTCGGCAGCGGTCGCCAGCATCAGGTCGAAGAACCGCATGCTGCCGCACAGCGTGACCACGGGCGGACGGTTGCTACTGGTCACGACGCTGCCTCCTCTCCGTTCAGGGCGCGAACCAGTCCGGCGAGCATCTGCCGCGCTTCTCCCACGTCACCGTCGTGAAGAAACGCATCGGCTTCGAGCAGCTGGCAGACGATCGCACCGGCAGTGCTTCGCGCGATCGGAGCAGCACCGATCAGCCGCCGCGCCTCCCCGATCCGCTCGTTCACCACACGCATCACCCGTTCCCGTTTCGCCCTCCGGTCGGCCATCTCGCTCTTGGCGGCGACGTAGGCCTTCGACGGCCTTCCACCAGCGGTTCGGTCGGGATGCGACCGCAGCCGGGCGTTGTCCTGCGCGCTCTGCGAAATGATCGACTGGCGAATGCTGAGGAGTGTGTGCAGCCAACGGACGCGGTTCTCCTTCCTGCGAAGCACCGCGTATTGCGTTCCGATGCCGCGGCTGTCGCGCAGATCGGCGTTCACCAGGCGGTCGAAATTCCGGTCGCAATGCCACACTGCGGGCGGCAGATGCAGGACTTCAGCCATGGGACACCTCTGGAAGATCGGCGGCGTATCGGCGGACGATGATCGAGGCGGATCCGACCGAGTTCAGCAAGCCGTGTTCGGCGCGGCGTTTGGTCATCGGTCGCCGCCGTCCTGTTCGCTGGCACGCAGATCGGCCAGCAGCGAATCCAGGTCTTCGGCACGCACATGTACCTCGCGCGCCGCGGTCCCTTCAGGTTTCGGGCCGACGATGCCGGCCTGCTCCATCAGATCCAGCAGGCGTGCGGCCTTGGCGAACCCGATCCGCATCCGGCGTTGCAGCATCGACACCGCACCGAACTGCGACCGGACCACGAGATCGACCGCACGCAGGAACATGTCGCGGTCGTCGCCGATCTCGTCGGCGTCGAGGTCGACGATGTCGACCTGGGCGTGTTGCTCGATGCGCTCGGCCTCGGCCGCGGCGACGATGTCAGGCAGGCGGCGGTCCCATCCGGCGGACCATTCCCGGCGGTCGTCGCGGTCGCGGTCGAGGAGCTGGCGCGGCATCATCAGGCCGAGAAAGCTTTCCCCGCAGCGGATCAGCAGGGCGCGGCTGGCCGAGTGCGCCTCGATGTCGAGTGCCTGGCCGTAGGCGTTGGACGCGGCGCTGAAGCGCGCCAGCATCTCACCCCCGACCGACATGTCCGTGAGCTGTGTGGCATCGCTGCCGTGCTGGCGGGCGATGAGGCCGGGGATGGTGCACAGAGTGCCGCCATCGGTGGGCATGCGCGGCACGGTCAGTGCGTGTCCGTCGATCAGGCCGGAGCAGTCGGTGATGGTGATCCTGTCCTTGGTGATGTCCAGGCGCAGCTCGAATTCCGGGGTGTCGCTCTTCTCCTTGCCCGCGGTGAAGATCTGCAGGATGTTCTTGATGTCGGAGGGTGCGATGTCGACGGTGCACGGGTACTGCCCGGGTTCGTCGGCGCTGTCCAAGACCGACGCGATGGCCAGGCCGGCGGTGAACATGTCGGTCGCTGTGACAACGATGTTCTGCCGGTCGACGGCGAGTCGGATTCGGTGGATGGGCGGGATCTCGCTGTCGGCGCAGGCGTGCACGCGCACAGCGTTGAGGGCGTGGCGGAGGTCGGTGGTGCCGACTTTGACGGTGGTCATGATTCGGTCCGATCGAGGTCGATGATGTCGGTGGTGTGTTCAGGCCACGCCTCGGCGCTTCCGCAGTCGCTGCAGGCGATCGAGATTCCGGTGTCGGTGTCGACTTCGTCGAGTTGTGCGCCGCACAGGCACCTCAGCGTGGTGGTCCTGCGCATCAAACGGCCGCCTGCTCGAGCAGCGGGAGGTCGGGGAATTCGTGCAGGGTCAGCGGAACGCCTTCGGCGAGCTCGGTGCGCCACTGGAACAGCCACTCGTCCATCGAGCTGCCGTCCTCCCATGCGCCGACGAGGTTGCGGGCGGCGCGGTCGGCCTCGGCCGGGTCGACGCGGTGCAGGACCGACAGAAGGTAGACCAGGCCGTATCCGGTGACGTGACGGCCGATGAGTGCTGCCCGCAGATGGTCATCGACGGTGCGGGCCAGATCGGGGTGGTCGGCGCGCAGGGACTTCGTCACTGTGGTGATGAAGTCGTAGCGGTCGGTGAACTTGAGCTCCTGGTCGATCTCGGTGGCCAGAAGTGAGAGCGCGGGCCGGGATTCGTCGCCCACCCATTCCGGCCACGGCCAGCTGGTGTCGTCTTCGGCCATCAGCCGGTCGCTGACCGCGCGAACCTGCTGTGCCTGCTCGGCGGTGAGGTCGGAGGCGTGGGTGAGTGTGGCCCAGTCGATGGGCAGTTTCTCCAGCTCGGTGGCGTAGCGGCGCAGGTCCAGCCATCCGGAGCGAGTGACCAGCAGCCCGGTGGGGATGTGGGTCAGCGAGCGGCCGTGGTCGGCGAAGGTGAGGGTGCCGTCCTGGCGGGCGGTGAGCGTGGGCGCGATTGCGAAATGCGCGGTCACCTGCTCGGCGGTGATGGTGATCGGGGAACCGTCGCTCCACCGGATCTCGAGACTGATCAAAGCCATTTCTTCCTCCTGGGTTGGGTTTTCTTCCGGGGTTGGGGGATTTATGCGGCGGTGGTCGCGCGCGCCGGTGTGGCGAATCGTTCGATGTCCGTCTGCAGGCTCATGGCGCCTCCCTGAGCCGGACGAACCTGCCCGCCAACCCGCAGGTCGCCAACCGGGAGGCATCGAGGGCTCCGTAGGCAACCAGGCAAGATGGCGCGCCGGCGTTTCCGGCTGCTCGGGAGCCGTCGGGCAGGTAGAAGTGCAGGCGTCCGTGCAGGAAGAACACAGCGGTCGCGCGTTCCCACACGGCGTTGATGAACCAGCGGGTCTCGGTGCGCGCGAACACGATCGCGGTTCCCTGGCCGTGCTCGGCGAGCTTGGACAGCCAGCGGTCGACGGCGGCGTAGGGCGGGTTCAGCCAGACCCGCCCGGTCCAGTCGGCGGCGAGGCCGTCGTCCGGTGGGGCGATGTGCTGGCGTGCGGTATCCCATGGCCGGTCGATGGCTGCGCACGGGTCGAGGTCGAAAGGGCCGAGCGCTGTGAGGATCCCCGGCGGGGTGAGCCACACATTCGACCCGGCGCGGGTCGAATGGTGGCCACCGATGCTGGTCAGGGTCATGATTCCGCTGGCCACTGCGCGAGGATGCGCTGGACGTTGGCGTCGACACGGGCGCCGAGGATGATCTGGTCGGCCTCGGTGATGACCATCCGCGGCCGGTCGCGGTGCCCGCAGGGGTTGGTCCAGGTCTGGACGCGGCCGCGCCAGCGCGGGACGCCGCGAGGTTCGCCGCAGCGGGGGCAGCCGGTGGAGATATCGACGGTGCGCAGCGGCCCCCACAGGCCGAACAACCACCAGGGGCCGCCGACGCGGTCACGGAGGGTGACAGAACGCAGGGATTCGGGCTCGAGGGCCTCGGTCTGGGCGTGGCGGGCCATGGTGTCGGGTTCGCGGCGCGCGGCGGCGGCCTCGCGCCGGACCCAGCGGCGGAACCGGTACATCGCGATCATCGGTTGTTGTCCTTCCTGTACTGCTCGGCGGGGCCGTTGATGCGGCGCAGCTCGAGCAAGGCGGTGTGCATCTGGGTGTGGAGGGTGTGCGCGTGGTGGATTTCGTCGGTTCCCCAGCTCGGGGTCGGGGTCATCTCGCCGCAGCTGCACGACCCGCTGAACAGCTGACGGCCGGTGGTGTCGGTCTCTCGCGGCGCCAGCTGCAGCCGGTGGTGCTGCCGGGTGGGCGCGGCCGCCGAAGCCATACGCGAATGACGTTGGCGGTGCAGTGATTTCACGGATTCCTCCTTGGGTGCGGATTCCCTGGACGACATGGGGTGGAGGTCAGCGACGCAGTTCGTCGCGGTTGAGCTTCGGGCCGCGCGAGGAGTTGTAGGCGCCGATCATCACCAGAGCGACGAGCGCACCGTTCTGGCCTTTCTCGGTCTCCTTCAGCGCCATCGCGCGGGCCTTGACCTGGCGGGGCGCGAGGTCGACGAGGACATCGCCGAAGCGGTCGTGGTCGAGATGCTGCTCGTAGCTGCGCAGGATGAGGGCCACGCCGGCGACCAGCGGGGCGTCGACGGCATCGAGGCGGCGGCCCCAGACATCGACGATCAGCCGCAAGGTGTTGCCCAGCAGCAGCTTCCCGCCGGTGCGGTATATCCGCTCGAGGGTGCTGGTGCAGCGGACGACGCCGTCCGTGGCGGCCTCGGCGACGGTCAGCCCGACCTCGCCGACGATGTCCTCGATGGCGGCGACGGTCGGGTCCGCGGCCGCGCGGCGCGAACGCCACCGGTCCCACGTGGTCAATCGCCGCGTCTTGGCGTCGATTTCGTGGAACAGCCGAGCCTCGTCTGCCACGGTCAGACCGGTGTGGACGTTGGCGACCAGGGCCATGTCCGGGTCGATCAGACGGGCGGCTGCGGCGCGGTGCTGGCCGTTGATCACCGCGTAGCGGGCCAGGGATCCAGCGCCGCGATCAGCGACGTCGAGAACGCCGACGAGGCGGCGATCCCATGTCTTGGCCATCGCGCGGGCCCGGGGCTTGTCGAGCTCGCGCTGATAGCTGGCGTCGACGAACATCTCGGCCACCGAGATCGCCGAGATGTAGACCTCCGGCACCAGCGCGTCGACGGATGAGGAATGAAGGGAGTCGGATCGGTCCAGGACCGCGGTGGCGGTGGTGTCAGAGGTGGTCATGATCGGTCTCGGTCTCTTCGTCGATGGGAAGATTCGTGGTCAATGCGTCGGCGAACCAGTCGCTGTTGTGGGCGATGGCCTCGCGGACGGCGTCGTTGACGGCCTCGGCCGTCGCCGGTTTGCGGATGTGCACGCGCATCCCATCGGGATGGGAGTCGGTGAGGATGTAGCGGTCACCGTGGTCGACGACAGCGATGCTGATCTCGCCGAGCTTCGGGGTCGATCGGTGACCGCCGCCCAGACCGAGTTCGGCACGGCCGCGGGCGAGCAGCTGCTCGATGCGGGGGGAGTGGGCGCTGGTCACGGCAGGACCTCCGTGCTGGTGTCGAAGGCCGCGACGGCGGTGTCGAGCTGACCGGCGATGCGGCGCTGGAACTCGAGCAGGTCGAACGCGAGATCCTCGTCATCACCGGCGTTTGCGATGTCGTCGAGCGCGCAGGCGAGGTTGGCGGCGGCGCTGTGGGCGCGGTGCGCGGCCTCCAGAGCCCCGTTGATCGAGCCCGCCTCGACCGCGGCGGCCAGGCGCAAGGCGGCGGTGAACAGTGCGCCGGCGTCGGCGGCCGCGAGCTCGGGCAGCGTGGCAGACTCGGGGCAGGCCACGATCGGGTCTTGCGGCGCGGCGCCGTCGATGTTGGTGTTCATGCCACGGCGTCCGCGTCGTCGAGGGTGATGGCGAGAATGCGGCGGGCGATCGTCTTGTGCACGTGCTGCCAGCCGTCCTCGCTGTCGAGGAGCTTGCAGATCGTGGAGACTCCGACACCGGCGCTGGCGGCGATGCTGCGCGCGCTGCGTCCGGCATTCAGCAGGTCGTTGATGTGGCTGGCGAGCCCTTCGACCGGGACGAGGCCTCTGCAGTCCTCGCAGGTGTTGAACCGAGTGCGGGTGGTGAACACCGTGTCGCACTCGGTGCATCGGACCTTGGGCGCCGCCGAGCTGTCGAATCCCAGCCATGCCTTCAGCTCTTCGCGCTCGTCGGCGTCGGAGGTGCGGTATCCGCCGGCGACGGCGTACTGCTCGTTGGTGCGGACCGCGATCATGCCGCAGATCTCGCGGACCGGGCAGCCCCGGCAGATCCTTTTGGCTTCGGTGGCGGGGTCGGACGAGGAGATCGGGTACCACAGGTCGGGGTCGGGGTGTCCGGCGCAGGCCGCCCGATGACGCCAGTCGATGCTGGGGGCGGCGGCGTCGATATCGGTGATGGTCATGACTGTGTGGGCCTTTCGGGTCGTGAGATGTGGTGATCGCCGCGTGGGTCAGCGGGGGACGCGGCCGGTGCCGACGAGGGCGCGCAGCTGCTCGGGCAGGAGCTCGCGCACGGCGTCGATCAGGGTCTGCGGGGTGATGGGCAGGTCGCTGGTGTCGAGTACCTCGAGGTAGAGGGCGGTGCCGGCGCAGTCCAGGCGAGTCGCCTTCTGGATCAGGGTTTCGGGGTCGTCGAGTTCGGCCAGCAGCGTCAGCAGCTGGTGGGCGCTGGCGGCGATCTTCTCGGCGAGCGCGACCTCGGTGGAGGTGGTGGTTCGCATCGGGACGTCCTGTCTGTGATGAGATGATCTGAGGGACGTCCCAGCCAGGTTCACGCTGGCTGGGGCGTCCCGTTTACTCAGAAGGCGGAGCAGTTGCGCGCCGGGACGAGCACGCCTTCGACGATGAGCAGTGCCATGTCCTGGAAACCCAGACGACCGTTCATCGCGAGAACCCCGCCCACACGCCGCGTTCGATGTGCGGGGCGGTAATCGTCAGCTCGGTGACGTTGCCTGCCAACGCCTTCAGCTGCGGCCGAGCGGCCGGGCCGGCGCGGTGGCAGGCGCGTGGGGCGCCATAACGCTCGATCTCCGCGGCTGAGGTCAGACGCTCCATGTCGGGGGCGTTGACGTGCATCGACTCCCGATCCAGCGCGTCTTCCAGCTGCCGCTCCAGCTCGGCGAGTTTCCGGTCGCGATCCGCCAGCGCGGCCCGCAGACGCGCGAGCTCGTCGTCACGGTGACGGCGGAACGGGTGCAGGATCGTCATGGCGTTCACCGCACCGTTTCGGCCGGGTACCACGGCCCGGTGCTGATCTCGTTGCCGCGGATGACGACCTCGCGGACCATCAGCTGCGGCTGGTAGTCCTTGGGGCCGTAGTCGTCGATGGCCTGGGCGGTCATGTCGAACATCTCGTCGGCGGCGCGGGCGCGGTCGTGGAAGACGGTCGGGGTGGTGTGGTTCGGGGAGGCGAGGCGGGTGGAGACCTTGCGCCACCAGCGGCCGTTGGGCAGTTTGATCGCGTACTGGTGGGTGGTCGACGAGATGGCGGTCAGGGTGTCGATCAGGGCCTGCTCGGCGGCGGTCGGCGGCGCGAGCAGGGTGCGGGCGAGATCGAAGGTGAGGGTCATGATTTGCCTTCCTGAACTGGTTTTTTCTCTGGTCGCCCACCCGTTGTGGGGTGGGAGTTCAAGGCGGAACCGATATTTAACAGTCTAGACTGTTAACGGTCCAGTTGTTTGGATTTCAGGCGAATTCGTCGGCAGCATCGGTGTCGTCGGTGCCGTCGCTGCGGTCGTCATCGCCGAGCTCGTCGAAATCGATGCCGTCGAGCGGCTCGTCGGCGCCCTCGCGCTTGTCGCGCTGCCGGTCCTCGGCCAGGGCGTCACCGATCTTCTTGCTCAATTCCTCGGCCTCGGCGTCGATCTCGGCCAGCAACAACCCCGTGACGTTGGGAATCTCGCCGTCACCTCGGCGACGACGCGCGGAGTCGATCGACACCACCGGCTTGCCCCCCGCGGCGCGCTGCCCACCGACCGCGGCGGCCTGGGCGGCGGCTTCCTGCACATGCGGGTGCGGGTACGGCGGGTAGGTCTGCGCGGCCCAGGCCAGGTTCTCGTCGGAGACGAAGTAGGCGCGCACACGCACGATCTGGGAACTGGAGTCGTCGAAGACATAGGCGATGCCGGCGCTGCCCTTGTCAGGGATGTTGGTGTTGTCGGCGCCACGCTCGGCGGCGTGGTGATCGCCGTAGACCATGACCATCTGCTCCGGCGAGCTCAGGCGCATGCCGATCCGGATCTGGAACAGATCCCGCAGCATGTCGAGGATCTTCTTGTTCGCCAGCTGCGTGTACCCGGAGATGGAGACACCCAGGGCGCGACCCAGCCGCGCGATCGACACCAGCACCCGCAGGAAGTCGGTGCGGGTCTTCGGGTCGTCGAGCAGCTCGGCGATCTCGTCGATGATCAGGTGATACATCGGGGCACCGGTGGTGATGACGTGCTTGGACAGGCCCAAGGCCTCCATCTCGCGGCCGCGTTCCTCGATCACCGTCCAGCGCAGCCACTCCAGCATCTGCCCGCTCGAGCCCGCATCGGTCGCGGTGCGGTGCAGCAGGCCCTTCATCCGCGCGGCCTCGACACCGAACTTCATGTCGATCATCAAGTTCACGAGCAGGCCGTCGCGGGCGGCGGGAGCGGTGGCCATCAGCAGCGACGCCACGAACCCGGACTTGCCGGAGCCGGGCAGGCCGACGCCGAGGATGTTGCGTTCGAACAGCGGCACGAGCCAGTGCTCGCCGTCCTCGCGCATGCCGGGGTTGAGCTTTTTCAGGTCGACCGGCTCGGCGGGGACCGGAACGGGCACCAGGTCCTTGATCGGGTCGAAGTAGCGCACGTCCAGGCAGATCACACGCCCCCGGGAGCCGACGACGCGAGCGGCGTCGGCGTCGAGAGCGACCGCGATGCGCTTGAGCTTCTCCTCGTAGTGGCGGCGCTCCTGGCCGTCGCTCATGCGCAGCCGAAGCCGCAGCCCCACCGGCACGGAGATGATGCCGCGGTCGGGCGGGTAGGAGCTCTGCGACGGCACCAGCTGCGGCCACTCCCCCGGATCGCCGTTCGCCGGATCGGGCAACCGCCCCAAACCGAGTGCGGCCCACTTCTTCACCGCATCCCAGGGGGTGGACAGGATCTGCACCGTCTCCTGGACGTCTTCGGGGAAATCGGTGACCCAGTCCGCCCAGTCCCGGGCAGCAGCCCGCTCGGCGCGGGTCACCTGGGTCTTGGCCGACCACCGCGACCACACGGCGCGCGCGCCGAGCGCACCCGCCCCGGCCAGCAGCGGCGTGACACCGACCGACCCTGGCACACCCAGGTTTTCGGCCGTCTTGTACACGGTCGCGATCGTCATGAATCCGATCCCGGTCCCCAGCAGGGCGACGGGAGCGATGAACTCCGGTTCGATGTCCATCTCAAGCCACTTCCTCGGTGGTGTCAGCGGCGGTGAGGTACCGCCATTGGATTCGGGTAACGAGGCTGTCGGGGCGGCAGCCTCGGTGGGTGGAGCAGAAGAAGGCGACGAACTCGGCCGGCGTCATCTCCGGGAAGCCCTCGGCCACGAGATCGGCCTGGCTGATCGCGGCCAGCGGTTCGCGGCTGATCGCGGTGATCTCGACTTGGGCGATGCGCACCAGCGGCTCACCGGCCTTGCGGCCCATCACCTTCCGGCACAGGGTGAGCTGGTCACCGACGCGCGCCATGCGCCAGCCCATCCGCCGTGTCACGGTCTTCTGCCGGGCGATCACTTGGGGTTCGGTCAGGCTGACCGACATGAGCCGTGCCATTACGCGGCCTGCTTCCGGGTCAGCCGCAGCTCGATCTCTTCGATCCGCTCCGGACTCCAGGCGACCCGGGCCTTGCCGGCACCGAGCTCTGCGGCCAGGCGCTGCGCGCGGCGGTCCCAGTCCTGCGGGGTCTGGCCGGTCAGCATCCGCACCCGCAACACGAGTTCACCGCCCTCGCGGCTGCTCGACACCAACTTCGGCACCAGCTGCTCACCGAGGCGGCTGCGGGTGAGACCGGCCTGTTCGACCGCGCGTGCCCATCGGCGCCGCCGCATGCCGCGACCGGACGAGACGCTCAGCGCCAGCAGCGCGACTGACGTCGTGGCCACCGCTACCCCGGCCGCGACCGGGGTAGCGGCTTCCACGACCTGATCGGCCCAGCCCGCCGGCCACATCGGACGAGTGCAGATCCCCAACCCGACCGGGACACCGACCAGCACGAATGCGGTCGTGCACCACGACGACGCCTTGGTGGCGCGGCGTGAAGATCTCGGTGCGGAGGAACGTTTCGGAGCCATGTCCTCACCGTCTTCCTGCGCGGCGGCGTGTCGGGAGTTGGCAGGGGTTAACAGCCCCTGCGCTGACAGCGCCGAGTCGGCGGCAGCACAACGCGAGCTCACCGGCTGCCCAGCGATCTGAATTGATCAGTTGAGAGCGGAGAACGTTCGAGTCGACGATGTTCGAGCCGCTGCTACTTGTCCGCGCATGCGCTGGCTCGGGCGATGATTCGCCCGATGTCCAGGGCGTGTCGGGTCGATTCTGTAAGTTCATCGAGCACCCCTCCAAGGGGGAGATCCGGGTCACATAGTATTCAGATCGTAGCAACTGATCTATTCAGATATAACTCTTGAACATTATCTAGATTGTTGGTACAAGCTCCCCGATCTGCGCTGTCGCCCGCTGATTCGCACGGACTGATAGCGTTTGGTTGCTCACAAGCGCAGATCAGAGAGGGCTCAGCCGGGATGACTGAATCGACCAGTAGCGAGGGCCGGCGGTGGCAGATCGCGCGTGAGCTCAGGACCGAGATCGAGTCGGGCCGGCTTCGGCCGGGTGAGAAGCTGCCGTCTTCCCGAGCGCTCGCCGAGCGATGGGGAGTCAGCATCGGGACGGTCAACCTGGCGATGGATCAGCTCGGGCACGAGGGGCTCATCCACACCCGCCCCCGGTCGGGGCGTGTGGTCGCCGACCGAGCCGCGGCAGCTGGTGACCGGCCGCGGCCGCCGCAGCCGCGGGTCGTGTACGTCGGCGGCTATGCCGGGAGCGGGAAAACGGAGGTCGGCCGGGTTCTGGCGCGAGAGACCAGGTGGGCGATCCTCGACAAGGAAGTACTCACCCGCAGCGTGGTGGACGCGGCACTCGTCCAGCTCGGCAGCACGATCGCCGATCGGGAATCCGCGCTCTACCGCGAGGTCATCGAACCTGCCGAGTACCAGTGTCTGGCGGCCGCGGTGAGCGAGAACATCGCCTACGGGGTGAGCGTCATCGCCATCGCACCGTTCCTCGAGCAGTTCGCCAACCGCGCCTGGTTCGAGCGCCAAGCCGCCTCGCTGGCCGAACAGGGAGCCGACATGTCGGTGATCTGGGTTGCCAGCAGCACCGAGGTGATGCGGACTCACCTCGAGCGCCGCGCGGCCGCCAAGGACACCTGGAAGCTGGGCCACTGGGATCAATACCTCGCCGGCGTCGACGCCCAGTTCGCTCCGGCCTGGCCCCACACCGTCATCGGCAACAACCTCGACGACGAGCCGATCCAAGCCCAGGTGAAGACCTTCCTGCGCCGCCTCGAGCCCCTCCCCGCAGCGCACCGGCCGCAGTGATCCGGCATTCGGCAGGCTCAGGCCTGTCCCCTAGCCTGGACGTCGTGGCTCGCTCATCGGCATCCGCGTTCCTGCCCGACATGGTCGACAAAGTGCTGATCTCAGCGTGCCGGGCAGCCGGGCTGGATCCCGCCCATGCGGTCATGTTGCGGCTGGGAGAGAACATGCTCTACCAGCTGGCAGCGGCGCCGGTCGTTGTCCGCATCGCACGCAACCTGCAGCATTGGGACGACGCCTCCAAGGAGGTCGCGGTCGCGAACTGGCTTGCCGACCAGCGCTTCCCGGCCGCACAGACTTACGGCATCGGCAATCGGAACCAGCCCATCGAGATCGACGGACACCCCGTCACGTTCTGGCGTTTGATCCCGGGGCGGGCAGCCGACCTCGACGAAACCGGCATCCTCGGCGATCTGCTGCACCAGCTGCACCAACTCGACCAGCCGGCCGGGCTGACGCTCCCCGCCGTGCAGGCATTCGGGCACGTCCCAGCGCGGCTGGCCACCGCGCCGATCCCGGCCACCGACGCCGATTTCTTGCGGCACCGAGTACGCGAGCTGGAGCAGGAGCTGGAGGCGCTGACCTTCCAGCTGCCGGTGACCGCGCTGCACGGCGATGCCCACGTGAAGAACGTCATGATCACCGACGACGGCCAGGCGGTGCTGATCGATCTCGAGGCGTTCGCGTTCGGGCCGGCGGAGTGGGATCTGGCCAAGACCGCGGCCGAAGCGTCGATGGGAATGCTCTCCGAACGCGACTATGCCGCGTTCGCGGGTAGCTACGGCTACGACGTCACAACCTGGTCCGGATGGCCGGTCCTGCAAGCGATCCAGCAGGTGAAGATGGTCAGCTGGTTGTCGCAGAACGTCGATCACTCCGCGCACGTCCGCAGCGAATACGACAAGCGGATCCGCACACTGCGCACCGGCCAACTGACCGAACCCTGGCGTGGTCTCTGAAGTCCCCGGTATGCGGGGCTGATCAGGTGGGCGCGCCGTTGACGTGATTCCGCTCAAGGGCGACGAGGCCACCGACCAGCAGACTCAGTCGAGGAGCTGTCGGCATCCTCGTCGCCCTCAGGCAGAGCGGACACGAAATCCTCTATCGTGTGGCTGTTTCGGTCGGGACTGTGGAGGGCCGGTGGGTTCGAGTCGCGCTTGCCGGAGGTGTCTCGCCGGTGAGTCGTCCGGTGCGGCTTATCCCGAGGAACATCGATCCCAGCCCGAGCAGCAGCGCGAGCGCGCCGGTGACGACGTTGTTCCAGATCGTCCGTGTGATGTCGACGTTGCCGCTGACGATCCGGGGGGTGTCCCTATGGTGTTCGTCAAGCCGCTGAGGTCGTGGGTGATCGGTAGAGTTCGCCGTGTTTGAGCATCGCGTAGAGGACGTCGCAGCGTCGCCGGGCCAGGCAGATGAGGGCGGCGTTGT
>NZ_VUOS01000053.1 GCF_009829325.1 Nocardia sp. CY41
GCAACACCGAACGCGCCGCAGCCCTTGCACCGTGGATCGAGTACTACAACACTCGACGACGCCACAGTGCACTCGACGGTCATCCGCCCATCAGCCGACTGCAACCAACCTGATGGCCGGGTACACCTAGCGCGTCCGTCGGCGGAGAGAGGGCGCGTGTTGCGCTTGGCAGCCCATCCGATGCGACAGCATCACCACCATGTGCCGGGCGACGAGCACGACACGCGCCGCAAGCACGACAAGCACGGCAAACGCGACCGGCGCGACCAGCACGACAACCGCCACGAGCCACCAGCGACCAGCCACCAGCCACCAGCCACCAGCCACCAGCCACCAGCGACGAGCGACGAGCGACGAGCGACGAGCGACGAGCGACGAGCGACGTCAGCATGGCCGGGGGCGAGGGCGGACCGACCGAGCGCAGAAACCTGCCGGGCAAACGGCTGTGCGGCCTTGGCCCGGAGGGGCGATGCCTGCAAGAGTGGAGGCGTGGGCGTCTATGCGGAGCACGTGGTCCCCCGGATCGTCGATCTCGCCTGCGGACTGCAGGACTTGAAGCCGTTACGTGAGCGAGCGTGCGCTGGACTGCACGGGCGGGTCGTGGAAATCGGCTTCGGTTCCGGATTGAACGTGCCGTTCTACCCGGCGGCGATCGAGAAGGTGTGCGCGGTCGAGCCCGCCGATCTCGGCTGGCGGCTGGCGAGCGGCCGCCTCGCCGACGCCACCGTGCCGGTCGAGCGGGCCGGGCTGGACGGGCAGGCGCTGCCCTTCCCGGACGACACCTTCGACTGCGCACTGTCGACCTGGACGATGTGCACCATCCCCGACATCGCCGCCGCGCTCGACGAGGTACGTCGGGTACTCGTCCCCGGCGGCACCCTGCACTTCGTCGAACACGGACTGGCGCCGGACGAGAAGGTGCGGGTGTGGCAGAACCGGCTGAACCCGGTGCAGAAACGACTGTTCGGCGGCTGCCATCTCAACCGCGACATCCGCGGCCTGGTGACAGACGCCGGTTTCGAGATCCGCGACGCGGAGTCGTTCTACGGGGAGCACGCTCCCCGCTTTCTGGTCGCCCAGACGCTCGGCGTCGCGGTGTCGCCCTGACGATCAGACGATGCGCACCGACAAGGTGTAGGTGGCGTTGCCACGGCTCGGCTCCACCGAGATGGTGTAGTAGCCGCTCTCGGGCAACGTGATCCGGCTCCAGGTCTCCTCCGCGCACAGCACGCGTCCGTCGGGGCCGCTGGTGGTGAACCGCGCGTTGCCCTCGACGGAGGTGAGGTCGAGGGTCAAGGTCTGCCCGGCCCGCGCCTCGAACGCTAAGGTGTCGGCGTCGCCGCGGACGACCGCTCCGTCGACCGACGTGTGATCGCTTCCCGGCGCGAACTCGATCTCGTAGACCGAGCCCGCGTTCGCCGCGCCTGCCCCGACCGTCGCGACGGCGAACGCCGGCACGAACAGCGTGACGCCGAGTACGAGCAGGCGCAGGGTGCGCAGGATGGCATGCATGGTGATCCTCGTTTCCTGAAGTGGACGACTTGCTCCAGAACTGTCCACGCCCCCGCCTATCGGATGCTTAACAGTGGCTTGGACTTCGAACACCGCAGGTCGCGAGCTGTCCGCCACTATATTGGAACGATCTGTTCAAAACTGTGTTAGCGTGAACCCATGCCACGACCCAGATCGTTCGACGAGGACCGCGCGGTGGACGCGGCGATGCACGCGTTCTGGCGCGCGGGGTACGAGGCGACCTCCACCGAGGACCTCTGCGCCGCGACCGGCCTCGGCCGCAGCAGCATCTACAACACCTTCACCAGCAAGCGCGACCTGTTCGGCCGCGCCCTGCGCCGCTACATGACGACGAAGAACGCCGCGACGTTCGATCTGCTCGACAGCCCGGCGGAGGTGCGCGCCAAGATCCACGCCCTGCTGTGGCAGATCGTCGATGCCTCCGACGAGGACCCGCTCGGCTGCCTCGTCGTCAATTCCATGATCGAGCTCGCCCCGCGTGATCCCGAGCTGGCCGCCGTGCTCGCCGCCGATCACGAACGACGACTCGCCGCACTCACCGACGTCTTCGACAGCGCCCGGCGCGCGGGCGAGATCGCCCCGGACAAGGATTCGCGCGCGCTGGCCCACTTCGTGATCGCCACGATCAGCGGCATGCGGGTGGCGGCGCGCGGCGGTGCGGACCGCGAAACGCTGGCCGCCATCGCGACCACCGCGCTCGACGCACTCTGACACCTCTCGCCTCGGCGGCGGCTTCGCCGCGTCCACATTTTGGATAGATCAGTACAAAACAAGGAGGTACCGATGCCCGGGGCGATCTACGTCCTGGGTCTGTCGATCTTCGCCCAGGGCACCTCGGAGCTGATGCTCGCGGGCCTGCTCACCGAGATGGCCGGAGACCTGGGCGTCTCCGTGCCGCGCGCGGGGCTGCTCATCTCGGGGTTCGCCCTGGGCATGCTGGTGGGCGCGCCGGTACTGGCGGTGGCGACGCTGCGCTGGTCGCGGCGCACCGCCCTGCTGGCCTTCCTCGCGGTGTTCGTCGGCACGCACGTCGTCGGGGCGCTCACCTCGGACTACTGGGTGCTGTTCGCGACCCGGGTGGTGGGCGCGTTCGTCTACGCCGGGTTCTGGGCGGTGGCCGCGACCACGGCGATCAGCCTGGTGCCCGCCACCGCGCGCGGCAAGGCGATGAGCATCGTCGCGGGCGGGCTCACCTTGGCCATCATCATCGGGCTTCCGGCGGGCACCGTGATCGGGCAGCAGCTGGGCTGGCGGGCGGCGTTCTGGGCGGTCGCGCTGTTGTCGGCGGCGGCCGGGATCGGCGTGCTGGCGAAGATCCCCGGCGGACGGACCGACGCGCCGCTGCGACTGCGCACCGAACTGCGGACCATGATGCGTCCCGCGCTGTGGCTGTCCTACGCCACCACCGCGCTGTCCATCGCCGCGCTGATGGTCACCTTCGCCTACCTCGGGGCTCTGCTGTCCCGCACCACCGGCCTGGCGGACGCCTGGATTCCGGCGGTACTCGGCGTCTACGGACTCGGTGCGTTCCTCGGCATCGTCCTCGGCGGGCGTACCGCCGACGATCACCCGCTGACCAGCCTGTACGTCGGCATCACCGGTGGCATGCTCACCTCCGCGCTGCTCGCCCTCACCATGGAACACGCCGTGCCGGTCGTGCTGCTGTCGTTCCTGTTGGGCGCGTTCGGCTTCGGCATCAACCCGACCCTGAACAGCCGCGTCTTCACCCTCGCGGGCGACGCGCCGACCCTGGCGGGAGCCACCAACATCTCCTCGTTCAATGTCGGCATCACCGCAGGCCCTTGGCTCGGCGGCCTGGCCATCGGCGCGGGGCTCGGATACCCGGCGGTCGCGTGGATCGGCGTGATCCTCGGCGTGGCCGCCCTCGCCGTCGTCGCAGGCAGCCACGCCCTGCATCGCCAGGAGGCGGCGCGAGAGTCGGCCGACGCGCCTGCACCGGCGCTGGCCGACGTGGGATAACGCCGTCGCCGAAGGCAGCGGCTCTGGCCCGACGATGCGCAGACGGGTGCAGGGCCGCTGTTGTTCGGCGTGGAAGTCCTGTTCAAGCCGGTCGGTCGAACTCCCCGCCACGGACGCCGGCGGCGAAGGCATCCCACTGGCCCGGCGCGAAGATCAACGCCGGACCGGCCGGGTCCTTCGAATCGCGGACACCGACATTCCCCGCCTCCAACCACGCGACTTCGACGCACTCGTGCGCCGGAGTGCTACGTGACGACTTGAACCACTGTGCGTTGTTTAAGTCGATGGTCACTGTTCGTATCTCCTTGCCAACTGCCTGAGCAGGGGTCTGGACGGTTGTCGCTCCTCCGATGGCTCCCGACCCGACTTAGGAAGCGGGCCGGTGGAACTCCCCGTCACGAACGCCACCGGCGAAGGCATCCCACTGGCCCGGCGCGAAGATCAACGCCGGACCGGCCGGGTCCTTCGAATCGCGGACACCGACATTCCCCGCCTCCAACCACGCGACTTCGACGCACTCGTTCCCCGTGCCGCTGTGTGTCGACTTGAACCATCGCGCGCCGGTTAGGCCGATTGTCACTGTTCGTATCTCCTTGCCACCTGCCGGAGCAGATCTCTTGATGGTTGTCCCTCCAGCGCAGCGCCCAGGATCGTTTCGTGGATCCTGCGGTAGCGCTTCACGTCGTCTTCGTCTTCGAAAAACATCACGCCTGTGTTGTTTTCGGCGTAGACGACTGGAGGCTCCGAACGACCACCAGGACCATATACCGGGAAATCGAGAATGATGTAGGGCAGGACGGGGACACAGTCGCCCGGAAACCCGGCCGTAAATGGCAGTATCCGCACGGTGACGTTTGGGCGAGTGCTCATATCGGCCATATGTCGATGTTGTGCAGCCATGACGTCGCGGGAGCCGACGATCGTATGCAGAACACCCTCGTGCACTACGAACTCACCCCTTACAGGGTTTGATCGCCGAGTCAGGATTGCCGCCCGCCGCAACCGCAGTGCTACACGGCGCTCGATATCTTCCTGCGTATCATTCGGAAGATACGGCCGCTCAATTGCTCGCGCGTAATCGGCGACTTGGAGCAGGCCCGGGATGACGAGTGGCTGGTACATCGCAAGTTGCGACGCGCCGGATTCGAGTCCGAGATACGTGTTGAATCCAGGCATAATCAAATTGCGGGACGCCTGCCACCATGATTTCGTAGGCGTTTGCTGTGCAAGGACTTTTAGCTCTTCGATCTGTTCCGCGCCGAGACCGTACAGCTTGCCGAACGCCTCGACATCGCGCAGCTTGACCTTGTCGTTCTGCCCCTTCTCGATCCTGCCGACCGAGATCTTGCCCATTTCCATGAGCTGGGCGGCGCGCTCGAGGGTGAACCCGGCACCTTCTCGCGCCTCCAATGCCCGCCCGAGTTGCCGACGCGGCAATGTCGAACCAGGCTGATCGTCCTTCCCCATCGCTCCCCTTTTCCCCTGCTCGGTCCGAAACGGCCCAGGGTCCGGTCCGTTTCGGACGTCGAACTACGTGTGGACCGGTCCGGGCGTTGCGCAAATGGCCGACTTCATCGGATCGTCCGTTTTCCCAGCCCGAATATCGTTGGCTTGCAGCAACATAGCCGCATGGCCAAGCAGCAGGGAAGCCTCTCCGCCATACAAGTCCGAATCCTGCGGGCGCTGAGCTGTGGCGGGATGCTCACCGAGCATCAGATCAAGGTGTCGGCCTCCCTCACCGCGTGGAAGACCCGCCAAGCACTGGCGAATCCGGCCGGTCGCGAACTCGTCGTGACCGGAGCCCGAAAAGGCCGCTACGAAATCACCCCGCTGGGCCGAACAGCTCTGGCGACCGGGCCACCCGGCAGCCGCCAGGCGTAAAGGCCGCGCAGACCAAGATCAACCGCACATGGTGGAGGGCTTTCTCGCGAAATGCCGCAGCCATGTGCCACTCGACGTCACGCCCGGTGGGCGAGGAGGGATGCGGAAGTTATTGCGTATTAATGGTGAGAGGGGCGGGGTTGTCGCGCCGCCGAGGATTTGTGGTGCGGCGGAGGTCGAGTCGGCGCATCGGCAGATGCGGCAGCACCGGGAATGCCGGGTCGATCGGTGTGCGTGGAAGTGGGTCGCCTTCTACACCTTGGTACGGCGTGGCCGGATCGTGCCGCAGCAGTTGAGCCCTCGGGAACGCGCCCATCGGCGGGGCATCGGGCTACTGCCTGATGCGCGAACCGATCTCATCACATGCCTGGCGACTGCTGGATGCCGAAAACGGGGACGTCGTCCTCTCCGCCGCGACGCCGGCACGAATCGAGCAATGGCTCGACTCCTGATTACGCGGAACCAACCAAGCAAATGCATGCTCATGCCTGGATATGCAGCATTCCGGCTTGGGGGCTGACCGCCGAGCATGGCCAGAAACTATGGCCGCGAATGGAATTCAACGTTTCACAGTGCCCGGACGAGCCCCGCGCTATCTTCTGTCTGCTCGTAGTGCGACGAGCAGATCGGAGTCAGAATTCATGCACATCACCTTGATCACGCGCCGCCTCGGGATCGCCGCAATCACCCTGGTCGCGACGGCTACCGCTGCACTCGGTAGCGCCGCGCCACAGGCGGCGGCGGCGCCGGCGCGAGATCCCATCCTTTTCGTCCACGGATGGCACGGATCGGCGGCGGACTGGAATTACATGTGGGGCCGATTCCTGGACGCGGGGTACTCCGCGGACGAGATGGCACGATTCACCTACGATTCGACGCGGTCCAACAAGGACATCGCGCTGGAGGTTCAAGCACAGGTCGATGCGCTGCGCGCGAAAACCGGCGCCGCCAAGGTCGACATCGTCACCCACTCGATGGGCGGGCTCAACAGTCGCTGGTACCTGAAGAACCTCGGCGGCGTCGATTTCGTCGACGACTGGGTCTCCATCGCCGGCCCCAATCACGGCACCGACACCGCCAACGGATGCCTCGATGCCTCCTGCACGGAGATGCGGCCCGGCTCGACCTTCCTCGCCGAACTCAATAACACCGACGAAACCCCCGGCCGGGTGAACTACGGCACTTGGTGGTCACCGTGCGACGAGATCATCAATCCCGACGAGAGCACAGTTCTCAACGGCGCCACCAACACCCAGACGCAGTGCATCGGCCATACCGCGCTACTGTCGTCGTCGACGGTTTTCGAGGGCGTGCGTGACTTCGTGAGGTAGTCGGCTGATCCAGCCCGGCCCCGTCTCGCATCCGCGAGGCGGGGCCGAATTGCCTCCGGCCCCGCACCACCGGCGGCGCTCCACCGCCACCAGGCGGCATCCATATACCGGCGCAAGCCGACATCCGATTGCCCCAGCGAGCTCTCCGGACACGTCGCCACACCGCTGGAAACCGCTGGACGCCGAAGACGGCGACGCCGCCCTCTCCGCCGCGAGTCCGGAGCAAATCGAGCAGCAGCTCGATCCTGACCACGGGGCACCCGCGATCAGTCCAGGCCCGACCAGCGGCCCCAGTCCCGACCCGTGCGTAACCCGCCGGTCAGCTTGCCAGGCAACCCGGCCCGAGCAGCGCCTTCAGGTCGCCCATCAGCGCCGAGGACGGGGAGACGCGCAGGCGGTCGTCGAGTTTCAGCAGCGTGGTCTTGTCTCGGGCGCCGACGTGCCGGATGTGGACATCCGACGTGCCGGGGTGCCTGGACAAGACGCGCTTGAGTTCGCCGATCTTGTCCGGTGTGCACATCCGGGTGGTGATGGTCACCGCGAGCGGTTTGGCGACGCCGACGGCGGACAGGTCGGGCACGGCGAGATCGTTGGCGATCAGCGAGATACGGTCGTCGCGGACCGAGACGCGCGCTTTGACCAGCACGACGGCGTCCTCGACGACATCCATTCCGTACACGGAGTACGCCTGCGGAAAGAACAGCACCTCGATGCCACCGGTGAGGTCTTCCAGCTGGGCCGAGGCCCAGGCCAGGCCGTTCTTGTTGATGCGCCGGTTCACCGAGGCGAGGATGCCGCCGACGGTCACCTGCGTGCCGTCCTTGATATCGCCTTCCAGGATGGCGGGAATCTGCGTGTCGGCCTGCGCCGCGAGGACATGCTCGACGCCGTTGAGCGGATGCCCGGACACGTACAGGCCGAGCATCTCCCGCTCCAGCGCGAGCCGGTGCTTGGTCTCCCACTCCTCGTCGGGCACCTTCACGTTGAACACCGAAGTCACCGACTCGTCCGCGTCCAAGCCGCCGAACAGGTCGAATTGACCCATCGCCTCGGCCTTCTTGGTGGCCATCACGGCATCGATGGCATCGGAGTGGATCAGCATCAGGCCCTTGCGCGGATGTCCGAGCGAGTCGAACCCGCCTGCCTTGATGAGCGATTCGGTGACCTTCTTGCTCGCGGCGATCGCGTCGATCTTGTTCAGGTAGTCGGAGAAGTCGGTGAACTTCGACTTCTCCTTGCGCGCCTGGATGATCGAGGCCACGACGTTCGCGCCGACGTTGCGCACCGCGCCGAGACCGAAGCGGATGTCCTTGCCGACGGAGGCGAAGTTCTGCTCGGACTCGTTGACGTCCGGCGGAAGCACGGTGATGCCGAGACGGCGGCAGTCCGACAGGTAGACCGCGGCCTTGTCCTTGTCGTCGCCGACGGAGGTGAGCAGGCCCGCCATGTACTCGGCCGGATAGTTGGCCTTGAGGTAGGCGGTCCAGAACGAGACGAGGCCGTAGCCGGCGGCGTGCGACTTGTTGAACGCGTAACCGGCGAACGGAAGGATGGTGTCCCACAACGCCTTCACCGCGGCCTCGGAGAACCCGTTCGCGGTCATGCCCTCGTGGAAGCCCTTGTACTCGGCCTCGAGCACTTCGAGCTTCTTCTTACCCATGGCCTTGCGCAGCGCGTCGGCCTTGCCCATCGAGTAGGAGGCGACCTTCTGCGCGATGAACATGATCTGCTCTTGGTAGACGATCAGGCCGTAGGTCTCGGCGAGGATGTCCTTGAGCGGCTCCTCCAGCTCGGGGTGGATCGGCTTGATCGGCTGCCGCCCGTTCTTGCGGTCGGCGTAGTCGTTGTGCGCGTTCATGCCCATCGGGCCGGGCCGGTACAGCGCGAGCACGGCGACGATGTCGTTGAAGCCGGTGGGTTGCATACGGCGCAGGAGGTCGCGCATGGGGCCACCGTCGAGCTGGAAGACGCCGAGAGTGTCACCGCGCGAGAGCAATTCGTAGGTGGCGGGATCGTCCAGCGGCAGGTTGTCCATGTCCAGGTCGATGCCGCGGTTGGCCTTGATGTTGTCCAGCGCGTCACCGATGACGGTGAGGTTGCGCAGGCCCAGGAAGTCCATCTTCAGCAGGCCGATGGCCTCGCAGGACGGGTAGTCCCAGCCGGTGATGATCGCCCCGTCCTGGGGCCGCTTCCACACCGGGATGGCGTCCATCAAAGGCTCGGAGGACATGATCACCGCGCAGGCGTGCACACCCGCGTTGCGGATCAGGCCCTCGAGGCCGCGCGCCGTCTCGTAGATCTTGGCCACGTCCGGGTTGCTGCCGATGAGCTCGCGGACCTCGGCTGCTTCCTTGTACCGCTCGTGATCGGGGTCCATGATGCCCGACAGCGGGATGTCCTTGGCCATGATCGGCGGCGGGAGCGCCTTGGAGATCTGGTCGGCGATGGCGAAGCCGGGCTGGCCGAACTGGACGCGCGCGGAGTCCTTGATCGCGGCTTTGGTTTTGATCGTGCCGAACGTGATCACCTGGGCGACCCGGTCGGTACCCCACTTCTCGGTGGCGTAGCGGACCATCTCACCGCGGCGGCGATCGTCGAAGTCGATATCGATATCGGGCGCGGACGGGCGCTCCGGGTTGAGGAACCGCTCGAACAGCAGGCCGTGCGGCAGCGGGTCGATATTGGTGATGCCGAGCGCGTAGGCGACCAGCGAACCGGCCGCCGAGCCACGGCCGGGACCCACCCGGATGCCGACTTCCCGCGCGTGCTTCACCAAGTCGCCTACGACGAGGAAGTAGGCGGGGAAGCCCTTCTGCTTGATGACGTCGAGCTCGAAGTAGGCGCGGGTGTAGTACTCCTCGGGCACACCGCCCGGGAACCGGCGCGCGAGGCCGCGGTCGACCTCCTTGCGCAGCCAGGAATCCTGGTCCTCGCCCTCGGGCACCGGGAAGATCGGCATGCGGTCCTTGAAGGCCCACACGTCGTCGTAGGACTGGACCCGTTCGCCGATCAGCACCGTGTTGTCGCACGCGCCGGGCACCTCGGCGTCCCACAGCGCGCGCATCTCCTCGGCGGACTTCAGGTAGTAGCCGTCGCCGTCGAACTTGAACCGCGTGGGGTCCGAGAGCGTCTTGCCGGTCTGCACGCACAGCAGCGCCTCGTGGTTGGCGGACTGATCCTTGGTGACGTAGTGGCAGTCGTTCGTGGCCAGCGCCGGAATGCCCAACTGCTTGCCGACGTTCAGCAGTCCCTCGCGGACCCGGCGCTCGATGGACAGGCCGTGGTCCATGACCTCGAGGAAGAAGTTGTCCTTGCCGAAGATCTCCTGCCACTTGGCCGCGGCCTCCAGCGCCTCACGCTCGTGCCCGAGGCGCAGGCGGGTCTGCACCTCGCCGGAAGGGCAGCCGGTCGTCGCGATGATCCCCTCGGCGTACTGGGCGATGATCTCCGCGTCCATGCGCGCCCACTTGCCGAGCTGGCCCTCGATCGAGGCCAGCGAGGAGAGCTTGAACAGATTGCGCAGGCCGGTCGCGTTCTCGGCGACCATGGTCATGTGGGTGTAGGCGCCGGAGCCGGAGACGTCGTCGCCCTTCTGGCTGGGATCGCCCCACTGCACGCGCTTGGTGTCGAACCGGGAGGCGGGCGCGATGTAGGCCTCGATGCCGATGATCGGCTTGATGTCGTGCTTCTTGGCCGAGTTGTAGAACTCCGAGGCGCCGTACATGTTGCCGTGGTCGGTCATCCCGACCGCGTTCATCCCCAGCCGTTTCGCCTCGGTGAACAGTGGCGAGATCTTGGCCGCACCATCGAGCATGGAGTACTCGGTGTGGTTGTGCAGATGGACGAACGATCCGGACGAGGCGGCCAAGACGGTCCTTCCTCCCAAGGTCTCGACGGGGGTTGGCTGGACCGATTCTAGGCGGGCCCACCGACTGCTTCGGACCGGCGCGCTGCCGTCCCGTGGACGCCCGGCGTGTCGGTGAGGATGGTCACCGGCGCGTCCTGGCGACTCGCCGTGTGAGTGGCCGATTTCCGCGAGTGTCGGTACTGCGCGGAATGCCGGAACCACCGGCCGAGGGCCGTGACACGGCGGTACGCTCTGCTTCCCTCCCCGCGACGCCGCCGAGCGCTTCCGGGGACGGACGAGCACGACAGGCAGGATTGTTTTCCCGAAATCGTGGAGGTGTCGATGAATTCGACGACAGCGCTGTTGACCGTCCCCCTCACCGCGATGGCGGCACTGGTCGCGACGGCCGCGCCCGCGACGGCCGCCCCCGCCGCGTTCGCCACCGTGTACACCCTGGCTCAGGGGCCGTGCGTCGGTCAGGTGCAGATGTCGGTCAACGGCAACGCCTACCCCAACCAGGCGGCGTTCACCGTGGGCACGACGCTGGTCGGCACCGGGCCGTGCACGCTGCCGATCACGCTGAACTGGCACAACGTCGGCACCGGCCAGGAAGGCACCTTCCAGGTGGTCGCCCAGGGCCCCGGCTATTGGGGCAACAGCAGCCACTCCACGCTGTTCGCGCCCGGCATCGGCCACTTCACCGCGACCGTCACCATCGGCGCGGCGCACTTCCCCGACCCGGGCACCGTCGAGTTCACGGTGCCTCCGTACCAGGGCTGAGACTCCCACAGGCCGGACCGCGCCCTCGCCCGGCGGCGGCGCGGTCCGCGCTCGACCCGAACCGGCCGGTTCGGACGGCCGGCGTGTCGATCGTTTGTCGCGAGCGCTCGATCGCCGCCCGCGTTCACCCACGCGGCCGCCGCTGCACAGCACACCTCCGAGCCGGGACCCCGCACGCCGGAACTACGCCCCTATCCGACAGTGGTGCGGGCCGCGCTCACGCATCCGGCCGTTCGTACTGTCGCCATCGCGAGCATCCGCGCTCGACTGCCCCGCATCCACACCGCACGTCCGCCACTCTCCGCCTGCGACCGCCGAGACTGCGCAGGCCCGAACCGCGCCCCGCACCAACGGCGGCGCACTTCGCGCCCAGCGGATCCAGCTCGTGCGCGTGACCGCTGCCGCGAGCTTCTCCACTCGACCGCACGCCCACGTTCGACCCCATGGCCGCCACCGCGCCGCGCCCGATCGCCGGAGACCGCAGCGGCCGAACTCTCGGCCAGGGGCGGCATCGGCCGCTCTCACCGGCTCCGGCCCCCTCGCGCGACCGCTGTCGCCCGTGCCCGCGCTCGACCCCACGCCGTCTTCGCGCTGCACGGCCGCCACCGCCCAGCAACCGATCAGGTCGGATAATCAGCCCATGAAGCCCGCGCGCCGCTGCCCGCCATGACCACCGCGCTCGCCGTCGCGGCCACGGCGGCACTGATCGCCGGTGCGCTGCTGATCTGGTCGCGCACCCGCAGAGTGGTGACCACCCCCGCCGAGCGGGCGGTGCATTCGGCGCTGCACATCGCGTCGCTGGCGGCGGTGCCGCTGCGGCGCGGGCTCACCGAGCAGTCCGCTCGGGAGGCGGCCCCGCACCTTCGGGCACTCACCGGGGCCGAGGCGCTCGCGCTGGCCGATCCCGACGGCACCCTGCTGGCCTGGGACGGGCCGCACGCCGAACTGGCCGAATACTTCGGCGAAGCCGCCGAGCGCGCCGTCGCGGGCGAGCGTCCGGTGCTCGTCGCCGGGCCGGGCCGGGGCGAACACGCGGGACGCACGCTGATCGCGCAACCGCTGCTGATCGAATCCAACGGCGTGGCCGGTGTCCTGGGCGTGGTGAGCACCGGACAGCCGGGACCGGGTCGGCTCGGCGCGGTCGCCGAAGTGGCCCGGTATGCCTGCGGACAGCTCGAACTGGCCGAACTGGACGCGTCGCGGGCCCGGCTGGACCGCGCGGAGGTGCGTGCGCTGCGGGCGCAGATCAGCCCGCATTTCATCTACAACGCGCTGAACACCATCGCCTCGTTCGTCCGCACCGACCCGGCGCGGGCCAGGGAGCTGATCCTCGAATTCGCCGACTTCACCCGGTATTCCTTCCGCGCAGCGGGCGAATTCACGGTGCTGTCGGACGAATTGCGCAACATCGAGCGGTACCTCGCGCTGGAACGCGCCCGTTTCGGCGACGCGCTGCAGGTCCGGCTGCGGATCGCGCCCGAGGTGCTCGGCGTGGTCCTGCCCTTCCTGGCGCTGCAGCCGCTGGTGGAGAACGCGGTGCGGCACGGGCTGGCGGGCACCGCCCACGGCGGCACCGTCAGCATCGTCGCCACCGACGCGGGCACCGACTGCGTGATCAGCGTCGAGGACGACGGCGTCGGCATGGACCCGGACCTCCTGCGCTCCGGCGCGCTGGACGCCGTCGACGCCGGAACGGGTCCCGCCGGGTCGGGAGAGTCCGCGCACGTCGGCCTGGCCAACGTCGACGACCGATTGCGCGCGGCCTTCGGCGACGACTACGGCCTGGTCGTGGAAACCGCCCCCGGCGCGGGCACGAAGGTCAGCTTGCGCGTCCCCAAATTCCTCGCGGGCATCCGGCCATGAAGCCGGCACACCCCGGAGGTGGCCCCGTGCAGACGGCGGGTGTCCGAGCCGGTGACCGACGCGCGCAACGCTTGAAAGGCCCGGCTCCCGCCGACAACGAGCATCCGGGAAGGAGACCCGGCGCGATACCAGCAACCACACCCGCTCGCATGCCTGACATCCGGACAATAATCCGGTGTGCAACTCCGGGGCGCACGGCTCATGCCACCCACGCACACGACGCCCGGCAGCAGTGCCGCAATTGCGGAGAGCAGACATCCGCAGATGAGACCCCGGGACGCCGGGGAACTCCCGTCGACGACACCCGGTCGGCCGCCCGGCAGGGGAGCTTTACGATGGTGCGATTGTGACCCGCGTTACCGGCAAGCCGGCGGGCGCGCTGCGCGTGCTCGCCGTGGACGACGAGAAACCCGCTCTGGACGAGCTGGTGTTTCTGCTGCGCGCGTGCACCGAGATCGGGGAGATCCACGCGGCGGGCGACGCCACCAGCGCGCTGCGGGTGCTGCGCGCCCATCCGGTCGACGCGGTCTTCCTGGACATCAACATGCCCGGCCTGGACGGTATGGAACTGGCGGGCATCCTGTCGGAGTTCGCCAATCCGCCCGCCGTGGTCTTCGTGACCGCGCACGACGACCGGGCGATCGCCGCGTTCGACCTCGGCGCGGTGGACTACCTGCTCAAGCCGCTGCGCGAGGCCCGGCTCGCGGAGGCGGTGCGGCGGATCGCGGCGGCCCGCAGCGCGCCACACCAGCAGGCCGCCGACGCGCGCGCCGAGCCGAGCGAGGTCATTCCGGTGGAGCTGGGCGGGGTGACGACGCTGGTGCCGAGATCGAGCGTGAGCTGGGTCGAAGCCGACGGTGATTACGCGCGGCTGCACACGAGCGCCGGGTCGCATCTGGTACGGATCCCGTTGTCGGCGCTGGAAGCACGCTGGCACGACGCGGGCTTCTTGCGCGTGCACCGCTCGTACCTGGTGGCGCTGCGACTGGTCACCGGGCTGCGCACGGTGGGTTCCGGCACCGTGGTGTGCCTGCGCGCCGAGGGCGACGCGCGAGCGGTCGAACTGCCGGTGAGCCGACGACAGGTGCGCGAGCTGAAACAGCGGCTGGTGCACCGGCCGCGGCAACACTGGGGCAATCAGTGACCGCGCCGCAGCGCCCGGCGCGCAGGCGCGTCGTGCTCTCCGAGCGACGAGGCGCACGGCGGGTGCGCACGCGAGTGGAGGTCGCCGAGCAGACCGAGTTCGGCGAAGCGCTCATCGGCGGCCTCATTCGCGCGCAACTCGGACTCGCGCTGCGCGTGGGCCTGGTGACGATCGCGCTGCTGTGCGCGCTGCCGGTGCTGTTCCGCACCGGCTCGATCGGATCGATGACGGTGCTGGGCATCCGTTTGCCGTGGCTGCTGCTCGGCGGCGCGGTATACCCGTTGCTGTTCCTGATCGGCCGCACGTACGTGCGCTTGGCCGAACGCAACGAACAGGATTTCCTCGAACTGGCCGAGGACTGACCATGTGCCCGGCTCGAACTCTCCCGGCGGCACGGACGCCCGGTTCCGCCCGCCCGCACGTGGCCCGTGTCCATCCGCGCCTTCCGACCGGCGCGCGGACATCCGGAGTGCCTGGCCGGAACCGGTGCCTCCGGCGACCGGGACGAGCTTCCTGGGATGGCGGTGCTTCCACCACACCGGCCACACGGGCCGCATCACGCACCGAACCGATCGGTTCGCCCATCGGCCGAAATCTGACGAGGCGCGCGACCCGAATCCGTGCCACCGCGCGGACGCCCGGTTATGCCCTCCCGCACGTAGAGCATGACCATCCACGCCCTCCGATCGGCGCGCGGACATCCCGAATGCCCCGCGAGAACTGGTGGCCCCGGCGACCGGGACGAGTTCCCTCGGAGGGAGGCGCGTCGCCCATACCGGCGACATGGACCGCATCGCACACCGAACAGTTCCGCTCACCCACCGGTCGAGATGTCGCGGTGGCGTGCCGCACCGATCCGTCCGGCCCGCCCGGAGGCACGCCATGATGCCGGGCACGGCCCCGGCGCTGACGGTGGCGGCGCTGGCGCTCGCGGCGCTGGCGACGGTCGCGATCGGTGCGTACGGCGTGCGTCTGGCCCGCACCACCTCGGATTTCCTGGTCGCTTCGCGCAGCGTGGGCCCGCGCTGGAACGCCGCAGCGATCTCCGGCGAATACCTCTCGGCTGCCTCGTTCCTCGGTGTGGCCGGGTTGATCGCGAAGTACGGCGCCGACGCGCTGTGGTACCCGGTGGGATTCACCGCCGGATATCTGGCGCTGCTGATGTTCGTCGCCGCACCGCTGCGCCGCTCCGGCGCGTACACGGTGCCCGACTTCGCCGAATTCCGGCTCGGCTCATTGCGTTTGCGCAGGCTCGCGGCCACCGTCGTGGTGCTCATCTGCGCGGTGTATCTCATCCCGCAGTTCCAAGGGGCCGGGTTGACGCTGCACATACTGCTCGGTGTTCCGGACTGGGTGGGCGCGGTGGCTGTGGGCGCGATCGTGATCGCCAACGTGGTCGGCGGCGGGATGCGCTCGATCACGCTGGTCCAGGCGTTCCAGTACTGGTTGAAACTGACCGCGGTGGCGCTGCCCGCGCTGGTGCTGCTCGGGCACTTCCTGGCCGACGAGCGCGAACTGGGCGCCCCCGCCCCGCCGGTGGTGTCCGAGCGCACGACCGTCGACGTGACCACCGACGTGGTGGTGCGGGTCAGCGCGCCGCAGCGGGTCTCGATCACCGGGACCCTGGACGAGCACGCGGTCGACGGCCCGGTGCCGCTGGCACCCGGCACGCACGAGCTGGCGGCGGGAACGCGGTTGGTGCTGGAGGCGGGGGCGGCGGTGCCGGTGGTGGCGGGCGCACCGGCCGACGGCGCGGGCTGGCTGGCGCCCGGCGGCGGCTTGGGCGGACCGCATCCGACCTACCAGGTCTATTCGCTGATCCTCGCGACCTTCCTCGGCACCATGGGTCTGCCGCACGTGCTGGTGCGTTTCTACACCAACCCGGACGGGCGGGCCGCGCGCGCGACCGCGCTCGCGGTGATCGGCTTGGTCGGGCTGTTCTACCTGTTCCCCGTCCTGCTGGGCGCGTTCGCCCGGCTGTACGTGCCGCAGCTGCTGATCACCGGGACCTCCGACGCGGCGGTGGTGCTGCTGCCCGGATCGGTGGTGGCGGGACTGCCCGGCCAGTTGCTCGCGGCGCTGGCCGCGGCAGGCGCGATCGCCGCGTTCCTGTCCACCTCGTCCGGACTGCTGGTGAGCATCGCGGGCGTGCTCAGTACCGACATGCTGCGCGGGCGGATCCGGGACTTCCGCACCGCGGCCCTGGTCGCGGGCTCGGTGCCGCTGGCGCTGTCGCTGACGGTGGTGTCGCTGGATCTGTCCCGCACCGTCGGCCTGGCCTTCGCGGTGGCCGCTTCCACGCTGTGCCCGCTGCTGGTGCTGGGGATCTGGTGGCGCGGGCTGACCGCGACGGGCGCGGCGGCCGGTCTGATCGCGGGCGGGCTCGCCGCGGGCACCGCCACCGCCGTCTCGGTGACCGGCGGATTCTCCGACGACGTGGCAGGCGGCTGGCCCTCGGCGCTGCTCGGCTATCCGGCGGCGATCAGCGTGCCGCTGGCGTTCGCCACCATGGTGCTGGTCAGCTCGGTCACCCGGGGGCTGGAGACCAGAATGGTGAGCCGGATCTTCGTCCGGATGCACGCACCCGAGCGTCTGGGCATGGGCGCCGATCGCGAGCGCAGTCTGCGCTCGGACTGACCGCCCACCGCACTGCCGTCCGACCGTTCGTCGCGCGGTATCGACCGCTCACCGCAGATTCGGACACCTTCACGGAGTGACCCACGCCACAGCCTACTGGCGCCCCGCGGGTCTGGCTTACCGTCCTCGAGAAGTAAGCCACGTCACTTGGTAGGACCATCATGATCAGTACCGAACTCGACGACACCGCCCCGCGGCGAGCGCCGAGCGCAGCAGAATTCGCCGAAGTCCAGGCGAGCCCCCAATTCCAGGAACTGCGAACGCGCTTGCGCCGCTTCGTGTTTCCGATGACCGCGTTGTTCCTGCTCTGGTACCTCGGTTACGTCCTGCTCGGCGCCTACGCCCACGACTTCATGAGTCATCCGGTGTTCGGCAACGTCAACGTCGGATTGCTGCTCGGGCTCGGTCAATTCGTCTCCACCTTCGCCATCACCGCGCTCTACGTCCGGTTCGCCAACCGGGAACTGGATCCGCGCGCGGCGAAGATCCGCGGCTACCTCGAGGGAGAACGAGCGTGAACACCGTGCACACCCACGCCGCCGCCGCGACGGTCGGCAACCCGGTCGCCAATATCGCCATCTTCGGCGTCTTCGTCGTGTTCACCATGATCGTGGTGATCCGGGCCAGCCGGAACAATGCCACCGCCGCCGACTATTTCACCGGCGGGCGCGGCTTCTCCGGCCCGCAGAACGGCGTCGCCATCGCGGGCGACTATCTCTCGGCCGCGAGCTTCCTCGGCATCGCGGGCGCGATCGCGGTCTACGGCTACGACGGATTCCTCTACTCCATCGGATTCCTCGTCGCCTGGCTGGTCGCGCTGCTGCTGGTCGCCGAGATGCTCCGCAACACCGGCAAATTCACCATGGCCGACGTGCTGAGCTTCCGGCTGAAGGAAGGCCCGGTGCGCACCGCCGCCGCGCTGTCCACGCTCACCGTGTCGCTGTTCTACCTGCTCGCGCAGATGGCGGGCGCGGGCGGACTCGTCGCGTTGCTGCTGGACATCTCCGACAAGACCGGACAGTCCGTCGTGATCGCCGTCGTCGGCGTGCTGATGATCGTGTACGTACTGGTCGGCGGCATGAAGGGCACCACGTGGGTACAGATCATCAAGGCCGTGCTGCTGATCGTGGGCGCGGCGCTGATGACCGTCATGGTGTTCGCCAAGTTCGGTTTCAACGTCTCCGACATCCTCGGCTCCGCACAGGAAGCCGTCTCCGAGTCGTCGAACAAGGCCGTCGCGGCGCGTGACGTCCTCGCCCCCGGGGCGCAGTACGGCGGCAGTGAGACTTCGAAGCTCAACTTCCTGTCCCTCGGTCTTGCGTTGGTGCTCGGCACCGCGGGCCTGCCGCACGTGCTGATGCGCTTCTACACCGTGCCCACCGCCAAAGAAGCGCGGCGCTCGGTGGTCTGGGCGATCGGCCTGATCGGCGCGTTCTACCTGTTCACCCTGGTGCTGGGCTACGGCGCGGCGGCGATCGTCGGGCCGGACCGCATCCTGGCGGCCGCGGGCGGGCAGAATTCGGCGGCGCCGCTGCTGGCCTTCGAACTCGGCGGCGTGGTGCTGCTCGGCGTGATCTCCGCGGTCGCCTTCGCCACCATCCTCGCGGTGGTCGCGGGCCTGACCATCACCGCGTCGGCGTCGTTCGCCCACGACATCTACGCCAATGTCATCAAGCGCGGCAAAGCCGGTGAGCGCGAACAGGTCAGGGTCTCCCGGATCACCGCGGTGGTGATCGGCGTGCTGGCCATCGCCCTGGGCATCCTCGCCAACGGGCAGAACGTCGCCTTCCTGGTGGCGCTGGCGTTCGCGGTCGCGGCGTCGGCGAACCTGCCGACCATCCTGTACTCGCTGTTCTGGCGGCGGTTCAACACCACCGGCGCGCTGTGGAGCATGTACGGCGGCCTGATCTCGACGATCGTGCTGATCGTGTTCTCCCCCGCGGTTTCCGGCACCAAGACCGCCATGCTGCCGGGCATGGACTTCGACTGGTTCCCGCTGTCCAACCCGGGCATCGTGTCCATCCCGTTGGCGTTCCTGCTCGGCGTGCTCGGAACCTTCGTCGGCGGCAGGTCCGAGGATCCGGCCAAGGCGGCGGAGATGGAGGTTCGCTCGCTCACCGGCGTGGGAGCGGAGAAGGCGGTGGTGCACTGATCGTCGCCCGGCAGACCTCGTCCCCCTCGCTCATTCGTTAGGAGATCTCGCGTGACCAGCGCAACCGCCGATGACCGCGGCACCACCACCGCCTACCCGCCGACTGCGGATTTCGCCGCGCAGGCGAACGCCGACGCCGCGCTCTACGAGCGGGCGGCGGCCGATCGTGACGCGTTCTGGGCCGAACAGGCCGGGCGGCTGCACTGGCACGAACCGTTCACCCAGGTGCTGGACTGGA
>NZ_VUOS01000054.1 GCF_009829325.1 Nocardia sp. CY41
CGCCAGCTGTTCGGCCGACGCCTCGGCCTTCTCCCTCGCCACGGCACCAAGTGTCGTCATCACGGCACCTTCCCGCTGAACATCGTTCAGCGCGTCAAGCCGCAAACACCGTTAGATCCACAGTCCCGTCGCGGCTTTGCTGCTGATTAGGTTGCGCCATCAGGGCGGGAGACTGGCGCATGTTCGCCGAGTGCGGTGACCGCCGACGAGGCGGTTCGTGCTGGAGTTCTGCAACGGCACCCGGCTCAGCAGTGTGCTGGCCTTGTTGTGGATGGCGTTGCTACGGACTAGATCGCTGCATGCTGGGATCGGTGGCCGGTTCGCGCGGTCAGATCCGCGAGGCCGGACCCTTGGAGTACGTGACCGGGTTGGTCGCGGCCGCCCTGGAGGGGGAAGTATGGGTGGACGCTGGCCAAGTAAGCCCTGACGGGACGCTGCGGCTGCGGCGGGCCGATTGGGACATCAACGGCGTGCGCAACAACGTGCGCTCGTCGCGATTGCACTGGCTGGGAAACCGGCCGCGGGCACTGGCTGCGGGCCCGGCGCAGCATCACCAATCCTGATCACCAATCCTCCCGAGATCGCCTACTCCGTCTGCTATGGGCCGTGCCGGTCCACCACGCTGATCTGGCCTGAGTCCGCCTGAAGCTGCCGCATCGAAGAGCGCTCCAGCAGGCCAAGAACGATGCTCCTCTGGACCACTACCGGGTCCGCAGCTGGCGAGCCTGGCTGCACCCACCACATCCGGGCCTGGTCGAATCGGTGCCGCCGACGGCAACGTCAAGCCCGTCTGCCGGGTGAGCGGGCAGCACCGCAGTACCCAACGGCGGCCACCAGCCGCGCATACCGCCTCCGATCCTGATGCCGCGTTGCGGGCGTGGCTTCGCCGCTGGGCAAAGACCCGTCCGCGGCAGGGGTTCCGTCGCGCCTATCACGACGCCCGCGATGAGGGGCTCTCCTACGCCTATGTCCCTGCACTGGCGTCGATCTTCCAGTTCCAGGGGCCCGAAGCAGGCGGACACCTCGTCTACCTCAACGGGAGCGGCCTGACCGGAGTCACCGCGGTCACGTTCGGAAGCACGCCGGCGACGTCGTTCACCGTCGACTCCGATACGGAGATAGCTGTTTTCACCCCTGCCGGAACGAGTACGGTGCAGGTCACCGTCACCGTACCGAATGGCATCAGCAACGGCGTGTCCTACACTTATGTTCCGGTTCCCACTCTGACTTCGGTCAACCCGACGTCGGGACCCGAAGCAGGCGGGAACACGGTTGTCCTCACCGGGACGGGTCTCGCTACCGGCGCATCGGTCAGGTTCGGCATCGTGGCATCCGACTTCACCGTGGATTCCGATACGCAGATCACCGCGATCGCTGTTCCCGGGACGGGGACGGTGGATATCACCGTCATCACCGCGGGTGGAACCTGTAACGGCGTCAGCTACACCTACGCCTGACAGGTGATGCCGCCGGGCCGTCGGCAAGTCGTTGCCGGCGGCCCGGCCCGGGACCCCAGCAAGGGCTCGCTGCGGTCCGGGCGGGCCCTGCCATCACCAGGCCGCAGTGCGGACCACGGCGTGGGTCGACGGCCGACCATGAGGTCTCCCGTTTTCCGCACTTGCGGCTGGTCAAGCCCGGGAGGACTCGGCCTTCCGCAGGGCAGAGAACATCGGGAACGAGTCATCGCCGAGCCAGCGCACCAGGTCCTCGACTTGTGCGTAGTAGCGGCGGAACGGCTCTGCAGTAATGGGACCGCCGTGCAGCCGGTGACATTTACTCATAGCCGCGGGCAGCTGTGCTGTGATCCAGTGAGCGAGCGTCCCGAGCTCGTCGCGGACCCGTTCGTCGTACCCGGGATGGTCGTCTCGGTGCGACAGCAACTGATTCGCCGACCGCGATGCTGTCTGCAACAGCCGCGACACGTCATGGACCTCTTCGAACTCTCGTCTTGCCGCGCGGACCTCGGCGGGCGCCAGCCCGAACCGACGATGGATCCGGATGTGTTCGGTGAGCACCCTCAGCAGTCCTTTGAGCAACCCGTCGGCGACGGACCCGATTGTTGCCACCGCCAGCCGCTGCAACGTCGCGCCGCCGTCGATCAACAGCTGCTCTGCTGGGATCTCGGCCTGCTCGAAGTACACCGAATACTCCGGTGCACTACTCACACCGGGACTTCGGACACATTTGACACCAGCTGCGCAGGAATCCACGACGGCCACACCACAATCCGTAGGCACCAGAATCCAGCGCGCAGACCCGGCATACGGGACACGCACCTTGTGACCGGTGATCCGCACCGACCCACCCTCGATCACCGCCACTGTTCTCGGGGTCGCCACAAACGGTGCATCGGGCTCGTTCAGCGCGGCAGTAAGTATCGCGCCCTGCGCTACAGCATGGAAAATTCGCTGCGTCAGACTTTTCGGAGCGGCTTCTACCAGCGGTAGCACTCCGAAGCCGAATGTCGTCAATGCCGGCACTTGTACAGCGTCGGCGGCGAGCTCGGTGAGCATCGCCGATACCTCGAGCAGGCCCGTATCCTCGCCGCAGCGCTTGGGCAATGCGACCGAGAGCAAGCCGGACTCGGCGAGTTTCGGCCACAGTGTGAAATCTCGCGCATTCTCGCGTTCGAGCACGCTCACGACAGCTTCGGCGACAGCATCCTCGCTGTCGACTCCCGTGAAACTCAAAATCACTCCTCTCCGAATCATCGATCGGCGCGGTTCGAGTCGTCATTCGGTGGATCTGCCAGTCATGCCTCGGTCGGCAGCAAGCTGTTCGGTCTCTCGGTCGTCGAAACGTGTATCAACGGGCTGTAAACCGCAGCGTCAGCCGCCTCCGGGTAACAGTCGGTCGGTCGGTTTTTCTCCCACAAGGTGTCGATGGATTATGCCGCGCCGAGTCGGCAAACGAACTCAACGACCGTCGACGGATTCGGCGTGGCGTGGCGTTCGTGATCTCAGCGGCACGGCTCGGCCGGCCTGCCACGCGAGACATTCGTCGATTCGTCCATAGTCGGACCACTTTCCCCAAGCGTCCAGTTCGGCAAGCCACCAGACGCACCCTCGATGAGGAACCGACAGCACTGACCACCGCCGCAGCACGATCGGTACGACACCGGCTGCGCGTGTCAGCACAACGATATGGTCGCCGCTTCGGCTTTCTCCTGGCAGATGACAGCGGAAGCCGCTGTGAATCCTTCCGGACCGCCGGCATCTCCTATACGCGTGGACGACCACTCAGACCGAAAGAGGCAGCGGACGTGATGGCTGAACAGCACGCCTGCGCCCATCACAGCACATCCACTCAGTCCATCCCGCAACCGCAAGGAGCCCGCATGTCCGCTCACCACCCGCCGCAGCCAACTCCGGCATCGCCCGGCAGCGGGACGATGCCCCGCCGCGACCAGCCCGCCTCGCGACGCTCGGTGGCCGCCATGGCCGTCGTGGCGGCACTGGCCACCAGCATGCTGCTGATCGCGCCCACCGCCGCCGACGCCGCTCCTACGACCCGTCAGCCTGCTCACACCGACATCGAATCGACAACGGCGGGTGACTTCGACCAGTCGCCGTCGCTGACGGCACCCACCCACATGGTCACCGTCGCGGGGCTGCCGATGGCCTACCGCAGCTTCGGACACGGACCCACCCTGCTACTGACCCCGTGTCTCGGATTCAGCATGGACGACTGGGATCCCGCACTGCTCGACCGCCTGGCCGCGACCAATCACGTCGTCATCTTCGACTCCGACGGCGTGGGACGGACCCCGGCCGGCTCTTCGGCCATCTCGACTGTCCCTCAACTCTCCGATCAGGCTTCAGCCCTGATCCAGGCGCTCCACCTGGGCCGCCCTACCGTGGTGGGCTTCTCCCTCGGAGGATTCGTCGCGCAACGCATGGCCGTGGACCATCCCGATGACGTCGGCGCCATCGTCCTGATGGGTACCGGCCCCGGCGGGGCACAGCAGGTGCTACCCGATCTGCCCAGTCTGGTCCGAGGCATGCCCGCGTTCGACCCGCTTGCGCCTGCCGACCAGGTCATTCCCCTGTATTTCAGCGACCACCCCGACGATCTGGCAGCGTGGCGTCGACGAACAGGCCTGCGCCCCGACAGGGTCGGGGTGAACCTCGCCGGCCTCAACCGTCAACGCGCCGCGATGATCGACTGGCTCATCAACCCCACCACCAACGTCGTCGGCAGCCTGCCGGCCCTGCGGATGCCCACCCTCATCGTGGGCGCGGAGAACGACGAGCAAGAACCCGCTGCCAACTCCATCGTGCTACATCGCTACATCAACGGTTCGGAATTGCTGATCTATCCCGGGCTCGGTCACGCGTTCCCTTTCGAAGCACCAGAGCGCGTTGCCGAGGACATCGCTCGGTTCGCTCGGTAGCACGACGTGCGCCCAGCCGAGATGTTCGCGCGGTGGGTCATTCAGTTCGGCAGCGACGAACTCGAGTCGGTCGCCGTGGTGACCAGACCGATGCAAACCCTGCCGCGGGAGTCGGTCATCGGTCATTCGCACCGACGATTCGGCGGTCGGCAAAGACCCCTTCGAGCATGCCGGTGGATTGGCCGATCGCGATCAGGTTGCCATCTCTATCACGGAGGTAGCAACGGATTTCGGCTTTGCGGTCGAGCGGCTCGGTAAGAAATATTGACGTAGCTGCATGATCAGGTGGGCCGGCTCGCCGAACAAGGTATCGATGACGGCCATGAGCGGGCGAGGCGCGTCGCGGCCGACAGTCCGAACCACCATGCGGGTGCGAAGACCTGGCAGCTCTGTCAGATGGAATCCCCACACACCTTCGGTGAACGCGCGGGGTAGCGGGCCGCGCGGATCGAACGGCCGCCCGCCCGGTATATCCAAGTCGCTGCGCAGCACCAGCGTGGCGCGGGCACGGTTACCGCGTCATCGGTCCGCAGGTTCGCGATGGTGCGATCGTCTTGGACGAACTGGACTCCGCCGGGCGACTGCCCGCCGCCCCGCCCGCGCCGCGGTTCCGGTCGCACCCCGCGCCGGTATCGGTCACGGTGTGAGCGAAGCGCCCCGGGGGCTGCTTTACCACAGATACGAGATCGACGATCGAGGAGTCGTTCGCTCGGCGACGATCATCCCGCCGACATCCCAGAACAAGGCGGCGATGGAGAACGACCTGCGGCGCGTCGTCTCACGGTATCCAGGACGCGCTGCCACTGGGCCGCGTCCTCGGCCGACTCCCCGGCAGAATCGTCGTCATCACCGTGGACGCAGCCTGTCTCGATCTGGGTACGGGCTTGTCCGAGCCGGTCGCCGCCGCCGTTCCCCGCGCGGTCGAGGCCGTCACGACACGGTTGCGGACGGCCGAGCCGACGAGCGGCCTCCGGAGGTGAAGCAGTCGACGGCCTCGGCCAGTATCGCTCGCCGATTTTCGAAGTCAGCCGGAAGCGTCCAGGGCGTCGCGCAGCTCGTGTTCGATCCGAGGCATCGCGAAGACGATTCCCCGGCCCGACAGTTCGGCCATCGGACCGCTGGCGGCCTACCCTGCGCCGGCGGCTTCCCGGCCGCTGTCGGTCGGCCCGGAGTCCACCACCGCCTGCTGACCGCCGTCGCGCTGGCGATGCGCGACCACGATCGGTACGCCGCGCCGCCCGGGGTGCTCGCTCTGCTGGTCGGTGGATTGTGTCCAAGCGGTGCAGCCGTTCGGCTGGGGGTGCTGTCGAGCTGCCCCAGTCCCGGAAGCAAACGTGCCGGCACCGCCTCAGCATCGCCTACCGACCGCCGAACGGCTCGCCGGAAACGGGACCGGCCACGAGAGGCATCGCCATCACGGGGCGAAGGTCCCCCTGGCGATGGTCGGTTCGACTCTGTTCGGGCCGCTCTCCGTCGCACTATCGTCGGAGTCCTCACCCGGGCACAGCGCAGAGGAGAACATCATCATGCGCGCGCGAATCATCTACGAATCAATGTTCGGCAACACGGCGGCGGTCGCCGAGGCCATCGCGCAGGGGCTGAGTGAGTATGCAGAGGTAGAAGTGGTGAACGTGCTGGCAGCGGCGGAAGTGTGCGGACCGGCGCTCCATCTGCTCGTGGTCGGCGGTCCCACCCACGCCTTCGGGCTCAGCCGGCCGCAGACGCGCCGCGACGCCGCGAAGCTCACCGACGCCCCGATAGCGACCGACTTCGGCGTACGAGAATGGCTCGACTGCGCACCGGCGGTGTCGGCCGGCCACCGCGCGTTGGCGTTCGGCACCAAGGTCGCCAAACCGCCCTGGTTGTCTGGCTCGGCCGCGCGCGGCATCGGGAAACGGCTGCGTCGATTGGGCTACTCTCTTGCCGACCAGCCGGTGGATTTCATCGTCGAAGGCACGACCGGACCCCTCTCTCCCGGCGAGCTGGACTGCGCACGTGTCTGGGCAAGGCGCACCGCGCATACCGAACTCGATCGGATCGTGCACCATACGTGATCTGCGATCGGTGAGTCAGGCGGTACTGCACGCCGCGAAAGGGCCGGTACTCATCGTTCGGTCGCCGAGCTGATCCCGCTCCAAGGTGCCTGTTCGCGGACGACCGGAGCAGAGTCGGCCGCCTCTCAGGTACTGGGAATTAGGTCCTCGCACCCGTGGAAGTCCCAGCGGACCACGCTGGAGGTCATCGTGCCGATGACATTGGTACACGAATGTGAGGCGTTCCACCTCCAGGTCGTCGGGATGATTCTTGCGAGACTGGCCGTGCCGGGAGCTTTCGCCTCCCGCTAGGAAACCAACCGATCCGGCAGTTCACTCGTCACCGAGAGGGAGTCGCCATGCCCGACGACGCCGTCCTGCCCACCGCCCCCGGCACGACGACCCACCCGCACCCAACCTTCGCGCAATTGCGCGAGACACATACCGGGCTGGTCGTCCTTTGTGGAGACCGTGCCTACAAGGTCAAGAAACCAGTTGTCACCGACTTCCTCGACTTCGGCACACCGGAGGCCAGGGAACGGGCGTGCGCCCGCGAACTGGAGTTGAATCAGCGGGTAGCACCTGACGTCTATCTTGGTCTCGCCCATCTGACAGACCCAGGAGGCGGCGCGGCTGAACCGGTCATCGTCATGCGCCGGATGCCCGACGAGCTGCGCTTGTCCACCGCGCTCGCGGACCCGACACGGGAAGCGGCCGATCTGTGCGCGCTGGCGCAGACGCTGGCGCACTTCCACGCGGGCGCGAGGCGCGGCGCCGAGATCGACCGGGCCGGCACGCCGGCGATGGAATAGCCTGCTGCGACCGCTACGCGAAGACCCCCGGTTGGCGGACAAATCCGACATGCTCGCCCGCGCCGAACATCTGGCGATGCGCTTCATCGACGGCCGCAGCGCCCTACTGGCACAGCGCATCGCCGACGGCCGCGTCGTCGACGGCCACGGAGACCTGCTCGCCGAAGACATCTTCGTGCAGCCGGACGGCTTCCGCATTCTCGACTGCCTAGACTTCGACGACGAGTTGCGCTTCGTCGACGGATTGGACGATGCCGCCTTCCTCGCGATGGATCTCGAATTCCCGGGGTATTCAGTCGAGTCCGACTCGTTCTTGAACGACTACCTGCACGCCGCGGGCGATTCGCCTCCTGCGTCGCTTCGGCGCCACTACATCGCCTATCGGGCGATGGTCCGGGCGAAGACCGACCGCATCCGTGCCGATCAGGGCGACCTGGAAGCTGCCGGGCGCGCCGAGCGGCATCTCGAACTCGCCGTCGAGCACCTCGAGCGCGGCGCCGTCCGTCTCGCGCTCGTCGGCGGCCTGCCCGGCACCGGAAAGTCCACGGTGGCGGCTCATTTCGCCGCTGCCACCGGGGCCGTCACGATCTCCAGCGACGTTGTCCGCGCCGAGCTGCGTGCTGCGGGATCCGTTGCCGGCGCCGCAGGCGTCTTCGGTGCGGGCGCCTATCGGCCCGCCGCGAAGGCATTCGTGTATTCACGGATGTTGGAACAGGCCCGAGAGCGGCTCGAGCAGGGGATCCCAGTCGTCCTCGACGCCAGCTGGACAGACTCCGACCAGCGTGCCCGCGCCGTCGCCCTTGCCGATGACACGCACAGTGATCTTGTACAGTTGCGATGCATCTGCCCTTCGACTGTCGCGGCCGAGCGCATCGCCGCCAGGCCCAAGAGCGACTCCGAGGCCACTCCCGCGATCGCGGCGGCTCTGGCGGCCACAGCCGCGCCGTGGCCGGAGGCCATCACGCTCGACACCACGCAGCCGATCGAGGCATCGATTGCCACGGCGCTACGGGCCTGGCGCGGAGCGGTGGCGCCGGCTTACGACGCCGTCCTGCCTGGGTGAGGCACCGTCCGCGGGCCGATCGCGACGCATACACGCGGGGGCCTCGTCGGCGGCAAGCAGACTTCGAGCTACGCGACCGCAGCCCGGAGATGCCCCGGCTTCAGGATGCGAACCAGGAAAGCCCCCGTCATCGCTGCCATCACCGCCGCCATCACGACACCACCGAGCGCACCGATCACCGCCGTGGTCGCCGCCGACTGCCCGGCACGCCAGAGTGGGCTGGTGACCGCCATGAAGGCGGTCAGTCCGGCGATCCAGCCGACGGCGTTGGCCCAGATCCATATCGTCATGCCGGTGCAGAGTTCACACTGTGGCACCGGATGGACCGACGACATCGATCGCGGCCGGTTTTCCTTCGACCAGACGGATCCCGGACACGATATCGGGCTCGATCGTGATGACGCTGTCCATCACCCCTTCGACCCACGGCTGGAGCAACCGCTCATATCGCGCGATTCGCACCGAATCGGTGACCGTATGCGCCAATCCCGTCACCGACACCGACCATCCGACGCGCCGGACCGGGTCGATGTCATCAGCGGCGTATGTGACGACCACGGGAGAGTTGCCGCGCACGGCGCTGGTGAACCGGGAGGTGAGACGCGTGCGCACTACGATCAGCCCCCCATCGACCAGATGATTCACCGGACGTATCGCAGGCAAGGCGTTGCGCGTGTATACGACTCGGCCGAGCGGGGCGGACGCCAACAGGCGTAGCGCCTCGGCGCGGTCGAGATCCACGACATCACGCAGCGCGTCGTCGCCGGTTCCGGGTTCCATCACGACAGCGCTTTCGCCGCATCGCGAACTTCGGACCCCGCAGGCACGACGACTGCCAGATCCCCGTCGTACCTGCGATACATCAGTCGCCCGCGGCATCCGCGCGGATCGTTGTAGAACAAGAACGGAAGACCGTACCTACAGAGCCGGGCGGCGGCTTCCTGGTCGGTCAGGCGCGGTGCTGGTCGCGGCTGCACGGTGAACATCGGTAGTGTTGCGGACTGCTGTGAGTGCACCTGATGTTGCCGGGCCAGCCGCACTCCGAACGGCCCTGCCCAGAAGACAACGGCATCCTCACCAGTCCGGTCGTCCACGAACAGATGAGCGTCATAGTCCATCGCGTCCATGATCCCCGCGGCCTCGGCTAGGTCGGTGACGATCGGGTCGCAGACCTTGCGTCGCACGATCGGCCGCTCACGCGACACCAGCGCCAGCGGCAGCCGAGCGGGGTCGGGCCAGTACCGCGATTCTCCTCGCCCCGCCAGGCGGGCCAATTTCCGGTCGAGTCGCTCCGCCGCGAAGGTGGCGACGAATCCACGCGGGCCGCTGATCTGAATCCGCGTCGGCGCATCCAGAAATGGGACGTTGACCTGCACGAGAGCCGGCTCACCCACGCCTCGCACGGACAAGCGAACCCGCGCCGGCGCGGTGATGTGGTGACGTCGCAGCACCCGGGTCAGCATTCGAGTCAGCCGACTCGTTTCGCAATCCACCACGTGCCCACGTGTTTCGATCGCCATCACCGGATCGATCGGGGGCGACAGTCGCTCGATCACCGACACGGGCCGGCCTCACTTTCTCGGACGTTCGGACTGGACTCTCATGCCATCAAGGGCAGCCGTTCCACACATAGAGCCGAAAGTCCATGACGCCGGGGCACATATCCCCAATCAACTGATCCACCGGTTATCCGGCTTTCCAAGGCGGTTCGGCGTCCCTTCCCGGCTCGACGCCCGCACAGGGATGAGGGCCGGCGCCCGCCGCGCTTACCGTGTGGGGGTGAGCAGGCGTGGCGGACCGTGGCGGTTTCTGGGCTGGGTTGCCGGAGTGTCGATCGTTCTTCGTCGTGCGGTGGCATCGCGACTGGACACTCTCGGACCGCAACGTTCCCACCACCCCGGTGTCTCGATCGTGGGGACGCCGGTGGAAGTCGGTCAACCTCTCAGGTCGCGGCGGGCGTAGCCGTACAGCCCGAGTACCGCCATGGCGGTGGCGATGGCGGTGAGCGCGGCGCTTGCGAGTTCCGTGCGGTGTCGGGTACGGCGCTGAGGTGGGCGAACGGGGAGATCTAGCGGGTGATGCAGATCAGCCACCGAGAATGTGGTGCATCGAGGATCGCTCCCTCTCGGCCGCCCTGGCGCCGGGCGCGTTCGCCGCCAGGCAGTGCGCGTCATGACGCACATCACATCAGCGTGGTGTCACACGCGCGGGGGCGGCCGTGTCTCATGGCCGACCAGTCACACCATCGGGAAGCCGACAGCGGTGCCGCGAACGGCATCGTCCGGCGACCTGTCGGCGATGAACGGCTCGGCCGGAACGAGGACGGGCCCGACTCGCCTGCACCTGAAGGAGAAGCTCATGAACCTCGCCCTCTGGATCGTCGCCGGGCTGCTTGCCACCCTCGCCCTGTTCGGTGGCGCCACCAAGACGTTCATGCCCAAGGACAAGCTGGACGAACTGGGCGCGAAATCCGGCGGCGGATGGACCGAGCACGCAAGCGCCGGTTTCGTCAGGATTCTCGGGGTCCTCGAGCTTCTGGCCGCGGCCGGACTGATCCTGCCCGCCGCGCTCGACATCGCACCGATGATGGTGCCGGTGACAGCCGTCTGCTGGATCCTGTTGATGATCGGCGCGATGATCACCCACGCCCGCTACGAGCAGTACAAATACGTCGCGCTGAACTTCGTCTACCTCGCACTGGCCGCCTTCGTGGCCTGGGGACGCTTCGGCCCGGAGTCCTTCACCGGCTGATTCGGGCAAGGCGGCGAGGGGCGCCACCGTGCGGTGGCGCCGATGACACCGGCGAGGCTGTTGGCGGCGTAGGCGAGTATTCCGATTCCCGCCGTTCCGGCCAGGACGGGGCCGCGCCTTCCAGTGACAGCGCCGACGCCGATGGCCAGAGCCCCGAAGACGATCGCCAGCACCGTCAGGTGGAGACTTTGCGCCGCGAACTCACCGATACTGATCGAATCGAGTTCGGCGGATGAGCGAATCGCCACCATGCCCAGCAGTACTGCTACCCCGATCGCGACGGCACCGGTGGCCAGGGCAGCGAATCGTTGGAGTGCCAGGCCGGTGCGGCTGACCGGATACGCCAGCAGTAGATCCAGATACCCGGACTCCTCATCGCCTGCGATGGCACGGGCATCGAAGGTCGCGCCGAAGAACATCGCCAGCAGCGGCAGCAACAGGCCGAACACGCTGGAGCCGAGATAGCCCGCCGCGGAGGTCATATCGTTCGATCGCAATGCCTCACGCATCGCCTCCGGGTAGTTGCTCACCGCGTCTTCGTCTCACCGCTCGCCCGAGCCGGTGTGGCCGGCCGCGTACCGGCAGGGCGGAACTGCCCACGCGGGCACGCGGGCGAAAGGCGCGAGCCGCCCAGCCCCGCCCCACTGACGAGTAACCCACGAGTTCGAAGTTATTGCGCGGCAGTGACACTCGCAGTACCGAGCTGGGATGCGCGGCGCGGTGCAGGTAGGCCGATCCGCCGCGCGCGTCCGGTTCGTGCAGCACCGCGATCCGCCAGCGCCCCCGGTCGGCCGGGTCGCCGCACAGCGAGTACTGCCGCACGCCCGCCGCGCCGACCGCGACATCATGTCGGCCCCCGATGTCCACGACAGCAGTTCGTCGCCGTCGATCGGTTGGAATCGACCACGGTGCGGACCGGCGACGGCGTCACCTTTCCCGCCAACTTCATTCCCACCGCCGAGCCTGGATTTCCGGTGCAATCACGCGCGGCAGGATGCCGAAGTCACCTGCCGCTGCTTCGGCGAGGGAGGACCACCCTGAACGACAAAACAATCCGGGCTGTTGAGGGTGGGCTGGATGCCCGGATCGCGCACGAACTTGTGGAACAGCCTGCAACGAGGGCCTGTCGCTGACCGGGGCCGGCCGCTGACGGCGGTGACCCGCCGCGTCATGAGCCACCCTGGAAGCGGAGATGACCGAGCACCTCGGATACGCCAAAGGTGATCGTGCGGGGCGTTTCCGCTTGACATGCCGGGCAGGAATCGACGCCCGCTGTCGGCTGTTTTTGCCCACCCGCAGCGGTGGTGGCACTTCCGCGGCAACCACCACCGCCGCTCAGAACGGTCTGCTACAGGCAGAGGCTCAGTTCGATCGGGCCGACCGGGATCGGCAGGCACACCTCCACGGAGCCGGCGACGGGCGTCGTGGCGGGGGTGGTGGGCGCGGCGGAGGCTGTGCCGGCGCCGAGGGCGGCCGCAGTCAGGGCCAGGGCGGCGATGGCGAGCGAACGATTCTTCTTGGAGGTCATACAGTCATCCTCGGTAGTGCAATGTGATTCGCCCCATGATCGGGACGGGACTCATCAGAACACGCACCGACATCACCGCATAGTCGTTCGCAACAATTAGGAGCGATCGCTTTATACACCGCACACAATCCGGTAGTTACCGGCGAGTAGGCAATAATTCCTGCCAATCACAGTTTGATATAGAAACGCGTTCACGCTTTCGCGGTAAGCCGGTCGCAGCGTGGTGTCGGAAATGTTTTCATGTGTTGTCACAAATATTCGGTACGGGAATTGTTGCCGACGGGATCGTTTTCCGAGGGCACGCCGCCATTCGGCGCGGCGCCGGGACGGCCGGTCAACGCCGGCAGCGGACCCGGCCACCGTGCTCCCGTTCGCGGGATCAGCACAGCAGCGCGTAGACCACCGACTGGGGCGCGGACATCGCGCAGAGCGGCGCAGCACAAACACGACTGGGCCAGCGCCGCACCGCGACGGGGGCGCAGCAGGTCGCGATGCCGGCGAGGGCGACACCGCCGGAGGTTCTGGCGGTGTCGCGGCGGGAAACGGCCTACTCGCCGGAGATCAGCCCGAATTCGGTGAGCAGCTCACCGATCTCGTTCTGGTCGAGCTTGTGCAGGATCAGCTTGCGCGCCAGTGGCCCGCCGGGCAGCCCGATCTCCTTGCCGTCGCGCAGCCGGCTGGTCGCCGCGAGCAGCGTACGGACGTCGTAGGTGGAGTTGAACACTTCCGGCACGCCGCGCTCGATGTCGAGGAGGGTGTAGACCGCCTCCATCGGGGTGCGGACGGAGTATTCGGTGGTGAAGATGCAATCGCGCTCGGCGGATTCGGCGAACTGGCCGATGAAGGCGAAGTTCACCGAGCCTTCCGGAACCACGTCGGGCCGGTCACCGGCCTGGCGCGGCATGAAGAACGCGGTCACATACGGCATCATCACGGGCACGGTCTTGGCGCCGGTCGCGGCGAGTTCATCGATCTCGTCGAGCGGGACTCCGAGGTGGTAGAGCCATTCCCGGGTGATCTCCTCCCCGGTGCAGTCCTGCATCGGCTTCTTCACGTAATCCCCCGGCACGTCGACGAACAGCGAATACACCCACACCACGATCTCGTCGGGCGACTGCTGCTTGAAATGCGGCTGGCGGTTGACTGTCCAGGAAAGCAGCCAGCTGGAATCTCGGGCTGTGACGATCCCGCCGGTGACCACCTTGCCGCTGAACGGATCGCGCCGGGCGATCTTTTCGATGTAGGCCGGAATACGCCGGTCCACCGTGGTGACCGTGGCCGATTCCCACTTCGTCTCCGGGATGTGGTTGCCGAAGACATCGGGCCGCCCGAACGACGGGTCCTTGGCCGCGATGCGCCGCCACAGATCCCAGGCCGGCGCCGGGCCGTCGTCGAGGCGGGCCGGTGTGTGGTGGTCGCCGTTGTCGGAGTTCTCGGTGAGCGAGCCGATGGTCATGAACAGCAGGTCGTCGGCGGTGAGATCGACGGTCGCCGGTTCGCTGTTCTGCACGAGGTGCAGGCGGGTGGCCTGCTTGCGGCCGGTGCCGGCATCGATGTCGAAGTCGACATCGGTGATCTCGGTGGAGAACTCGAACACGACCCCCTGATCGAGCAGCCAGGTGTAAAGCGGCAGCACCAGCGATTCGTACTGGTTGTACTTGGTGAACTTCAGTGCGGAGAAATCGGGCAGCCCGCCGATGTGATGGATGAACCGGTGCAGGTAGAGCTTCATCTCCAGCGCCGAGTGCCATTCCTCGAACGCGAACATCGTCCGCCAGTAGAGCCAGAAATTGCTCGCCAGGAACTCCTTGCCGAAAACCTCATCGATCCGCTTGTTCTCCATCTCCTCACGGGTCGCGAGGAAGACTTCGACGATGTCCTTCTGCGCCTTATCCGACAGCGCGAACAGGTTGTCGGTATGCGCGTCCTGGCCACGATTGATCGTGGCGCGCTGCAGCGAATAGTTGGGGTCGTCGCGATTGAGCCAGTAGAACTCGTCGAGCACGCTGGCATCCTCGACCTCGAGGGAGGGAATCGAGCGGAACAGGTCCCACAGACACTCGAAATGATCTTCCATCTCCCGGCCGCCGCGGATCACGAAACCCCGCTTCGGTTCTTTGATCCCGTCGAGGGCACCACCGGGCAGCGCCAGCCGCTCATAGACGGTGATGTCGGAACCGTTCATCCGGCCGTCCCGGATGAGGAACGCCGCACCGGCCAGCGACGACAGTCCCGCGCCGACGAACCGGGCGGTCTTCCCATCCACTTTCGCCGGCTTGCGCGGCCGCGCGAAGGCCTCGTAATTGCCACTCGTGTAACGCATGTCGTGCCCCTTGCTCGTCGGATCGGTCACTTGCCGTAGCTGTAGAACCCTTGACCGCTGCTGATGCCGAGCTTGCCCTTATCGATGTAGTTCTCCTTCAGCCACGCCGCGAGCTTCTGCGCTTCGGCGTCACCGTGGGACAGGATGTTGTAGGGCGTATTGAGCCCGATGATGTCGTACATCTGGAACGGGCCGACCGGGGCGCCGGTACCGATGCGCCACACCTTGTCGACGTCGTGCGGATCGGCGTAACCACCGGCGGCCAGCGCGGCCGCGGCGTTGAGAAATGGCACGAGAAGCGAGTTGAGCACGTAGCCCGCCTTCTCCTTGTGGACCGGAATCGGCACCATGCCGATCTCGCCGGCGAAAGAAACCACCGCGTCGAAGACCGCCGGATCGGTGTCGGCGGTGCCCATCACCTCGGCGGTGTTGTACTGCCACACCTTGTTCGCGAAATGCAACGCCAGGAAGCGATCCGGACGGCCGGTGGCATCCTTCAGATCACTGGGCAGCAGGGTCGAGGAGTTCGTCGCGAAGACGGTCTCGGCCGGAGCCAGCTCGCCGAGCTTGCGATAGGTGTCGCGCTTGAGTTCGAGAACCTCGGGGATCGCCTCGATCACCAGGTCGGCGTCGGCGACGGCCGAGCCCAGATCCGCCGACAGGGTGATGCGGCTCAGTGCCTGTTCGCCCTTGCCGTCGGCGGCGCCGGCGACATCGTCGGCCTTGTAGGCCTGGATCAGCCCGTCGAGGGTGTGCCGAGCTCTGTCGAGGGCTTCCTCGCTGATGTCGTAGGCGGTGACCTCGAATCCGCTGTAGGCGGTCTGGAAGGCGATCTGTGCGCCCAGCACACCGGTGCCCAGGACGGTGACCTTCTCGATTACGGACATCACTTCTCCTTCGTCGTGAGGGTGTCTGCCCTCTCGTTCCGGGTTGTCTCAATGGGCCTGCTACTCGGCTGCATGTGCATCGGGCCCGTTGGTCCACGTCAGGAACCCTGTAACGATCTGCGTGATCTGGGCCCGAAGGTCCTCGGTCATGTCATGGCCGGGGTGCGCGCCGGTGGACAGGCGCGCGATGGCGAGATGGGTGACGGCGAAGACGCTGCCGCTCGCCAGCCGGGCGCGGTCCTCGTCGGCGGGCAGGCCGCGCGCGGCGGCTTCCGCGGTCAGGCGATCGGCGATCGCCGCTTCCAACTCGGCGATCAGCGCGAGTCCCACCGACCGGTGGACGTCGGTCGCCGCGCCGAAGAGCAGCTCGCGCTGGTACACGGCACTGTTCTCGGGGCGCTCGACAGCGCGCTCGACCACCGGAAGGACCAGCCTCGTCACCGCGTCGGCGACGTCGTCCGAGACAGCCGCGCGTTCCCGGCCCGCGGCGACCGCCCGCCGGAACTCCTCGTTGTAGACCATGAGCAGCAGTTCGCTCTTGGACGCCGCGTACCGGAACAGCGTCCCCGCCGCGACATCGGCCCGCTCGGAGATCTCCTGCGTGGTGACCGCGAGAAACCCGCGTTCCTCGAACAGCTGCGCCGCGGCAGCGGCGATCCGCTCGCGCTTCTCCCGCATATTGCGGTCGCGCCGACCCTCGTGCACCGAGATCATGCCATGTCACTCCGATCCAAAATCGAGCGTGCTCATTTTTGACTGTACTCCGATTATCGTCGCGGGCAACCGCCCGGCAGCCGATCTGGTTGCTGCAGCGGCCTCGGTGGAGGCGCGATCATGAGTAGATGATCTTGCGCTCAGGTGGCCGGTGGCCGACCGGCTTCCATGAAGCGTGTGACCGCGGAGTCGAGCAGGGCGCCGAACTCCTCTGGGCTGGTGATCTGCGAGCATTCCGTGGCGACTTCGCCGTTGGCCAGGGCATCGAGATCTGCCCATCCACCGCGGAAGAGCACGATGTTCAGACGTTCCATTCGTCAGCACCCTGGATGCGCAGTCCGACCGCGTCCGGATCGGTGATGAGAGCCCGTTCGATCTCCAGCGACTGAGGCCAGGGCGCGGTCGCATCTCGCCAAGTGATCGGACCGGGCAGGAGCCCGGACGCGGTCCAGGCAGGGAGACGCCGCCCCGAACGGCCAACATGCGGCATGAGCGGGTATTCATGCGAACTGTCGAGTCGGTTACTGTCGGCCGCGTGGATCTGCAGCCCGTCATCGATTCGTCCGAGCGGCTCACGCGTCGGGCCGAGTGGTTCATTTCGACGCAGTGTGCTCGTGGTGAATGTCCACGGTTGGAGGAGTATCGGGACCGGTGGTTCGAAATCGGGATTCCCGCAACGCAGATCGATCGGGTCGTCGAGTTTCAGCGGCGGTGGGGTGGGCTGGTTCTGCCGCCGTCTCAGGACTATGAGGGCGGGCCCAAGATGCTGTACGCCGAGATGCCCGTCGACGCGGTCGAACGGGTCGGGTGGTTCGATGCGGGGACGCAGCGAGTATCGATGGCCTACTCGTTCTCGATCGGTCCCGCAGGAGAATTCGGTATCGACGGAGAGCGGTGGGTGCCGTTGCACGCGAGCATCGAAGGATGGATCGAATCGCTTGCGCTAGCCCATCATGCGTCGTCCTACGCCCCGCGGATCAGCACGCTTCGCGGTGATGCGATCGACGAAACTGCCGTTGAGCACCTTCGAACCCGTGACCGAGGTGCGCGGCCTGGCCGACACCTGGTGGCGAGGACCGGATTCGCTGATCGCGATCCATACGGGAGTGGCAGAATGCTTCGACGCGCCACGGTTCCGCGTCGCCCGCGTCTACAGCGGTCTCGGCGAATGGGGACTGACCGGAGGATGACGGTGCTCGTGCCCGCGACCGCCACCGCGGATGCATCCGCACATCGGCACAGGTCGTTCAACTGCCGTCGCCATGATCGGTCCGCATAGCAGATCTGGAACATGTTTCTGAGTGGGTCACCTGCTGCAGGTGGTCCCACGACTGGCAACGTTGTGGTCCCACGACGTTGGCAGACGACACCCAGACACTCCGCTGACCCGCGGAGATGTGGTGACAGAAAGGCCGATCAAGTGACAGGTATGTTGATCGGCCACACGGGCGTGGTCGACGTCCGCACGCCGCGGCAGTGTTGTCTCGAGTCAAGATCGGGTCGCCTGTCCGAGGGCGAGTAAGTTGCCCTCGCTGTCGCGGAAGAACGCGCCGCGCTCGCCGTTGCCCTTGCTGGGGTAGTTGCTGGGGACGGTCACGATATCGCCGTGGACCATGAAGCGGGGGACATCGACTGTTTCGAAGCGCAGTCCGCGTTCCCGGAGTTCGGCCATGACCTTGTCGAGGTCATCGACCTCGAAGCCGATCTGTGTCGCGGTTCCTGACGCGGTCCCGGACGACAGGAACAGGTGGAACTCCGTCGTCGCGCACACGTAGCGCAATCCACCCTCGCGTTCCTCGATAGCTTCGAGCCCGAGGACGTCACGGTAGAACCGTCGCGCTCGATCGAGGTCCTGAGCGGGGAGCTTGGTGATGGCATGCGCGGAATTCAGCAGCCCGGCCATGGTGTCGTCCTTCTCGTCGTGGCGGTCGGTGGGGCGCCGTCGAGATCGTCGTCAGCGGCGGTTCTCATCACTGACCAGGTCACGCGGGTGGTCTCATTCTCGAGGCGTCGTCGTCTCGCAGGGTAAAAACGTTCTGATGAATGTTAGGTCGTGTCTCCCAATGATTTGAGCCATTCAACGACGAGGGCCAGGACGAATCCGGCCCGGTAGGTGATCGCGAGTTTGTCGTAGCGAGTGGCCACCGCCCGCCAGTGCTTGGCCCTGTTGAAGG